>JANQFZ010000072.1 GCA_028277605.1 Vallitaleaceae bacterium | reverse complement strand
AGATTTTCTCATGAAGAACTTTTTGCAACTTAAAACTTCAATATAACTATTTTATTTCCGTGTGATTTAAGCTTTTCTGCATTTTACGGAAACTCAAGTAATGCAGTTATTGTACCATGTATCGTATGAAGAAGGGATATATAGGTATGAATGACTGAAATGGTAAAATTTGTTATCTAGTATTGATAAAAAAGCGTTGTTATAATTGGCGAATGAAGTTATGATACGATTAGATAATAGGTATGGAGGCTTAAATATAATGAAAGATAATGACATCCTACAATTACAAGAGAAATTACTTGATTGGTTTGAAATAGAAAAAAGAGACTTGCCTTGGAGAAAAACTTGTGATCCTTATAAGATATGGATTTCTGAAGTTATGTTACAGCAAACACAGGTAAAGACAGTGATTAAGTATTATAAAAGATTTATAAAAGCTTTGCCAGATGTGCAGGCATTAGCAGATGCAGAAGAAGAATTGGTTTATAAGTTGTGGGAAGGACTGGGATATTATTCTCGGGCAAAACGATTGAAACAGTGCGCTTTGATTCTAACTCAACAGCATAACAGCACCTTTCCCCAAAATTATAAAAAGGCATTAGCTTTACCTGGGATAGGTTCTTATACGGCAGGAGCTGTATTAAGCATCGCCTACAATATGCCGTTACCGGCGGTGGATGGAAATGTAATGAGAGTGCTTTCCAGAATATTTAACATGGATTCCGATATCGGCAAACAAAAAACTAAAAAAGAGTTTGAAATGCTTGCTAAAACATTATTGCCTAGAGAAGTTGGGCAGTTTAATCAAGCTTTAATGGAATTAGGTTCGGTTGTTTGTACACCTAAAAGACCTCAATGTGAACAGTGTCCGTTGTCTTTTTTATGTCAATCTTATCAAGTTGGCAACCAATTGGACAGACCTGTGAAAGCTAGACGTTTAGTAAAGAAAAAATTAGAAATGGAAGCGGCCTATGTTGTAAACGATAATAAGGTTCTTATTATTAAGAGACCAACCGAAGGACTTTTAGCAAATCTATGGGGATTACCAATTATAGAAAAACAATTGGGGTTTAAAGACGGGAAATCCATAATTCAAGAACTACAAGATAGTTTTGATTTACAAACGGATCATATTGAAGTAAAGAAACGGGCCGTACATATATTTACACATAGAATATGGAACATTATATGCTATAGAATTGAGGTTAGCAAATCGCATCTTATTGATTATCCTTATCATCAATGGATAACTCATGATCAGTTGAACACTGTGCCCTTTCCAACTGTTTTTAAAAAATTGATTTAGATAAAAATAGAAAACTGATAGTATTTATTATAAATTCAGAAATAAAACGTTTTATTAATTAATTGATTCACAAAAAATATAACATTTAAATGGGGAAGCTCAAAAATGTAACAACTTAAAAGTGTTTACAAGATTGAAGATATTGCTACTTGATGATATAATAGTAGTATGTAAGGTGGAGGGAATATTCGTATAATACTGCAAAAGATAAATTATTTTAGACAAGGGGAAATATATGAAAACTTATAATGTGTTATACAAGGATATGAAACAGTTTACAGAATATGTATCTCAACAGGGCAGGAATCTTATCGGTCAAATACTCGTTCAAATTTTTACAGGAAATTGTAACTATACTTATATAAAAAAACTCGTTGGAGAAATAAAGTCGGTACTACCGAAAGCAAAAATTATTGGGTGTACATCAGCTGGAGAAATTATAGATGGTTGTTCTATGACTAATACAACTGTTATTAGTATTACAACTTTTCAAAAAACATGGATTAAGGCTCATAGTGTTAACTATAAAAATACTAGCAAATATTCAGGAGCTAGAATACTTGCTGAAAGTATTATAACAAAGCAATCAAAGGCGCTTATTATGTTTGCTAGTGGAAGCAGTGATATCGATGGAAACTTGCTGCTTCAAGGGATCGAATCTGTTAAAAAATCTATTATCATTGCAGGTGGTGTTGCAGGTGGCAGTTCCTTATCTAATAAAAGATATGTTTTTGATGAGAATCATATCTATGAAGAGGGGATAGTAGCTGTGTCACTAAATAGCGATAGCTTGTATGTTCATACGGATAGTAGCTTTAGCTGGGTACCTATTGGTAGAGAAATGACCATTACAAAATCTCAGGGAAATATTATCTATGAAATAGAGAACACACCAGCAAAGAGATTTTACCTTAATCATATCGGACAAAACTTTGAAGACTATAGTGATATAGGGATTAAGTTTCCTTTAGCTTTAGAAAGGAATGGAAGATACGTAACTCATCCTATTATATCCCTAAGTGATACAGATGAGTTAGTGTTAGCAGCACACGTAAAAAATGGTGAAAAAATACGTTTAGGATATGGTAATTTAGTAGATATTCTAAATGGAGCAAGAAACACACATAAAAAAATAGTCAACAAACCCATAGAAAGTTTATTTGTATATTCTTGTTCAGGAAGAATCACCCTATTAAAAGAACTAATCGACTATGAACTAAAGCCTTTGAGCTATGAAATATCTGTGGGTGGCTGTTACACATATGGTGAGTTTAGTTATATTGATGGCACGAATACTTTATATATGCAAACTTCTACATTTCTTGGCTTATCAGAAGACATTAATGCTAGAATAAAGATTGACAACACCATTCTAACAGAAAAGAAATTCTTTAAGAATGTGGAAGAGTCAGTTTTGCATCATCTAATAAAAACAACAAGCCAAGAGCTCAATCAATTAAATAATGAGCTTGAGAAAAAAGTTTTTGAAAAAACTAAAGAATTGCAGGAGCTGTATTACACAGATGATATTACAGGTTTACCTAATAAAAATAGATTGAAATACGATATTGAAAATGGAAGAATAAATAAGCTGAGTGTTCTTGATATTAAAGCTTTTTCAAATATTAATAATTTCTATGGCAATGATATTGGAGATATTCTACTCAGGCAAGTAGGGATGTTTTTAACGCAGCAACTTAAACGGCATGGATTAGTATGCTATCAGATGGATACATGTCTATTTGCTATTATAGCGTCAGATTGCTGTGAAGATAGAGCGTTTATTGATTTATGTCAAGATTTACAGCATCAGTTGAAGGAAAAGACATTCATCATACATGATTATCATATTATTATAGAAACAACTGTAGGGATTGTTATTGATCAAAATAAGCTAATAGAAAAAGCGGGTATTATTTTAGATTATGCAAAAAAACAAGGACTTCCGTTACAACTCTATACGGATGACTTGGAATTAGTAGAAAACATTAGAACAAATTTAGAAATGGCTACTCGGATAAGAAATGCCATTAGTGAAAATAGAATTGTTCCTTATTTTCAACCTATTATTGATAACCAAACACGAAAAATAGTTAAATATGAGTCATTAATAAGAATGATTGATGAAGAGGGTAATCTTATCTCTCCATATTTATTTTTAACAGTAGCAAAAAAAGCGGGTTATTATCCTGAATTAACGCGAATTATGTTAAAGAAAACCTTTGAAAAGTTTTCAAAAGAGTATTATGATTTTTCAATTAATGTATTAATTTCTGATATAGTTAATAAAAAAACTAGACAATATATTTACACCCTTTTGGAGGATAAGCAAGTGGCTGAGCGAGCTATATTTGAAATTGTAGAATCAGAAGGCATTGAAGAATTTGATGAAGTAATGACATTCATTAATGAAGTGAAATCAAGAGGAGCTAAAATTGCTATAGATGATTTTGGATCAGGTTATTCCAATTTTATGTATTTAACACAGCTTATGGTTGATATTATTAAAATTGATGGATCTATCATTAAGCATATTAATGACGATAAAAAGTCTCAAATTATTGCTGAAACCATTGTTTCCTTTGCAAAAAAATTAGGAGTAGAAACTGTGGCAGAATATGTACATAATGGTGATGTATATGATGTGGTTGGTGAATTAGGCGTCAATTACTCACAAGGCTTTTATTTTTCAAAGCCTAAAGAAACGTTGTAAAATGGATTACTTAGGGGAATATATCTTAATTAAGATAATTATGATTAGACTAATAGATAATGAACTAGGAGTAGTAAATAATGGATTTATTTGATATGATGCGTGAAAAAACTTTAGAAAAAGAGGCGCCATTAGCAGCAAGGGTGCGTCCAATTATATTAGAAGATGTTGTTGGACAAGAACATATTATTGGTAAGGACAAATTGCTGTATAGAGCTATTAAAGCAGACCAATTAGGTTCAATACTATTTTATGGACCACCTGGAACGGGTAAAACAACCTTAGCAAAGGTCATAGCTAATACTACTCAATCAGAGTTTGTTCAGTTAAATGCGACGGTATCAGGTAAAAAGGATATTCAAAAGGTGATTGATGAATCAAAAGATAGATTAGGCATGTATAGCAAAAAAACTATTCTATTTATTGATGAAATACATCGTTTTAATAAAGCACAGCAGGATTATCTTCTGCCATTTGTGGAAGATGGTACGATTACGCTTATTGGTGCCACAACTGAAAATCCTTATTTTGAAGTTAACAGAGCTCTCGTTTCTAGATCAAGAATTTTTCAGCTAAAGCCTTTAGAAAGTAAGGATATTCACGTATTATTAGAACGAGCGGTTGCAAATAAAGAAAAAGGACTGGGTCATCTCAATATTCATATAGCTGAGGATGCTTTAACCTTTCTTTCTGATGTTGCCAACGGTGATGCTAGAGCAGCTCTTAATGCAATAGAATTAGGAGCATTAACTACTGAGCAGAATGAACAAGGGTGTATTCATTTAACCCTAGATGTTGCGCAGCAATGTATACAGAAGAGAGCAATTTCTTATGATAAGGATGGGGATAATCATTACGATATCATTTCCGCATTTATAAAAAGTATGAGAGGTTCCGATCCAGATGCAGTGCTTTATTATTTAGCACGCATGCTATATGCAGGGGAAGATCCTAAATTTATTGCTAGAAGAATTGTTATTTGTGCCTCAGAAGATGTTGGAAATGCGGATCCTATGGCTTTATCGGTTGCTGTTGCAGCTTCACAGGCGGTTGATTTTATAGGTATGCCAGAAGGTAGAATCATTCTGTCTCAAGCAGCTGCTTATGTTGCTTGTGCTCCAAAAAGTAATGCAGCTTACCTAGGGATAAAAAAGGCTTATAAGGATGTTGAGGATGTGCAAATCAGTTCTATACCAAATTATTTAAAAGATGCCAGTTACAAAGGTGCAAAAATGTTAGGTCATGGCATAGACTATAAGTATGCGCATAACTATCCAGATCATTATGTAAGGCAACAGTACCTGCCTGATGAATTGGTGGGAAAAGTGTATTACGATATTACTGAACAAGGGTATGAAAAAATAATAAAACAACGGTTAACTCAGCTAAAAAATACCCCTACGAATTCAGGACAGTAATTTTTTTTCCATTAATCTAACAACAGTTTCCGACAATTTAACTGAAACAAATGCAGTTAAGTAACGGATTAGAGAAATTTGTTGACAAAAAAATAAGAAACTCAAAAATAATTTTTATTTCCAAAATCATGAATAAATGTTATAATGTAACTATTGTTAACCATTTGTTCTTATAAAATTAATAATTAGAGGTTATAATAATAAGAGTGTAATAAAAATAATAACAATTCTTTTGGTTACCTATAGCTAATATACTAATGAAATCAGACATTTAAGTCAATTAAACTATGACTAGTTGTAATACTTTTAATGACATAAGCATATACATATATATTGTGAGCCTATATGTTACTCATGACTATATAAATGGAGGGGACAGACATGAAAAAGATGTGTCGCTTAAGAGAGGTATTACAGCAAGAAAGTAATTTATTAACTTCTGTGATGAATAAAAATAAAATTAATGATTTTATTAATGCTACTATGGATAAATACGAACAGTTAGAAAACGAGACAGATATATTTAAGATGATTGGTAAAACCAACTTAAATTGGTCCGTTTCAATAACGTCTATATATATTACGCTAAAACAACAGGTTAGTATTAGTTCAGATAAGGCTTTGAATGTAGTGAGTGAAATATTTGAAAACACGGTTGATCAAGTATTAAACCAATTGAGTTTTGTACAGCTTGCTTTTCATTATGCTTATAATCCAGATTTTTTGAAATGGATTGTATTAAACGCGTTAATAGCAGATGAACCGTTAAGTGTTCTCGAAAATTTTAAAGAGTATGATTTGGATAAGGACTTGAAGGAATCGCTAAGCTGCAGTAATATTGTCAACTATTTTAACTATTATGAGGTGGATGAACTTATCCATACGGCAAAGAAAGCAGATACTATCATAGAGAAATATATTAAAGATAATTTTAATAATGAGAAACCACAAATTGTTTATAGAATTTAATTGATAGTCTTAATGAATTAGTATGAGTCATATATTTTATCGCATAGAAAAAATTTCTATGCGATAAATCTTTTATGGCCTATTTTATTTTGTTCCGAAAATTCTATCGCCTGCATCACCTAATCCAGGTGTAATATACCCAATTTCATTAAGTTTTTCATCAATTGCTACTGTATAAATTTGTATTTCTGGATGATGCTTGTACACTTCTTCAATGCCTGGTTTGGATGTGACAAGGCACATGATTTTTATATCTTGTACACCATAGGATTTTAATAAATTAACACCAGCTATAATAGAACCTCCTGTTGCAAGCATAGGTTCTGTAATAATAACGGTTCTTTTTTCAATATCCTTTGGTAATTTACAATAGTATTCGACGGGTTGAAGAGTTTCTTCATTTCTATATAAACCAATGTGACCAACTTTAGCAGTAGGAATAAGATTCAATAATCCATCTACCATACCTAAGCCGGCTCTTAAGATGGGAACAATAGCAACTGTTTTACCTGATATAACTTTGGATTTCGTTTCACAGATAGGGGTTTCTAACTCAATTTCTTCTAATGGAAAGTTTCTAGTCACTTCATAACCCATTAACATAGCAACTTCCTTGACAAGTGCTCTGAAATCCTTAGATGTCGTATTCTTATCTCTTAATAAGGTTAATTTATGTTGTAGTAACGGGTGTTCCAAAAGCTTTACATTATCGTACATAGCTGCCTCCTTATGTATTTTCTTATTCAATAATAAGGTAAGTGTTGAATTTTGTCAACATCATTAAGGGTTAAGTTGTGCTGCTAATCTATTTATTTAACGGAACCAGCTATTATTCCTTTTACAATATGTTTTTGGGCAATAAAATAAAAGAGAATGACAGGGATAATAGATATGGTTAAGGCGGCAGTAGCAAGATGCCAGTCCTTTGAAAAAGCGCTAAAGAAATACTTAGCAGCTAAAGGAATCGTCCGAACTGCTTTGTCGTGCAACATTAAGTTAGGGAGTAGATAATCATTCCACATCCACATTCCATTGATAACAGCAACCGTTATAGATATTGGTTTTAAAAGAGGAAATATAATCATCTTATAGACTTCCCAATGACTACAGCCGTCCATAATGGCAGCATCTTCTAATTCTCTTGGAATACTTTTTATAAAGCCATGATAGATAAAAATAGATTGACTGGATCCAAAACCAAGATATATAAAGACCATAGCCAAATGATTGTTTAGTAGATCCAGCTTACCCATCAAGAAAGTTAATGGAAACATAACAGTTTGAAAGGGAATTAGCAGAGCTGAAATAAACATAAAGAATATCCATTGACTTATTTTTGTTTTTGTTCGAACTAAAACCCATGCTGCCATGGAAGAAAATAAGACAATTGCAAAAAGACTTAATGTCGTTATGATAATAGAATTCCTAAAGGCTTGTATGTAATCCATTTTTTCTGCTGCAATGATAAAGTTTTCAAGGTGTATATTTTCTGGTAATCTTAATCTATCTAAAAAAACATTTCTCTTTGATTTTAATGCATTAATAATGACAAAATAGAAAGGAGAGATGTAGACGAATCCTAAGAGTATGCCAAATAGTTCCAAGACCCATAATCGTATTTTTTTTCTAGGCATTACCATTCCACCTCTCTTTTTTTATTAAAATAAGCTTGAGTTAAGGTAACCCCTGCCACAACAATAAAAAATAGGATTGCCATAGCTTGAGCTTTAGAATAGTTGGATTTAGAAAATGCTTCAGTATAAATATTTAATGCTAATAGTTCTGTTTTTCTTGCAGGCTGACCATTGGTCAAGGAGACATTTTGGTCAAACATCTTAAAGGAGTTGGATAATGTCATAAACAAACTAAGTGTAAAAGCTGGTCTTACAAGTGGGAGAATAATTTTTCTAATCTTCTGCCAAGGATTTGCACCATCAATATCCGAAGCATCTAATATGTACTGAGGGATATTCTGCAATGCGGCTATATAGATGATCATGATATAACCTGCCATTTGCCAAGTCGTTACAATGGCCATAGCTAGAATGGCAGTGTTGGATTCACTCAAGAACTTAATGCCAAAAAGTCCTACTTGAGTGATAGAATATAGATTAGGAAACAATTCATTAAATATGAACTTCCATATAAAGCCGAGAATAATACCACCAATTAAATTAGGCATAAAGAAAATGGTTCTTAGTAGATACGCTGATTTTAGTTTTCTTGTTACTAATAAAGCCATACTAAAGCCAATGATGTTAATGAGTAGAACACATAGTACTGTGAACTTAATGGTCGTTATAAAAGCTAACCCAAATTGCTTGTCATGAAAGATTTGTATATAATTGTGGATGCCAATGAAATGTATGGCTTTTCCAGGTATTGCTGACCAATCCGTGAATGAATAGTAAATACCGATGATAAATGGTATGAAGATGACAACAACAAATGAAAATAAACTAGGGGCTAAAAACCCCCAGAATTTTAAAGCCTTTTTTAGTTTTTTGTGCATAATTTCAGCTCCTTATCACGAACGAACGTTATGTCTAGCTGGTATCAGTGTTATTGTTGAGAGGATCTAGCTTCATGCCACTTAATATCTAGAAATCTAGCAAATTCATTTTTACTAATGTTTTTTTTATAATAATTATGTATAGCCTGTGTTACATCGGTCTCAATAAATCCTGCTGGTACATAGCCCCAAACAATCCATGGTATGATTTTTCCTGACTTAACATAGGTTTGAATGGATTGAGATAGAGGATCTTTAGGGGTTAGGGTGATATTTGTAAAAGCTGGAATTAAACCGCATTCATCCACAATAAACTGGTGTCCACGTTCGGTTGAAGCAATAAAATCTAAAAATAGTTTAGATGCATGAATCTCTTCATCTGATTTGTCCTTTGAATTAATCGCATAATAATTAGAAACACCGATAGGTAGGCAATCATTATTCCAACTAGGATCATCACTTAGAGGAATAGGTAAAAAGGCGATATCCAAATCAGGATCAATTTCAGATAGCATACCATAGACCCACACGCCTTGATGCAGGCATGCAGTCTTACCTACTGCGAAGTTACCGACTTGATTATCATAAGAAACGGTCATTAGATCTTCATAGCTGTAATCACAGAATAAGTCCAATAAGTTTAGCATGCCTTCTATTCTATCGTTATCTTCAAACCTTGCTTTACCTGTATCTATATCATGTACCCATCTAAATGGATCTTCCTGCATAGAAAAGGCAACATTAAAAGTGTGAAATGAAGCTGTCCACCAAGCGGTATCACCAACAGAATAGGATAATACGGTCTCTATACCTAGCTCTTCTTTCATTGATTCAAGTGTTCTAAAGGCTGTTCTTAGCGCCGATAAAGAGGTTATGTCATAAGGATTAATACCAGCTTGTTCAAACATAGATTTATGATAGATGATTCCATACCCTTCTATACCTATGGGTTGTCCATAGATTTTACCATCTTTGGTCATTTTATCTAATGAACCTTCTACAACATGTTTTACCCACGGTTGATCATTTAAAGGGGTTAAAAAATCTACATAATCTATAATATCCTGTGGACCATTAGCATGAAAAATATTAGGCGGAGACCCAGAGTTAAATCTAGCTCTTAGAATAGCATTATAATCCTCTCCACCTCCAACCGTATCAATAATAACCTTAATATTGGGATGGATTTTCTCAAAATCTCTTGCCAAAGCATCCAATGCATCAATAATCTCCACTTTTAACTGTAATACTTCGATTGTAATAGTGTCAGATCCTTTAGGTTGACTTGTTGGAACATTGAGGTCTGAGTTAGAGCATCCAACAATTAATAAAATACAAGTAAATACGAAGAGTAGACGTATCCATTTTGCCATTACATTTCCTCCTCCACGTATAAAATGCAACCGATTGCATATAGGTGAATTGTACCATTTTACCATAAATGTGTCAATGGTATTAGTATTTTAGTATATTTATTTGTTTTCTTACTCAATGATGAGCAATACTCCTATAAATAATTCACAATCGACAAAAACTGCGTTTCTCCCCACAAAAAAATATCCACATTTAAAAATGTGGATAAAAGTATGGGAGGATAGTTATCTTGGATTACCTGTCTAAGATTTGTAAAACAAATCTTTTATCATTGGCAGGTGAAAATCATACTTCAAAGGAAATTACAATAATAGTATGAGCGAATTTATATTTTTTATACAATAATTGCTAATTATTTTCATAAAAATAAGTAAGAAACTATTTTAGGGGGCTGCTATGAGTAATCAAAAGCTTGAAAACGAGTTAAATCTATCTCTTAGTCTTCCAAAAGAAGAATTACAAAAATCACCCGATCTAAGTGTGGGCTATGATGAAGATACAAATACTTGGGAGCTTATTGTAAAATATAATGGTAACATTGAGAGATTAGAATCATTAGGTATTGAAGTTGAGATTTTGACTAATGAATATGCAATATTGACTATTCAGGAAAATAATATAGAATCATTAGCTGATCTAGCTGAAGTAGAATATATTGAGAAACCTAAGAGTATTAATTTTATGCTGAACCAAGCAAGAAGGGCAGCTTGCGTTGTACCTGTACAGAATGTTTTTCCAGGACTAAAAGGAGAAGGCGTTATCGTTGGTATTATTGATTCTGGTATTGATTATGCACATCCAGATTTTATTAATGATGATAGAAGTACAAGAATTATAAGTATATGGGATCAAACCATAGAAGGAAATCCACCTGAAGGATTTGTTAGTGGAACAGAGTATACAAGTGAGGAAATCAATCAAGCATTAAATGAAAGTAATCCTTTTGACAGATTAGCCATAGTACCATCTGAAGATAGCATTGGTCATGGTACACATGTGGCAGGTATAGCAGCTGGTAACGGTAGAGCTAGTAATGGTACTTATACAGGAATAGCACCAGAGAGTGACCTAATTGTTGTCAAGCTTGGAAGTAGAGGTAAAGAGTCTTTCCCTAGAACAACTGAGCTTATGAGAGCTTTAAGGTATATTATAAATAAAGCGGAAGAACAGCAAAAGCCGGTTGCCATTAACCTAAGCTTTGGAAATAATTATGGTTCACATGATGGTAACTCCCTATTTGAAGCTTATATCAATGAAATGGCAAATGAATGGAAAAGTGTGATAGTGATTGCCTCAGGTAATGAAGGAGATGCTTCGCATCATACATCTGGATTGCTTGTTGAGGGAGAGGATGAGACCATCGAGCTTGCCGTAGGCTTAAGAGAGCTATCACTAAACATTCAGTTATGGAAGTCTTATTCAGATGACATTGAAATACTTATTCAATCACCAAGCGGTGAATCTTCTGGATTTATTATGCAGACTTTAGGTCAGCAACAATTTACTCTAGATCAAACCGATGTCTATATTTATTATGGTATGCCTTCTCCTTTTAATATTGATCAAGAGATATTCATAGAGCTGTTACCAACAAATACGTATATCAATGATGGGATCTGGAAAATTATTTTGAGAGGTGCCGATATTGTTCAAGGTAACTTTGATATGTGGCTGCCTACGACACGCTCCTTGAGTACTGAAACAGCATTCTTTAGACCTACAGTTAATACAACATTAACTGTTCCTTCAACCGCTGGAAAAGTCATAACTGTAGGAGCTTATAATTCTGTAACGAATAGTATTGCCCCTTTTTCTGGGCGAGGCTATACGAGAGCAACTAATATGGTTAAACCAGATTTGGTTGCACCTGGTGTGGATATTATGTCGACGATACCCGGTGGAGGTTATGGTCCATTAAGTGGAACAAGTATGGCAGCGCCTTTTGTAACAGGTGCAGCTGCGTTATTAATGGAGTGGGGTATTGTGAGAGGAAATGACCCTTTTCTCTATGGAGAAAAAATAAAAGCCTATCTACATAAAAGTGCTAATAGAAATGAGACACTCTATAACTACCCCAATGAGACTTGGGGGTATGGTACACTGTGTTTAGAACAGGTTTTTACAAGGACTTTGAGTGTGCAGGAAATGCTAGAAGATCCGTGTAAGAATGCTATTGTATCTGAAGAGTTTATTGATTTTATCGTGGAATATCAAGGAGGAGACATTAATGATATTCTACAAAAGTATGGTCCTGATTGTGTGGAGGTTATTAACGATAGATTTGCTGTTTTCCAGAAATTTATAGGAGATGAGAACTGTAGTAATAAAACGGACTTAATGGTGAGTGGTATGGTACCCGCGCTTGTTGGACCCTATGGAAAACAGAGCTTAGATGCATCTGGTATTTTGGGATTTCATACTCAGCCCTATGTGCCTTTGAGAGGACAGGGTATCCTTGTTGGCGTTATAGATACAGGTATTGACTATATGAATAGTGTTTTTAGATATGAGGATAATACTACAAAGATTTTGAGTTTATGGGATCAAACACTTCAAGGTAGTCCCCCTGAAGGCTTCCAGTATGGAACAGAATATACCGCTGAAGCTATTAACAATGCCATACAAGCAGAAGATCCCTATTCCATAGTTCCATCAAGAGATGATTTTGGACACGGCACTTTTCTTGCGGGTATAGCAGCAGGTAGAGAGGTGCAGGAAGAGGATTTTATTGGAGCAGCTCCAGATGCTGACCTTTTAGTTGTCAAGTTAAAAGAAGCTAAGAGATGCCTCCGAGAGTTTTATCTACTAGGAGATAAAGAAGAGGAAGTCTATCAAGAAACAGATATAATGTTTGCTGTAAAATATTTAGAAGAAAAAGCGAATGCTTTAGATAGACCTTTAGTCATTATTATAGGGTTAGGAAGCAATCAAGGTGCTCATGATGGCAGTTCATATTTAGAATCTTTTCTTATAGATACAGCGCGTAGAAAAGGAAAGGTGGTATCCATACCATCTGGTAATGAGGCTAACCTTGCTCATCATTTTAGAGGACAATTTGAAAAAGATGAGTTAACGAAGAATATTCAGATTCGAGTTGCAGAAGGAGAAGCAGGATTTATTCTATCAATATGGAATAATGCACCAGACAAGATGTCCATATCCATTACTTCGCCGACTGGTGAATTTATTGATAGAATACCAGCTAGGTTGACAGAAACAGAAGAGGTCAGCCTTATTCTAGAGAGAACAAAGCTATTTGTTGTTTATGATTTAGCAGAGGAGAGAACAGGGGATCAAGTGATTCATGTGAGGTTTCAAGATCCAACCGAGGGCATATGGACTATAACTGTCTATGGGGATTTTATCGTAGATGGACGATTTGATGCATGGTTGCCAAGAGAAGGGTGGATTGATGAAAACACACAGTTTTTGCAGCCGGATCCGTATACAACACTAACCATGCCATCTAGTGCTATTGGACTTTTAACCAGTGGAGCTTATGATGACCGCTCAGGGAGCTTATATCTATCTTCTGGCAGAGGATTAACTAGGGATGAAGAATTAAAACCTGATTTAGTTTCTCCAGGAGTGGATGTAATAGGACCACTGCCAGGGAATCAATTTGGCACAAGAACAGGTACCAGTATCGCTTCTGCTATAACAGGAGGAGCGGCAGCACTATTACTTGAGTGGGGTATTCTTCTTGGGAATGATAAGGATATGGATACTCAGAAGGTAAAGAATTATTTAATTCGAGGGGCGACACGGAAGGATGTATTAGATTATCCTAATCCAGAGTGGGGGTATGGAGAATTGAATTTATTGGGTACTTTTGAGGCGATACGAGGTAATAGATAGTCCAAATTTTGTGTTCATTGGATGAGAGTTGTGGTATGATAGTATTGTTATTTTATTGGAATTTTATGTTTAATAGGGAATAAGGAGATGTACCAATGAGAAAAGGATGTTTTTTAATTTGTTTAATTCTAGTATGCATGGTTTTAGGGTCGTGTTCTAAGAATGCATCTACTTTAAACAAAGAAGGTTATACCCTATATCAGCAGGGTAATTATGAGCAGGCGATTGCAAAGTTTGAAGAAGCTATAGAGCTTAATCCAGAGAACTCAGATGCTTATGCTAATAAAGGTATGACCTTATTTGAAATAGGCGAAACAACACAAGCGATAGCTGATGTAAATACAGCAATAGAGATAGATGAGAAAAATGTTTATGGCTATAGTATTTTAGGGCATATATATCTGGAAACAGGTGATGTCAATGAAGCTTTAGAGTATTTAAATCAAGCTTTGATTTATACTGATGAATTTAAAGACAATATAAGCTTATCCGTTCTTTATATCACTCTAGGTACGACATACAATCATTTGGAAGACTATGAACAATCTTTAACCTACTATCATAAAGCAATAGAAGCTGACCCAGATAATGAAGCTGTTTATAATGCATTAGGACTAACTTTAAAGAATATGAGTCGATTGGAAGCATCTATAGAAGCCTTTGATAAGGCGATAGAACTCAATTCATCCTACGTCTATGCACATGCAAATAAAGGGTATGTGTTATATCTTCAAGAAGATTACGAAGCTGCACTAAAAAATATACAAACTGCTATTTCAATGAACTCTATGATTCCAGAAACCTATAATACCAAAGGCTTAATACTAACAGCTTTAGAGCAATATGATGAAGCAATTAATATCTTAAGTCATGCTATGGAAAATTGGCCGAGCTATTCACAGCTATATTTAAGTCGTGGATGCGCATACTATAAGATAAAGGATTTTGATCAAGCGCTTTTGGATTATGCAAAAGCCTCAGAGTATAATAATCTTGATGGTACGATTCAAAAGGCGTATCTTCATATTTATCTAGAACAATATAATGAGGCTGTAGATACAATGAAAATTTACCTACAGCAGGATCCGCTCAATTATACCATTCTTATTGATTCGGGTATAGCGTCTCAAAAAGCAAACCTGCTTAATCAATCCATTGACTTTTTTGAAAAAGCCATTGAAGTTGATCCACAAAATGTTGAAGGTTATTTTTATAAAGGCTTATCTTTAGAATATCTTGGACAGTATCAAGAAGCCATTAATTTATTCAATAAGGTATTAGAGATGGATGAGAAGTATGAAGAGGCTGAATTGGAAATACAATTTATTCAAGAAGAATTACTTTAATTTTTTATGGTAAATCATTTAAAGATACAATAAAGAGAAGAGGAGATCTGGTATGCTGCATGATAATCAGACGCTAGTAGAGAAAGTGGTATTAATAGGGGTTGCTACACAACATAATGAATTAGATATGGACTATTCTATTCAAGAGTTAGAGGCACTTGCTGACACAGCGGGTGCTGTTACAGTGGCTAAGTCCATTCAAAATAGAGAGAGTATTCATCCTGCTACTTATATTGGTAAAGGAAAAATTGAAGAAATAAAACTATTGATAAAAGCATATGATGCAACGGGAGTTGTTTGTGATGATGAATTATCCCCTTCACAGCATAAAAATTTAGAAGAAATGTTAGAAACAAAGGTTATGGATAGAACCATGCTTATTTTAGACATTTTTGCTAAAAGAGCTAGAACAAAGGAAGGTAATATTCAAGTTGAATTGGCTCAGTTAAAATATAGAATGACACGATTAACAGGTATGGGAAAAGTTTTATCTAGGCTAGGTGGTGGTATTGGAACAAGAGGACCTGGAGAGAAAAAGCTAGAAACAGATCGAAGATATATTAGAAATAGAATATCAAATTTGAAAAAAGAATTACTTGGGGTTTCTAATCACAGGACACTCATTAGAGAAAATAGAAAGAAAAAAGGGTTACTAAATGCGGCTATTGTTGGCTATACGAATGCTGGTAAATCTTCTTTATTAAATACCCTAACTCATGCATCTGTATTAGAGGAAGATCAGCTCTTTGCTACTTTAGATCCAACGACAAGACAATTAGAGCTACCAAGTGGTCTGCCTATACTACTGACTGATACGGTTGGATTTATTAGGAAATTACCGCACCACCTTATAGAAGCATTCCAATCCACACTAGAAGAGGCAGTTGTGGCAGACTTATTAATACATGTGGTTGATTGTACGCATCCAAATGCTGATAAACAGATAGAGTTGGTTTATGAAACATTAGAACGATTGGGTGCAGTTAATAAACCCATTATTACACTTCTCAATAAAATAGACCTTCCTGAAGCAGATACCCAGCTTAAGGATAACAAAGCCAGATATAAACTTCGTACTTCAATCAAGGATCAAAAGGGACTAGATAAGTTGATGGAATGTCTAGAGCTTATAGCTTATGAGGACAAAGAATTGGTTAAATGCATCATACCCTATGATCAAGCTTCGGTACTCAACAAGATTAGGCAATCTGGACCGATATTAGCTGAAGACTATAGAAATGATGGTATTTATATTGAGGCTTATGTAGATAAAAGTACAAAGCATTTGTTATAAAAGAGTTGGTTGACAAGAACTTGTAATACTCAATAATACAATAACTATCCGTATGTAAATAGGTAATATTAACCATCGGCTAAACCACTATATATAGTAATATGATACAGTTAGACACACATTATATAGTGCTAATTTATTGACTCTCCATACAAAGTATGCTATATTATTACTTAGTCATAAGAAAGGGGTAGTTAACATGTTTCAGGTTGTAAAAAGAGATGGTGAGATTACCAATTTTACCTTATCTAAGATTAAGGAGGCCATTACAAAAGCTTTTACAGCAACTGAAAAACTGTATACAAGTGATATTTTAGATATGCTTGTCTTGAGAGTTACGGCAGATTTTCAAACTAAATTAAGGGATGATAAAATACATGTTGAGGATATCCAAGATAGTGTTGAAGCAGTATTAGAGCAATCGGGCTATACAGATGTAGCTAAGGCATATATTTTGTATCGGAAACAAAGAGAAAAAATCCGAAATATGAAATCCACCATTTTAGATTACAAGGATATTGTCAATAGTTATGTTAATGAAGAAGACTGGAGAGTAAAGGAAAACTCTACCGTAACCTATTCCGTAGGTGGTCTTATCTTACATAATTCAGGAGCTATAACAGCCAATTACTGGTTATCAGAAATCTATGATGATGAAATTGCTAACGCCCATAGGACGGGTGATTTACATATACACGATCTATCTATGTTAACAGGGTATTGTGCAGGCTGGTCGTTAAAGCAGTTGATTGAAGAAGGTCTTGGAGGAATTCCGGGTAAAATAACCTCAGCACCAGCAAGTCATTTATCTACCTTATGTAATCAAATGGTTAACTTTTTAGGTATTATGCAAAACGAATGGGCAGGCGCTCAAGCTTTTTCATCTTTTGATACCTATTTAGCACCTTTTGTAAAAATAGATAATCTTACATATAAAGAGGTAAAACAATGTATACAATCCTTCATATTTGGTGTAAATACACCAAGCAGGTGGGGGACTCAGGCGCCGTTCTCTAACATTACACTAGACTGGAAGGTACCCCATGATCTTGCAGAGCTTCCTGCTATTATAGGAGGCAAAGAGCAGGATTTTAACTATAAAGATTGTCAAAAGGAAATGGATTTAATTAATAAAGCTTTTATAGAAATTATGATTGAAGGGGATGCTAATGGAAGAGGTTTTCAATATCCTATTCCAACGTATTCTATAACAAAGGATTTTGATTGGTCAGAAACTGAGAATAATCAACTTTTATTTGAAATGACAGCCAAATACGGAACCCCTTATTTCTCAAATTACATTAATAGTGATATGGAACCTAGTGATATTAGAAGTATGTGTTGTCGTTTAAGATTGGATTTAAGAGAGCTGAGAAAGAAGCAGGGTGGTTTCTTTGGCTCAGGTGAGAGTACAGGATCGGTTGGAGTTGTAACCATAAACTTACCTAGAATCGCCTATCTTTCAAATAATGAAGAGGATTTTTTTAATAGGCTAAACCGAATCATGGATATTTCTGCCCGTTCCTTAAAAATAAAACGGGATGTCATCAATAAATTATTAGAAGAAGGATTATACCCCTATACGAAACGTTATCTTGGAACCTTTGATCATCATTTTTCAACGATTGGATTACTGGGGATGAATGAAGCTGCCGTCAATGCACAATGGATAGGCAAAAGCTTAGTCGATGATAAAGCTAAAAGTTTTGGCTTAAAGGTACTTGATCATATGAGAAATAGATTATCGGATTACCAAGAGCGTTATGGAGACTTATATAATCTTGAGGCAACACCAGCCGAATCAACAACCTATCGATTGGCTAAAGCCGATAGAAAGAAATGGTCTGATATAATTACAGCTGGCAAAAAAGGGGACACCCCTTATTATACAAATAGTTCTCACTTGCCAGTCGATGCGACTTGTGATATATTTGAAGCATTAGATATACAAGACGAATTTCAAACAAAGTATACATCAGGTACGGTTTTTCATGGTTTCTTGGGAGAAAAGCTTCCAGATTGGAAAGCGGCAGCAAAGCTGGTTAAGACCATTGCCGAGAATTTCAAACTGCCTTATTATACGATTTCACCAACTTACTCTATTTGTAAGAAACATGGCTATATAGCTGGTGAAGAACATAAGTGTCCAAAGTGTGGTGAGAAAACAGAGGTCTATAGTAGAATAACAGGCTACTATCGCCCTGTACAAAACTGGAATGATGGAAAAACTCAAGAATTCAAGAATAGAGTTGAATACGAACCCGATCGATTGGCATTCAATAGGGATAAAAAGGAGACAGAAAAAAGTCATGATTTAGCAGCTGCAACAGCAGAACCTGCATTAGATGCTAAATACTTGTTTACGACTCAAACCTGTCCTAATTGTCATATTGCAAAAGAATACCTAGTGAATGATAAAATAAAAGTATTAGATGCTGCAAAGCATGTGGATTTAGTTGAAAGATATAGCGTTAGAACAGCCCCAACCTTAATTATTTCACATGGTGATAAAATAACTAAATATGTTGGGCTGTCAGATATTAAGAAGTACTCAGAGCAGATATGCTAGCCATATTCCTATTTTAAGTGGGGGTTTTCCTATACACAAGGCGGTGACTCAATTCACCGTCTCATTTTTTTAGCCTTATGAATACATTTTTTTAAGTGTTGTTAAAACAGTAAGGCTTGAAGTAAAGCTAATTTGCTTTTGGATATATATTGGAGAATAAATGTTCTAGTTTAGTTTTGTTAATGTTGTATAGGTTTATAAACTATGTAATGTATGCATAGTTAGATTCATGGAATAGAGTTTTTGACTCTTTGGTTGTATTGAATAGAAAGGAGATTGTTATGAGTTTAGCCGATCATTTATTTATTAAAATGTGTGATGATATTATTAAGAATGGATATAGCTCAGAAGGACAGGAAGTAAGACCTCGTTGGGAAGACGGTACGCCAGCTCATACCATTAAGCGGTTTGGTGTAATTAATCGATATTCTCTTAAGGAAGAATTTCCTATCCTAACCCTTAGACCGACAGCATTTAAGAAAGCTATAGATGAGATTTTATGGATTTGGCAGAAGAAATCAAATAATGTTCATGATTTGAATAGTCATATATGGGATAGCTGGGCAGATGAAACAGGGTCTATAGGTAAAGCTTATGGTTATCAGCTTTCACAGAAACATGACTATAAAGAGGGGAAATTTGATCAGGTTGATAGGGTATTATATGATTTAAAGAATAACCCCTATAGCAGAAGAATAATAACCAATATCTATAATCACCAGGATTTACATGAAATGAATCTGTATCCATGTGCCTACAGTGTAACTTTTAATGTAATAGGAAATCAACTCAATGCAATATTACATCAGCGTTCCAATGACATTTTAGTTGCTAATAATTGGAATGTTGTCCAATATGCTGTTTTAGTCCATATGTTTGCTTCTGTTTCTAATTTAGAAGCAGGAGAATTAGTGCATGTTATTGCAGATGCACATATTTATGACCGACATCTACCAATAGTAAAAGAATTAATCAACAGAGAAAGCTTTGAAGCACCAAGATTTATTATGAATAAAGAGATTAAAAACTTTTATGACTTTACGGTAGATGATTTTCACTTAGAAAACTATCAAAAGGGAGATCAGATCAAGGGCATTCCTGTTGCAATATAGTTATGATTATTAACTAGGAGAGTATAAGGGATGAGCTGAGTAAAGTAAGAACAGTTATAGAATGGAGCAATGTGATATGAACTTAATTGTAGCTGTAGATAGAAATTGGGGCATTGGATATGAAGGTGAGTTACTAACTCGTATTCCAGAGGATATGAAGCAATTTAAGAAAAAAACAGTAGGTCAAGTGGTGGTTATGGGGAGAACAACTTATGAGTCTTTGCCAAATGGTAAACCTTTAATAGATAGAGATAATATTGTATTGTCTAGAAATGACTTATATACGAGTGAGGGTATTAGACTAGTGCATTCTATCACCCAATTATTGAGTGTTTTACCAGAATATAAGGATAAGCAGATATTTATTATAGGTGGTGAATCTATCTATCATTCACTGCTCCCTTACTGTCAATATGCTTATGTAACTCAAATTGATACAGCTTTTAAGGCTGATAGGCATATTATGAATTTGGATGAATTAGAGAATTGGACATTGATATCTAAAAGTGAAAGAATGACCTATCAATCTCTTGATTTTTATTATACTGTTTATGAAAATAGTAAGATTCAATCTATGTAATAGCATGCTATACATGGATATTTGGTTTTTGCTAGTCAGTATAATTAATTGTCGATAACAAATTTTTGTAGTGATAATTAAGTTGTTATACTTAATCTTTAACAGAGAATCCGTTTAAAATAAATTTCTATGATAATACTAATAATAGAAGTACTATAAGTACTATAATAGTTATTATTTTGAGGTGTTATCAATGAAAAAAAAGCTGATTATATGGGAATTTGGAGGTCTAATCGTAAGTATTGGGCTATGGATATTTTTTCATTACGGGTATGAATGGACAAAAGAAATGGGACTCTCTTTAATATGTGCTGTTAACACTAGTGTTTGGGAACACTTAAAAATAGGATTCTTTGCTATCTTTATACTTTATCTTATTCAAGCCTTTTTTATTGGAAGGTACTTAAAAAACTTTTGGTTTGCTAAACTCATGGGACTTCTCATAGTTCCTCTAGTGACGATGATACTATACTATACCTATTCAGGCATTCTTGGATACGAAATCCCTCTAGTTAATATTATCAACGGTATCATTGGCTTTATTGTCGCGCAAATTATCAGCTACTTCATTATTAGTTCAGAAAAAGAGTTCCATCAATACAATATGATATGGCAGATCGGTATACTATCGTTGACCTTAGTTTTCTTTGTCTTCACCTATTATCCCTTAAAACTCGATCTATTCAAAGACGGTAACACAGGAAAGTATGGCTATTTCAACTTTTAAAGTGCTGGGACTAACTAAAATTTTTATTGACAAATGCTGTAAAAACATTAGAATAATAAGTAGATTGAATTTATATTTGGGGAAATATAAAACATTTAAGGTTATTTTATGTGTTTTAGATGATGAGGTCAGGGGTATGAAAAATAACACTAAGGGATCGATCACGGTTTTTTTAAGCGGTATTCTGCTTTTAATCATTGTGTTTACTTGTACCACCATAGAAAGTGCAAGATATAAGGTGGCAGGTATACAAGCAGAACGAGCGTTAATGTCAGCCGCCAATTCTTTAATAGCTTCCTACGATTCACAGCTTGCAAATGAATATGGACTATTTGCCTATGAGAAGCCTTCCGTTCACCAAGTTAGGAAAGAACTGGGGTATTACACCTCTCAATCTTTGGAGACAGATGACATAATTTCGTCTTGTATAGCTGGGTCTGGGTCAGAGCATCCAAATACTTGGGATATTTATGATTATCAAATAGCTTCTATTGATTTTATTCCTGTTGGCTATTTAGTTGAAAAAACCCCTGATTATTTAGAAGTGCAGATTTTAGATTATATGAAGTACAGAGCACCCTTACTTTTAATTGAACCTTTCTTAGAAAAACTAGAACTCATCAAAAAATCATCTCTGACTACTCAATATATTAACCAAAAAATGGATATTACTAAAAAAGCTGGAAATATTGAAGGGCTATATAGTGAACTAATTAGGACGGTTGAAGGGATCCGATTAGGTCATCAAAAGACACCAACGGCTAGTGATATTTTTGTTAAAGGATTATTAACAAACCCAAATAGCGATGTTCAATCCTATATTCAAGATATTCCAGATACAGCTCTTCAACAACAATTAAAGAACAAATACCTCAATATAAACCATATAGCATCACATTTTAAGGACATAATAAATAGAACGGTTGATACGGGCAATGACGTAATAGTGTCCTATAAAGAAACATACTTGATCAGAGAAAAAGTAAAAAGTCTCAATAAAGCTTATCGTCAGTCAAAAAAACAACTCGTAAAACTTCAGCTAAAGTTAACTCAATCTTATCTATCTCAACAACAAATACAACCATTACAAAAAGATATTAATAAAACTAAAAAAGAATTGAGTTCCTTGAAGAAAGAGTTGAAACAAAAGGAAGAGCAACTAGCAAACCATGAGAAAGACTTGAAGCGTTCTATATCTAAATTTAACCAATACTATAATGAAAAGGAACTCATAATTTCACAACTACAATCTATCTATTCTTCTGATCAGTCTCAACATGATGGGTACTTAAAGTGTAATCAAAAAGCACTTACAGTTATTAGAAATATTGAATCAGAAAGTAAAAGCCTAGTAAGTCATATTGATAATTATAGAGAGACGCTCAAAGCAAATAAGAGTGAAATAATAGAATCAGCCTATACAGCATTAAATCATGAATTGGAAGAACTAAAAGCTGATCTATCATCAGATAGTCAATATCATAAATTTTCACTGACCGATAACCTTCCATGGATAAAAAAAGTGATTGCAAAAAATATTAGTACCATTGAGAAATCTAAACCCACTTATGAAAATTTAGTAGAGGATAATGAGAAATTGATGGTACATCTATTAGCAAACCACTTTGATCCATTTGATCAAGAGGATAGAAACCTACTTGACCAATTCATCCAAGAGCATGTTTTTCCAATCCCTAAAGACTGGCTAAATCAAATAGTGAGCTGTAAGAGGAAGGATCATATATTTCAGTTAGAATACCATGTAGATTCCATTTTAAAACAGTTAGCACACTATTCTAGCTCTATTTATTTTGAATATGGAGATAAGTTAAGTTCGGAAGAGATTAGTTCATTAGATCCAAGAGATGATATAAAATCATTTACAATTCAACAATCAGCTCAAGAAAAACACTTAATGAATACAAGCAAACCCTTTGATAACCAACATCTACCATCCTATCTTCTACATAATGGATTAGTGACTCATGATTTAATGAGTGATGCTGTCAGCTTTGACGATGAGTCATTGGCTTATACAACAAACACGCTTGACGTTCTTTCCAACTTTAATTGTGCAGGACTTAAGCTTATAGATTTAAGGGATGAGCTGTATATCAATGAATATATTATGGGTCATTTTAATTGTGCCTCGGATCATAATCAAGGTATCTATCCCATCTCATTAAGTCGGTATTCTCAAAATGCACATGCCCTAGATTATGAGATTGAATATGCTATTGTTGGAGCAAACAATGAACAAACCAATTTGCAAAGCTGCAAAAATCAAATTTTAGGTATACGTTTTGCTATGAATCTTATTCACATTCTTACAAACACTGAAAAGAGAACGGTTGTATGGTCTATTGCTAGTGCAATAGCTGGTTGGTGGACGTTAGGCATAGGAGCATATGTGATTGCTGCTTTAATTATGAGTGCGTGGAGTTATGCGGAATCTCATTTAGATATCCAAAAGCTGTTAAAAGGGGAGGCTGTGGCTTTTTATAAAATGCCTAACGATTGGGTGCTGGATTATAAAAATATTCCTCAGTTTATCATTGATGCAGGTTCCCAAAACGTGGTAAATAAGTTGGATACACTTGTGGATCAGTATAGCAACGATATTAAGAAGACAGTAAGCCGCATTAGATCCTCAATATCAGATACTTCAACAGACTATATTGATCAGAAGCTTAATGGCATTCTAGATATAGGTGTTTCATTACAAGAAAATGCCAATTGTATAATAGATAGTACAATTGAACAAGTCATTGATGATTCATTTCATGCAATTCTTGAATCCAAACCATATCCTTCAGCGGACATATATATGAATCTTCAGTATCAAGGTGGGGAAATTGTATCTGAAATACTTGATAAAATACATCATCCTAGCTTTAAGGAAGTATTGAAAACATGTGGTTACAAAACTGTTGTTAAGCAAAAAGAAAACTTAATTCATGAGTATCAACACAAAATAAATCATGCAAAACAGAAGATAACTAAGCAAACAGAGACTATGATTCAGGATACTCTAAACCAATTTGAGTCTGGTATTCAGGATCATATTGATGCCTCTAGTCATAAAATAAAATCTTTAGCAAAAGATAAGATCAACCACTTATCCAACCAGCTGAAAGATACATGTAAAAAGAAGCTATCTACTGTATTAGATAAAAATATTGGAACTACTGGTAAAAGCAAGGTGATGAATTTAATACCAAAGTTAACGTATAGAGATTATTTAAGACTGTTATTGTTGCTTAATCATAAGGAAAGTAAGCTCTATCGTGTGATGGATTTACTTCAGCTTAATATGTCAAAATTTAGACAGGATCCTACTTTACAATTAAGTCATTATATCTATTCCTTTAATATCAAATCCAACTTGATCGTTAATCCTTTGTTTTTTAAGCTCCCATTTATGCCAAAAAAGGCGAAGGACTTCAAAGGATACTCATTAGAAATTGAAACATCCGCAACTTATTAAGTGGATTATGATTTAAGCTAATTAAGGGGGTGATTAGGTGAAGATGAGAAAGTGCAGAGGAGCTTTAACTTTAGAAGCGGCAATTGTCTTACCCATTTTTTTGTGCTTTGTGTTGTCTTTAGCTTATTTTATAAAAATTATTTATGTACATGAAAACATCCAGCATGCTATCACACATACAGCAGATAATCTTGCCACTTATACATATGTCTTAGATAAGCTGGATATAGAGAATGCATTAGATAAAAGAATTCCTAAAAATGATGCTTTCCATGGTATGCAGTCTTTTATTGACTTAGCTGTAGATAAAACAAATCAGTCAGTCAAAAGTATGTTAGGACAATCCATCATATCCTCGCTGATAGATCGATACATCACTCCACATCAATATAATCACTGGTATATAGTAGGGGGAAGGGGTGGTCTAGATTTCTCACAGTCTTCATTTTTATCAGAAAAAGAAGATGTAGCTATCGTTGTACACTATGATTTAAAGCTGCCTATTCCAGTTCCTGGTCTAAAGAAAATTCATTTAATACAAAGGGCTACTTCAAGACTATGGAAGGGTAACTCAAACTTTGCATCCGAGGTTGAACAAGCAGATAAACAAATGGTGTATATCACTGAGCATGGCACAAAATACCATACGAATCCAAGATGTAGACATATATTTATTCCAACTGAAAAGCGTTTTTATAAAGACATCAAAAATTCAAGAAGACCCTGTGAGATATGTGCAAAACAGGCAAAAAACTTAACAGATGACACAGAAGTTATCGTAACCTCAGGTGGAGACTGCTTTCATCTCGATCCTAATTGTTATGCAATTAATAGGAAGGTTAAAGCAATTACATTGGAACAGGCTGTCAATAATGGTTATACAGCATGTAAAACCTGTTTAAAGGGAGAAAATCCATGAGAGAAATATATTATATCCTATTAGGTGGTCTATTAGGATGGTTAACAAGTCTAATCAGTTATATTAAATCATCTTCTTGCCAATACTATGCACTACATGGGTTCATTATTATCTTTTCAGCTGTCATCACTACAATCAATTACTTCTATTTTGGTTTTAATAGTCATTTTATATCTATAGAATTTACTTTAATGATGCTTCTCGTTCTTTCAGTAATAGATATACAAACCAAAACCATACCTTATCCATTGATTCTTATAGCTTTTATCATTGGTGGATTAACAGTGTACTGCAACCCTAATGTTACCATCTTGGATGGTTTAATGGGTTTAGGTGTTGGAAGCGGATTTATTATACTCTCTTTAATAACTAGAGGGGCAATTGGTATGGGAGATGCCATTATCATTAGTTTTATCGGCTTCACCTTAGGATGGCAAACAGGTATTTCAGTAATACTATATGCATTAGTAGTTTCTGGATTGGTAAGTATTTTCCTAATTGCTTTTAAGAAGGCTTCTAAGAAAACAGAATTACCTTTTATCCCCTATATGTTTATTGCTCTTGCTATTCATACATTTATGTTATAAATAGGTGATAGGATATGAAACCTGTAAAGGGAAGTTTTACTGTTGAGGCGGCGTTGATAATACCTGTTGTTTCTTTTGTTATTATAACGCTTCTCTATATCATCATCTTTCTTCACGATAGAACATGTTTACAGGCTATTGTCAATCAAGCCGTAAATAAAACAGCATTAGAATGTATCCATCAGGTTACTATAAATGGTCATCAACCGGTACCATATCATACAAAAAAGAATAAAGGACTCTATTGGCGGTTAAGAGGTAAGTACTACTATAATGAGGCTGATATTAGCATCTATATTTATAAGGAAATTAAGAAGCAATTAGTTATGAAGGAGTTACGTGATATTTCCATTACTTGCAAACTAAAACGTTCCTTGTTAGGAAGTTATGTTCATTTAACCGTTGTAAAAGATGCAAAAACAGCCTTAAAGCCAATCAATCAACTTATGAAATCGCCTAATTTTCCACTAAAGCTTTGTGTAGATTCTAAAGCCTATATACATGAACCTACTGAAGTAATAAGAAATGCTCACTTGCTAACGCAGCTACTGGATGAATTAAATTATGATAAACTTAAAAAGTTTATTAAACCATAAATTTCAAATGCTATTGCTAAATTTTAATTAGATGCTATAATATAGTGTTGTACAATGATTTTTTCTTAACAATAATTAAAATGCATAGCATTTATGAATGATTTAAGGAGGAACAAAACTTATGAATAAGAAATTTAGGCTACTAAGTGTATGCTTATTATTAATGGTATCTATTCTATCATTCTCGGCGTGTAAGAAATCCAATGTGAATGATGATGCTTATAATAAAGAGCAATCAGCAGATGCCAACGATAATACGAATAATGAGCAGCAACAGCAAGAGGACCAGCAGGGACAGCAAGAGGAACAACAAAAAGAGCAGGATAACCAACAAGAAGACCAGACTCAAGAAAAAGAACCAATCACCATGAAGGTAGCTACACTTAAGGGACCAACAGGTATGGGTATGTCAAAGCTTATGGAAGATGCTGAGAAAGAGCAAACTGAGAATAAGTATGATTTTTCATTGTATGGAGCACCTGATCAGTTAACTGCAAAAATTATTAACGGTGAAGTGGATATTGCTGCTGTACCCACTAATTTAGCGTCCGTTTTATACAATAAGACCAATGGGCAAGTACAACTTGCAGCTATCAATACATTAGGTGTATTATATATAGTTGAAGCAGGTAATGAAATTCAATCTATCCAAGATTTAAAAGGTAAGCAGGTATGGGCTAGTGGTAAGGGAGCAACACCAGAATATGTTCTTAACTACTTACTTAAAGAAAATGGTATCGATCCAGAAAAGAATATAGAGATTAATTATTCATTACAGCATGCAGAATTAGCAGCGGCTGTAACAGCTGGAGATGTGCCTATAGCACTACTTCCTCAACCTCATGTTACTACAGCTACTATGAAGGATGAAAATATACGAATCGCTTTAGACTTAACAGAGGTATGGAAGAATACGGCTGCTAATGATAGTCAGCTTGCTATGGGATGTCTTATTGTTAATAAAGCGTTTGCTGATACCAACAAAGAAGCAGTTAATAATTTTCTAAATGAGTACAAGCAATCGGTAGACTGGGTCAACCAAAATGTAACAGAAGCTAGTGAACTCATTGAGAAATTTGAGATTTTACCAAAAGCAAAAATAGCAGAGATAGCTTTACCGAAATGTAACATTGTTTACATTGATGCAAATGAATCTAAGGATATATTAGCTGGGTTATATCAGGTACTATATGATTTTAATCCAAAATCCTTAGGAGGAAAAATTCCAGATGACAATTTCTACTATCAACAATAGAAAAAAAACATATAAAATCATTGTATTGGTATTTTGGATAGCCGTATGGGAGATAGCTGCCTTAATCATTAATAAGGAGATCTATCTCCCTACTCCTTTTAAGACATTTCAGGTATTAATCAGCCTTATAGTATTAGATACCTTCTGGTATACAATTTTTAGTACTATCTCTAGAGTCATAATAGGATTCGTAATTTCTTGTATTATAGGATGTATTACTGGTATTTTATGCAGTTTTAATGATTTTCTATATCGTTTGTTTCATCCATTAATTGTAGCGGTTAAGTCTACACCTGTGATGTCCTTTATCCTCATCGCGCTGATTTGGTTTCAATCAGGACATGTTCCTACCTTCATTTGTTTTCTGATGTGCTTTCCGATCATATGGACATCAGCGGTTGAAGGAATGACACAGGTAGATACTCAGTTGTTAGAGATGTCAACTGTTTTTAAAGTGAAGCGGAGGTATGTTTTACGACACATCTACTTACCTTCATTGATGCCGTTTTTAACAACCGCTATGATAACTTCGTTAGGACTAGGTTGGAAGGTAACTGTAGCAGCAGAAGTCTTAAGTAATCCTCTTCATTCTATAGGCGGCTTTTTATATGATTCCAAAGTTTATTTAGAATCTGCTGAATTGTATGCTTGGACCATTGTGGTCATCTTATTAAGCTTAGTTTTTGAGTATATAATCAAATATGCTATTAGAAAATTGAGATTCAAGAAGTAAAGGATAAATATTAACCTCAAAAGTAAGAATAACTAGTTATCTACATATAGGTCATTTTTAGTTGTTGATAAGCAATATATTATTTAGAAAAATGTTATTTTATATTTTTATATTTTCGCTTATATAGATTAATTGTACTATTTCTCTTTGGAGAATAGAGTCAATAGGTATACTTATCAATTTATAAATGTTAACAAGAATGGGTGTTTACAAATGATTCAGATAAAGCATGTTTCAAAGGCTTATGATAATTTAGAAGTACTCAAGGATTTTAGTTTAGATATTCAAAGTGGCGAGATTATAGGATTAACAGGACCATCTGGATGTGGAAAAACGACACTACTTAATATTATAGCTGGACTTGAAGACTTTGATAAGGGATCTATTATAGGGGTAGATAAGAAAGACACTTCTTACATTTTTCAAGAAACCAGACTGCTGCCTTGGGAAACTCTTGAGAATAATATCCTATTTGTATTAAAGAGCAGGTATACATTTGATGAAAGTATAGTGTTAACAAAGCAATTTTTAAAGTTTGTAAATCTTTATGAATACAAGGACTATTTACCAAGTCAGTTGAGCGGCGGCATGAAGCAAAGAGCTTCTATTGCTAGAGCTTTTGCCTATCCGTCACAAGTGCTATTAATGGATGAGCCTTTTAAGGGGCTGGATTATGATTTGAAATATAGTCTTATTCATGCCTTTATTTCTTTGTGGGAAAAGAATAAAAAAACTGTTCTTTTTGTAACCCATGATCTGGATGAAGCTATTCTTATGTCTAATACAATATATGTATTAGATGGAAGACCTATGGTGGTTAAGAATAAGACTAAAATAAGTATGTCTAGGCAAGAAAGAATTATTAATAATGAAACTTTTGCTAAGTATAAATATATATTAAAAAGAAAAATTGGGTTACTATAAGTGTAGATTTATACTAGTCTTTTTAGACTAATTTTATATGTATAATCTATCCTATTCAAATTGGATAAAACCAAGTTTATGATAAAAATCCGTGGTGACATAGGTACTTATATGAAGATTATTATCTTTCTGAAATTTTTTAACACAGCTTTTCATCCCATCACCATATCTTCCATCCACCCAGTTATTGTAGTAGCCTAGATCCTTTAATCTCGATTGAACTGCATACACATCAGAACCCGTAGCACCTGGCTTTAAGGTTCTAAACCCTTCTCCAAAAGGTCCGTAAGGTCCTTTTATAATCGTTACTTTTGTTCCGTGTGGAACTATTTTTTTTAGTTCTGCTACATCTTTGTTATACATTCTAATGCATCCTTTGGACAAAGGTTTTCCGATGGACCATGGCTCATCTGTACCGTGAATACCGTATTTTCCCCATGGGACATTAAAGCCCATCCATGATCCGCCAAATCCCTCACCCCAATTGGCTTTAGATACTATACTCCATGTGCCGATAGGTGAAGGAGTACGAGGAGTACCGCCTGAAACAGGATACTCTTTATGAATAATACCATCCTTATATAGTGTTAATGTGTAATCATCTAAATCCACCATAATAAAATAATTATCTTTCATATGAGGAGAACGATTGGACATGGTAGGAATTATTCTAAAATTAAAATACTGTTGGGCAATAAGATTACCAACTAACAGAATAAAAATTAATACCAATATAACCTTAATATATTTCACAAGAGTCACCCGAAAGACATTTATATAGTTTATGACGTTAGGGTTTGTCTAAATACCTATTAATCTTTCTAGCTTAAAGCATATCTATGTTATTATAATTGTATATAGGTAGAGAATACCGTCTTATTTAGTATCATCAATCAATAGAAAAGGGATGAATGTTATGATTACTGATTATAAAGACTATACACATCAGTCATTTGAAGAAATGAAGATGCCATATCTTGAGGTCAAACATTCTAGGTTTGATCATTGTTCCTTTAAAAACACTCATTTTGATGAAGCTAATTTTAATAACTGTCTATTTATGACCTGTGACTTTACTGGGTGCCGATTAAATGCTTCAAAACATATAAATACGGCTTTTACAAACTGTAAATTTAGGTTTGCTGACTTGTTCAGTGCTGTGTTTATTGATTGCAAAATGACTGGATCAACTTTCAACGAAGCAAATCTTTTGGGCATTATTATCGATAAGGGGAATTGGTCTTATACTAATTTAAGATATCACAGCTTTAAAAACTTAGATTTAAGTCAGGTAAGATTTAATAGAGCGGATTTATATGCTTGTAATTTAGAGAACACAATATTGAATGAAGCAGATTTAAGCTTTGCTAACTTGAATCAAGCTCAATTAAAAGGGTGTGATTTAAGAAATGCTAAAGTAGAAGGTGTTAATTGGTCAGAACTAGATATTAAAGGTGCTCATTTGGATATGTTTCAATGTATCATGCTTGCTCAATCATTAGGTGCTAAGGTTGACTATTAATCGACATCTTTTGAGGATTATTGAGTAGTTTTTTGTTGAAATATATCGAAATAAAAAGAAATACGCCGAAATAATAATGCACAAAGAATTAAATAATAATGCTACAAAACCATTTTAATATTGTAAATAACCAACAAAATAATGGATTAAATGACCTTATATTAGCATAGGTTGATGTAAATATATACAAATTATTATTGACATTTATACAAAGACATGATACAATGCACTTGAAAGTGCAAACGGTTGCACTACAATAAAACTAAGGGGGATTTAATCCATGAAAAAAATGTTTGGTGTCATATTAGTTTTGATGTTATCTGTTTCATTATTTGCAGGTTGCGGTAGTAATAAATCAGCAAAGGATGACACACCAGCAACGAATGATACAAGTAATAATGCTGATACAGATAATGCAGACAAGGACACAGATAAAGATCAAGATCAAGATGCGGACAAGCAGTCAAATGAAAAAGTAACACTTGTTGTTTGGGAACAAATGGAACCAGCACTACAAGAAGCTTTTGATGAAGTTGAAGTAGAATTTGAAGCAGCTTATCCAAATATTGATATTGAGAGAACGCATTATGAAACTGAAGAACTAAGAACTAACTTTTTGAATTCGTCAGTAGCAGGCGGAGGACCAGATATTGTTTATGGACCTGGAGATAATGTTGGACCATTTATTACAGCCGATGTTATCATACCTATTACAGACGTTGTAACACAAGATTTTATTAGTAAAATTGATGAATCAGCATTAGATTTTACTAAAGTAAGTGGTAAATATTATGCTGTACCAGATATTTTTGGAAATAATATTACATTATTATATAACAAAGATATGGTAGATACAGCACCTCAAACATGGGATGAATTGGTAGAGGTAGCTTCAGAGAATAGAGATGCAGATAATGGATTATATGGTTTATTATACAATGAAAGAGAACCATACTGGTTTATTGGTTTCTTTAATGGATTTGGTGGAGATGTATTAGATAGTGAATACAATCCAACACTTAATACTGAGCCAATGATAAAAGCTCTGCAATTTGTTAGAGATATTAGAGAAGAAAATGGTTTAGGTATTGAAGGTATGGATTACGGTGCAGCTGATTCAGCATTCTTAGAAGAAACTGCTGCTATGATTTTTAATGGTGCTTGGTCATGGACGTCTTATATTGATGCAGGCGTAAATTTAGGTGTTGCTCCTATGCCAACCTTACCTAATGGAGAACGTGTTACTTTCTATAATGCTACAAAAGGATACAGTATTTCTAAAGAAGTTGACTTAAATGATCAAGCCAGAGTAGAAGCGATAAGAGCTTTCTTAGATTTCTTTGTAGGAGATCCTGAAAATGATGCTAAATTTGCCTTAGCAAATTCACAAGCACCTACTAATTTAGAATCAAGAGAATTAGATATAATAACTAGTGATCCATTACAAGTTGCAGAACAAGAAACTTTAATTTATACAAAGCCAATGCCTATCGTTCCAGAAATGAGAGGTATTTGGGATGCAATACGACCTGAGTTAGAGGCTGTATTATATGAAGGTAAGGATCCAGAGCAGGCAGCTGCTGATATGCAGGAAACTGCAATCGATAACATATCAAAGATCCGTTCAAATAGCTACGAATAGAGAGTCAAGTTAATAAATAAAACTAAAGAGAGATAAATCTATCTCTCTTTTTTAAAAACTATTATATGAATTAGACCTTTAAGCTCTTAAATTACTTATGGGAGGTAAAGCATGGGTGCTAAAGCTAAAAAAATAAAGGCGCCAAAATCGAGAAATCTTGCTATAGGGAAAGCAACCCCATATTATTACCTTTTGCCAGCTTTCATTGTCATGGCTATCATGGTATTTTACCCACTAGGTTATGGATTTTGGTTGTCATTAACAGATATGAGTTTAGAATCATTTAAAGACCCTAATTACATTGGATTAAGCAATTTTTCAAACTTATTTAAGGATTCAAAATTTTTCACAACTTTTTTAAGAACGATTATATGGACAGCTGTTAACGTAACAGTTCATGTTTCAGGGGGATTATTTTTAGCTGTCCTTTTAAATAGAAAGCTCCCAGGTCGTTCAATATTAAGAATATTCTTGATTATTCCCTGGGCAATACCCCAATACATTTCAGCGCTGACTTGGAGGGGTATGTTAAATCTTCAATATGGATTGATTAATATTATTTTAAATGTTAGTGGTATAGGCAAAGAGTTATTATATGCAGGTATTATTGATAAATACCCAATTCCTTGGTTAATGGATCCAGTATGGACTTTTGTAGGATCAATACTAACCAATATATGGTTAGGAGTACCATTTATGATGATGATTTGCTTAGGTGGTCTACAATCTATTGATAAATCATTCTATGAAGCTGCAGATATAGATGGTGCAACATCATGGCAGAAATTCAAAGCCATTACATTACCGTTGTTAAAGCCTGTATTAGCTCCTGCTGTTGTACTTGGAACCGTATGGACCTTTAATATGCTTAACGTCATTCTTATTATTGCTGGTAGCTTTGCTAATGAGAAATCTCAAATATTAGTAACGGAAGTGTATCGACAAGGATTTTCTTTCTATAGGTATGGGTATGCATCAGCTTATTCCGTTGCAATTTTTGCGATACTCCTTATCTTTGGAATTGCGTTTATGAAACACACTAAAGGTACAGAGGAGGTACGTTAAATGGCTGAAAAACAATCTTTTAAAATATCAAAGGGCTTAATTGTTTTAGGAGTTATTGTTGGACTGATTATTGGTACATTTGTACGTCCCTCAATACAATATACAGGTACTAATGTACCTCTAGCTTATATACTAACGGGTCAAATCAATACTGAAAAAACATACAATTTTGCTTTAGAGATGCAAGATACCTTAAGGAAAAAGAGCAAGCAGCTCATGGGAACATATGAAGTTTATCAACAATATGATTTATCAACGATAGATCAACAAATAAAACAAGACAAAGAACAACTATACAAATATGAATCAGGTCAAGAGAAGGGAACTAAGAAAAATATTATTGCACTTGAAAATGAAATAGAATATCTCAATGTATTAAAAGATTATTTGGCAAGGGTAAGTGAAGCAGAGTTTGCACATAGAATTAATGAAGATATTGACCAAGTACTTATCCTGGAGAAGTATGCTTTTAATGCTCTACACACTTATGTTAATGCAAAAGTTGACATGACATCCAAAAGAGAAGAGCTTACAGCATTAGATAATCAAATCAAGAATGCTAATGAAGAGGAAGTTAAACAGCTTAAGAATCAAAGAAAAGAATTAGAGAGTGAAATTGTTGAAGTTGAACAAAACGCTTCAGGAATTAAAGGATATAAATCTTTAATTAAAAGGGAAAACACAGTTCTGTCTTTGATAAGTGAAAGAAATTGTGAGCAAAGTAGTATGAAGGTTACTAATTTTGAGGATTGGATAAAAAAAGTTATACAACACTCTAGATTAAATTATTTAATAACTTTAATATTAACCATAGGATTGATAATTTTATTAGCATTTATCGGTCATACAATTAATAATAACACTTCATATAAGAAGAAACATCAATTAAAATTATGGAAAGATAATCATTTTGAAAGAGGAGATTCTTTCACAAAAATTATTATTACTTATATTATTCTATTGGTAATGTGCTTAATTGCTTTTTATCCATTATTAAATGTATTTTCAATATCTCTAAGACCAGGTAATAACCTATTTGCTACAGATTTAAGGATTATACCATTAGACGCTACATGGGATAATTTCAGGGAAGCAATTTTTGATATTGATTTAGGTATATGGTTAAAGAATAGTTTGATTGTTGCTCTGATAACGTCTGTGTTAGGTGTTATATTTTCAGCCTCAGCTGGGTATGCTTTCTCTCGATTTAAATTTACGGGTAGAAAACCAGGCATGATGATCTTTCTTATAACTCAGATGTTCCCTGCTCCAATGCTTTTACTACCCACTTATATTCTGATTAGCAAGCTTCAATTAACAGACCAATTGTTAGGGTTATTAATCCCTTATGTGGCCTCAGCAGTACCTTTTGCAGTGTGGCTCTTAAAAGGATACTTTGATACCATTCCGCGTTCCTTAGAAGAGAGTGCTTATGTGGATGGCTGTTCTCCAATGTATACTTTTATAAAAATTATTATACCTCTAGCAAAACCAGCCTTAGCAATAGCTACATTATTTGCTTTTATGACTGCGTGGTCAGAATATGTTGTAGCAAAAATTATTGTAAACTCTAAGAGTGTGATTACATTACCTGTTGGATTGGTTACTCTTCAAGGAGAGTTTCAAACCAAATGGGGGGTATATTCCGCTGCTGCTTTGATTACCAGTATACCAGTAATAATCGTATTCATATGTTTATCTAAATACCTTGTTTCAGGATTAACACTGGGAAGTGTTAAGGAATAACATTTATGATAGACTGTTGGCATTTGTCAGCAGTCTTTTTTTATGCATATATCTTATTTAGCCTAGCGCAATGAAATAATTGCGTCATTATATTACTATGATGGAACAAATCTATCTAGTTATTAAAAGTAATTGCATAAGCGCTGGGATAGGTATATAATAGTTTTACAAAGTAGAAATCTAACCAATAAGATGCATACATTTTAAAATCGTTACTCATTCTGTTATTATGTAAGCACCTTATTAGAAAAGGGGGATGTCTAATGCTTAACATTAAAGTGGAAAAGATTGCAGTACCTAAATCAAAGCCTGATGTCAACAATTTGGCTTTTGGGACCATATTCACAGATCATATGTTTGTCATGGATTATACAGAAGGGGAAGGATGGCATGATCCTCGTATTATTCCTTATCAACCCATTACTTTGGAGCCATCTGCAATGGTCTTTCATTATGGACAAGAAATGTTTGAAGGCATGAAGGCTTATAAAGCAAAGGAAGACCGAGTTTTACTTTTTAGACCAGAGATGAATGCCAAAAGAACGAATGTTACAAATGAGAGAATTTGTATACCTCAAATACCAGTGAAAGATATGGTTCAAGCTGCAAAAACATTAGTTAATTTAGAGAAAGACTGGATACCAGATAGCCCTGGAACATCGCTATATATTCGTCCTTTTATTATTGCAACTGATCCTTATGTGGGCGTTCGACCATCCAATACCTATAAATTTATGATTATACTATGTCCAGTTGGGGCTTATTATAAAGAGGGTATTAACCCTGTTAAAATATGGGTAGAAACAGAATATGTCAGAGCTGTTAAAGGCGGCGTTGGTTTTGCTAAAACAGGTGGTAATTATGCGGCAAGTCTAAAAGCTCAAAAACTTGCTAAAGAAAAGGGGTACACTCAGGTCTTATGGCTAGATGGAATTGAAAGAAAAAATATCGAAGAAGTAGGTACCATGAATGTTTTCTTTAAAATCGATGGAGAGGTCATTACCCCATCACTTGAAGGCAGTATTTTACCTGGTATAACACGAGATTCGGTTATACAGCTACTTGAGTCATGGGATATACCTGTAAAAGAAAGGAAACTAACCATTGATGAAGTAATCTCAGCCTATGAAAATGGTCTGCTTGAAGAAGCATTTGGAACAGGTACGGCTGCTGTTATTTCACCTATAGGAGAGCTTAATTATAAAGGTAAGATTATGATTATGAATGACGGAAAAATTGGTGATTTATCCAATAGACTATATAAAACGATATCAGGAATACAAAGAGGAGACATTGAAGACTCATTTGGTTGGATTGTAGAAGTTTAGCTTTTAGGATTTAAAAATAAAATAAAATTAGTATGCAAAAAGTAAGCATGGTAGCTAAGAAGTGTTGTTTGTCATGCTTACTTTGTGTGTTTATCCATTTAAAATAAAGATAAGCTGTTTTCTAAACATTAAGCTTGACTTTGAATATACTTTTATTAAGAAAAAATATAAGGATGAAAAACATTGCAAATCTACACAGTTCAAGCTGGGGATTCTTTATATACCATTGCAAATGCTTTTGGGGTTGATATTGAGGATATAATTACTATTAATGAATTGCCAAACCCAGGTCAGCTTTCAATAGGTCAGACCCTTTTAATCCCAATACAAGGGGGTTATCATTATGTACAGCCTGGAGAATCGTTGTATTCAATCAGCATGAAGTATAATGTTCCAGTGGAGACATTAGCGAGGATTAATGGTATTCCTAATCCAAATCAGTTACCAGTAGGAGTACCTATTTATATTCCGCAGCAGCCTAAAGAAAGAGTGGATATAGGCGCTTATTTGGATCCTGATATAACGGGTCAGCGCTCGGTCGAAACAGTTAACGAAATTGGCGAGAACTTAACTTATTTGAATCTATTCAGCTATAAAATGAACAGAGATGGTACGTTAACCCCTCTTTTTGGAGATGAACCTATTATTAACGCTGCTTATGAAGACAATGTTGTCCCTTTGATGGTTATTACTAATATTGAAGAAGGACAATTTAGTACGGAATTGGCTACAACTATTTTATCTGACCCGAATCTTCAAGATAAGCTTCTAGATGAAGCAATACAACTTATGGAAGCAAAAGGATTTTTGGGTATAGACTTTGACCTTGAATATTTAGGAGCTGAAAATCGAGAGCCATACAATGAATTTTTGAGAAAAGCAAGTGAAAAATTGAAATCAGAAGGAAGAAATTATACCATATCAACAGCATTAGCTCCCAAAAATAGAGAGGATCAAATTGGTGTACTCTATGAAGGGCACGATTACGAAGAACAAGGTAAAATCGTTGATTTTATTTTCTTTATGACCTATGAGTGGGGCTGGTCAGGTGGACCACCTAGAGCAGTATCTCCCCTAAATGAGGTTCGTAAGGTTATGGAATATGCAATGTCTGTTGTTCCTAGAGAAAAAATTATGATGGGAATACCTCTGTATGGATATGACTGGACACTGCCCTATGTCAAAGGAGGTCAATTTGCAAAAGCAATAAGCTTTCAAGAGGCATATGCACTTGCTAATCAATACCAGGTAGAAATAAAGTATGATAATGAAGCTCAAGCGCCTTATTTTAATTATATAGATGAAGATGGAAAAGTTCATGAGGTATGGTTCGATGATGCGAGAAGTATTCAAGCTAAAATGGATTTAGTGAAAGAACTAGATTTAAAAGGTTTTTTCTATTGGGTTTTAGGTAGAGAAGCTCCTCAGAATTGGGTATTATTACAAGAGAATTTTATTCCTAACAAAAGGATTATGTAAGATTAGGAGCTGTTTTCAGCTCCTAATCTTGTTATACATTGATATATGAGTTGCCATCTAATGGAATCAGTACTTGCAGCTCTGGCTCATCGTTAACTAATCCAACAGCATAGACCGTATAGAATCTGTTCCCCATTAAATTGATATTAGGAACATAAAGAACAACATTATCTGTTCCAGTTGGTACGACTTCTACAGTATACGTTCTTGGTGGAACCTCAAGATAATCGGTAACCTCTCGATAGCTAACATCATCAAACAGAATAGTACCATTAGGCAGCCGAATATCAACTGGTGGTGCATTAGGAGATAAATGAACGAACCTTAAACCAGTCATATTTAAGGACAATTGTTCTTTAGGGTCAACGATAGCATAGAGTTCAATATTGGGCAATTCACCTATGACAGCAACTGTTAATATAGTATTATCTGGAATAATTATTTCTTCACTAAGCACTGACTGCTTAGGTCCCATAGCTGGAAAGATTTCTATTTGATATTCTGCTGGAGGTATAGGTAGATAATTTGTAAACTCACCAAATCTTAGATCATCGCCAATCAAATTTCCATTAGCAAATACATCGACCGCTGGAGCATTGGGGGATGCATGAAGTAACCGTACATAAGAAGTGTTATTATTCATCATGAACTCCTTAAAATTAATGTCACTACACTATATGTTTTTGTAGTACATACAGTGACACTAGAAAATACCATAAAATTTATAATAATTATTGAAAAATATCTATCGATAATGCTATAATAAGGGTATTCCACAAAACCAAGAATAATTCGTTTCCTATACAAGATATAGATATATAAGAACATAACTTACAATATTTTGTGTAAGTATAATTACACTAATATTTTTTATTGGTTAATAGAAATTAAAATATTTTTGTAACATTGGTAATTAAAATTTCTCTTAAGTTTGATAGATAGGCATGTAGAAGGAGAACAGAATGATATATTATAGTGATAAGCTATACAATAATGTTAATTTAGAAGGGAAAACCAATGTGATATTAGAGATAATGCCCATAATTAGCGATATTGTGTTAGGTATTATGTCTATTGTATACGTAAGTAACTTATTAAGATTAAGGAAGCAATTAATTGACTAAACATAAAAAATAGAGTAATCTATAAGATGGTTTTATAGATTACTTTTTTTATTGAATTGGTGGGAGAATAATAAAGAATGACAGCTGTTCTAAGATGTTAATGGATAGCTGATAGATTTATTATATTGCTGTTTTTTACTTAAATTATTGACAAATTATTAGGAGGCTGAATCAATGAGAAAAACAAAAATCATTGGAACAATAGGTCCAGTATCAGAGGCTAAAGAAGTCTTCACTGCTTTAGTGAAAGCAGGTCTTAATATTGCTAGGTTAAATTTTTCACATGCTGGTTATGAAGAACAATTAAATAGGATTATTATGATTAAAGAAGTTAGAAAAGAATTAAAGATACCTATAGCTATTTTATTAGATACTAAAGGACCTGAAATTAGAATAGGACAATTCAAAGAAGGGGAAGCTAACCTTGTAACTGGTCAGACCTTTACTTTAGTAACAGAAGATATTTTAGGGGATCATACTCAATGTAGTGTAACTTACAAGCAATTACCAAATGATATTCAAGTTAATGATACCATCCTTATTGATGATGGTTTAATTGAACTAAGGGTACAGAATGTTGAGCAGAATAAAATTCATTGTATTGTTGTCAATGGCGGTGTGTTAGGTAATAAAAAAGGTATGAATATACCTAATGTAAAAATTAAATTACCTGCAATTACTGAAAAAGATAAAAGAGACATTTTATTTGGTATAAAACATGGTATAGATTTTATTGCAGCTTCTTTTGTAAGAAGTGCAGAGGCTGTTAGAGAAATTAAAAGTTTGTTAAAAGATAATGGTGCGCCAGATATTCAAGTTATTGCTAAGATTGAAAACCAAGAAGGTATTGATAATATTGATGAGATTATTCGTTATACAGATGGCGTAATGGTTGCAAGAGGTGACTTAGGTGTCGAAATACCAACAGAAATGGTACCTATCATGCAGAAAACAATCATAAAAAAATGTAATCTTGCAGGTAAACCAGTTATTATTGCTACTCATATGCTAGATTCTATGATTAGAAATTGTCGTCCAACAAGAGCAGAAGTAACAGATGTAGCCAATGCTATTTACGATGGAACAGATGCCGTTATGCTGTCAGGTGAAACCGCAGTAGGCATTAACCCAGCTGGGGTTGTAACAACCATGGACAAAATAGCTGAAACGACAGAAAACTCACTCGACTATACCATGCTTCTTAAAAAAAGAAAGTATGATAGGAAAATGAATATTGAAAACTCTGTGAGTTTTTCATCCTGCGCCACAGCTCAAGGGCTAGAAGCAAAGGCAATCATAAGCGCTACTTATTCAGGGACAACTGCAAGAATGGTGTCAAAGTTTAGACCCCAAGCACCCATTATTGGAGTAACGCCTCTTGAAAAAATTCAGAGAAGAATGTTATTATACTGGGGAGTTATCCCTTTATTAATTAAAGAGGTTGACGATACAGACGAACTTCTAGAAATTGCTGTTCATAAAGCCAAGGAAATGGGATATGTAAATGAAGGTGATTTGACGGTTATAACAGCTGGCGTTCCTGCAGGGTCATCTGGAGGAACAAACTTAATGAAGGTGCATAAGATTTAAACCATTTCAGTTGTGATGGATTACGAAAAATGTTGAATAAATGTTATCATCCGATGGATTTGCATCATATAATGAAGCAAAAGTATAAGGGTGATGAGAGATGGAACATAAAGTAATAATTCCAAATTATGAATTAGCGATATATCAGTCCAATAAATTATCAGGTCAGGTAGTTGTAGAGAGAGCACCTAAGGAGCATCTGAGCTTTGCATTAAAAGATGAACCCCAAAATGGTACAGCCCATGTAGAGAAAGAAGGGTATTGGGTTTATATACCAAACAAGGAATTTATTGGACAGGATACTTTTTCAATAGAAGTTTTTTTAAGTGGAAAAGCTATAGGGTGTTCTACAATAAAAATAGAAGTCATGGAGAGTTTTGTAAGAGCAAGAAGTTCTCAACTAGTAGAAATAGAAGGCGATTTTTTTATTGAAGAGGACAACTATCAAATTGTAACTGTTGATAATGTAAGTATAGATATAAAGATAGATCAAACAGAAATAAGTAAAGATACCATTCAAAATCGTTATGTTTTATCTGTTGAAGGAGTGGTTGAATTTATTATTCACTATTCCTTAGATAATAATTTCTTTAAGAAAAGAATGGTTCGAACAGATGAAGAGCATGAGGAATTAGATGAAATAGCTAAGACCAAACGAAAATATTCAACAACGGTGTTGTTTCCAATGGACTATGAAGAGGGAGATGACTACGACTTAGAAAAACATTTGATTTGTCAGGTCTTTAAGACAGAAGAAATGAACAGGCTCTATCATTATTTAGTGTTTGAAATAACTATAGTTGTATAGGGTACAGATAACTGTACCCTATACGTGTAAGTTGCGGAGGATTAAATTGATATGCAGTGCTTGTCCTAGTCATCTTTTGTATACTATAGTATATGAACCATTAATCAGAATGTGCGTTATATTAAAAGAAACATAATATGTTAGCTTGTATTCTACTTGTATTCACACTTCTATTACTCTATAATAGCTTTAGAAGTGTTAATTAGGATTTAAATTAAGCCTTTAGAATTACTAAAGATAAAATTGGAGGGCTGGAATGGGTATCCAAGTTACTAGTGGTATTAAACAGTTAATCAAAGGGATAAGCATCCTGCTTTTTTTAGCCTATATTATCATATTATCTTATTTTTTATTTCTTAGTCCGTTTTACGGTAGAGTTAATACTGAAATGTATACCAAGAATGTTAATTTACAGTTCTTTAAAACAATCAATAATTATATTAAGTATAGAAATTATGTAAACATTAGTGTGCTTATTACCAATCTTGCTGGTAATATCATAGCATTTATACCTATGGGATATTTTATTCCTGTTATTTTTCATAGAACAAGAGGATTGATAAAAATATTAACTCTATCAGCATTCATTAGCCTAAGTGTGGAGCTCATTCAATATAGATTTGCCGTTGGTGTTTTTGATGTTGATGATATTATTCTCAATACATTAGGGGGTATAGTAGGGTACATTCTCTATAAGATTTTAAGAGGCTTATTCCTTAAACAGAAAAAAACTTAGGTCGTACATGAGAAAGAGGTCTACTATGAAAAGAAAAACAAAGACTTTTAGCTTAAATAAGAAAAAGCATACACGTAGTGGTATAGTTTCCTCTGTACTAGCGGTTTGTTCATTATTGATATTTCTAGGAGCGGTTATTCTTTCTGTAAGTACTATTACAGAGAGTTATCAAGGTCCAATAACTATAGGGGTATTGGAGTTGTTCAGTATACTAACAACTTTAGCTGGACTCGTCTTTGCTTTTATTGGTATAGGTTCAAAGGATACTAACAAATACTATGCTCATATGGGCATAGGACTTAATTTGTTTTTACTAATTATCCATGTCTTTATATTAATTAATGGCTATTGGAGCATATAATCTATAGCTATATAGGCATGATGTTTGTAGCCTTTGATATAGCCATTGTTATGAATACTCGACCTTATTGTTAACCAATCAAAAAGAGCGGTTGACAATTTATGTTTTTCTGTGTAAAATAAACTTGTACATAATGAGGAGGTAGAAAGATGAAAACAAAAGAAATAGCCTATGTAGGCTTGTTTACTGCTATTACTATAGTATTGTCTATAGTTAAAATACCTTTATTAATTACTCCTATACCGATTACGTTACAAGTATTAGCAGTAGGTGTCACAGGAGCTGTGTTAGGTGCCAAGATGGGATTTTTATCTATGGTCATATACACTTTACTAGGTCTCATAGGATTACCAGTTTTTTCAGGTTTTACTGCTGGACCAGGGGTACTATTTGGCATAACAGGAGGATATATTTTTGGGTTTATTGCTGCGGCATTTGTTATTGGTCTTATTGTTGATAATGTAACAACTATTAATCGTTGGTTACAATATATTATTATGCTCTTTTCTATGTTGATAGGGTTGATAATTATTTATGCCTTTGGAGTTATTCAAATGATGATTATAGCAAAATTAGATATGAATACAGCTATAGTATCAGGAGTTTTACCGTTTATTGTACCAGATATTATAAAAATGGTTGTAGGCTCATTAGTTGCTTATTTTGTTCGAAATGCATTAAGGAAACAAAATTTACTGTATAGAGTACAAACCAGCTAACAAAGATTAGGACTGCTTTATGCAGTCCTTTTTTAAGCTCTATCTCCATTTAATAGGCAGTATTATAGTGTTTAGTTTCCTATCTTATAACGTATCTATTTAAAATCAAACTATTAATTCTCTGTGAAAATAATTTTTTCGATTAAAATTCTTTACTTCAAATGATTTAACTTATATATTCAGCTAAAATAATCCTTTATTGACATATCCGATTAGACCAGTATAATTTAAGTAGGTTTAGGATTAATTAAAAATAAATGTAAAACTAATAAAAGCGGAAGAAAATGTGACATTAAAGGAGAAAACTATGAAAGTTAGAGTTGTAGTATTAATAATGCTCTTGGTTTGCTTGACAGTACCAGTACATATTGTTAATGGTAGTAATGAGCGTTTTTCAGATGTACCCTTGGGACATTGGGCTGATCAATATGTTCATAAGCTTAAAGCACTAGGAATAACAAAAGGGAAGAATAGTAATGCTTTTGGTATAGGAGAGACTCTATCCAAAAGTGAGTTCATTGCTTTTCTAGTTAGACTTATGGATTGGGAAATTGATGAACCTGAAGAAGGTAGTTTTAGGGATAATAAGGATAAGACAGCATGGTTTTACGGCTATATAGAAACAGCTATTAAGCAAGGAGTTATTGAACCTAGTGAAGATTTCTTTTTTCCATCAGAGCCAATTACGAGAGAAGAAATGGCAATTATGATTGTAAGAACGCTTGGTTATGAGGGGTTAGCACAACAATTTAAAGAAATGACTAGTTCGTTTAAGGATGTAGATAGGAATATTGGCTACATAAAAATAGCAGAAGAGATAGGTATCGTTAAGGGTGTAGGGGATTCACTTTTTAACCCTTATGGAACAGCAAAAAGAGAGGAAGCAGCAGCTATTTTAATACGTATGGCTGATAAGCTAAATAAACCCATTCAAGAGCTGCATGGGTTTTATTCTTATCGTTCCCATCACCAACAAGATATAGTAACGCAATTCGATTCAGTAAGCTATGATTTGGGTCTTCTTAAATATGATGAGACCAAAGATAGCTATTATCTTGATGTTAAAGACTATGATACTATAAAAGAACGAAGGTTAAACCATGAGCAAGAGAAATACTTTATGGTTACATCCATCTGGAATGAGAAAGTAGCTACGCAATTGGAAGCAATAGGTGTATTAGAGTACTTTCTCCAAGAAAATAAGTATTGGACATCTATAACAGAAGAACTTGTACAAGTTACCAAAAACTTGGAGTTTGATGGCATCGTCATTGATTTTGAGCAACTCAAAGGAGAAGAAACCAAATCAGCCTTTAATCTTTTTTTGTTACAATTAAAAGAAGCGTTGGAGTTGAATAATCAACGACTGCTCGTAGCTGTACATCCAAGCCAATCCTCCTATAATGGCTATGATTATAAGGTAATAGGAGAAATAGCAGATAAGATAATACTAATGGCACATGACTATAACGCGAAAAAACTAAGCTCGGCTTATAGAAATCAAGGCTATACCACTACGCCATTAACACCTATACATGAAATATATGAAGCATTAAAATCAATAACAGATGAAGCCAGTGGTGTTTTAGATAAAGAAAAGATCATGTTGCAAATTAGCTTTGACTCCGTGCAATGGGAGGTCGATGATGGTGTAGTAATCAATGAAAATGCTTGGAGACCTACCTATGATAAGATTTATAATCGATTAATAAAAGATGGGACAAGCATCCATTTTAATAAAACTTACCAAAACCCCTGCGCTGTCTATACCAATGAAGATACAGGTGTAAAAAATGTGATATGGTATGAAAATACTCAAAGTGTTCTTGAAAAGCTTAAGGTAGCTAAGATGTTCGATATCCACCGCATTTCCTTATGGAAAATTGGGAATATACCAGATTATAATAATCATAATGAAGTGGACTTAGATATTTGGGAGCAGTTAAAAGCCTTAAGAATTGAATAGTAACCCTATCATATAGATGAACAAGTAAGTACATAGGCTGTCTCATATCACATTTTTCTTATCTATAAACGATTAGATAGCAAGTAAAATGGATGATGAGACAGTCTGTTTTTATTGTATTGAAGTACTTAAAGAAATTCGCCCTTTTAAACCATATAAAACAACTTCTGCAATTATAAATCCTAAGGCGTATTGAACAATATTTAAAGGAACACTAAAGATAGGTGTTATGTAATTACCATATAAAAGGTTATAAGTGATATAGTAACCAAAAACCATCCAAATTCCAGCAACAATATAAGAGAGCAGATAAGATGACTTTAACTTAGATGGGATAACTTGACGTAAGAACAAAACTATTAAAACAAAAATTAGAGGTATAGCTATAGAGGATGCAAATAACTGGACTTGCACCTTATCGGTTAGTGCTATTAATTGTTCCATAGAGTCAACACCCGATATGTCTTCAACCAAATGTATAGAATCAGGAGTTATGTGAGCGTTTAGCAGCTGTTTTAGAAAAGTATTAAAACCAATCCATAAGAGGGTTGCAATTGAACTTAAGATAATTAAGCTTCTTTTGTTTTTTTGCTGATGAACAGCATAGCCGATCAATACGCCCATAATCGTTTTAATGATTAGAGTAGGTAATGCCCAACCTACACAACCTAATGCTAAATCAGAAAGCATGGATCCCACGCCAGAAGCAAAGCCACCATACTTCCATCCAAGTAAGACAGCAGCAATAATAATCATACTGTCTCCTAAGTGTATGTACCCGTTTGTAAAAGGAACCCTAATTTGGAATAGAAAAGTTGCTAAGAAAACCAGAGCAGTCATTACTCCTGTATAAGCTATTTTTTTTGTTTTCATGTTGTTACCTTGCCTTTCTGAATCATTTTTTTTATAATAGTTACTATAATATACAACTGTCTGGTTTGAAAGAGACAGATACAACAAAAATTAAAGGGACAGATAGAAAATGATAGATTTAATTCCAAATTTAAAAACTGACGATGGTCCTCTCTATATTCAACTTTACAACTATATTAAGAAAGAAATAATCAATGGTAGAATTCATGAGAACGAAAAGCTTCCATCTATTCGCCAGCTTTCTAAAGGGTTAGAGATAAGTAGAACGACAGTAGAAAATACCTTCAACCAATTACTTGTAGAGGGATATATTTTTAGTCTGCCTAAAAAAGGCTATTATGTTTCTAATATTGATACAGAATATGTTCATTTCAATAGTGACACATTAAAAATCAACAATCCTTTGCCAAAAGAACAACAGTTTTTATACGATTTGAGAAACGATTATGTTCAAGAGGATCTTTTTGATTTTAATAGCTGGAGAAAAGTACTGAATCATATTTTAAACTATAACTACAAAACCCTGTTAAAGAGCGGTGATTTACAAGGAGAGTATGTGTTAAGAAAGGAAATCGTTAAATATGTATATCAAGCTAGAGGTGTTGTAGCTGATGTTGATCAAGTGATTGTTGGAGCAGGAGTTCAGCCATTACTAAATGTATTGGTTTATCTTTTGAAGTCATTAGGTGTTAATAGCTGTGCTATTGAAGATCCTGGATTTAATAGAGCTAAGAATATATTTTTACACAATGAAATGATGATTATACCGATTCCCGTTACACATCAAGGATTGGATATTGACTGCCTCAATGAAACGTCAGCTGATTTATGTTATGTAAGTCCATCTCACCAATTCCCGATGGGTACGGTTATGCCTGTTAGCCATAGAATTAAACTTTTAAAATGGGCAAGAGATAATTTATGTTATATTATAGAGGATGATTATAATAGTGAGTTAAGATATATTGGGAAACCTATTCCTTCTATGCAAAGCTTTGATAAAAAGGGAAGAGTCATCTATTTTGGATCGTTTTCTACTCTTTTGCTGCCTTCCATACGAATCAGCTATATGATACTACCTCATTCATTGATACATGTGTATCAGAAAAACAAGCAAAAATACCCTCAATCAGCTTCTAAAATAGAGCAATTGGCTTTATCACGTTTTATGGAAGAGGGTATGTTTGAAAAACATATAAGAAAATTAAAAAAAAATTATGCAAAGAAAAATGGTATTCTAATTAAACAGCTAAAGAAAGTCATGGGAGATAAGATTAAAATTGGTGGTCGTGAATCTGGACTTAAAATTGTTATGCATATTGACACGACTTTAACAGAGGAAGAAATTGTAAAGCGATGCAAGAAAAATGGAATACTTTTAGCATCACTTTCTGAGTATAAAATAGTTAAAAGGAGTCATAATAAACCTGTAGTTATACTTTCGTATAGAGGTTTGCCCATAAATAAAATAGAGAAAGCAGTTGACTTACTGTATAAAAGTATAAGCATTTAGTTAAACTAATAGCAGGTATTTCCATAGATAGATGCTAGGTGTTATGCATTGAAGTTGTCTTCGGGAACATTACTTGTGAGGGTATCCTTATCATTTTCAATCCCTTGTGTTGCATCATTATCTACTTCTACTTCTTTAGCAGCTATTGTCTTATACTTTGAAAAATCAACACCATCATGAACAACGGTTGGTTTCTGTCCCATTTGTAGTAAGCTCCTTTCTCAATAATACTATTATTATGTACCAAAATATAATAATTATAAATAAAATAACACTTTACTAAGGATTTTCTAAGAAACATACATATAAACATTCATCTCAAGGATAGGGTAATAGATAAATAAGCCTTTAATTATCCATGTGAATGAAATAAATTTAAAGGAATAGTAGTAAATACTTAAAAGTATACTACAGTTTTATGAGAGGATGAGTAGCGATTGAAATGTAGTAAGAGAGTTCTATTAGTCAATGATACAAGATTTGAAAGCTTCCTGCTTAAAGATATGCTGAACAAAATTGGATATGATGTTGAAATCGCCCATGAATTTGATGCGCTATACGAAGTTGAGCAATTTCATCCAGATATTGTTATTGTTAATAATAATTTAAAAAAGGGAAATAGAGATAATCTCATTGATTTGATAAAAGTAATTAATTCTAAGATAAAGTGTATGATATCAACCAACCAAAAAATGAGTGCCAATGATTATTCAGTACAACAAGTCGATGGCGTTATAAAAACTCCCCTTTCAGTACAGACCTTAAAGAGTACACTTGGAGATATAGATGATACACACAGTAAAAATAGTATTAGAAAATGTCCAGTCTGTGAAAAAGATTTATCAGAGTTTGATCCTCATATATCTTATTGTCCGTATTGTGGTGAACCGTTACATTCGGATAAGGATCATTATAAAATTTACTAGTTTAGAATTCAATTTATAAATGTATAAATATTCATTACCTTGACTAAGTTACTTTAAAATGCTATGATTAGATTAATTCATATTTTCATATATTAATTCTATGATTGAAAATAGTAAGAGTAATTAGAAGTTTAAGCGAATCAGGGGTGGTGTGAGCCTGATACTCTCTATTATTCTGAATGGATTCATGAGAAGTTAGGTGAAATTAGTAACCGATACCGTTTTTCCCACGTTATAGGGATAGGATATGATAGTATCCGAAAAGAGATTAAGCTCTAGTTAACAACATTTGGAGCTTAAAATTGGGTGGCACCACGACACACTTCGTCCCAACGTAGGGATTGAGGTGTTTTTTTATTACTATTTTTAAATAATTAAGGAGGAGCATAAGTATGAACCATGAATTTGGAGAATATGGAGGACAATATGTACCCCAACCTGTAATACCTGCTTTAAATGAATTAGAAAAGGCATTCAACCAAGCCATCAAGGATCCAAGCTTTAAGGAAGAGTATTTATATTACTTAAAAGAATATGTTGGAAGACCAAGTCCATTGTATTTTGCAGAAAATATGACGAAAAAATTAGGGGGTGCTAAGGTCTATTTAAAACGTGAAGATTTAAATCATACAGGAGCTCATAAAATCAACAATACTATTGGTCAAATATTATTGGCAAAAAGAATGGGAAAGAAGAAAGTTATTGCTGAGACTGGAGCAGGTCAGCATGGCGTTGCTACTGCCACGGCAGCAGCTATGTTTGGTATGGATTGTGAGATTTTTATGGGAAAAGAAGATATAGAAAGGCAAAAGCTTAATGTATTTAGAATGGAACTGCTAGGGGCAAAAGTAACTCCAGTAACCAGAGGGACACAGACATTAAGTGATGCTGTTGACGAAGCCTTATTACAATGGATAGGTAGAGTCGAAGATACCTTTTATTTATTGGGTTCAGCTGTAGGACCTCATCCTTATCCTACGATTGTTAAAGAATTTCAAAAAATAATTGGAGAAGAAGCAATGAAGCAGATTAAAGAAAAAGAAGGCAGACTTCCAGATTATTGTATTGCCTGTACAGGTGGGGGAAGTAATGCTATAGGTCTGTTCTCAGCCTTCATTCCACACAAAGAGGTTAAACTCATTGGCATAGAAGCAGCAGGCAGAGGACTTGATACAGAAGAGCATGCGGCAACAATGACACTGGGGCAGGAAGGTGTATTGCATGGTATGAAAACCCTATTTATTCAAGATAACGAAGGGCAGGTTAAACCAGTCTACTCTATATCAGCAGGTTTGGATTATCCAGGAATAGGTCCAGAGCATGCCTATTTAAAAAGAACCCGAAGAGTTAGCTATGAATCAGTTACCGATAAAGAAGCGGTTGACGCATTTGTGTATTTTACACAAACAGAAGGAATAATACCAGCCATAGAAAGCGCACATGCTGTCGCTTATGCACTCAAGCTCATACCAACATTGCCTAAAAACAACACAGTTATCATTAATATTTCTGGCAGAGGAGATAAAGACGTAGAAACCATCGAAGCTTATCTTAAGCACTAAAGCACTGGGGACGGTTCTTTTTGCTTTGGAAAGCTGGGGAATTGCAAATACAGTACAAACGGTATATAATTAATTTGGAATCGCGTAGTTAAAAATAATGATTTTTTAAAGCTAGTAAATATAACATTATATTATATTAATGTTAAGTAGCTTTCTATGAGAAAAATGCATAGAAAGCTATTTTTTTCTATTAAGAGGTGGAAAAGGTGATAACTAAGGAATTTATTATAAGACGTTAGTATACTATTCTTCAAAAAATAGAGTATAATAGTTCTAAGAATAGTATTCATTTAATCTAAAACATAATTAACCTTATGATACGAGGAGGCGCATACGATTGAACATTGTTATTACTGGAAGTACAAGAGGTATTGGCAGGGGATTAGCGCAGTATTTTTTGGAAAAAGGACATCGAGTTATTATCAATGGAACATCTAAAGAAAGCGTACAGTATACAGTCAAAAAGTTATCAAAAAAATATAAGCAAAGTGTTAAGGGTTTTTCAGCTGATGTTTGCTCTTATGAGGCGATGGAAGAGCTTTGGATTAAATCTGCTCATCACTTTGGTCAAGTTGACATGTGGATAAATAATGCAGGTATAAATCAGGAAAGAGAATGGTTCAAGCAATTAAAAATTCAGAATGTGGAACACTTAATTGATATTAATATAAAGGGTGTCATCAATGGAAGTCATGTGGCTGTAAAGCATATGTTAAATCAAGGATTTGGTCAGATTTATAACATGGAGGGGTTTGGAAGTAATGCTACAATTATGCCCAAAATGACCGTTTACGGAACATCAAAAGCAGCTGTCACTTATTTTACAAAGTCATTAGCTAGAGAAGTAGAAGACACAGGTGTAGTCGTAGGACGTTTAAGCCCTGGAATAGTTGTTACAGATTTACTCCTACATTCTATGTCAAAGGACGAAAAGGAAGCTCAAAAAAACAAAAAGGTTTTCAATATTTTAGCAGATGATGTAACCACTGTTACACAATATCTAGGAAGAAAAATATTGGATAATACCAGCAACAATGTACATATCCAATGGTTAACAGTCCCAAAGATTCTTTACAGATTTTTAACAGCACCCTTTATAAAGAGGGATCTCTTTAGTAATTAATAATATCAAATTGTATTTGTTAATATTTCCTGACTTTCATAACCATTAAGACAAATTTATATTCTTGATAAATTTTGCTTTTACAACATAATAAATCATGTTAGAATGATTAAAGACAATGTTACCAGGAGGTACATAAAGATATGCAAGCGATTACTTACTACAGCTCACCCATAGGTTTATTAGAGTTAACAGCTAATGATTGCTTTTTAAGTGGGGTATGTTTCGTTGAGCATAGAAGAGCGGACAACCATAAGGTACCCATCCTTGAAGAAGCTCTACAACAGCTACATGAGTATTTTAATGGTAAAAGATTGAATTTCGATATTCCCTTACACCTGAAGGGGACAGATTTTCAAAAAAAAGTATGGACGGCACTTCAAAAGATATCCTATGGGGATAGAGTTACTTATAAAGATATAGCCATAGCCATAGGTAATCCCAAAGCTTTTAGAGCGGTTGGTAATGCCAATAATAAAAATAAACTACCGATCATTATTCCATGCCATAGAGTTATTGGAAGTAATCATAAATTAATTGGGTATGAAGGGGGTCTATGGAGAAAGCAGTGGCTATTAGACCATGAAAAAGCGATAAAGAAAACATAATTGTATAAGTAGGTATTTAATTAATATTTACTGGTGCTATGATTAACATACCAAGTAAGGTATAATCCAAGATACTATAATTGCACTGTATTAAAAATGCACTAGTAATAGTAAGCCAGTTTAATGGAATAATCTTATATATATACTATTACAGAAAAGGAATAATAGGAAAGAGGGGTTACTCATGGAAGAAAGAATACAACAGCAATTAGATTTCATAGTTGAAGTTGATAAATTAAAAAGCATCTTTAGACGGACTTACATTATCGATGGATCAAGAAGAGAAAACGATGCTGAACATTCATGGCATTTAGCTTTGATGGCAATTATTTTAAGTGAGTATGCCAACCATGATATGGATGTATTAAGAGTAATGAAAATGGTAGTCATACATGATTTAATAGAAATTGATGCTGGAGATACTTTCGCCTATGATGTGAAAGGGCATGAAGATAAATTAGAAAGGGAAATACAAGCTGCCGAAAGGTTATTTAATCTTCTTCCAGAAGATCAGGCTGCATCAATACGCGCTTTATGGGATGAATTTGAAGAAAGAAAAACGCAAGAAGCTAAATTTGCTGTTGCATTAGATAGGCTACAACCTGTTTTACTTAATTTTTTTCAAGGGGGCAAGGCTTGGAAAGAAAATGGCATAACTAAATCGCAGGTTCTTAATAGAAATAAGCAGACAGTACAGGGCTCCAAAGCTATATGGGAATTTATACAATACATTATTGACAAAGCAGTTGATAAAGGATATTTAAAAGAGGATTGAGTAAATAAGTCATAAATCATGTATTGAACTAAACATTAAAATTATTTTTAATTTGTTTTAAATATATTTTATTGTTGAAGGACTGATTGTATATTATAATATTTGTATAACCAGATTTATAGAACTAGATTATTTGCATCAAATCAGATATAATGAAAGCTAATCGTATTAGTCGCATAGAAAAATACGAGTGAAGCATACAAAATAGCTAGAATATAAAAGGAGGCGAAGCAGCGATAACTGCTATTGTTATGAAAAATAAATTACACGTTGGATTAGATGTTGGCTCTACAACTGTGAAAATTGTAGTGATTAATAGAGAAGGTAAATTATTATATAGTAAATATAGAAGACATTATTCCGATATTCGAACTACTGTAGCAAAAATAATTAATAAGGCATATGTCCATTTTATGGATACTGAGATAACCATCATGGTGACAGGATCAGGGGGAATGGCTGTATCAAAATGGTTAAGGATTCCCTTTATTCAAGAGGTTATTGCTTGTACGAACACAGTGAATAAATTTATTCCTTCAACGGATGTTGCAATAGAGCTTGGAGGAGAGGACGCAAAAATCACTTATTTTGAAGGTAGTTCTATGGATCAACGAATGAATGGTACCTGTGCCGGTGGAACAGGTGCATTTATTGATCAGATGGCAACACTTCTTCAAACCGATGCCGCTGGATTAAATGATTTATCTAAAAAGCATAAAGTCATTTACCCCATTGCATCACGCTGTGGTGTTTTTGCTAAAACCGATGTACAACCTTTATTAAATGAAGGAGCAAAAAAAGAAGACCTTGCAGCTTCTATTTTTCAAGCTGTTGTTAATCAAACCATAAGTGGTTTGGCCTGTGGTAAGCCTATCAGAGGCAATGTAGCTTTTTTAGGTGGTCCTCTATTCTTTCTATCTGAATTAAGACAAAGGTTTATTGAAACCTTAAAGCTTCCAAAGGAACAAGTGATTATACCTCAGCATTCTCAGCTCTTTGTTGCTCAAGGTGCTGCTTTAGGTTCCGTAGATCAAAAACCACTAGCTTTTAAAGAGCTTAGTGAGCGAATTCTAAAAATGGGCGATATTACATCCCATGAGGTTGCTCGTCTGGATCCGCTGTTTAAGGATGAAGAAGAATTAAAAGCATTTAGAAAGCGTCATAGCCAATATATGGTTAAAACCAAAGACTTAGAGACCTATGAAGGCAAATGCTTTTTAGGTATTGATGCTGGTTCGACAACAACTAAAATAGTTTTGATCGATGAAGAAGGACAGCTGCTTTATACTTATTATGGAAGCAATTTGGGAAAACCACTAGCATTAGTGGTTGATATTATAAAGAAGATTTATTCAAAACTAAATAAGAATGCCAAAATCGTACACTCAACCGTTACAGGGTATGGGGAAGCGCTTATTAAGGCAGCTTTAAAAGTAGATATTGGGGAAATAGAAACCATTGCCCATTATAAAGGAGCAGAATTTTTTCTTCCAGGTGTAGACTTCATACTTGATATTGGTGGTCAAGATATGAAGTGTCTAAGGATAAAGGATAGAGTGATTGATGATATCCTATTAAATGAAGCCTGCTCCTCAGGATGCGGTTCATTCCTAGAAACCTTTGCAATATCTCTAAAAATGGATATTAGAGATTTTGCTAAAGAAGCTTTATTGGCAAAAAATCCTGTAGATTTAGGTTCAAGATGTACTGTGTTTATGAACTCAAGGGTAAAGCAAGCTCAAAAAGAAGGAGCAAAAGTAGGGGATATATCTGCTGGTTTATCCTATTCAGTCATAAAAAATGCTCTTCTAAAAGTAATCAAAATAAGAAATCCAGAAGAAATGGGCAAAAAAATTATTGTTCAAGGCGGAACCTTTTATAATGATGCAGTGCTAAGAGCTTTTGAGAAAATCTCACAAAGAGAGGTTGTACGACCTAATATTGCTGGTATTATGGGAGCATTTGGCGCAGCACTAATTGCAAAAGAACGCTATAACGGTGAAGCTACTACTTTACTCCCCATGGACCAATTAGACAGTTTTACATTTGAAACTGAATTAAGACGATGCAAGCTCTGCAATAATAATTGTTTATTAACCGTTAATAAATTCTCAGATGGTAGTCACTATATTTCAGGTAACCGATGTCCAAGGGGGGCAGGATTAGAAATTAAAAATAAAGATCTTCCTGATCTATATGATTACAGATATAAAAGACTATTTGACTATAAGCCATTAACCGAAAAAGAGGCGACTAGAGGTAATATAGGTATACCCAGAGTACTGAATTTCTATGAAAATTATCCATATTGGTTTACATTCTTTACAAACCTTGGTTATCGTGTTGTATTATCTCCTCGATCGTCTAAAAAAATCTATGGAAAGGGTATAGAAACGATTCCATCTGAATCTGTATGTTACCCAGCTAAGCTTGTGCATGGTCATGTCATGTCTTTAATTGAAAGTGGCGTTAAGCGTATTTTCTATCCTTGTATTCCATATGAAGTAAAAGAACCGGGAGCAGATAATTGCTATAATTGTCCGATCGTAACCTCTTACCCGGAAACAATCAAGCATAATGTAGAAGCAATAAAGGATGAAAAAGTTACCTTTATGAATCCATTTTTACCAATGCATGATAAAGATAAGCTCACAGAACGGCTTGTTGAGGAATTTTCACAGCTTGGTATTCCAGCTGAAGAAATTAAAAAAGCTAGTGAGGAAGCATGGCAGGAGAAATTAAAGACCTTACAGGATATTCGAGACAAGGGAGAAGAAGTCGTTGAATATCTGAAAGCTAATAATAAGAAGGGTATTGTGCTAGCAGGACGTCCTTATCATGTTGACCCTGAAATAAATCATAGTTTAACCAATATTATTACAACTTTGGGTATGGCTGTTTTAACTGAGGATTCCGTTTGTCATTTAGCAGAAGTAGACCGCCCCTTAAGAGTTCTCGACCAATGGTCGTATCATTCAAGACTGTATGCTGCCGCTGAATATGTAGGACAGACCGATGGTCTTGAATTGGTACAGTTAACATCGTTTGGCTGTGGTGTTGACGCTGTAACTACCGATCAAGTGCATGAAATATTAACTCAACATGGTAAGATCTATACTTTAATTAAAATAGACGAAGGCAATAATTTAGGTGCTATTCGAATAAGAATGCGCTCCTTAAAAGCAGCTCTTGATGAAAGAGATAGAAGCGGAATAAAACCTAAGAAGAGTGAAAAAGTAAAGTACCGTCATCCATTTACAAAGCAGCATAGAAAAAATCATACGATTATTGCACCTCAGATGTCACCTATCCATTTTGACTTCTACGAAGCAGGTTTATTAAAATTAGGATATAAGGTGGATATTCTGCCAAAAGTCGATCAAGGTGCTATAGAAGAGGGACTGCGTTATGTTAACAATGATGCATGTTACCCATCGATCCTTGTTACTGGTCAGATTATTAAGGCTTTAAAATCTGGTAAATACGATTTAGAAAATACATCTGTGTTTATTTCACAAACTGGTGGAGGATGTAGAGCATCCAATTACATCGGTTTTATAAGGAAAGCATTAGTAGAAGCAAAAATGCCTAACATACCAGTGGTTTCAGTTAATGCTGCTGGATTAGAAAAGAATCCCGGCTTTAAATTATCCCCAGCACTTGCGCATCGTGCTCTAATGGGAACGATTTATGGTGATCTATTAATGCGTGTACTTTATGCTACGCGTCCTTATGAAAAAGTTGAAGGCTCCGCAAATGAACTATACGAATCATGGAAGCATATATGCATTAAAAATGTAGAAAATGGAAATATTTTTACATTCAAAAAGAATATTAAAGCCATTGTAAATGACTTTGATAAACTAGAACTCATTCAACTGAACAAGCCAAAAGTAGGTGTTGTAGGTGAAATCCTGATTAAGTACCATCCAACGGGTAATAATCAATTGGTAGAAGTACTTGAAAAAGAGGGTGCAGAAGTTAGTGTGCCTGATTTATTAGACTTCTTCCTATATTGTGCGTATAATGCAAAGTTTAAGTATGAGAAACTTGGTGCTTCAAAAAAAGGATGGAAATACGCGAAATTGGCTATACAAGTTATAGAACAGTATAGAAAGCCTGCTAAAGCAGCTCTAGAAAAAAGCAAAAGATTTAGAGCACCTACAACTATTGAAGAGAAGGCACACCATGCTGAGGAACTTATTTCTTTGGGTAATCAAACCGGAGAAGGATGGTTTTTAACTGGAGAAATGGTAGAACTTGTAAAGCATGGAATAGAAAATATTGTATGTGTCCAGCCGTTTGCATGCTTACCCAATCATGTGGTTGGAAAATCAATGATAAAACCTATTAAAAAGAAATATGAAAGAGCAAATATTGCAGCTATTGATTATGACCCGGGTGCAAGTGAGGTCAATCAGCTTAATCGTATTAAGCTTATGCTGGCAGTGGCTAAAAAGAATTTAGAGATTAATAATGTCGAAGCATTTCCAGAAAAGAAAAAAAATGATAATGAGAAGTATGCTTAAGAAGGGTGGTCTTCTCAATGTATCAATGGCTGGATTTGCTGGATAAAGAGATTATTCTCTATATATTTTATCATTTAAGACATCCTCTATTGGATAAAATTATGGTGAGTATAACGTCATTAGGCAATTATGGCATTATTTGGATAATTATTATTGTTATGATGATTTGGATTAAGAAAAATCGTTCAACAGGGCTTATGATTACACTAACGTTAATCCTAAGTGGATTGATAGGTAATGTTTTACTCAAAAATATCATACAAAGACCCAGACCCTTTGTTGCTTTGGAACTGCCAATTATTATACCTATTAGTGAATCATTTTCTATGCCCTCTGGACATACTTTGAGTTCCTTTGCTGTTGCATTTATCATAGTTGATTTAGTTAAAGAAAAATGGTTGAAAACCAGTGTTATTATATTAGCAGCTGTAATTTCATTGTCTAGAGTATACTTATGTGTGCATTACCCAACGGATATTATAGCTGGCGTTATTATTGCCTTTGTTATTTCTAAAGGTGTTATTTTGGGAGTTGGCTATAGTATGAAAAATATAGCTAAGTAAAGCAACAGTGTAGTATTTCTCTATATGTACCAATTTTAGTATGACTTGTATTATTTATTGAAGGAGTGATCGGATGTTTGATTACAGAGTATATTATCAGTCCTATAATGACCCAATCATAGATGATTATGAAAAGACCATAGAGGTTATTAAGGATATTCAAAATAAGACGAATGATTATAAAACAGATTTAATAAAATATTTTAATTTTGTCAGCACCTTTATATTAGACCTTTATGAACATGAAAAAGAGCTTAGTGAGGAGTACTTCGAACAAAAAAGCATTGATGTACTTAAGCAGATGAATTATAAGCTGTATCAAGATATTCTGCCTGAAAACTATTCCTCTAGTTATGCTAATCCTAATTACATGGTTAGGTGTTTTGGAGAGGAAATAGGACAAATGCTTTCTATAGTCTATGTAAAAATAAGAGACGACATACCCTATGCTTATCAGCATAAGCTCTTTAGAATGAAGGAACTCAATGATTTATTTATTTCCTTTTATCATGCAGTTATGGACTCCAATAGTTTAGATCTTGAGTTCTTAAAAGACATTATTAAAAATTATGCAAAAAAATCTATGATGCATAAGTACGATAATTATTTCCAAAATATAACAGATCCGAAGGATACTTATGTTGAAGATATGCTTGAGTTAGAAGATTTTACTCATGTCAATTATCTATTCAAATATGGTAGATATATTAGTGATAATGAGGTGACCTTAGCTCAGTACATTCAGACATTACCTAATGAGACTATACAGCTTATCGCAAATAATTATACAGAATCGTATCGTTTAGGCTTTATTAGAGATAATAAGGATATGTCAAAAAAATCAATTGTACAGATGCGGTATCCAATAGGGCTAGAGAGAATTATCAAGCTTTCTATGAAACAATTTAGAGCATTAAAACTCAAGCCGCTTGTTGCTCAACTATACTCAGTAGAGCCAAATAGACAATATGTTTTAGATCATAAATATGATCATGCTCTTTATCTTGATGAGGCATTCGCTGATTATGAAGTTAAAATAGCTAAAGCTCAAATAGAAAAGCATAAAGTTAATTTTAAGCAGAGTGCAGGACCAGCTGTTATTGAAATCTTTGGTGAAAAACCCTTTTCACCTAAAACAAAAAAAGAAAGCTTAAAATATACACAGAAGCAGGCTGAATTAGCAACTAGAATACAAAGAGAAATAGGCATAAAAATTAACGCTTACAAGCCAAGAAACGAATGGAGCTTTGTTATGGTTTCTTATCCTTCACCAGAAATAGGGGATAAGTTTGAAGAAATATTCAATGAAACCATAAAAATCAATACTCTTGATAATAATGTATTTGAACCCATTCAGCAAACGATGATTGATGCGTTAGATCTTGGAGATTATGTCCATATTAAAGGGCGAGATGGTAATCGAACGGATATAAAAGTTAAGCTTCAAACCATAAAAAATCCAGACAAAGAGACCAATTTTCATAATTGCATTGCAGATGTTAATGTTCCGCTTGGTGAGGTGTACACATCCCCTCAATTAAAAGGTACCCATGGTATTCTTCACTTAAAACAGACCTTCCTTCAATCAGCTAGTGAGAATTTCGGTTTAAGATATGAGAATTTAGAATTGAAATTCAAGGATGGATATGTTGAGACCTATTCATGCACTAATTTTGATACGGTGGAAGAAGGCAAACAATTCATTAAAGAAAATCTTCTTAAACATTATGACAGGCTGCCAATGGGCGAATTTGCAATTGGAACTAATACAACAGCTTACGTAATGGCTGATAAATATGATATTATTAGTATACTTCCTATATTAATTATTGAAAAAATGGGACCGCATTTTGCCATAGGAGATACTTGTTTTCAATTTAGTGAAGATTTACCATTGTATAATCCGCTTGATGGAAAAGAAGTGACGGCTAGAGACAATGAAAAATCTATCTTAAGAAAAACAGATATGGATCAGGCGTATACATTTACGCATACGGATATGACCTTACCTTATTGTGATATTGCATTTATTACGGTACACACTAAGAGTGGCAAAACCATTGATATCATAAGAGATGGTAGATTCGTACTTCAGGGTACAGAAAAATTAAATGAAGCTTTCAAATAGCAGGAGATGAACATGAAATATCAAGATCTGAACCGAAAACAAAAAATAGAATATATTTGGGACTATTATAAATTGCACATAATAGCTGGTTGTGTAGGATTGATTGTACTTATCTATACACTGAATGCATTTATCTTTAATCCACCTCCTAAATCAATATTTAATGTAGCAATTATGGGGAATCAAGTCGACATGACTAAGACCGAAGATCTTTCTAAGGAATTAGAGCATGTGTTACTAGGAGAAGATGTAAAATCAAGTGTAGTAACTGTAGAAGCCTATTTTATGGATGCAGAAAATGCCAATCCCAATATGGTGATGGCTTCCAGTGCTAAATTTATGGCGAATCTACAAGAGAATATGATTGATATCTTTATAATAGATGAAAATCAATTCAAAGAGCTGAATAAGGCTGGTATTTATATGGAATTAGACAAAGTATTGGATCAAAAGACCTTAGAACAATACGAAGACAGCTTAGTACGGATAAATAATAAAATTTACGGTATTGATATTTCAAGTAATCCTGCCTTATCCAAGCTTATCTTTGGCGAAGAGAAAAATATCATAAGTATCTACGTCAATACCCAGCATCTAGAAGACAGCCTAAAAATATATCAATGGTTCCTCAAGTAGTGGGGACGGTTCTTTTTGTTTATAATCAAGTTCACCTTTGTTTTAAAGGGGACTTGATTATATTTATATGTATAGTACTAAACTGAATACAATAAGTGGTAGTAATTCTAAAAAGGTGCAAATCTATGAATGATAAAGGCTGCTAAATGGAAACCCTAAGTTTTATATTATCAATAGACTATAATGAATAGACCATCAATGCATTAATTTGGTATAAGGGAGGTCTTCCTTTGCGCATAGGTTATGCCTGTCTTCCTTTAGGAATTCAGTTTAAAACAAACAGAAAAATGATTTTAAAGAACTACACTCAGCAGAAGTGGCTTCAAATGGTTAAAGAGAATTTAGATGATTTAATCAAGATCCTTGGTTATAATGTTAAGAATAATATTTTCCTATTCCGAATAAGCTCAAATGTTTTACCGTTTGGAAGTCACGAGGTATTAGATATTGACTGGCAAAGACATTTTAAGAAACAACTAGAGGTAATTGGAGCATTTGTAAGAGCTAATCATATGAGAGTATCTATGCACCCAGGTCAGTATACGGTACTTAATTCTCCAAATGAAAAAGTTGTTATGAATGCGATGCAAGATCTGCTCTATCATACGCATTTTTTAGATAGTCTTGGTGTCAATGCAGAGCATAAAATTATTCTTCATATTGGTGGTGTCTATGGTGATAAAGAGGAAGCTATTAAGCAGTTTGAGAAAAATTATAGAAAGCTACCCGATAAAGTAAAAGCAAGATTAGTGATTGAAAATGATGATCGTCATTTTAACATAGATGATGTTTTGAGAATTAGTTATGACTGTCATATACCTGTTATTTATGATAATTTACATCATGATTGCTGTCATAACGATTTAAAAACCATACCAGAGATTCTGCACTTGGTGAAGGAAACTTGGACACAAAAAGATGGACCTGTAAAAGTACATTATAGTCAACAAGCAGAAGGAAAGAAAATAGGTGCGCATGCTAAAAGAGTGTATTCACCTGTTTTTATGGAGTATTATAAAAATGTAATGCCATTAGATATCGATATCATGCTTGAGACTAAGGATAAAGATATTTCTGCTATCAAATGTAAGGCACTCATTAACGAGTTTTGTGGTCAACCTCAAAAGCATTTGACAGATCAATGGGCGAAATATAAGTATCTATTAATGGAACGTAATTATGCTTATTATAAGACATGCAGTCAATTAGTTAAAGAAGGATGTTCTTACAAAACTTTTTATACCTACGTGGATGATACGCTGAACTGTCCTATAGATAAAGGAAATTTCATCAATGCAGCAGAACACGTTTGGGGCTATGTCAATGAGGAATCAACCTTTAGAGAAAGCAGTCATTATAGGAAACTATTAACAGGCGGAGACTATAAGAAAATAAAAGCTTATTTATATAAACTCGCTCTTAAATATCAAAAGCAATACTTATTAGACTCCTATTACTTCTGGTACTAATGGTAAGCGATGGGGACGGTTCCTACTGCTTTAAGTTTAAATAGTTATTGTTATGCTTTGCATCTAACATAACTTTTACTCTTTCAAAAACTAAACTAATTAGATAAAGCTATATTTTTCCTTAGAAAAAAATTGTTATATTCCTATCTACATTTAATCTAGTGCTTAAGATAAACTAACTATAATTAATAAAGAAACTTAAAAAAATTAGTATATCTTTGTATTATCAATGAGTGATATAATTTGATAATCTATCAAAATAAGTCTACTAAACGATGGAAAATATAAGGAATACTAGAAATATGTACTTAGAATGAACCTAGTAATAAAAATATGAACTATGTCAAATAATCTAAGCTACCAAGTCAACTTAAGCAAAAAGAACCGTCCCCAATGCTTACCAATGCTTACCAGTTCTTTTGAAAGGAGAAAAAATGATTAGAGGAGCTAGAATTGAGGATGCAGAAGCATTATGCAGAATCTATAACTATTATGTTGAAAATACCATTATTACTTTTGAAGAAATACCAGTTACAGTGGATGATATGAAGAATAGAATTTTAAAAGGATTAGAACATTTTCCGTGGCTTGTTTATGAAAGTCAAGGTTCAGTGATTGGCTATGCTTATGCTGGTAAATGGAGAGTGAGAAGTGCTTATCGTTATACGGTAGAAACCACTATCTATCTAGATAAGCAGTGTCATGGTCAAAAAATTGGCACACAGTTATATAAACATTTAATTGAGGAGTTAGTAAATCGTAATATACATAGGGTAGTTGCCTGTATTGCTTTACCAAATGATGCAAGTGTACAACTACATGAAAAACTAGGATTTAAGAAAGTAGCTCGTTTTACTGAAGTAGGATATAAATTCAACCAATGGCTAGATATAGGTTATTGGCAATTAAATGTATAATTCTCTTTAGGTTAATTGTCATTTATGATAGAATAAAATAAAAAAATGGAGGATGATTATGGGTAATTATATATTAGCACTTAATTGTGGTAGTTCATCTTTGAAATTTAACTTATTTTTATTGAAGGAAAACAATAAACTTCTACCATTTATACAAGGTGTGGTGGAAGAAATAGGAAATACTGAACGTAGTCGATTGAAATATAATTATAAACAAGATAAGCAGATCATTAATCATTCCATAAAAACGCATAGAGATGCTCTAATTAAAATATTTGATGCCTTTCATACACTTAATGTAAGCAAAGATGAAATAAAAGCTGTGGGTCATCGAGTTGTACATGGTGGTGATAAATACAGTAAAAGTGTTCGTATTGATAATGATGTTATACAGGCTATTGAAGATTTAATCCCTATAGCCCCACTTCATAACCCTCCTAATCTAAATGGTATCAAGGAAACAATGAAGCTCCTGCCAGATGTTCCTCAAGTAGCTATTTTTGATACTGCATTTCATGGAACCATACCAGAATATGCCTATAGATATGCTATACCAGAAGAATGGTACAAAGATTTTGGTGTTAGGCGCTATGGATTTCATGGTACTTCTCATATGTATGTTGCTAAAAGAGCAGCGAAATTTTTAGAGATTCCTTACCACCAATTTAACGGTATCACAGCTCATCTTGGTAATGGCTGTAGTATTAGTAAAATAGCAAATGGTAAGTGTATGGATACAAGTATGGGCTTTACACCGCTGGAAGGACTTATAATGGGAACGCGATCAGGAGATATAGACCCAGCTCTCATTGCACATGTAGCAAAAAGCATAAAAGAGAAACAGAATTTAGACGAAGCGCAAGCGTTCAAAATGGTAACCCGTGCATTGAATAAGGAAAGCGGTCTAAAAGCCTTAGCTAAGACCAATATGATGCAGGACATAAGGAAAAAAGCAATAGAAGGAGATGTACAAGCGGAATTAGTTATAGCTATCTATGCCTATAGAATTGCTAAATACATTGGAGCTTACTGGGCAACATTAGATACATGTGATGCTCTTATCTTCACCGCAGGCTTGGGAGAAAATGAAGGGTACGTCCGTAAGAAAATATTACAGTTTCTTAAGAATTTAAAAATCAAGATAAATGAAGAGGCAAATGCTATAAGAAAGCAGGAAACACAAATAGGAATAAGCAAAGCATTAGGTTTGCACGCTCTTGTCATACCTACAGATGAAGAAAGTGTCATAGGTTATGATACCTTATATCTTGGTTACCTTAAACAATCACTACCACATGTCTATCCTTTTGAACAGTAAGTGGTAACTAATTGTGTGCCTAGAATGATTTAATAGAATTCAGTTAGGGATAAATTGATGCAATAAGCAAAAAGAACCGTCCCCAACGCTTGGAAGGGAGACAATCATGCTAAAAATATACTTAACAAGACATGGTGAAACAGAATGGAATACCAAACATAGGTTGCAGGGCAAACAAGATTCTAATTTAACTGAGCTTGGAGTAAGACAAGCACATCAATTAGCAAAAAGGCTTGAGAATATTACCTTTAATGCTATCTATTCAAGTTCAAGCGGTCGAGCTGCAAACACAGCCCAGATACTAAAGGGTGATAGAGAACTAAGGGTTAATCTTAGAGATGAGTTAATGGAAATACACCTTGCAGACTGGGAAGGTAAAGATAAAGATGAAATAGAAACACTATATCCCCAAGCTACCCATGACTTTTGGTATCAGCCTCATTTGTATCAAAGGGAAGAAGGAGAAACTTTCTATGATGTACAGAATAGAGCGGTTGCATGTCTTGATGAAATCGTACAAGAACATGTGGAAGGAAATATTTTAGTCGTTACACATGCAGTTGTTATTAAAGCTTTACTCACCTATTTTGAAAAAAGAGAAATGAAGACATTGTGGAGTGAACCTTATATTAGACAAACCAGCTTAAGTATCATTGAACTGTGTAAAGGAAACTATAATGTGAGCTTAAGTGGTGATATTTCTCATTATGATGGAGAACATCCTCTCAGCTGGTAATCACTTCAGTGTGGATAGATGCTGGCAGAATATTAATAGAAAAATACCAATTATTCTGTTAAGATATAATACTGCATTCTTTTATATTGAAGCAGTATTTCTTCAAGGTCATGAGAAAGAGTCTTGGTATAACCAGAAGAAGTTTTGTAGTGATGACGTGTTATGACAGGCAAATCACGGTACATATGGTTAGAATAACTGAAAATGGGAGGAATGGTGTGAAATCTCATGATTTCTAATAGCAGTCCACCCAGATAATTGGCGCTCATAATGTAATCCTTAGTTTCTTTGATATCTTCATTTTGAGACTGATTACCTAAAATGCCCTTACACGCTTGATTCTGCCATAGTACAAAAGGCACTTTATGCATATTAAGTCTTTCTTCAATTGTGCTGTCCATAGCCATAGGACAGCCAATTTTTTGATACAGCTCTAGGCCACCTCCGAAAGATGGTAAATGATCACCAAAATATAGAACTATTACAGGCTCTGGGTTTTCATTAAGGGTATCTGTTAGACGCTTAAGTTCTATATCTGCATCCTTCAAACCTTCAAAATAATTGGATAGGTAGTTGACTTCTATTTCATTTAGCTTTATTTCGCTACTAAAATTTTGAACTGCTCCATACTTGTTGCTATAGGGGTAATGATTCTGTATAGTGACACAATGAATAAAAATAGGGTCATGAGAATGGAGCTGATGATTGGAAAACACAGTAAGTACCTTATCTATTGTTGCTTTTTCAGTGATGTATTGACCTTTTAAAACCGATTGATCAAATTGTTCATTGCATATAAAAGTATCGAAGCCTAAGTGTTTATATACATTTTGTCTATTATAAAACCATGCGTACCCTGGATGTATGGCTATAGTCTTGTAACCATTTCTTTTAAAATGATGTGCAAGTGAATCTGTGGGTTTTCTGATATACCAAAAAGATGATGCATTTTCATTAATGAATTGTGTACATAATCCTGTTAGAACATCAAATTCAGTATTAGCGGTTCCGCCTCCGAATGTAGGCGTTATAATATAGCCGCTAAGCCCCTCTTTTTTTAGTTTCTCAAAATTTTCAAGAGGGTAGGAAAATTCTTCAAAAGATAAATCTTTATGTTGACAGATATCTGAGAATGCCTCACCCATAATTAGAATAGTATGGATAGCAGGAGCTGGTATGGAGGAGGTTTGACACGTCTCATCCTCAAAATAAGTTTTCACATTATTTAAGCAGTAGCCTTCTGGTTTTTCTATACGGTTAGAGTTCATAAAATACCAAAAGCAGTAATTAAAGCCTTTAGAGTTATAATGATTAACTTGAAAACAATTGGTTCCCTTAATATATAAATTTGAATAGAGCTTTTTATTACTATAGACGGTTTGATTTAGAATGAGTATTCCAGTAAGACATATAAGTACACCGCTAATTCTTAGAAACCATTTAAGCTTAATGGTTCTAAGAATTAATACAATAAAAATTGATAGAATAAGAAAGATAAAAAGTACAGCTAATACTCTCTGCATGTCCAATTCTTTACTTATAATAGCCATACCCTCTCTATAAAGTCCGATATCTGCTGGCAAGAAGGGCTCTTGACGAATAAGTATTTTGTATCGATTGGTAACGGATAGTAGTATTGCCACCCATGATGTTATAACAATAGACAGAGATAGACTGCTAAAAATAAAGAAAACCAATAATGCCATAATGAAAATGGGCAAGAAATTGTTAAAAAGAATGATAGGGTTTTGATAGATACAGTCTATAACGTCATGGATGTTATTAGGTTGTAGAACAAATGCTAAGCCTGTTAAAGCTGCTGAAAGGAACAATAATAGTATTAAAGATTGATATAAATTAAAGGATAAATACCTTAAGCGTCTTTTGCTTTTCATGTAGATGCCTCAATTCAGTCTGATTAATCGTTTATTTTAAGTCGTAAGAGTTCGGATAATCCAAAATAAATGTAAGCTATATGGGATGACTTGCACAGCTAATAAAAGTACTATGACCTGGTGATAATGCTTATAAGAATATCTATATTTAGCTATAAAGAGAAGAAAAACAGGGACTGCGCTGATGAAACAACGACAAAGGATACCACCCCAAAAAGGCAATGCAATAAGACCTGTAAGCAAGGGATTGCCTTCACTAATAACACCCAGCTGATGAACACCAATATATGTTAAAACGTAGTCCAATACAGTCAGTAGATACAGCAAGATAAGAGGTAGACCGAAAGCCTTCTTAAGCGTTACACTCATGACATCACCAAAACAAATAATAGTTATTATTTGCTTTTTTTATATTTATATGCATGGAATAGAACAAAAGTGCTGGGGACGGTTCCTTTTGCTTTAGCATAGAAGTCATGATTGATAACAAAATATGATAAGACTTTTGCAAATATACGGCGTACGATTAATCCTATTGTATTCTTAATATAGGCTTTTGTTAATAAGCAGAATAAGCAAAAAGAACCGTCCCCAACACTTATCATAATCCGAACGATACATAATAAAATATAAATAATGTTCACTTTTTCATTGACACCCTATGGTAACTTTGATACAATATGGATGTTAAAAATACAAACCTTAGGGGGAACATGTTTATGTTTGAAAGTTTTTTTAAGTTAAAGCAGAATGGGACAAGCACTAGAACAGAAATAGTTGCGGGTGTCACCACATTTATGACCATGGCTTATATACTGATTGTCAATCCCCAGATACTATCTCAGACAGGCATGGATCAAGGGGCATTATTCACCGTTACTGCAATAGCTGCTGTTATAGGTAGTGTTGCAATGGCGCTTCTAGCCAATTATCCTTTTGCTTTAGCACCAGGATTAGGACTGAATGCCTATTTTGTAACTGTAGCTGCTCAATCCAGCTGGCAGTTAGCTTTAACAGCTGTTCTGATTGAGGGTATTATCTTTATTGTCTTATCAGTTACCAATATAAGAGAAGCTTTGTTCAATTCTATACCAAAAAGCCTTAAATTTGGTGTTAGTGCAGGTATTGGATTATTCATTGTTCAAATAGGATTTAATAATTCTAGTATATTGACTTTAGTAAAACATGATGTCGAGTTAAATTCAACGGTTATCACGGCTGGTCTTCTTGCTATTATAGGTGTTATAGTGATTGCTATTTTATTGTCTCGAAAGATAAAAGGAGCTGTACTGATTGGTATCCTAATAACATGGGTTTTAGCGATGCTGACAGAAGCAATCGGTTTATATGTTCCAGATAACGTCTCATTCTTTTCAACCATTCCAAGTCAAATTATTGCTGCACCACCTAGTATTTCCAGTATTGCATTCAAGTTTGATTTTGCAAATATGTGGTCTATAGATTTCCTAATCATTATTTTTGCTTTCTTATTTGTTGATTTATTCGATACATTAGGAACCTTAATTGGTGTGTCCAGTAAGGCTGGGTATCTTGATAAGAATGGTAAATTACCTAAAGCAAAACAAGCATTACTTGCAGATGCTATTGCTACAACAGCAGGAGCTTGTTTAGGAACTTCAACAACTACGACCTACATTGAAAGTGCAGCAGGTGTAGCTGATGGTGGTAGAACTGGGTTAACCTCTTTAACCACAGCAGCACTTTTCTTAATTGCCTTACCATTTTTCCCTATATTTAGTGCTATTCCATCCTTTGCTACCGCTCCAGCATTAATTGTTGTTGGATTCTTCATGCTTGAAACTATAGTTAAAATAGATTTTAAACAAGTTGCGGAGTACGTACCAGCGTTATTAGCAGTAGTTGCAATGCCTCTTACCTATAGTATTTCAGAGGGTATTATTTTTGGGGTTGTTTCTTATACAGTTATCAACGTATGTACTGGACAAGCTAAGAAAGTACATCCTATACTATATGTACTATCCATATTGTTTATTTTGAAATACATCATACTATAAAAGCATTAAGTTAACGATTGGACTAACTTAACTTAATTACACAAGAATCAACAGATAAATTTACACAAATATTATGTGTTAATTAAAATAAAAAAGGTTTAAAACATTGTTTCCTTATTATATAATAAGAATAACCAATCTCTGTATGACTGGCGGAAGTGGGATAACCCACAGGGAGTACAGAGTATAAAATGTCGACCGCCTGGGCAGAATTATGTTTGCTCAGGCGGTTATTTTTATGCATCACATATTAATAGCAGGAGTGAAGTGTAACCTTTAAACAATTAAACACCTGAAAGGAGAATTACAATGAAGAGAGCTTTAATTAGTGTATCAGATAAAACGGGGATTGTAGAATTAGCAAAACGGTTAATTGAACTCGGTATTGAAATTATTTCTACAGGAGGAACAGCTAAGAAGCTTATTGAAGCTGAAGTGCCAGTTATCAATATTTCTGATGTCACAGGATTTCCTGAGTGTTTAGATGGACGTGTCAAGACCCTTCATCCTAATATTCATGCTGGTTTATTAGCTGTTAGAAATAACGAAGCTCATATGGAACAATTAAAGGATTTAAAAGTAGAAACGATAGATATCGTTATTGTAAACTTATATCCTTTTAAGCAGACCATACTTAAAAAGGATGTAACTAGAGAGAATGCCATTGAAAATATTGATATCGGTGGTCCAACCATGCTTCGTTCAGCTGCTAAAAATTATCAGGATGTTGCTGTGATTGTTGATCCAATGGACTATGATCGGGTACTTAATGAGTTAGATGATAAAGGTACAATTAGTTTAGAAACAAAGTTCTATTTATGTTCTAAAGTTTTTGAGCATACAGCCCATTATGATACCTTAATTGCTGATTATATGAAACAAGAACGCAAGGATACAACATTACCTAAAACGATGAGTCTAACCTATGAAAAAGTTCAGGATATGAGATATGGTGAAAATCCACATCAGCAGGCAGCATTCTATAGGGAAGTAAGAAATACGACTGGAACCTTGGCAGATGCAAAACAACTGCATGGAAAAGCACTTTCCTTTAATAATATCAATGATACCAACGGTGCGCTTGAACTCTTAAAGGAATTTAGTGAGCCGACAGTGGTTGCATCCAAGCATGCGAATCCATGTGGTGTGGGGAGCGGTAAAAGTATTTATGAGGCTTATGTAAGAGCCTATAAAGGAGATCCAGTATCCATATTTGGTGGTATTGTCGTTGCTAATGGAGAAATAGATGAAGCAACTGCTAGAGAGATTAATAAGATATTTGTAGAAATCGTAGTTGCGCCAAGTTACGAAAAGGCTGCTTTAGATATTTTGATGCAAAAGAAAAACATTAGAGTGCTGCAGCTAGAAAATATAAAAGAAAAACAACCAAGTACAGCATATGATCTTAAGAAAGTGAACGGGGGCTTATTGGTTCAAACTGTAGATGCTCTTCTTTTATCAGAAGAGCCTTTAAAGGTTGTGACTAAGCGACAACCCACAGAAAAAGAAATGAAAGATCTATTGTTTGCTTGGAAGGTTGTTAAGTATGCCAAATCCAATGGAATAGCCATAGGTGTTAATCAACAGTCCATTGGGATAGGACCTGGTCAGGTGAACAGAATATGGGCTTGCCGACAAGCTGTTGATCATGCAAAAGAACATCTTGGAGAGGCTTGTCTACAAGGATCAGCACTTGCATCAGATGCTTTTTTTCCCTTTGCCGACTGCGTTGAAGAAGCTGCAAAAGCTGGGGTTAGCTGCATCATTCAGCCTGGGGGCTCGATAAGAGATCATTTATCAATAGAAGCATGTGATAAATATGATATTGCTATGGTATTTACAGGAATGCGCCATTTTAAACATTAATTTATTTTTCTGAAAGCATTGACAATATTTGGGTACTCTACTATACTATACCTTGTAATTTAATATTTAGGAGGAAGTCAACATGAAACAAGGAACAGTAAAATGGTTTGATTCAAAAAAAGGATTCGGTTTTCTTGCTATTGATGGCGAAAATGATGTTTTTGTACATTATTCAGCTATTGGTGGAGATGGGTTTAAATCCCTTGAAGAAGGCGACCAAGTAGAATTTGAAATCGTTGAAGGAGCTAAAGGACCACAAGCTTCTAATGTAATTAAGTTATAATCAAGGCTTATTCTCTATTTGTTAAGATGGTTAAACAAATGGTACAATTTCTTATGACATAGAGAATAGAGTTATTGTTTAACCCATATATAGATGATTAATAGATTATTTCATCCTATTAACTTTGATTTTCGTTTTTGAACTTTATTTATTGATACCTGTTAATGTTTATATATATTTAATAAATAGCTTCACATACCTAGGTTGTAACAAGACCTTTCACTGATTGATTTAAGTGAAAGGTCTTTTATCTAAAAAAATAATTTTAAATGATCCTTGCTGAAAAATATCATTTCTAATCGTTTAATTAGTATCATCTAGACTATTTAATATTAAAGTAATTCATAAATAAACTCAAAAGATTTGTATTCACACTTTATGAACAGTATAATATAGATGAATTGTATTCGGACTTATTCTTCTATAGATGTTTATTCTACAAAAAGCAGAACTGGTTAATTGTTCTATATTAGTCATTCTGCGTAAAATTAGCAAAGAGGTGAGAAGCGTGATTAAAATGAATAGGACAGCTATTTCGGATAAAGAAGCCTATTATAATGATTTACTCATTCATGTAGATGCAATTATTGACGGAGAGCATGACAGCATAGCAAATATGGCAAATGTAGCTGCATTAATCTATAACACAATGGAAAAAATAAATTGGTCAGGTTTTTATCTTTTTAAAAATAATCAGCTTGTACTTGGACCCTTTCAGGGTAAGCCTGCATGTATTAGGATAGAGATAGGTAAAGGTGTCTGTGGTAAAGCTGCACAGACTAGGCAGGTACAATGTATAGAAAACGTTCATACATTCCCAGGACACATCGCTTGTGATGATGCTTCCAAATCAGAAATCGTTGTACCTATGGTTAAGAAAGGGCAGTTATTAGCAGTATTAGATATTGATAGTCCTATTTACTCAAGATTTGACGACATCGATCAAGTTTATTTAAAAAAACTTGTGGAAATACTAACAGAACAATGCTATTGGTCATAATTTTGGTTTGACATGATGAATAAAGAAAGGAGTAAATGCAATGAGCTTAGAATTAAATAAAGTCTACCATGGTTTTAAATTGGTAGATGAAAAGGAACTAAAAGAAATACATGCTACAGGAAGATATTTTGAGCATGAAAAGAGTGGTGCTAAACTAGCTTTTATTTCAAACGAAGATGACAATAAAGTGTTTTGCATCAGCTTTAGAACTCCGCCAGAGGATAGTACAGGTATTGCACATATATTAGAGCATTCTGTTTTGTGTGGATCTAGAAAATTTCCTATAAAAGAACCTTTTGTAGAGCTAGCTAAAGGCTCACTGAATACTTTTTTAAATGCAATGACTTATCCAGATAAAACTATGTATCCTGTAGCTAGCTGTAATGAAACGGATTTTATTAATTTAATGGATGTCTATATGGATGCTGTTTTGTATCCTAATATTTACAAGAAACCTGAGATATTTGAACAAGAGGGCTGGCATTATCAATTAGAAAATCTTGACGAAGAGCTCACTTATAAGGGGGTCGTCTATAATGAGATGAAGGGGGCATATTCCTCTCCAGATCAGTTTCTTTTTAGATGCATCAAGCAGTCTCTTTACCCTGATACACCTTATGCAAATGATTCAGGAGGTACTCCAGAAATTATTCCTGAGCTTACCTATGAAGCTTTTTTAGATTTTCATAATCAATACTACCATCCTTCCAATAGCTATATTTATTTATATGGGAACTGCGATGTTTTAGAAAAATTAGAGTGGCTGAATGAAAACTACTTAAAAGATTTTGATAAAAAACAAATTAATTCTGAACTAATAACTCAGAAGTCTTTTGAACAAAAGATAGAGATAAAAGAAAGGTATCCTATCTCTTCAAAAGAAAGCGAAAAAGATAAAACTTATTTAAGCTATAATTTTTCCGTCGATCAATCAACCAATAAAGAGTTGAACATAGCATTTGAAATATTAGAGTATATGTTGTTAGAGGCTCCTGGAGCACCTTTAAAAAGATCATTGATTAAAGAAAAGATAGGTAAAGACATCTTTGGGTCATATGATAATAGTATTAAACAACCGATTTTTAGCATTGTTGCTAAGAATTCCAGCCACACAAAAAAAGATAAATTTATCCAAACCATACATGATACATTGAAAACTTTAGCTAAGAATGGTATCAATAAAAGACAGATTGAAGGAGCTATCAATTACCATGAGTTCAAAGTAAGGGAAGCTGATTACGGTAGATACCCTAAAGGTCTTATCTATGGTATTATGATGATGGGGAGCTGGCTATATGATGAAGACCCATTTATGCACTTAGAATACGATGAAGTTTTTGAAAAGATTAAGAAAGAGATAAGCAATAATTATTTTGAAAATCTAATAGAAGACTACCTTATCAATAATAAACATGCAACCCTTGTTGTTATTGAACCTGAAAAAGGTTTAACAGCAGTCAAAGAAAATGAAGTAAAACAGCACTTAGCTGCTTATAAAAGTAGTTTGAGTGAATCAGAGCTTCAAACGATTATAAAGAAAACAGAGCAATTGGCAGAATACCAAAATACAACCGATTCAAAGGAAGATTTAGAATCACTGCCAATCCTTAAACTGAAAGATATTAAAAAAGAGGTAGAGAAACTCCCACTTGAAGAAAAAATACTTGAGAATGTTAAGTGGCTGCTTCACCCAACGGTTACTAATCAAATCGCTTATATTAATTTAGCATTTGATACAAAGTATGTACCTATGGATTTGATACCTTATATCGGATTACTATCTAAGGTACTAGGTAAAATGGATACTAGTAATTATACATTTGGTGAGCTTGCTAATGAAATCAATATTGAGACGGGCGGTATCAGAGTAAACACAAAAGTATATGGTCAAAATGGGGAACCTGATGTTTATCAGCCTAAGTTTGAAATTAGGGGCAAAGGTTTATATGATAAAGCATCAAATGTGTGTCAGCTCATTGAAGAAATCATTTTGAGAACAGATTTTTCAGATGTTAACAGGCTTCACGAATTAATTACGGAAACCAAGTCAAGACTTGAAATGACCATAACCAGCAGCGGGCATACGATTGCAGTTAACCGAGCACAATCTTATTATTCCCCTTTAGCTTATTATAAAGAGATGATAGGTGGTATTGATTTTTATGACTTTATCGATCATCTTGACAATAATTTTGATACGCTTGCTCAAGAGATTGTAACCAAGCTTAAACAAGTCGTTCATTATATCTTTAAGCCTGAGCATTTATTACTCAGTACAACTACTGAACTTGAGGGTGTTGAGTCCATCAAGGATCCATTAGTAGCTTTTATTAAATCTCTAGATACAGGTATTATAGATGAAGTAGAGCCAACGGTTTCATTGAAAAAGAAAAATGAAGGACTACTCACACCGGGCAAAATACAATATGTCGCAAAGGTCGGCAATTTTATGTGTGATGGTTACAAGTACGTGGGCAGTTTAAGAGTTCTTCAAACTATTGTATCTCTGGATTATCTGTGGAATACAGTAAGAGTAAAAGGCGGTGCCTACGGTTGTATGACAGGGTATTCACGCAATGGAGATTTGTACTTTGTATCCTATCGTGATCCCAATATCATTGAAACCATAGCGGCATATGATAATGTCCACAGCTACATTTCAACCTTTAGTGCTGATGAACGTGAAATGACGAAATATATTATTGGTACAATTAGTAGCATGGATACTCCGTTGACGCCTTCTATGATAGGAGAAAGAGCGCTTAATAATTATTTAAGTAACATATCCTTTGAGGACAGACAAGAGGAAAGAAATCAAATATTAGCAACAACTCAAAAAGACATACAACAATTATCTGATTTAGTTAAATCTGCGGTTAAGCAGGATAACCTCTGTGTTCTTGGTAATGAAAATAAAATTGAAAAGCATAAAAATCTTTTTGACCAGTTAATGACAGTTATAAAGTAATCAAATCCACTCTTTCCTAGATTTTATTTATCTGGAAATTTGTAATCATTAATTAACGATTAGCTTAGTAAGCTATACGAATAAATCAGTTTATTATTTTTTTCGTATAGCTTCACTATGTTTAAAAAGAATAAATCTTATAGGAATGGATAACATACTAAAGCTGGTTAATAACTACGCTTCAAACTTGATTGAATAGTACATAAGCCTAAGGAGGAATATTTTTGGATAAAGGATTTAAATCGGGTTTTGTAACACTAATTGGTCGACCCAATGTAGGAAAATCAACATTAATGAACCAATTGATTGGTCAAAAGATAGCCATAGTTTCTGATAAGCCCCAAACCACAAGGAATAGAATACAAACCATAATAACAACAGAAAAAGGGCAAATCATTTTCATTGATACACCAGGCATTCATAAACCTAAGCATAAATTAGGTGACTATATGAATCAAGCGGCATACACCACATTTAATACGGTTGATCTCATATTGTGGTTAATTGAACCTAGTAAAACAATTGGTAAAGGGGATCACTATATTTTAGAACAGTTATCTGACATAAAAACTCCAGTGGTTCTAATCATTAATAAAATTGATACGATAGTTAAAGAAGAAATTCTTGAGATAATTAATAATTATAAAGAAACATATAATTTTAAAGCAATTATTCCTTTATCTGCAAAAACTGGCGAGAACACAGAATCTCTTCTAGATGTTATCTATGAATCAATGGAAGATGGACCTCAATTCTTCCCATCTGATATGTTAACCGATCAGCCAGAAAGACAATTGATTTCAGAACTAATCAGAGAAAAAGCATTGCATTTATTACAGCAGGAGATTCCACATGGTATTGCTGTTGTTATTGATCAGATGAAAAAGAGAAAAGGTCAGCCGGTTGTAGATATAGATGCAACTATCATTTGTGAGAAGGATTCCCATAAGGGGATAATTATAGGTAAGCAGGGTGCAATGCTAAAAAAAATTGGCACACTAGCAAGAAAGGAAATTGAAAGCTTATTAGGTTCAAGAATCTATTTGAATTTATGGGTTAAAATTAAGAAGAATTGGAGAGACAGCGAGTTTCAGTTGAAAAACTACGGGTTTGATAAAAAAGGATTAGAGAGTTAATCTTAAAATGTTTAATTCAGTATGTCAAGGTGTTGATTGAAATTTGTCTATGGGAATATTTTCGCAGTATATATTATTAGATGAGGGAAAACCTATGAATATAATACTACATTATTTTATAGGGGGCAATGACATGATAGCAGATACTTATTGGAAGCTTTTTAAGAAAACAGGTAATATTGAATACTACATTGCTTATAAAGATTATCAACGCCAAATCAGTGTAATGCAGAATCCAAGTATGCCCTATTTTCAGCAAAACAAAATGTGTCAATAAATAATGAAGTGAAAAATTATACAATATCATGAACTTTATATATCAGGCTTAATTAGCAGGATGGTTAATATTTCTTAAATCCAATATATCGTTCATGATTATATGGGTCGATTTTCCCTTTAACTCTAAGTTGATTTATGGTAACTTTTAGTTAAAGGGTGTTTTTTTGTAGGAGTGATTAGTTTGACTAGATATCAAAAAACGAAGGGTCTTGTGCTGCACGAAATGCCAATTGGCGAGCATGATAAGAGGCTTACTCTGTTAACTAAGGAGTTTGGAAAAATAACAGCTTTTGCTAAAGGGGCTAGACGAGCTAAAAGCAAACTCTTAGCAGGGACAAGTATTTTTATCTATGGTGACTTTTTACTGTATAAAAAGAAAAACTATACAGTCACACAGGTTGAGTGTATAGATTCATTTCATGCCATAAGAGAAGATATTGAGACGCTTTCTTATGGTCTGTATCTATTAGAGTTTGCTGAATTTGTATCAGATGAAAACAATCCAAATCTGCCGCTTATGAAGTTGATATTAAAGACCTTGCAAGTGCTTACAAAAGGCACATTACAGCAAGAATTGATAATCTGTGTGTTTGAATTAAAAGCCCTTAGCTATATAGGGCTAACCCCCGAGGTCAGTCATTGTGTTCTATCTGAGGATGAGAACGCTCTAATATACTTTAGTGCTGTACAAGGTGGTGTTGTCTGTGAACGGTGCTATAATCAGGCTTCTCAACCTGTTCAAAATATTAGTCAAGGAACTTTATATACCATGCGGTTTATTCTATCAGCCTCTTTATCAGACCTCTATACCTTTAAAGTAGATGAAGCCATTTTGAAGCAATTAAAGACTATTATGCGTACATTTATTGGATATCATATCAATAAAACATTTAAAGCGTTGGAGTTTTTAGAAGCTACAAAATAGAATTAAGTATTGAATTTATTTTAGAGTAAGTGTAATATTGACATGAGAGATTTTGTAAACCAATGGGTTACCAAAGGGTACATAGCTTTTAAAGGGTACTGCCTCTTTAAAGCGAAAGGAATGAATAGATATGTTAGCTCACTTTAAAAAAATGATTGTATTTACACTATGTGTGATGCTTATCACTAGTTGTGCTCCATCAGCTATAGAAAGCTATCAGGATAAGGTGAAAGATCTAAAGTTAACTGAAGTATTAGATACACAGCAAGAGGTTGTGGACATCATTACAGAAGACTTTGAAGATTTGGCGGATAGTATAAAGAAAAGCATTACTGGAAATACAGATATTAACGAATTTATAGACCAAGTGGACACAATGGAGTTTGACACTTTAAAAAATAACGCCATAGAAGCCAATTCAAAGCTTACTGAATTAGAGAAGCAAGTGAAAAACCTAGATATAAAAAATGACCAAGTGAAAGACCTTAATGAAAAGTTATTGCAGAGTATCCAGCTTTATCATTCAAGTCTAAGTAGTATGGTTCAAATGGTGACTGTATCAGAAGAAGGTATGATACTATTAAGAGATTTGTTTCAATGTTATCTTGAGCTTAGCACCATTGCAATCGATGAACAGCAGTTATCCGAGGAATATGAAAAAGCTGCCAACGATGTTTTAACTGAAAATGAAAGTTTATTTACTGAGCTAAGTCGTGTGGATTATACATTGATTCTAGACAGTGATAATTTTAATGTTGAAAGATTAGAGTCAATTAACAAAGAAATAGACAATTTAATCAATGGTTACAAGGCCATTACGACCTTTACAGAAGATGATGAAGCTTATAATGTCTTAAAAATTCAGCAGTATGAGCTCATAAGGGACTATATTAAATTTTCTATTACAAATCAAGAAGAGATGACTCAGCTTTTCAATCCTACTGATTTTTCCGATGAGATGCATCAAGCGAATGAGCTGTTAGAGGAATGGAAAAATCAAGCGGTTGATGGCTAGGATAGTAAAGCATCAGATATCATATTAATAGTTATTTAGAGAAATTCAAGACTAAAAAGCAAGTATGTAAAAAAACAAAAAAGGAAGACCTTGACACTTATACACTTATTTGTTATACTTTCTCCAGTTGAATAACTGTAATGATAAAGAAGAGTAATTAACTGTATGTCTTATAGCGAGTTTAGAATGGTGGAAGCTAAGCAGACGATGTTAATGAAAGGCGCTTTTGAACAGATATTAAGAAAAAGAGTGGGTACACGATGATGTGCCAATTAGGGTGGAACCGCGGAAGACATTTTTCGTCCCTTTTTAGGGGATGAGCATGTCTTTTTTTGTACGATAAAAAGCAAACCATTGATAAAAACAATAATTATAAGATAGGTTAATCAACATAATTGAAAGGATGATATAATGGCCAAAACAATGGAAAAAATTGTTGCACTATCTAAAGCAAGAGGCTTTGTTTATCCAGGTTCAGAGATTTACGGCGGTCTTGCTAATACTTGGGATTATGGTCCTCTAGGTGTCGAGCTTAAAAATAATGTAAAAAAACTCTGGTGGCAGAAATTCATTAAAGAAAGTCCTTACAATGTTGGATTAGATTGTTCTATACTAATGAATCCTCAAGTATGGGTAGCATCTGGTCATGTAGGTGGATTCAACGATCCACTGATGGACTGCAAAAGCTGTAAAGAACGTTTTAGAGCAGATAAGCTCATTGAAGACTACATGAAGGAAAATGGTATTGAAATTGAAGGATCGGTAGATGCTTGGTCCAATGAAGAAATGAAAGCCTATATTGAAGAACACCATATTGTTTGCCCTTCTTGTGGAGAACATAACTTTACAGATATTCGTCAGTTTAATCTAATGTTCAAAACCTTTCAAGGGGTTACGGAAGAAGCAAAGAATACTGTCTATTTGAGACCAGAGACCGCACAAGGTATTTTTGTTAATTTTAAAAATGTCCAAAGAACATCAAGAAAAAAACTGCCATTTGGTATTGGTCAGGTAGGAAAATCCTTTAGAAATGAAATAACTCCCGGCAATTTTATTTTTAGAATACGTGAGTTTGAACAGATGGAACTTGAGTTCTTCTGTGAACCAGGTAAAGATTTAGAATGGTTTGACTACTGGAAATCATTCTGTAATAACTGGCTGTTAAGCTTAGGTCTTAGTGAAGAAAATCTAAGAATACGTGATCACAGTCAAGAAGAATTGTCCCACTATAGCAATGCAACTTCAGATATTGAATATCTTTTTCCATTTGGATGGGGAGAGTTGTGGGGTATTGCGGATAGAACAGATTATGATCTCAAGCAGCATCAAGAACACTCAGGTCAAGATATGACTTATTTTGATGATGTCAGAAAAGAGAAATATATCCCCTATTGTATTGAACCATCCTTAGGTGCTGACAGAGTGACCTTAGCCTTTTTATGTGAGGCTTATGATGAGGAGACCCTTGAGAATGGAGATGTAAGAACGGTATTAAGATTTCATCCTAATCTTGCCCCCATTCAGATATCTGTTTTACCGTTGTCTAAAAAACTATCTCAAGAAGCAGAAAAAATCTATAAGAAGCTTTCTAAGCACTACCATGTAGATTTTGACGAAAGGGGCAGTATCGGAAAAAGGTATAGAAGGCAGGACGAAATTGGAACCCCCTTCTGTTTGACAGTTGACTTTGAAACCTTAGACGATCAAGCCGTTACCATTAGACATAGAGATACAATGGAGCAAGAAAGAATAAGAATAGATGACTTACGCACTTATTTTGAAGAAAGATTTGATTTTTAGTTAATACTACAATTAATTATTAATCTAACGATTAAGACCAAGATTCTTATGATACGCATATTGCCATACCATTTTATCGATTAATATGGATACAAATATCATGATAATCACTAAAAAATGGACAGGTTATCACATAAAATTGTTGAAATGATGCATAAATAAAATTAAACAAAAAAAAGGCTACTAAAAATTACATTTTATGTTATAATATAATGCGAGTTACAAGAGCTGGTCTATTAGATATATATTGAACTTAATCCTTGATAAATAGTAATAGGGTATAGTTCAATAGGTATTCATTTATTATATAGGTTGTTGGTTCTAAAGCATTAATGTTTTCTATAACAAATATACAATTCAGCCTATATAAAATCATTATTATTCTTCATTAAACTAAACTTTAAATTTTAGGAGGTAATTGTATAATGAGCAAGAAATTCGTGTATATGTTTAGCGAAGCTGATGCATCCATGAAAAACCTTCTTGGTGGGAAAGGTGCTAATCTTGCAGAAATGACAAAGCTTGGTCTTCCAATTCCCCAAGGTTTTACAGTTTCTACAGAAGCGTGTACGGATTATTATGATAATGGTGAAGCTATTTCAGATGATATCCAATCCCAAATTGCAGACTGTCTTTCTCAATTAGAAACCATTAATGGTAAGAAATTTGGTGATACACAACAGCCATTATTAGTATCAGTACGTTCAGGAGCTCGAGTATCCATGCCAGGTATGATGGATACAGTTTTAAACTTAGGATTAAATGATGTTGCAGTAGAAGGATTTGCTAAAGTAACAAACAATCCAAGATTTGCATATGATTCCTATAGAAGATTTATCCAAATGTTTTCAGATGTTGTAAAAGGACTTCCAAAGTCAAAATTTGAAAGAGTTTTAGACGAAATTAAAGAGTCCAAGTCCTACGCAAGTGATCTGGATTTAACAGCAGAAGATTTGAAAGAAGTTATTGAGCAATACAAAGGACTATATAAAGAGCAATTAGGACAAGATTTCCCACAGGAGCCAAAAGAACAGCTTATGGCAGCTGTTGAAGCTGTATTTGGTTCATGGAATAACGAACGTGCTATTGTTTATAGAAGAATGAATGATATTCCAGGCAGCTGGGGCACAGCTGTTAATGTTCAAGCAATGGTATTTGGTAATATGGGTGATAATTCAGGAACTGGCGTTGCCTTTACAAGAAATCCTGCAACCGGTGAAAAAGGTATTTACGGTGAGTATCTATTAAATGCTCAAGGTGAAGACGTTGTTGCTGGTATTAGAACTCCTGAACCTATCACACGCTTAGAGCAAGATATGCCAGTCATATATAAAGAGTTTATAACTATAGCTCAGAATCTTGAGAACCATTACAAAGATATGCAAGATATGGAGTTTACTATTGAGAATGGAAAACTCTATTTCTTACAAACACGTAATGGTAAAAGAACTGCCGCTGCAGCACTTAAAATAGCTGTTGATTTAGTAGAAGAAGGTTTATTAACACCAACAGAAGCTATTTTAAAAGTGGAACCAAAGCAATTAGACCAATTATTACATCCAACCTTTGATACAGCTGCTTTAAAAGCTGGTACACCAGTTGCAAAAGCTCTACCAGCATCACCAGGTGCTGCTGCTGGTAAAGTGTACTTCACTGCTGAAGATGCTGTTGAAGCTAACAACAAAGGTGAAAGAGTTATCTTAGTAAGACTTGAAACTTCACCAGAAGATATTGAAGGTATGTATGCATCCAAAGGTATCTTAACCGTTCGTGGTGGTATGACTTCTCACGCAGCAGTTGTTGCTCGTGGAATGGGAACCTGCTGTGTATCAGGTTGTGGTGAAATTAAAATTAATGAAGAAGCTAAGACATTTACAGTTGCTGGAGAAACCATCAAAGAAGGAGACTATATTTCCTTAGATGGTTCAACAGGTAACGTTTATCTTGAAGATATTAAGACAGTTGAACCTGAAATTAGTGGTGATTTTGCTAAATTCATGGTATGGGCTGATGAAGCAAGAACTTTAAAAGTAAGAACAAATGCTGATAATCCACAAGATACTAAGAGAGCAGTCGAGTTTGGTGCAGAAGGTATTGGATTATGCCGTACTGAGCATATGTTCTTTGAAGAAGATAGAATACCTAAAATCAGAAAAATGATTGTATCCAAGTCAGTGGAAGAAAGAAAAGCTGCTTTAGAGGAATTAATTCCTTATCAAAAAGGTGATTTCAAAGCAATGTATGAAGCACTTGAAGGAAGACCAATGACCGTACGTCTTCTTGATCCCCCATTACATGAGTTCTTACCTCATGAAGATGAAGATATCAAAGCATTAGCTGCTGATATGGGATTAACTTTTGCAGAATTAAAAGAAACGGTAGATGCTCTACATGAGTTTAACCCTATGTTAGGTCATAGAGGATGCCGTCTAGCGGTTACGTATCCAGAAATAGCTGAAATGCAAGCAAGAGCAATTGCTGAAGCGGCTGTAGAAGTTAAGAAAGAAAAAGGTTACGATATCGTTCCAGAGATCATGATCCCACTAGTTGGTGAAGTAAAAGAGTTAGCTTATGTGAAAGATGTCGTTGTTAAGACCGTTGATGCTGTTATTGCAGATGCTGGTATTGACATGGAATATTCAGTAGGTACTATGATTGAAATTCCTAGAGCTGCTTTAATTGCAGATGCCATCGCTAAAGAAGCTGAATTCTTCTCATTTGGAACCAATGACTTAACACAAATGACCTTTGGATTCTCACGTGACGATGCAGGAAGTTTCTTAGATGACTATTATAAAAAAGGCATATTTGAAACTGACCCATTTGCAAGATTAGACCAAACAGGTGTCGGTCAATTAGTTCAAATGGCTGCTGATAAGGGTAAATCTACAAGACCAAATATTAAGTTAGGTATCTGTGGCGAGCATGGTGGCGATCCATCATCTATTGAATTCTGTCATAAAGCAGGATTAAACTATGTTTCCTGTTCACCATTTAGAATACCTATTGCAAGATTAGCTGCTGCTCAGGCTGCAATTAATAATTAGACATTAGGATCTAACTGAGCCACCGATTGTTCGGTGGCTTTATTTTATCTTTACCTTTTTTTATTAATCAGCAGCATGAGTGCTGTACTGGCTAGTCAAAAGTTCTAGTTACTCTTAGACGTTTCCACATACTCAACTTTTACACGTTAAATGTGATGCAGTCATTATAAGAGCTTCAGTAGTATGACAGCATAAGAAATTGTGGTGGGATAGTTTAATTCATATATTATGGTTAATTAGAACTTTTGACTATCCAGAATAGATTTATTTAAAATAACAACCTAGAGAAATGAGGGGATCTATATGACACTGGAATGGGTCATACCACCAGTTGTTGGAGCTGTTATCGGTTATAGCACCAATTGGCTGGCTATCAAAATGCTTTTTAAGCCCTACAAAAAAATTAAGATAAAAGGAATACCTATTCCTTTTACACCAGGGGTTATTCCTAAGGAACGAAAGAGGATTGCTAGTAAGCTTGGTGAGGTTGTTCAAGGGTATTTACTAACAGAAGATGTCATCATAGAAGAATTACTATCTGAATCTGTAAAGTCAAGAATAATAACAGCAGTAACCCATGCAATCTCAAATCCCACAGAACCATTACAAGAGGAAGGCTTTGCAGATCAGCTTAATCAAACATTTGGTAGAACAGCTCAACAGCTGATTCTTTCTCATAAAACTTCTATTATTGATTCTATTACTCAGAGCATTGTTAATTATTCTAAGAAAATGAGTATGAAAGAACTGGTTCATAGTTTTCATGATGAGTTAGATATTCTATTTAAGCAGATCATAGAAAATCATCATTTTGAAACCTATTTACAGGAACAATTGAATCATGCTGTCAATGATGAAAAAACACTCGGGGATCTGCTGGATGAAGATTTAATTAATGAGATTTATCGTATCATACAGATGCATATTCCTAGAGCTATGGAAGCTGTAAAAGGCCTGTTAAGTCAAGAGGCCGTAAGAGAAAAGGCGGAAGAGATCATTGCAGATACGATTAAGGAAAAAGTAGGAGCTCTTGGGGCAATGTTTGTTAATCCTGCAAGCATCTATGAAACAGCTGTAGATAAAATCAATCATATGCTAGAAGAGGATGAAACAAAACAAGCTATCGAGCGAACCATCTATCAAGGAATTCAAAGTTTAAGAGATAAGAGAATAGCAGATATTGTAGAAGAGCAGGATAGACAGCTGTTGATGGAGTTGGGGATTAATAAACTGTTAAGTGCTCTATCCAAATGCTCCGTTGCTAAAAGCTTAGAAGCTGTTATTCAAGAAGACAAAAAGCTCTATGATGTGATAAGTCAAAGGGATAATGGTACTGAGTGGATCCGATCTTTTGTTGAAAACATGTTAGAAGATTGGATTCAGAGAAAAGGCAGTGTGGAACAGCTTAGTTTGTTCATTAAGCAGGCATTAACGAATATTGGGGAGCTTAAGCCTATTCTATCTCATCTTTATACGTATTTTATAAAAACTCAAGTAAAGTCTTTAATTAAGGATGTTAAAATTGGTGTGGTGGTAGAGAAACAAATTAATACATTTGATATAAAGCAACTTGAAGATATTCTATTAGCTGTTATTCAAAAGGAGTTTACAGCCATTACATGGTTTGGTGCGCTGTTAGGCTTTCTAATGGGACTTATAAGCTTGGCTGTCTAAATTAGACTAATTATTAAGCATAGAATCAAAACTTAAAGATGTAAAGTTTGACAAAATTAGAGGAATTATTAAATAAATGTAGTATATATTATTATAAGTGAATGAATTAGGAGGGAGTGCATGAATCTTAGAGAACAAAGAGAAGAGTTAGAAACCAAGACTTTAAGCCGATATGCTACTCTAAGTAAAAATACACGTGGAAGAGATAGTGAAATAAAACCGTGCGACATAAGAACAGATTTTCAAAGAGACCGTGATAGAATTATCCATTCAAAAGCGTTTCGGAGACTGAAACATAAAACTCAAGTATTTATTTCTCCTGAAGGTGACCATTATAGAACTCGGTTAACGCATACTTTAGAAGTCGCTCAAATTGCTCGAACGATTGCAAGAGCCTTAAAACTTAATGAAGACTTAGCAGAAGCCATAGCCTTAGGACATGATTTAGGGCATACACCTTTTGGTCATATAGGAGAACATGCCATCAATGAAGCAAGTTCTTTAGGCTTTAGGCATTATGAACAAAGCCTAAGAGTGGTTGAAAGGATAGAAAATAAAGGTAAAGGATTAAATCTTACATGGGAAGTTCGGGATGGCATAGTTAATCATCCAACAGCTCGCAAACCAAGCACCTTAGAAGGAAAAGTTGTACGTTTAGCAGACAAAATTGCTTATGTTAATCATGACATAGATGATGCTATTCGAGGCAAAGTAATAAAGCCAAGCGATCTTCCAAGAGAAAATATAGATGTTCTTGGGCAGACTTGTAGTGAAAGAATTAATACAATTATTCATGATATTGTTAAGCAAAGCTTAGATATCAATGATATTCGAATGACTCAAGAAATAGAAACTGCTTTAATGTCCCTAAGGAAATATATGTTTCAAAATGTTTATATAGGCTCTAAAGCAAAGGAGCACGAGCAAAAAGCTAAAAATATGCTAATACAGTTATTTCTTTATTTTAAAGATAAAGTTCATTTGTTACCAGTGGAGTTTCAGGAAATGATGGAGAACGGAAATGAAACTTTGGAACAGATCGTCTGTGATTATATAGCAGGCATGACCGACCGATATGCTATTCGTAAATTCTATGAACTATTTATACCACCGCCATGGAAAGTATTATAATGCCGTCTATTTAACCACCTCATTTGTAAAACACTGTAGTTTTTTTAAAAATAACTATAATTATAAAGGAAAATTTATAATTATGTCGAACAACTATATGGTATGCAATAAACACAAGGAGTAGGTCATGTATTATCCTGAGGATCTTATTGAAGAAATAAGAATACAAAACAATATTGTGGATGTTGTTTCTGAGCATGTACAGCTTAAGAAAAAGGGGAGCTCTTATTTTGGGCTGTGTCCATTTCATAATGAAAAAACACCATCTTTTTCTGTCAGCGAAGAAAAACAAATGTATTATTGTTTTGGATGTGGCGCTTGTGGCAATGTGTATACCTTTGTTATGGAATATGAAAACTATACTTTTTTAGAAGCGGTTAAATATCTTGCAGATCGAGCGCATATTACTTTGCCGACCCCAGAGCTATCCGAAGCAGTAAAAAGAAAAATTGAATATAAACAGCAGTTGATGGAGGTCAATAGAGAAGCGGCGAGATATTTTTACTACCAATTATATTCTGAAAGAGGCAATAAAGCCTTAACATATCTGGATAACAGAGGCATAACTGAGACTTTAAGAAAAAAATTTGGATTAGGTTATTCTAATGTCTATAGAAATGATTTATACCAATATTTAACGAAACAGAATTATTCTAAACAGGTCATATTTGACGCTGGGTTAACCAACAAGGATAAGAAACAAGAAAATACGTACCATGATAGGTTTTGGAATCGTGTTATGTTTCCAATCTTAGATGTGCATAGTCATGTCATTGGCTTTGGTGGAAGAGTATTAGGGGATGGAAATCCCAAATATCTTAATTCACCTGAAACTAAGCTTTTTGAGAAGAGTCGAAACCTATATGCATTAAATATAGCACGTACTTCAAGAAAGTCCAATATCCTTATGGTTGAGGGCTATATGGATGTAATTGCATTACATCAAGCTGGATTTAATAACGCAGTGGCGTCTTTGGGAACTGCCTTAACTGGAGGTCATGCAAAGCTTTTAAAGAGATATACGGATGAGGTTATTATTGCCTACGATAGTGATGAAGCAGGTATAAATGCGACTTTAAGAGCCATACCGATTTTAGAAGCAGAACAACTTTCTGTGAGGGTACTACATCTAGGCGAATATAAGGATCCCGATGAATTTATTCAAAACAATGAACCAAAGGCTTTTGAAAAGCTATTAGAAACTGCCGAACCAAGCTTTATTTATCAAATTCAGCGGCTAGAAACCAACTATCGTTTAAAAGATCCCGTACATAAGACCCGATTTGTGAATGAAATAGCAAAGCTTCTCCTTCGTATTGAGAGTGATATTGAAAGAGACAACTTTATGGAAACAATCATTGAAAAGTATTCCATTAATCAATCGTCAATGAAAAAGTTGATAGCAGATATTGGAAAAAACACTGGTATTATTAGTCAGAAAAAGAATAATCAGCCAAAAACGAAGAAGAAACCATCAGAAGACGGACTATTTTTAGCTCAAAAAACGCTTCTTACGTTAATAACTGATAAGAAAAACCTATATACTGTGATAAAAGACCATTTAAAACCAGAAGAATTTACAGATGATCTTTGCCAAAGGGCTGCAAGCTATATTTATAATAGCTACGAACAAGGGCAAAAAATTGTACCAGCTACTCTTATTAATCACTTTACAGAGTTAGCCGAGCAAACCAAAATGGCTTCTATATTCAATCATAAAGTAGCTTATAAGCATCCGTTACAACTAGAAAAAATTGTCAATGAAAGCATCAAAAAAATTAAACTATCAAATATTGAAGCCCTTTCAAGAAGTATTGAAAAGACTATAGAATTACAGAAGCTTATCTTAGCCAAAAGAGAATTAGAACATTTGCATATTTCTCTAAATGATGGTTAGACTAGTAAACACAAGGAAAGGATGGATTTGTGCTATGGCAAATGAAGAAACCATGAAGCTGTTTAACGACAAACTGAAAGAAATAATTGCAATAGCCAGAAAGAAAAAAAACGTTCTTGAGTATAGTGATATAGAGGAGCATTTCGGAGAGTTAGCTTTAGAATCAGATAAAATTGAGCTCATTTATGAGTACCTTGAAAAGAACCACATCGATGTCATTGGTATGATAGATGAAGAAGAAGAGCCAGAGAAAGAATTAGATCTAACGCTACCAGAAGGAGTCAATATAGACGATCCTGTCCGAATGTACTTAAAAGAAATTGGTAAGGTACCTCTATTGTCAGCCGACGAAGAAGTTACCCTTGCAAGGAGCATGGAGGAAGGCGATCAAGAAGCCAAGAAAAAACTGGCTGAAGCTAATTTAAGATTGGTAGTCAGTATTGCTAAAAGATACGTTGGTCGAGGCATGCTGTTTTTAGATCTTATTCAAGAGGGTAATCTTGGTCTCATCAAAGCGGTTGAAAAATTCGACTATACTAAAGGGTATAAGTTTAGTACTTATGCAACTTGGTGGATACGACAAGCCATCACAAGAGCTATTGCAGATCAAGCAAGGACTATTAGAATTCCAGTACACATGGTGGAAACGATTAATAAATTAATTAGAGTGTCAAGACAGCTACTTCAAGAGTTAGGTAGAGATCCAAGTCCAGAGGAAATAGCAGATGAACTCGATATGCCAGTAGACAAAGTAAGAGAAATTCTGAAAATTTCTCAAGAGCCTGTATCACTCGAAACACCAATCGGTGAAGAGGAAGATAGTCATTTAGGTGATTTTATACAAGATGAAAATGTTCCAGTTCCTGCGGATGCTGCTGCTTTTACTTTATTAAAAGAACAGCTCGTGGATGTACTAGATACATTAACAGATAGAGAGCAAAAGGTTCTAAGACTTAGATTTGGCTTAGATGATGGCAGAGCAAGAACCCTTGAGGAAGTTGGTAAAGAATTCAATGTAACGAGAGAAAGAATTCGCCAGATTGAAGCTAAAGCCTTAAGGAAATTAAGACATCCCAGCAGAAGTAGAAAGCTTAAGGATTACTTAGAGTAATTTATTATAAGCATTCATCATAAAGGATATGCCTTATAGAATCAGCACAGATTCTTATTCTTTTGTTTATCAAGAATCTGTGGTGATTTGTTTTTAAATATAGAGAATTTAGGAGCGGCATATGATTTTATCAAAAAGACTTCAAACAATAGCAGAACAGGTTGATAAAGACTCGATTGTAGCTGATATAGGAACGGATCATGGTTATATTCCTATTAATTTAGCAAAAGAAGGTATTATTAAGCATGCTTTTGCCATGGACATTAATCAAGGGCCATTAGCAAGAGCAAAAAAAAATATTAAAAGATATGGTGTTGAGTCTATCGTTGAGACTAGATTATCTAATGGTGTTATGAGTCTTAAACCCGGAGAAGCAGATACGTTGATTTTTGCAGGTATGGGAGGTAAGCTCATAAGTGAACTGCTAATGAATGGACAAAAGGTAATAAAAAAAGCTAGAAAACTCATTTTATCTCCTCATATTGATGTTGATGTTCTAAGAAAAGCTATCCATCACATAGATTTTAAAATAGAAATGGAAGCTATGATTTGTGAGGAAGAAAAATACTATACAATTATAACAGCAGTTAAAGGTCAACAAACTTATACAAATGAGAGAGATTACCAATACGGAAAAATTCTCATCGACCAGAAATCTAAGATTTTAAAAGCATATATACTAAAAAAATATAACACTCATCAAAAAATCATTAAAGAGCTTGAAGGTATTTCCTCAGAAAATAGCAAACAACGGCAGGAGATACTTAAACAAAAGAATAGAGAAATGGAAGAGGTGTTAAAATGTCTGTAACCTGTTTAGATATTATTCATATCATGGAGCAGCTAGCACCAAAAAAATTAGCAGAAAGCTGGGATAATGTAGGTTTGATCCTTGGTGATGAAAAGAAGAAGATTCATAAGATTCTAGTGGCACTAGACCCAAGCATGGAAGTTATAGAGGAAGCAGTTGAGTTAGAAGCAGATATGCTTCTTACCCATCACCCCATACTCTTTAATGGTGCAAAATCCATAGGTCCTTCAACACCAGAAGGAGCACAGATTCTAAAAATGATACAGCATAACATGGTGCTCTATTCTGCACATACGAATCTAGACTGTGCCAAAGGGGGGTTAAATGATTACCTTGCTCATAAATGCAAGCTAAAGTCTACAAAGTTGTTGAATAAAACGACCACTCGGTCTTTATATAAGCTAGTCGTATTTGTGCCTATAGGTCACAGTGAAGAAGTAAGAGAAGCTATGTGTAATTCTGATGCTGGGCATATTGATCAATATTCAGACTGTACTTTTTCCTCCAAAGGAACAGGAACATTTAAGCCCCTGAAGGGTTCCAATCCTTATATTGGTCAAATAGATAAACTTGAACATGTTGATGAGGTGAGAATTGAGACCGTTGTATTTGAAAGCAAGCTTTCAGAAACGATACGTAGTATGAAAGAAGTTCATCCTTATGAGGAAGTAGCTTATGATATCTATAAGGTAGAGCAGGAAGGCTTAGCCTATGGGTATGGACGTATAGGAAAACTTGAAAATACACTGAGCTTAAAGGCTTATGCACACCTTTTAAAGCAAGAGCTCAATTTACCATCTGTTAGAGTGGTGGGCGATTTAGAAGCCTCTATTTCAAACGTAGCTGTATGTACAGGTAGCGGCATGGAATTTAGATACGATGCTGTTCGTTCAGGTGCAGATGTTTATGTTACAGGTGATATGAAATATCACAATGCATTAGATATGAAGGCATTAGGATTAAATCTTATCGATGTTGGTCATTATGGTTCTGAAATAATTGTTACATCCATGCTAAAAGCTTATTTAGAGAACCATTTTGGAAATGAAATTGTCATACATGAATCCAAGAAGAATATCGATCCTTTTATTGTTATTTAGCTTTATTCATAGATTTATGTATGCTAAAATTTTGTTACAAAAAGTATTAGAAGATAGAACTTCTGACTCTACAGTAGTATCAATTAAACTTGTAGATAAATACTAGAAAGATAAGATATGACATAAGGAGGGATAGAATGAAAGAGAGCTATGTAACCGTAACCAGTAAAGAAGGACAGCAGTATCAGGTAGAGAAAGGCATCAGCTTATTGGAGCTAAGTAAAAGGTTTGAAGCTCAATTTGAAACACCTATTGTTTTAGCTATTGTGAACAATAATCTAAAGGAGCTTAGATGTCAAGTAAAAGAAGACTGTAGCATTGATTTTATAGACATGACACATAAAGACGGCTATAGAACCTATCAAAGAAGCTTATCCTTTTTATTGATTAAATCTGTTCATGACATATTAGGAAAGCAGTGCCAAAAGGTCATTATCCACCAAGCAATAGGTAAAGGGTATTATTGTGAAATTCGAGGTCAAGTTAAAGTGACAGAACAGTTGCTACATAAAGTTAAAGATAAAATGATGGAACTTGTAAAAAGAGATATTCCCTACAACAAGAGGACAGTTAGCCTAAGCAAAGCTTTAGAGATATTTGAAAAAGCAGAAATGCTGGATAAGGTTCAGCTTTTTAAATATAGGCGTGTATCGAATGTCAATCTATACCAGCTAGAAGATTTTGAAAACTACTTTTATGGTTATATGGTTCCTAGCACAGGCTATCTAAAAGACTTTGACTTAATTGATTATCATGATGGCTTCATTCTTCAATTTTTCAATAGAAATAAACCGAATCGTGTCGCTTCTTTTAATCCTCAAAAAAAATTGTTCAATGTTATTCATGAGGCTTCACAATGGGGAGAAATTATGAAGGTAGATACGGTTGGTGGTTTAAATGATATTATATCTGGTGGTAGGATAAATGAACTTATTCTTGTATCCGAAGCTTTGCAGGAGAAAAAAATAGCTGAAATATCAGATGCTATTATTAGAGATATAGGACATAAGAAAATTGTTTTAATTGCTGGGCCTTCATCTTCGGGAAAAACAACCTTTGCTCATCGTTTAGCTATTCAATTAAAGGTGCATGGAATTTCTCCTCATACCATATCGGTGGATAATTATTTTGTAAACAGAGAATTAACACCAAAAGATGAAAATGGCAATTTCGATTTTGAGAGACTTGAGGCATTAGATATTAAGCAATTCAATCAAGATATGATGCAATTGCTTGAAGGAAAAGCCGTTGATTTACCTAATTTTAATTTTAAAACTGGAAGACGGTACTATAGGGGTAACTTGTTACAGCTTGAGGAAAAAGATATTCTTATTATAGAGGGCATTCATTGTCTTAACGACCAGTTATCTTATTCTATTCCTAAGGAAAATAAGTTCAAAATTTACATTAGTGCTTTAACACAGCTGAATATTGATGACCATAATCGAATATCAACAACACAAGCGAGGTTACTTAGAAGAATTGTTAGAGATAATAATTATAGAGGATTATCGGCTTTAGATACCATTGCTATGTGGCCTTCAGTTAGAAGAGGAGAAGAAAAGTATATATTCCCTCATCAGGAAGAAGCAGATGCTATGTTTAATTCAGCCCTAGTTTATGAATTAGCCATATTAAAGCAATACGCTGAGCCTTTACTATTTAATATACCTAAGGATAGAGTAGAATTCTTAGAAGCCAAGCGTTTAATCAAGTTTTTAGATTATTTTCTTGGTGTGAGCAGTGAGAAAATCCCCTATAATTCCTTAATTAGAGAATTTATTGGCGGTAGCTGTTTCAGATAATAATAGTTAAACAAAATTTACCTTTGACAAACAACCCAATTGGTGGTAGACTATTTTGGTTGTTAAAATTAAATATTAATGAGTAAGTTAGGTGATCGCGCGTGTCAACCGAAAGGTAGCATGTGAGGAAAGTCCGAGCTCCATAGGGCAGGGTGCTGGATAACACCCAGTGGAGGCAACTCTAAGGAAAGTGCAACAGAAATAAACCGCCTATAGATCTATAGGTAAGGATGGAAAGGTGAGGTAAGAGCTCACCGCCCCTTTGGCGACAAAGGGGGCACATGTAAACCCCACCTGGAGCAAGACCGGATAGGAGAGCAGTTGTGGCTGCCCGTCACGCTCTCGGGTAGGTCGCTAGAACTTGCTGGTAACAGTAAGGTGAGATAGATGATCATCCTCGACAGAACTCGGCTTATCGACTTGCTCGTTATTGAAGTATACTTGCTTTTAGTAGGTATGCTTTTTATGTGCGCCCAGCATGGGCGTAATCTATAGGGTGAAAGTCCCGAACACCGAAGGTGATATAGGTGTTAGCCAAGAGCAAGGGTGTCCATCGTG
>JANQFZ010000067.1 GCA_028277605.1 Vallitaleaceae bacterium | reverse complement strand
ACATAAAAAATAAATAAAAATCCTTATGTAATTAAAAAAAGGTCATATGCTACATAATTATAATGCTTTCAGCTATTTTATTGAGTATCATTACGATTTACAGTATAATTATATTTATTATATTATTTTAAAATTAAGTTTTTAGTTACCTAGTGATTACTACTTCTCAAACCATATATATAATTTATTTTACTAAAGATTCCATGCGTATAGTAATAGATTTGCTTTAAATCTATGAAAAAATATGATGGTACGCAGTCTTGAAATCCTTTAAATTTGAGCATTTTCAAGGTTCTTATTATATTATAAGTATAAAGATTGATTACATTGTGAAGATGATGAAAAAATGTTGTTTTATGTCGTTAATGAACAATTTAATATAAGAAGTATAATTGCAAATTATAGTATTTATATAGACAACAAGAGCCTTAATTGGCTCTTAATTATGTTTTAGCATCCATTTTTAATCGTCTTCGACTTTCTTGTTTGCGTCTTGTTCCACTGGCGCTACACGCCCTACAATTGATTCGTTCAAGATCCTCTCTTTCCCCTCCACATGTAGGACATAATCCAGCTTCACGTCTTTTGAGTTTTAATTTCCTCATGTATTCAGGGTTATACATCTTATTATCCTCCGACTCATGTTTGTTGATAAATCCTTCTAATGTACTATTTAACTGTTTATTGTAAGCTTTAAGAGTTTTGCAGACTTTACTTATGGATTTTGTATTAACTGTTTTGGTATATGACAGTAGCCATTCGGATTTTTCTTAAGATACTTCTGATGATAAACTTCAGCTTTATAATAATTAGCTAATGGTTCTATCTCTGTTACAATCGGCTGATCATAGTTCTTTTTCTCTCCGTCTGCGCTTTTCTTTATAATGTCAACATCAGAGATATCCAAATAATAGATACCCGTTCTATATTGACTTCCTTTATCTGGTCCCTGCTGATCTTTCAATACTGGATTAATAATTTTCCAGTACTTATCTAATAGTTGCTTTAAAGAAATAATGGTATCGTCATATTGGATATGGCAAACTTCTGCATGTCCAGTTTTAGAAGTACATACCTCTTCATAGGTCGGATGCTCGGTATTGCCATTAGCGTATCCAACTTCTGTTGCTATTACACCTTTCACATGACTAAAATAGGCTTCAACACCCCAAAAACAGCCCCCTGCTAGTACAATGGTCTTCATAGCTTCATGCTTCCTTTCCTAACAAATGAATCCTTCTTAACTAATGACTCATATTTTATAATCTACAACACTACGCTTGTCAGCAAGCTCTGTAACTAAAGCTTTCACCTTTAAATGTTCAGGATGATTTTGATAGGCATCTAATGCTTGCTCCGACTCAAATACCGTATATAATACAATATCATAAGCTGCAGGAGAAGAATTATAATTAATTCCTACTTCAATATATATTATTTCACTAATTTTACCTTTTTAGTCCTCTAAAGCAAGCTTTAATTCATTTATTCTTTTCTTATCTTTCAAAGTCCACATCACAATATGCTTAATCATGGGATATACCTCCTTAAATATTAGTTGCATAATACTATTATAATATACTCTCAGCCACTTATAAAGATAACATTTTGAATTCTCAACTCTGCCATTATTTATACTCCATACACCCTATATTCATAGTACCTAACCCAACAGGTTTTTCAAAAGTTCATTAACATATTTATTCTTAAAGGATTCTCTAGATAGAGAAGTTTGACTAACATTATCCTTTCCAATAATCTCTAACATCATCGGAAAGGCGATACTAGAAAAAATAATCATGTACTTGATATAAAGGATGTCTTTGTCTTTGATATCAGTTAGTTTTTCTAAATAATGGAATACCTTATTTGTAAAAGACTTATCAAACAAAAAGTGATTAAACAGTATGTTATTTTCATTTTTCTTAGACGTTAGACTGTATTTAAACACTCCGCTATATTTCAGTGTCCAATCATATATCGAAACAATGATATCCGTTACACATTGAGTTAAGTTACCAGTATATTGAGTTATTGTTTGTTCAATGCTTTGTTTTAAATCATCTAACACATACAGAATAACCTTATTACATAAGCTTTGTTTATCTCCAAAGTAGTAATTAACAGCTGCAACATTAACATTAGAAAATTCAGAAATTTCTTTAACTGTTACATGCCCCTGTTCACAAAGCAGGGTCATAGTTGCATTGATTATTTTCTGTTTAGCTATATCACTTTTCTTCATACCATCGCCTCAATTATAAACTTTTCATACTAGAATAATTTTAGCATATATTTCCAATTTGTCAAATTATGATATTTTTCGCGATTAACATTTGGAATGCGATATGTATTAAATATTTAACACATTATTAAAAAATGTATTTCACTGACAAACATTTTGTTTTATAATATAAGTATAAAATATGCTCTTTTAAAGGAGAATGCTTATGGCGGCTGATGCAAAAAAAACAATGAAAGCTTTAGTAAAAAAATATGAAAAACCGGGGATATGGCTGGATGAAGTACCAATACCAGAAGTAGGAAAAAATGATGTAAGAATAAAAATTCACAATACCTCCATCTGTGGAACTGACATACATATCTACAACTGGGACGCTTGGGCAAGCGCAACCATACCAACGCCTATGGTGGTTGGACATGAATATGTGGGCAGAGTTGATGCTGTCGGTGAAAATATTAAAGGATTTAAAGAAGGAGACCTTGTGTCTGGAGAAGGGCACATTGTATGCGGTCATTGCAGAAACTGTCTTGCTGGACGGCGACATCTATGTATTCATACAAAAGGTGTTGGTGTCAATCGTCCAGGCGCATTTGCCGAATATTTAGTTATACCTGCCACCAATGCATGGCATTGTGATCCGAACATACCTCTAGATGTTCTTAGCTGCTTTGATCCTCTTGGTAATGCTGTGCACACCGCTCTATCCTTTAATCTTGTTGGAGAAGATGTCTTAATTACAGGTGCTGGTCCTATTGGTATCATGGCAGCTACCATAGCAAAACAAGCGGGAGCAAGATTTGTCGTTATAACTGATGTCAATCCTTACAGACTTGAGCTGGCTAAAAAAATGGGGGCTACACTAGCTATTGATATAAGGGAGGATACCATATCTAATGCAATGAAAACTTTGGGAATGAAAGAAGGCTTTGATGTTGGTTTAGAAATGTCAGGCAATGCAGATGCTTTTAATGATATGGTTGACCACATGGAACATGGCGGCAAAATAGCTATGCTAGGAATACTATCAAAAGATACCTCCGTAGATTGGAATAAAATTGTCTTTAATGGTCTTACCATCAAAGGCATCTACGGAAGAGAAATGTATGAAACGTGGTATAAAATGACTGCCTTAATACAATCGGGTCTAGACATCACGCCTGTTATTACCCATAAATTTCATTATACAGAATATCTGGATGGATTTGAAGTGATGCGATCTGGACAATCAGGTAAAGTCATACTAAAATGGCTCTAAACTACCTATCAGAATCAATTTAAGGAGGTAAAGGTATGTTTAAAACAACAAAAAAAATCTATCAAGAAGCCTTAGATGCAATTCAAGCTAATGGTCTATGGAAAAATGAAAGAATCGTCACAACCCCTCAAGGAGCTCGTATCAATACAACCACTAAAAAAGAGGTTTTAAACTTTTGTGCCAATAACTATCTGGGCTTAGCGTCTCATCCGAAAGTGATTCAAGCAGCCAAAGCAAGCTATGATCGATGGGGCTATGGTTTATCCTCTGTCCGTTTTATTGTGGGAACACAGCAAGTCCATAAGGATTTAGAAAACAAGCTTACAACTTTTTTAGGTACAGAGGATACTATACTCTATTCCTCTGCTTTTGATGCTAATGGCGGACTCTTTGAAACTATTTTGACCGATCAGGATGCTGTCATTAGTGATCAGCTAAATCATGCCAGCATTATAGATGGTATTCGATTATGTAAAGCTAAGCGCTATCGATACACGAATAATAATATGAAAGATTTAGAAGCAAAGCTCATAGAAGCAGATGCTGACGGCGCAAGAGTTAAACTCATCTCTACGGACGGTGTATTCTCAATGGATGGTATCATAGCAAATCTTAAGGGTATCTGCGATCTAGCAGAAAAATATGATGCTATGGTTATGGTAGATGATAGTCATGCCACAGGCTTTGTAGGAAAAACTGGACGTGGAACACACGAATATCGAGAAGTAATGGATCGTGTTGATATCATCACAAGCACACTAGGAAAAGCTTTAGGAGGAGCAAGTGGTGGTTTTACAAGCGGAAGAAAAGAAATCATTGATTTATTAAGACAGCGCTCACGTCCATATTTGTTTTCTAATACCTTATCCCCAGCAATAGCAGCCACTTCCATCAAAGTACTTGATTTATTAACAGAATCAACCCAATACCGTGACCAACTAGAAGAGAATACCCGTTACTTTAGAGAAGGCATGAAAGCTTCGGGTTTTGATATACCCGAAGGAGAGCATCCTATTGTTCCAATCATGCTTTATGATGCTGTCATTGCTCAAAAAATGGCAGAACATATGCTAGATAAAGGCATTTATGTCATCGGTTTTTATTATCCAGTTGTACCTAAAGGAAAAGCTAGAATAAGAACTCAAATATCTGCTGTTCATACAAAGGAAGATCTAGATCAAGCAATTCAAGCTTTTATAGATGTTAAAAAGGAACTTGGTATTTAATATAGATTATTATTAATAAAATCTCCAGCCTATGTCTAAGATTTAAGGCACAGGTTGGAGATTCATTTATTCAAACTTTTCTATTTGCTGTTCAACCTCTTCTGGTGTTTTTCCTCTAGCATCAATAATCATTGCTTTAAATTCAGCATTTTCTATGCCTAAAAGGTTTTCATTTAGACCAGATACAACAACTGCATCAAGGTTATGATGGTCTTTATAAGCATTCTTCGCACTTCCTTCAAAAGATTCAACGGTATAACCTTTGCTTTCTAAATACGTTCGAATAGGTGTCAAATCTTTATCTACCGCTATATGTTTCATTGTATTCCTCCTTACACAAGTATTATGCTTAGTATGTCATGATGGTTTTATATTATTCAGATTTTCATTATATACAAGTTTTTTGGAGGGTAGTCATATCTTGTTTTGATATAGATAAAATTAATTACTCCCTGATTATCTGGATGTTTTAATCCAGGTTTTGTTGGTCATTAGCTTAAATGTTTTTCCACTCTTTCTTTTTGACAAGCTCGTATAGTTTCAATCCTTGTTCTTGTTGGATCTCTTACTTAAATGATGAAAAAATATATTATTCCAGTTGATGTTGGAAAGTTTCAATCCTTATTCTATTGGATCTCTTACTTAAATAATTTCATACGGATGCATATCCTTAATGTAAGACTTGTGTTTCAATCCTTGTTCTATTGGATCTCTTACTTAAATTAGAAAAAATCCATATTCATATTTAGGGCTTAGTGCGTTTCAATCCTTGTTCTATTGGATCTCTTACTTAAATTTGATACTTAGAAATTAGGAGGTATATATGGATTTTTGTTTCAATCCTTGTTCTATTGGATCTCTTACTTAAATAAAGTATCATTTTTTTCTCTTCTTTATCCCACACGTGTTTCAATCCTTGTTCTATTGGATCTCTTACTTAAATATCTAAAGTTACATCAAAAAGAGATTAATGATCTTCTGTTTCAATCCTTGTTCTATTGGATCTCTTACTTAAATATTTCCCCCTGAAATTTATCCGTGTCGCTGTTTGTGTTTCAATCCTTGTTCTATTGGATCTCTTACTTAAATGCGCTTGTACCGTCTGCACCCCTGCGAACAAACCTTGGTTTCAATCCTTGTTCTATTGGATCTCTTACTTAAATTTTATCAGAACAAAAGTTAATATGCTTGAAAGTAAGAGTTTCAATCCTTGTTCTATTGGATCTCTTACTTAAATACACGCAGCGAGTTTTACAATGCTGCAAGGGCAGACCGTTTCAATCCTTGTTCTATTGGATCTCTTACTTAAATGGGGGTGGCAAGCTCTGCACTACAGTGCATCTTTGGGTTTCAATCCTTGTTCTATTGGATCTCTTACTTAAATTTTATACTCTTTTTCTTTGTCCTTATACTTAGTGTTGTTTCAATCCTTGTTCTATTGGATCTCTTACTTAAATACATGAATGAACTGGTGGAAGAGGCAAAAAACTAAGTTTCAATCCTTGTTCTATTGGATCTCTTACTTAAATAACGCGCACCCCTTACCTTCGCCTGTCGTTTCTATATGTTTCAATCCTTGTTCTATTGGATCTCTTACTTAAATTTCTAGTTCTCTTTTTGCCATATGGACTTCTTTTTGTTTCAATCCTTGTTCTATTGGATCTCTTACTTAAATAAAGAACAACGTGTTATATGCGCTTTAAAGACTTAGGTTTCAATCCTTGTTCTATTGGATCTCTTACTTAAATTCTGTATTAGATGCTATCAGGTTTGCTCTTACAAAGTTTCAATCCTTGTTCTATTGGATCTCTTACTTAAATGTAATCATAAGTGTTGTAATATTGTCCTTTTTTACTGTTTCAATCCTTGTTCTATTGGATCTCTTACTTAAATAGGAGCAGATAACTTGAAATTAATAGACGAACATCGTTTCAATCCTTGTTCTATTGGATCTCTTACTTAAATCATCCTAGGTGCCAAGGTGCAAGGAATGAGTTCAGGTTTCAATCCTTGTTCTATTGGATCTCTTACTTAAATTAAACATGACCATAAAGTAGGTGGAGATGATGAAGAAGTTTCAATCCTTGTTCTATTGGATCTCTTACTTAAATGCATTTTGCCCCTCTTGCCCAACAACAGTAACTGAGTTTCAATCCTTGTTCTATTGGATCTCTTACTTAAATGGTAGCTTTTATTTGTATACTATTTGTGCTACTACGTTTCAATCCTTGTTCTATTGGATCTCTTACTTAAATTCGTAAAATCTGCATCATCTACGAGTGCAATCATTTTGTTTCAATCCTTGTTCTATTGGATCTCTTACTTAAATCCTTCTGTGTTGCCTATTAAAACTCCGTTATCGTCATGTTTCAATCCTTGTTCTATTGGATCTCTTACTTAAATAACGATCAGAGAGCATAGACGCTCAAATAAGGTACTGTTTCAATCCTTGTTCTATTGGATCTCTTACTTAAATAAAATTAAAAGGAGACGATTATAGCATGGAAAATCGTTTCAATCCTTGTTCTATTGGATCTCTTACTTAAATAACTAATTCACTCCTTTTTTATGAATCTCTATGGTTGTTTCAATCCTTGTTCTATTGGATCTCTTACTTAAATTATGCTTGATTCGTAATACTCATTTTTTATGTACTGAGTTTCAATCCTTGTTCTATTGGATCTCTTACTTAAATTCTACAAACGGTGCTTTACCAACTACAGGAGTAGTGTTTCAATCCTTGTTCTATTGGATCTCTCACTTAAATAACGACTTTTTTAGCACCAGATATAATAGGGTCTAGTTTCAATCCTTGTTCTATTGGATCTCTTACTTAAATCAGATTTAGGACGTTTTGTATTGTCGCAGCAAGTACTGTTTCAATCCTTGTTCTATTGGATCTCTTACTTAAATTCAAAACATCTATAGCAGAAGAAATTGATGTAGATTAGTTTCAATCCTTGTTCTATTGGATCTCTTACTTAAATTAACTGGTCCGTGTATCCACGCTTCAATTCTTTCGTGTTTCAATCCTTGTTCTATTGGATCTCTTACTTAAATAATAAGATTTCTACCTTTCATTTCATCTAATTGCTGAGTTTCAATCCTTGTTCTATTGGATCTCTTACTTAAATAAGCAGGCGATAGCAAAGATGGAAGAAATTGATTTTTGGTTTCAATCCTTGTTCTATTGGATCTCTTACTTAAATTGTATTTGCTTCTCATATAATATAAGTATGTCTATATGTTTCAATCCTTGTTCTATTGGATCTCTTACTTAAATAATGTACCAACATGCAGACGAGGTTCTATATCCAGTATGTTTCAATCCTTGTTCTATTGGATCTCTTACTTAAATTAAATACTCTAGTTTTATAAGAATCTCTCCATCGGAGTTTCAATCCTTGTTCTATTGGATCTCTTACTTAAATCTTTAATCATTTTTTACCTCCTGCTCTAATGAAGTAGTTTCAATCCTTGTTCTATTGGATCTCTTACTTAAATGAACAGACAGAAAAGCAATACACACTAGGGGGTGGGGTTTCAATCCTTGTTCTATTGGATCTCTTACTTAAATAGCCGATTTGGTTTTAGATGAACAGGAATTTATATTGTTTCAATCCTTGTTCTATTGGATCTCTTACTTAAATATTTTGACATCAACGAGTTCAGAGTCAGCGACGGGTTTCAATCCTTGTTCTATTGGATCTCTTACTTAAATAACGGTTCCTGAAGGCATCTGGACAGAAATGGTGGGGTTTCAATCCTTGTTCTATTGGATCTCTTACTTAAATCCAGATGCAAAAAATATACTATATATCACTAGACCTGTTTCAATCCTTGTTCTATTGGATCTCTTACTTAAATAGCACTTTTGGCACAAAGTATCATAAACACTAGGTTTTTATTAATTTTTACCTAGTATTTATAATAATTATATTTAACTCTAATAAGTTATATAGCCTTGATTATTGGTAACTATCATTTATAAACAACTGTATGAATCTGTTGTAAATACTGCTTTCTAGGGATTTTTACTACCTAATGCAAATATTTTTATAACAACAATCTATACATCGAGCTTTATATTTTGTAGCTTTAGGAAAATGACCTTGTACAACTTTTAAATATTCACTTATTGTTTTATTTACCTTACTCTTTAGTTGAGATGTTATTTCTATTTCCTTCACATCATATCCTTTTCGACAATATACAATGTATCCCTTATCTACTACTTTACCATAAATTTCCTCAATCATCAACGCATACATTACTATTTGCGTACGATATGTATCATATACTTTACTATCATAGAAAGCAAATTTATAATCTAAAGGTGCCATAGTACCATTTGATAATGTGAGCACTTCATCTACTATTCCTTTAATTCTATATGTGTCAGAAACTAAGGAAACATCTATATCTTTTGCAGTGACTCCTAATTTCTTTCTCAGATAATCCTTATTTTCCTTTTCTCTTTTACTATGTAAAGTTCTTCCTTTTTGTACCTTATATCTTTTCTCTTCATACTGCCTAATTCCTAAACATTTCATAAAATAAATAAATCTCTTACAATACAAGAATTCTATAATCTCTGAAGGCGTAACATAATAGTTATTTTCATTAAAAAAACTTTGAAATGATTTCATTGGTTACCAGCTCCTTATCAAAAGCCTGTCCTATTAAACCAGCTTTCTTTAACTCTGATTGACTCATTGGGAATATGTATACAGAATCTTTTTCTAAATCTACCATATCTTCAACTCTTAATTTTAATTCATCTAGTGTATTATCATCTAATTCACCTAGAAAAACACTTTTTTGAACACGATACAATCCAGCATCTTTACAATGTCTAGCAATTTTATTTCTAGTTTTATCACTAGTGATATCATAGATGACCCATATCAGCATTATAAATCCTCCTTCAAAATTTTATTAGCAATACTGTGGCAGTCATATTGGATGATATTTTTTAGAGCTATATTTCTTCCTTTATATCGTATTTTCTTTTCCATTTCTTGGTTATACTCAGTTATTAGAATTGTTTTTCCCTCTTTATTTAAGTAATAGCCTCCATTTTCTACTTCATCAAAGTGCTCTTTCTTAACTTTTTTAGTTGAGAAAAGTTTGAAAATTATCTCGTCCATATACCCTCTATACATCTCAACTAAGTCAAAAACAAGTGCCTTTTTATTATAATTATCTGTATGCATAATGCCAATATATGGATCTAGTCCTGCAAGTATACAGGCTTTTTCTACACTAGAATACAAGATACCATAGCCATAGTTAAGCATACAATTAAACGGGTCTTTTGCTGGGTTTCTGCTTCTACCGTTAAACTTATACTTAGGTACAATAATTTCAGATAAGACTTGAAAATACTCTCGACTTGCGCTACCTTCATAACCTAGAAATTTTTCTCTGGATTCATCTACGCATTTTGATTTTATGCATTTCACATGGTTTACTTGACACTTAATTTTCTCAACACCTGCTTTAATAATATTTCTTCTATTATCTCTTCTGTTCATACTAAGTTTAGTCAGGTGTTCTATCTGATTATTTAATTTCTGTATCAACCATTCTTTGACTAATTCTAACCCCAAAGGATGTTCTTGTAAGAAAAGCTGTTTTCTTCTGATAGTGCTGATACTCCCTAACTTAGAATGCCATACTCTTCCTAAAGGCTGCCCCGTGCTTTTGAGAAATACAATGTCAATATTATTTTCCACAGCCAATTCTATAGCATCCGTTGATAATGCAGCTCTTGTTGTAATCAAAATCTGCTCCACTTTTTTTACAGATATCTCACTTTTATTGTCATCCTTTTGAAGTTGAAAGCAATCTCCTCTTTTACATAGGTATGTACCCGGTGTATTAACAACAAGCTTCACAATTCTCAACTCCTTTTATTGTTCCAAAACCTCTGGACACAGATTTTCCTAGACCTAGATAATCGGGTATTTTAAAATTAACCTTAAATTTTCCTTTAAATGCTTTCATCTTAATATTTTTGAATTGAACCGTACATTCTTTAAGATCTAACCAGCAATAAATCCTCTCTTTAACATCATAATTTAATCCTTTTGCCATAGATAAGATATTGCCAACTAATATTTTCTTTAATAACTCTTCTTTTTCCATATCAGAAGCTTTATAGTATTTTTTGCTGTTCTTTTGATTTAAAGCAATCCACGGAGTAATTAATCTATAGGCTATATACTTATCAGTAACACCAAAAGATTCTTTTTTTATCAAAATTTCCTTTTGATAAATACTCATCTGCTGTTCATCAATACGTATAGAATCTGCATCTCTGCCTAACTGAATAATTAGCTCTGCTCCCTCACCTAGTCCACAGATGATTGGGACACCCTTAATTACTTTATATTGCACTTTGGGATATTGATAAATCAATCTTTCTCCATGGTGATTATGTAATAACTCATTATCTTTATTATGACTTGCAAAGAAACCCCTTAATTTGACTGCTTGTCTCGTCTTAAGATTTATATTCTCAAACTTTGTAAGTACGTATGATAGTTCCATAAAATTCTCCTAATGACAGTATGTGTTTGTTCTAGTTATACCTTTATTGATATCGTAGTTACAGCTATCCAGTACATGTACCCCTTTTATTTCTTGAGTATTGATATTCTCTAATTCTATTGCTTTTACACTTACCTTATATTGATTTAGATATCTCCATGCATTAATCATTTCTTGATACCCAACTGTTCCAGCTTCTATTAAGTCCAATCTTTTTTGTGTATCTTTATTTTGATTAATGATGATATCCACTTTATTATAGTTGTCATCTATAAGTTTAAATTCTTTCCTTATTTTTTCAAAGTCAAAATCTTTGATTAACTGTAATAATTGCTTTGAAGAATCCTGACTCTTTTTTTCTGAAACAGCCTTAAAATATGCATTATTGATTTCAAGAATATCCCTTTCACATATAGTCTTTCTTTCTTTTATGATTTGTTCTGTGGCATCCAATAATGAATGAGAATAAATATATCTAGCAAATCTTTTGTCATTATCCTTGACATTGATTAAACTAAATAACTTAACAATACCCTTTCCTTTGATCGCATTTCTATTGGCTCTTCCAGCAGTTTGATTAATTGAATCAATCGTTGAAAAATCTCTGTATACACAATCAAAATCTAAATCAACTCCAGCTTCAATTAATTGGGTAGATACAACAACGTATTGAGTGTTTGTTTCTTTTTTTACTTTATCTATTATCTCTAATCTTCTTTTAGGATAGATTTCACTAGATAAATACAATTTCTTTCTACCTTTTAATCTATCTGATTCATTTAATTGTTTGAATACATCTAAAGACGATTGGACTGTATTTAATACGATAAGGAAGCTCTTATCTTGATTTTTTTGAATGTCTTGAATGACGATTTCGCAAAATTCATTAACTGTTTTTGGACTACTGGTATAGTTTTCTATTATAATTCTATCCATCTTTTTGAAGACTTCATCATGGTTATGAACAAGTTCTAGTCCCTTCAAAAATAAAGGTTTTGTAGCTGTTACAGTTATAACATAACAATTAAATTGCTCACATAAAACATTAAAAATTCTTTCTATGATTTCATAGTATTTTGGAGGTATGGCTTGAACTTCATCTAAAATAATGATAGAGCCGGTTAATTTATGGAATCTATTGATTATCGCATTCTTTCCACACTGAAAAATAGAATTAAAAAGCTGGACAAATGTAGTGGTAATTATGGTGCTCTGCCAGTTTTCTACACAAAAACGTGCATCATAATTCTTATATTCTGATGCTTCATCACCTATATATTTTAGTTCAGTCATAGAATGATGCTTTAATATATAGCTGTCATATTGCTTTTTGTTATTGGTTTTTAAAATATTCTCTAACACTTCATAGTTTTGATCGATGATGCTGGTAAAAGGAATAGTATAGACAATGGTTGGCTTGATTGATTTATTACTCTCATTGTATAGTCTCTCTAGTAGTTTAAAAGCAGCAGCATAGACACTCAATGTTTTTCCAGTTCCTGTAGGTACATTGATAGAGAACACATGATGCTTTTGTAGATCGATACGTTTTACATGCTCCACAATATCATTATATATCTGTTCTCTAATTGTGAACAAATCTGTATTGATTATATTTGGAAATTCTTTAACCAGCTTTTTTCTAACTTTATTTTTATGATTCAGAACATACGTTTCATATATATCTGTACTATTTTCATACCCATTCTCTTCTTTCCTTATAAGCTGTGACTTATCTCCTGTTAGAAGTAACGAATATAGGTACTGAGTCCACACAAAATCTTCAATGGTAAATTCCCCATATTTCAACCTAAATTTTTTTCTAGGGTCTTTCAAGAACTGCTTAGTTTTCATAAGCTCAAAAAATGGGGAAATATCTTGACCATATATTTGATTGAGTTCGTCTATATTTTCATGTATACTTGCTGCAATCTCTTGCAATTTTTTTTCATTATAATCAAAAAGGTCAATTTTAGGATTTAAATTACCATGATGCTTCTTAACACACATAAAACCAATCAGTTTCCATTCTTCTGGTAATAAATAGTACGCAAAGTAAGCGGATATTTCTCCATGATCTTTTCTATCTCCTCTGTATCTGTTTTGTAAATAATATTGGAAATAATGACTTGCTTTTCCAAAGTCATGGGACATACCTATTATCTCAATAATTGTGTTTATTGTTTTACTTACACCATGCATTCTACTTGTATTAAGAGCTATATTCGTAACGCCTTTTAGATGATTAACTAAAAGTTGACCATCTTCATAGGCTTCATCCTTTTTTACATGAGATTTTAATTTAAAAGAAAAAGACATTCTGATCACCTACTTTATACAACTGACATTCAGATACTTGTATCAAAGTACCTATAGAAAAAACAACCTTACTGTACCGTGTATATTCACGGTTAGTATTGTTCTTAATTGGTATTCTATCAAAGTAAAACACGGTATTATCTTTATATTCTAGTTCAGCATAGGTTTGTGGAATAACCGTATCCGTTGTATTTGCTATGCTTTTATCCATGATATAAGTATCTTCATAATTCAGCTTAGCTATATATTCACTACATCCTAAATAAGGTGTAAATGTATATTCACGAGATAATAATACTTGCTTTAATAAATCTAGATTTTCAGGCTTTTCATAGACAAATATCTTATAACGAACATCTCTTAAAAATTGAATTCTAGATTGAAAATTAGCGGCATTATTATTATTAGTTTGTGCAATCAAATTGAATGCTTGAGTATCTTTATAAACTGGGTTTAAGACCTGTATACCAATTTTCATATCTAATGTATAATCGTATAATGCTTTATAATCAATACCTAAGATGGCACCTATTAAACCTTTTACAGCAATAGGATGAATGGTTGAAAACGTTAATGCAGATGTCGTTGTGTGTGGACATCTAAATCTTGCATAAGTACTTTCTGCTGTAAATACTAAACTTTGCATAACGTCACCTCTACATATCCATTAGATTAAATGCATCAACAGAATTAACTAATATGACTTTTGAATGCTTATATATATTGATTTTTTCAATTAGATTTTTTCTTGTTTCATAATACTTAGCTAATGGTTCTAAATCAAATTCGAATTCTTCAATATTCCTTAGTTCTAAATCAGTTAAATCATGTTTAACACGAATATAATCTAATTCTCCATCTATATAATTTTTATTATAGATGACTTCAACCAATAATCTTGGCATTTGATTTTTAGATGTGCTTCTATAGTTTTTAATACCACTCAATAAGAGCTCTTTAAAATCCTCAATATCTTTCTCAGTGACTTCAATATCTTGTCTTTTTGCTGTCATATCATTATATACCATATAGGTTTTGAACAATGCATAAGGTGTAAAGTACTTTGACCAAATGGTACCCTGTTGAGCAGCTGCTTTGGAAGTAAAGACAGAGGTTCCTTGTGCAAACTTAATCTCAGCTTCATGAACACTTCTACTCCACATGACTTGCAGGGGTCCAGTTATACTAAACTTGGGTTTGGTCACTACTGCTCCAAATAGTTTTACATCTATGTACGATTCCTTTAATTTCTTTTCTAATTCATTTTCTTTTATTTTTTCATCCTTGATTACTTTTGCAGCTACCCCTTTACAATCAATAAACTGACCTTTATTATTCTTAGTCGGTTGTACAAAAACTTTCATACCCCTATTGACCATCTCGTCTCTAGCATATCTTTTAATTCTTACATCTGATATTTCTAAAGCTCTTGTTCTTTCATCTTGTCTAGGCCGATTGTCATTAATCATGTCACCGTTCTGATTCGCCATAGTGCAATCTGAATATAATAAAAACTCTCTAGTATATGCCATTTTTAATTACCCTCACTTTCTTTAGTCTCTGTTTCTTTAATATCTTTAGTATCTGTTTTCTTTTCAGCTTTAAAATAGGCATCCATGCCCCAAAAAAACAAGTATTTTGCTTCATCATAGGATAATTGATTCTCTTTCTTGGATATATAGTCCTTTGCTTCATTTAATAAGTTGCTAAAATAAGTCTTTTTCTTACCTTCTATCTTATACTTAAACTGCTTATCTTTTAATAGATTAGAAAAATAGATAAAATCGTTAAAGTCAAATTTTCTTGCGAAAAAAAACGTTTTCTCTAGGGATGTTCTATCGTTATCCTTTTGCTCATCTTCTACATTGTCTTTTGCATTATCTTTTGATTGAATAAAATAGATCATTTTGTTATAAGCCATACCTAATAAAAACCAAGCCTTTTTTTCATTTGAGTTAAAATATACTGGATTAACCTCAAAAAGTTCATTGTAGCTTTTATAATTTTGCAACACTTTCCACCCTTTCTCTAGACATTGACAATCACATAAAAAATTATAAATCTTATTGATATTTTTAATACATGCATATTTACGATGATGACCATTCAGATAGTGATGTTTATAGACAGTCATCACACGTTTAAAAAATAAAGCTCTATTCAATTGCTTTGCTGAAAAAACACAATCTAATATGCGGATTTTTTCCTTTTGAGTTGTATCTACATTATCTAAAGAGACTTTTACAGCTCCTACGTATTGAAGTATGGAAAATAATCTTAATTCATAGTTCTTAAGCTGATCACTGATATAACTGAATCTAGAAGGTAGTACACTTTGTATTTGATAATTAATATAAAAATATTTTGAATCATCTTCATAAAAAATAATATCAGTTGTTGTATTTGTTTTACCTATTTCATCTATTAAGTCTTCCTCATTTAATCTAATTGTGGTGATTAAACTACTTGTTCCATTAATCTTCCTGATACTAGTACTTTTGTAGATACTATCTACTTCCTTATCATACGTATGAGGTAAAAACATCACTTTTTTGCCAATTATTTTCCAATATGTTGTTAGATATTGTTCTACATGCTGTTTACCCAGTAAAATGTCTTTTAAACATTGTTCACAAATAGTAACTCCTGATTTTACTTTGTCATTAATGTTATGATAGATCGCTTTATCATTAGTATAAAATTTATATGTAGTGGTATTATATCCCTTCCCTATCTGCCCACATAAATGGCAGGTGTGTTCTCCTTCTATTCCTTTGTATACCATGGCATACATTTTTTTAATAAATTTATCTTCAAAAAGCTCTCTCGGCATTTTACCGTCTACCTGAATAACTGCAAATGTTTTTTTATCTTTTTCTTTTAGATACTGTTCTATGTAATCTCGTATTTCTTCAAACCGACTACCTACTTCACAAAATTCGCATGCCTTCTTTAATTTGTCTCTACCTTTAAATTCTTTCTTTGGGTTTTGCTGCTCATAATAATCTAATCTTATACCACCACCCTCTGCCCCCCTGCCTGATTGCCAATACAACGCATCATATACAATTTCTTTTTCAAAATCCCTGGTATCATATTGAATCTTATCTTGTTGTACATTAATTAAAAGTATAGTACTCAACTCTTTAGAAGCTATAGAATTAACCATTCCTTTAAGCACACTATTATTAGTATCCGTGTTTTTCACATATTGACCTATATTTTTTATGTGTTCAATCATTTCATTCCCCCTTTAATTATTTTAAGTATTAAAATGAAAAGCACAATTGTAATATACATTATACCACCAAATATATGTAATTTTTCTTTTTTATTACATTTTTTGGGGTGTTTTTTACTTTTTGTATATATTGGGTCTATATAATTTCCTGTTTTCTTAAGCCTTACTACTTACTTTAATAGAATTTGAATGGCTCAGTTCATTTGTCTTTACCCTTAACGATTCTTATACTATCTATCTCTGCCGTTCTTTCTAATTGATAATAAATCGCATGTTCATTTTCTTTTATTAAATCTTTAATATCATAAGTCTTATAATTACTAATGGAATTAACTATCCCTTTAAGCGCATTTTCATTTGTATCAGAATAAGTGTGTTGTATATATTGCTCTAAGTTAATGAGTTTAATCATTTTAACTCCCCCTTTAATTATTTTATTAGTGTTAAAACGAAAACCATAACTTTATATTATATTAGTTCCTCTACTATGTCAAATATTTCTTTTCTTTTTTATTGTTTTTTATGGTATAATTATATAGTTATCCAAAATAATAAGGATTAAAACACACTCATAAATTAATTACTCCACTATAACAAGGATAAAATAAACATGAGTTAAGCGTTACGATTTAATGACTTCTTATATGTATGAGAAGTCATTAAATATGTAAATATCAGAATACAATAAAGACATGACTCTTTTTAAATGCTTTTTGTTCTATTAGTTGTCTTTACTCCTCATTACATGTATAATAATTGAATGTCGCAACCTCAACTATCACAATGATTAAGGAGTAACCTCATGTCAAAAACCACTTGGAAACCTGGTAATATGCTTTATCCTCTACCTGTAGTATTAGTCTCTTGTGGAGATACTTTAGAAAACTATAATATCATTACTGTTGCATGGACAGGCACTCTGTGTACCAATCCTCCTATGACTTATGTTTCACTTCGTAAGAGCCGCCATTCTTATGAGATTATAAAAAGAACTAAATCCTTTGTGATTAACCTTTCAACCGAACGTTTAGTCAAAGCTGTAGATTTCTGTGGTGTCAAATCGGGTAAAACCATAGACAAATTTAAAACCATGCACTTGACCCCTGAAAAAGCAACAGAAATTAAGGCTCCTTGTATTAAAGAAAGTCCAGTTAATCTGGAATGCAGGGTAGAGAAAATGGTTCCTCTTGGATCACATGATATGTTTATGGCTCAAATCGTCTCTGTTCATGTAGATGAAGCCTATCTCGATCAAAACAACAAATTTCATTTAGATCAAACTAAACCCATCTGTTATTCTCATGGTCAATATTACAACTTAGGGCAAAACTTAGGTCACTTCGGTTTTTCTGTTAAAAAAAAGCGTTAATAACTTCTTGAATAAAAATGGTTAATTCTAGTAAAAATAGAAATATTGAGTAACTATTCAACTTTAAAGTAGAGGAAACCATCCATGACTCAATATGACAAAAATTCTAGGAAGTACCAAGATGCAAAACACGAAAAGCTATTCAAGGACATTGATGAAAATGTCCAAACCATCAAAGCTCTCTTTAGAAACAGCTTTGATGTCTTGTTTCAGGAAATAAACATTGTCAATGAAAACAAGCTTAAAGCCGTTATCATATTTATCAATGGTTTAACTAGTAAAAGCTCTATAGAATCCAATGTTGTTAAACCGCTTTTGGCTCATATCAATACGACAAGCAAAGAAGCACTGATAGACCTATTAGACAAAAATGAGTTAATGCTGACGGACTTTACACCGTGTGATTACCTCGATCAAACGATTGAAGCAATTCTAGTCGGGAGAACGATTATCTTAATTGATGGCTGTGACTATGCTTTTGAAATGGATACCAGCCATTGGAAAGAAAGAGATGTAACAGAGCCAAACGCAGAGTCAGTTGTAAGGGGACCTAGAGAAGGCTTTACTGAAAATATGATTACCAATACTGCCTTGATACGAAGAAAAATCAAAACACCACGACTGACCTTTGAATCCTTGAAAATAGGGAAACTTACTCAGACTCAGGTGATTATCGCTTCAATTGAGGGAGTTACAAATAATAACCTTATCAAAGAAATGAAAATAAGGTTATCTAGAATAGATACGGATAGTGTATTAGATGCTGGTTATATAGAGCAGTTTATAGAAGACGAACCTTTTTCTCTTTTTCCTACGGTTGGTTTTTCTGAAAAACCAGATGTCATTGCATCCAAGTTGCTAGAAGGTCGTATCGCCTTAATTGTTGATGGCTCTCCCGATGTATTATCAGTTCCACATTTATTTATTGAAACCATTCAATCCAGCGAGGATTATTATACTAGACCATGGTATGCTTCTTTTATTAGACTGTTACGATTACTATCTTTAATCATTGTTCTCTATTTTCCAAGCGTCTATATAGCAGCTCAAACCTATCACCAAGAAATGCTTCCAACTCAGTTGTTCATCACAATGGCAGCATCAAAAGAAGGGGTGCCTTTCCCTGCGGTTATAGAACTATTAATTATGTCTGTTCTATTTGAAATCTTAAAAGAAGCAGGCGTAAGAATGCCAAAACCCATAGGATTAGCAGTCAACATTGTAGGTGCTTTAGTCTTAGGTGAGGCAGCCGTTGAGGCAGGACTGGTCAGTAGCCCAATTGTTATGATAACCGCTTTAGCTGGTATTGCAGGCTTTACCATCTATCCTCTTAATGATTCCATCACCTTCTTAAGATTTGCTTTTATTATACTAGGTGCTGTATCAGGCTTATTTGGAATTACTATTGGAAGTATTTTTGTCCTCATACACTTAGTAAGCATTCGCTCATTTGGCGCTCCCTATATGTCTCCCCTTGCACCAAGAAATAAAAATGGACTTATTGATTCCATCATCCGAGGTCCATTATGGATGATGAACCATCGACCTAGAGCCATTGGCTGGAAAAATAATAGAAAACAAAGAATCCATAAGCTAAAATACAAGAAATAAAATACTTAGGTTTTGAGGAGAAGGTATTATGTTAGAAAAGGGTAAAATATCCTATAAACACTTAATTAGCATTATTTTTATGATAGTATCACCAACGGCTATCCTATATCTACCCTCTATGACTTATAGAGAAGCAAAACAGGATAGCTTTATACCTATAATCATGATAACCATAGTAACTCTTTTTTTTGCCCAAGTCGTCATTTCTTTAGGTCATATGTATCAAAACAAAACGATTATTCAATATAGTCAAGATATCCTTGGTAAAGCCTTAGGTAAAATTACTGGTCTAATTTTCTGCTTATTTTTAGTTCATGTCAATTCTGTTATTATAAGAGAATTCGCCGAATTGCTCGCAGGTCCCTTTATGAAATTAACACCTTTATGGTTTTTTGTGATTGGTATTATCCTCCCCTCTATTTATGCAGTTATTAAGGGGCTTGAAGTTATTGATAGAGTCAATCAAATTATATTTCCGATTTATATCATCTTTCTATCAGCTATTGTACTTTTATCCTATAAAGATATGGACTTTAGAAATACGATGCCTGTTTTTACACAGGATATCACTTCCATAATGAACGGATTTTATCGAACCTTTATCTGGTTTGGAGAGGTTGCTCTCTTATCTATGATCATGCCTTATGTCAACATGCCTAAAAAGGTAAAAAAGATGACGTTCATCTCTATCATATATCTTGTTTTACTTGGAGCAATTGTAAATATTGCTATCATTACTACTTTCGGAAAAAACACACAGAACCTCAGCTATCCATTTTTATCACTGGCAAGATACATCAGTGTGGCAAATTTCTTTGAAAGGCTAGATTCCATTATCATGTTTATGTGGATCAGTGGTGTTTTTATCAAAATCACTATTTTTCACTACTGCGCAACTCTAGCTATCGCTCAATGGTTAGAGTTAAAAGATTATCGCATAACCGCTGTTGTAACAGGTATAGTAATGGCAGTTCTATCTATTACCTTATGGAGCAATTTAACACAGCTTAAAAACCAGTTAATTACTTTAACTCTCCCTTATACCATAATTCAGATGGGGATTCCTGTTGTTCTATTTATTGTTGCCAAAATAAAGAAAGGATTAGGCTATGGCTAAAAAACTAATGAAACTTATTGCTTTGTTTGTAATCATCAGCTTGACAGGATGCTGGGATAAAAAAGAATTAGATGAAATTGCTATATTATCTGGCGTTGGTATCGATCAAACAGAAGATGAAAAGCTAAGTCTAACCATGCAGGTCGTACTTCATAGAGATATGAAAATACAAGCTCAAAGCGGCTTGCGTGGCGAGGATCGTCCTACTCAGAATATTATTGTTGAAGGAGATTCGTTAATTGATGCTAATAGGAATTTCTCTCTCCAATCAGGACGAAAAGGCTTCTGGTCTCATGTGGGGACTTTTGTTATAGGGGAAGAATTAGCAAAAGCTGGTATTGGAGATATTATTGATGTTTTAGAAAGAGATCATGAAATAAGGCGTAGGACTTACTTATTAGTCACACGATCTAAAGCTAGAGACATTATGGATGCTAATGTAATCAATCTTGAGGCTATACAGAGCTACAATTTTAATGATATGGTAGAAACCTATCGTACCAATGCTAAGACGATTTCAATTGATTTGCAAAAATATATTACGATGATGTCTGAAAAAAATGCAAGTGCTTTTATGACAGGAATTAATTTCATAAACGATCCAGAAAAAACTACTAAATGCAATGCCTTAGAATTAAGAGATACTGGCATTTTTAAAAATCATAAGTTAATTGGCTGGTTTGATGTTATGCAGACAAGAGGGCTTTTATGGACACGAGGCGAGGTTGAAGAGTGTATTGTTAAAGTCGAATACCCTTATGCAGAAAGCTGTGTTTTTATTGAAATTTATCGTGCAGGATCTAAAATAAAACCTGTTATTGAAGATAATAAAATTAAAATAGTGGTTGAACTATCTGCACAAGGGAAAGTCGCTCAATCCAATCCAAAAACCGATCTAACCAAAGCAGAAACGATAGAGAAGCTTAATGAAGCTTCTGCTAAAACCATTAAGGAAGAAGCACTCAAAGCGATAAAAAAAGGACAGGAACTAAGAGCGGATGTCTTTGGCTTTGGCGATTCTGTGTATAGAAAATACCCTGAAACTTGGGAATCTATAAAAGACAATTGGGACGATGTTTTTAGAACCATAACCATAGAAGTCAATACAAAGGTCACATTAAAACGTACCGGTCTTATTACCAATTGTCTTAAAGATTAGTTGAGCAGTTTAATACCCTTATTTAAGCTTTAAGTTTGTTTTTTGGAAAAGCTCTGTTAAACTTTGATGCCTCATATAATGTAATTGCTGTATGTAGTTACCAAAGTATTCTTGCCATTCTTCTTCCTCATGACTATGCCAATCTATATCTTTCCATAATATAGTTGAATCTCTTAATGCTTCATTATAAACTAGTCGGCATAAGATAACTAGAGCCATGTCATCTAATGTATCAAAAACAGCAGAGTGCTCTTTGTCAAAAATACAATTAAACCTGCCGTTTGGCAGGTTTTTATAATTTATTCCGTTATTCCAACTAAAGGTTCAGCCTTTAGTTTTATTAATCATGTTTTGTTTCTATTAGTTCACAGTTATCACATGTTTCAGGTATTACTGCTTCTGCTGGTGTTGGATCGGGTACAGGCTCGGAGTCACAAGGTTTGAAACTCTTTGGTCTTGTACATAGTTCTAATGGTTGAATACTTTGCTCTAGCAAGTCTCCATCTACAAAATCGTGGCAAGAATCTCCACATGATTGGATTGGAACGCACTTAGGTGGGACGCAGAGTCCAGCGTGTCTTAATTTATATTGAATAAAGTATACCACTTTTAGATAAATACTTAATCCAACCGCCATACATCCATCTGCTAAATCTAATTCAATAACTTTTGCTAATGCTTGGGCATCAATGCCTTGTCTAAGATCGTTGTTTCTACAGGGTCCTTCTATAAAGCCAAGGTAATTAATAGTAGGAACACACTCTCTACACTCGCTGTGGAAAGAAACACCATAAGGTGCATACAGCTCTACTATAACGGAAGGTGGATTCGTATCATCATCACAGAATTCAGAATCTCGATCAGGCAAATATAGGGCTTGGAAGCATTCCTCTGTAAGCACTTTACAATAACGATCTAAAAGCTTAGCTGAGAACTTAACTTTCAGTTTAGATAGCTTAACTCTTACACAATTTGGTCTTTTGGGAATGGTTTCTACTTTCGATCCATCCATACAATCCAAACTAAAGTCAATATCAATAACTGTTAGTTGAATGGAATCGGTCGCTGGGTATTTACATAGTAATTCATCAGGAATTTTTATGGTTCTACATAGATTGATACCACATTCATCATAAATAACAGGCGCTACAACTGATAAAAGTTTGGGTTCTCCTAATGGTGGGCATACACATGCATCTTTCTGAGGATCCACTAATTTAGGATTGCAAACTGAACATTCACCGCCTAAAGGTCTGTGCATAAATTTTCCTCCGCCTTTATCAAAACAAATTTTGCAATCAGACACTGATTTTCCTCCTTAAAATTTAATGTCACTATATTTTATGTGTATTGATTTAGTAGTGTTACAAGTCTTATCACATAAGGGAGAATTAAAAAAGATAATAAATCTATCATGAAATGGCTGTACCATAGAATAAATATATAGTAAACCAACACTATGGAGGCTTTTATGCCCTATTTATTTTCTATAAAAAATCAAATATTGCTAGTCAACAAAACAAGTGATAATCTATATCTTAGGTATTACCCATCCCATCATAATCAGAGAATGAGTGTCATGGTTAAGAGCATATTTAATGATTATACAGCTCAATTAGATGAGCTAGAACACTTACATATCATCTATAAGAGTTCTGCCAATAATCTGGTTCACTTATTCGAAGATAATAATAAATTCACTAAAAAGGTTATCCTTGACGACTATAATAACAGCTATCAAGTTACCAACCTACGATATTTATATGATAAAAAACACTATTTATTCTACTGTGCAGTTAATCCTTATGAAGGAACCAGCGACTTAATATTCCATCCTTTTACTAACAGCGATGAAGAGTCTTCACCCCAATCCTTATTTACACTGACTCATTTAAATGCACCTTATGAATGTACTATCCATAATGGTATACTCTATCTATTAAGTACCATTGTTGTGGATCAAGAACACCAAATCAATCTGTATCAATATCATATTAAAAATGAGCAATGGGATCATTTTGAGACTATTAGAGTTTTAAAAGATCCAGTAACAAGCTTAAGTCTATGCATTAATCAGCACGGTTATCATGTTGCTTATGAAGTTAAGTCAGGGGAAGATCATACGATTTACTATACCAAAAAGATTAATGACTGGTCAAAACCTCAAAGCATTTACTCCAGCCGTAAAGATTTATTCCCTGTTCTTTTTTTGTATAATGATCTCATATGGTTAAACTGGCGAGATAACACCCTCATGAACTGCATGTCAGCGGATTATGGTTATTCGTTTACTGAACCACTTCCCTGTTCTGTACAGAATAAGTCAGCGATCCATTACTATTTTTATCACTATACAACGCCTTCACTCTCTGGTCATAAGTTCTATGGATTTATAGACAGAGAGCCTTATTTGTCTGTGTTAAGTCAAGTGGATACAGAAGGTATTTTACCCTATCAGGATAAAAATAACGAAGTGAAGTCAATTGTAGATAATATACACTTATTGAGAAAAAATTATAAGCAGGTTGAAGCCTTGCAAAAAGAAAACAGCGAATTAAAAGAAGTGCAGAATACAATCAAGAACCAATACAATGAATTGGCAGGTATGGCAAAAAAACTTCAAGAGGAAGGTAAAAAGTGGAAATCCAAGTATTTAAGATCGGATATGGAGCTGAAAAAGGTTAGAGGACGGATTAGCAATATGAAATCCAACCTATATCAAAAAAAAGAGGACGATATGCTTTAAATATCGTCCCTTCTTTTTACAATGCGCACGGCTGCTGGTTGGTATTTCTTCTTATTGATTTTAGGTTCCTGCTTCTTAATGATAAGATATGTCGTAGCTAAGAAAGCAAACCCTAATAAAACAGCAATTAATTCAACCTGCTGCAAATGGTATAGATTAGATAAAGCATAACCTAAGCCTATCCCTGTTAGTAATGCAAACAGCGGAATTATATACATAATAACTACTGCCATCAAAAAATTCGAGCGTGCTAAAGCAATTTCCACTCTATCTCCAATATTTGCATGGCAATTATTTTTAGCATTTAGGAACATATCTTTAGGATTTAGACCAGCAACACAAGCACGGCATTTAGCACAGGCTTCCTGTCGTTCCATTCTAATTACAGCGATATTCCAACGCTTTAGTTCTGTGACCTCGCCACTCGTAGCCATCCTATCACCTCAGTCTTATTCTATACTACTATTTTAGTATGAAATCATAAAAAAGTAAAGCTACAGAAAATGCTAACCTTGTCCTCTAGTCCATCATAAATAAGATACTCTACAGATTTAAGGAATGCCATCATATAAGAAGAGGCATACCGTGCCTTTATTAGCAGCTTTGCATTAATCTAGGTCAAATTGTTCTACACGCAGATGTAATTCATCCAACTGTCTTTCTTCAACCGTTCCCGGTGCTTCTGTCATTGGACAGGATGCATCTTTGACTTTAGGAAAAGCTATGACGTCACGAATACTGGTAGCACCTACCATAAGCATAACAATTCTATCTAAGCCATAAGCCAGTCCGCCATGTGGTGGAACACCGTATTTAAATGCATTTAAAAGGAATCCGAATCTTTCATAAGCTTCCTCTTTAGTGAATCCTAACGCTTGAAACATTCTTTCTTGAATATCTTTTTGATGGATTCTAATACTACCTCCGCCTATTTCAACACCGTTTAATACGATATCATACGCTTTGGCTCTTACTTTTCCCGGTTCTGTATCCAACAATGGAATATCTTCTTCTAGGGGCATAGTAAATGGATGATGCTTTGCTACGTATCTCTTTTGCTCTGCACTCCATTCAAGAAGAGGGAAATGGGTTACCCAGACAAATTTAAACACATCTGTATCTGTTAAGCCAAGTCGTTTTCCTATTTCTAATCTTAGATTACCTAAAGTATTATAAACGACGTCATTTTTATCTGCACAGAATAATAATAAGTCGCCAGGTTCACCTTTTAAGCTTTCTACGATATTTTCTGTTTCATCTTCGGATAAAAATTTAGTGATCGCGGATTTGTAGCTGCCATCCTCGTTGACAACAATCCATGCCATGCCCTTTGCCCCACAGTTGACAGCGAACTCACCTAGAGCATCAATTTGTCTTCTTGGAAAGTTTCCACATCCTTTTGCATTAATACCTCTGACACTGCCACCACTGGAAACAGCTCCTGAAAATACTTTGAATCCACAGTCTTTAATATGCTCAGATACATCGACCAATTCAATACCAAAACGCATATCTGGTTTATCTGAGCCAAATCTGTCCATAGCCTCTTGATACGTAATACGTTCAATTGGAAGCTCTACTTCTCTGCCTAAAACGTCCTTAAAAAGCTTTTGAAGTAATCTTTCATTGACATCCATTACATCATTCTCATCGACAAAAGCGAATTCCATATCAATCTGCGTAAACTCTGGCTGACGATCCGCTCTTAGATCTTCATCCCTAAAGCATTTTGTGATTTGATAATAGCGATCATAACCTGAAAGCATTAATAGCTGTTTAAAAATCTGAGGAGATTGAGGCAGTGCGTAAAAATGCCCTGGATGAATTCTGCTTGGTACAAGGTAGTCTCTTGCTCCTTCTGGTGTACTTTTAGTTAACATAGGTGTTTCTATATCCAGAAAACCTTCTCCATTCAAGAATTCTCTAGTAGCAGAAGCGGTTTTATGTCTTAGGATAAGATTTTTTTGTATATCTGGTCTTCTTAAATCCAAATATCTATACTTTAATCTAAGATCCTCTTTCACATTAGAATTTTCTTCAATATGAAAAGGAGGTGTCTCTGCATCAGATAGTATTTTTAATGCATGGGCTCTAACCTCAATATAGCCTGTATCTAAATTCGTGTTGATGGTTTCCTCAGATCGTTTTTCAACGATACCTTCTACAGCAATGACATATTCACTTCTAAGTTTTTCAGCTTTTTGAAATCCTTCGTTACCAATACTCGCTGCATCAAATACAACCTGAAGAAGACCTGTTCTATCACGTAAATCAATAAATATAACACCGCCTAAGTCTCTTCTCTTCTGTACCCATCCCATAACGGTTACTTGAGCATCAATATGCTCTTGCTTAATTTCTGTACATCTATGTGTCCGTTTCATTCCTAGCATTGATTCACTCATTTTTTTCCCTCCATGATTTGCAAATCATTAGTTAATTTAACTGTTTAAAATAATTGACCAATTCATTTAATGAAATCTTATTGGTCTCACCTGTTTCCATATTTTTTAGCTGTACTTCATTTTCAGCTATTTCATTTTCTCCTATTATCACAGTGTACTTAGCTCCAATCTTATTGGCATATTTCATCTGTGCTTTTACACTTCTACCTAAGTAATCCGTTTCTACTATGATTTGATTATGTCTAAGCTCAGTAACCAGCTCATAAGCTTGGGCTGTGGCTCCAGCACCCAATATACCAATGTAAATATCTGGAACAGACTCCTCTGCTAAAGTAATACCTTCCTTGGTTAAGGCTAGCATTAACCGCTCCAATCCGCATCCAAAGCCTACCGCAGGAACTTCCTTGCCACTAATCTCATTAATAAGATTATCATAGCGTCCGCCGCCGCATATGGTGACACCATCAGCATCTATAAACTCAAACACTGTCTTGGTATAATAGTCAAGACCTCGTACAATATTGGTGTCTACTACATATGGAATGTTCAATGTATCTAACATTTGCTTTAACGCTTCAAAGTGCTGTTGACATTCCTCGCACAAATAGTCTATGGTTCTAGGGGCATCTTTGATAACTTTACGACAGCTTGGGTTTTTACAGTCGAGGATTCTTAATGGATTTTTTTCCATTCTTTCTTTACAAGTCTCACATAGACCGTCTTCATGCTTTTTTAAATAGGTCATTAATGCCTTATTATACTCTTGTCGGCATTTAGAACATCCAATACTATTGATGTGAAGCTGAGCATTTTTTATCCCAAGTATTTGAAACAAACGTCTTAATACTGAGATTAACTCTACTTCGGCTATAGGCTCACTACTACCAAATATTTCTAATCCCGCTTGATGATGCTGTCTAAACCGCCCAGCTTGAGGTTTTTCATATCTAAACGCAGGTGTAATATAAAATAACTTGGTAGGCTGAGGATTAGCATACATATGATTTTCAACAAAACTTCTAGCAAAACCAGCCGTTCCCTCTGGCTTTAGAGTTATGCTTCTGTTACCTTTATCCATAAAGGTATACATTTCTTTCTGTACAACATCTGTTGTTTCTCCAACCCCTCTTAAAAAAAGTTCAGTATGTTCAAAAACAGGGGTCTCCATTTCCTTAACATGATAATAGTGCATAAGATCTCGAAATGTATCCTCGATTTTTCTCTTAATGATAATATCTAGACCATACCAGTCTTTTGTCCCTCTTGGTGCTTTTGTTAACATTTCATCAACTCCTATTTTTAGAAACTAAAAAACATCTCAATCTCTGACATATGTCAGGGACGAGACGTTAACCCGCGGTGCCACCCTGTTAGAAACAGTTGTTTCCACTCAAAGTCTTATAACGGAGACTAATCGTACTAACTTACTTTATTTCAGTTAACCACTCAAAGGTGTCTTTTGGCTATGGTTCTTAAGAAGCTTTCAGCCTAAGGCTTCTTTCTCTGAGTCAAAATAGCATAACCTACTTATCCTTATCAACGCTTTTAATTATTCTAATTTTTTTTATTGTATGCTGTATGACACCATTTGTCAAGCCTTTATTCATTTGATTATCTCCAAAACTTCTTTTTACGTTCAATCATCTCATCTATCCTTAACATATAGTGTTCAACATTTTTAACATTTTCTATTCGTTCAATTCTATTGTCATTAAGAAAAACTACCTTAGATACGGCTCCTGCTCCTAAAGCCCATATGGTTTGTTTTTCTTCCATGATTTCAATATTGTAGATACAAGCCTTTCCTTGCTTTGCATACCCTACATTTTCAAAATTTCCCAGCATGTTTTTTTGTCGGTACATATAATACGGTTTAAGTCCCATGCCCTTTGTATTGGCATGAACCATGTCCAGCATCTGCTCTATGTGCTCTTTAGTCTGAAGTACATATCTTTCCTCATTTTCCTTAAGTCTAGACGCTCTTTTGACTGCTAGTGTATGAACCGTTAGATTATCAGGGTCTAGTTTTTTTATCTCTTGTATGGTATGCGATACATCATCCATGGTCTCCCCTGGCAGACCAACAATCATATCCATATTGATAGCATCCAAACCTACCTCTCTAGCCAAATGATACGTACGAATGATATCCTCTACCGTATGCTTCCTTCCAATGATATCTAGTGTTCTTTGGTTCATAGTCTGCGGGTTAATTGCCACTCTATCAACACCATAATCTTTTAGAATCTCCAATTTCTTCTTAGTAATAGTGTCTGGACGTCCTGCTTCAACCGTGAATTCTTCAATAGTATTAAAATCAAAGTACTGATGGACTCTCCTCATGAGTTGTTCAAGCTCAGTTTCATCAAGTGTTGTGGGTGTTCCGCCACCAACATAAAGCGTTCTAACTTCTTTATTCTTTCTTAGTAATTCATTAGAAACAAAGGTCATTTCCTGACTCAAGGCAGATAGATACTCCTCAATTCTATGCTTGAAGCGATGAATGGGATAAGCAGTAAATGAACAGTACAGACATCTGGTTGGACAAAATGGTATCCCTATATAGATGCTTACTTGATTCTCCTTATTCTTATTGAGTATCTTCATTTCAGTCTCTACAATATCCAGCATTAAATCAATTTTACTATTAGCAATACCATAATCTCTCTTTAATTCAGTCTTAATCAGCCCATTATCTCCTTTATACTTTTTCATGAGCTCAAAAACAATTTTAGTAGGTCTTATTCCTGTCAGCATACCCCATGGTAATGATGACTGGGTTAAGTCACAAAAGACATCATAGACTGCTTTCTTAAGCACCTTTTTTTTATGCTTATCATGACCGTAATCACCGTTAGAAAAGGTAACAACCTTATCCATTAACAAAACTCCATGTTCATAATAATAAACAGAGAATATAGACTCATCAATAACCGTCAATAGCGTATTATCATCGAAAGCAATATAATCTACAACATGGAACGATTCACTTGGATAAAAAAGCTTCAAAAGCATAACCAATTCATATTCATAATTATGCCCTTTAAACACTAAATTCATATCATTTACCCTTTCTGTACTACCTTTGGTAAGTATTAAAAATTCTTCTCACTATCTAACAATAGTGTCACAGGTCCATCATTGATCAAGCTTACCTTCATGTCTGCTTGAAAAACTCCTTTTTCTACCTGTTCATATTTTTCTTTAGCCATACTTATAAAGTTAATAAATAAATCTCTAGCTTTTTCAACACCTGCACCGCTGGAATAACTTGGTCTTTTTCCTTTTCTACAATCACCATATAGCGTAAAATTAGGCACAATAAGAAGCCCCCCTCCTATATCTAAGAGAGAGTCATTCATTTTACCCTTATCATCCTCAAAAATTCTTAAACCCAAAAGCTTGTCCAGCATATATTCAGCTGTCTTATTATCGTCTGTTTCTTTAAAGCCTAATAATACAAGCAATCCATCTTGTATCTGCCCTACTGTAGTTTCATCTACATCTACCTTGGCTTGTTTAACACGCTGTATAACTGCTCTCATACTATCACCCTTAACTATTCGTTCTAATAATCTCTTTCACCCCGGGAATCACTCGTAGTTTCTTTATTAATTTATTCAGTTTATCCTTACCATTAATTTCTATCTTGATATTAAAAAAAGTGCTTTCATCCTGAGAGCGTGCATTAATGGATTTAACAGGAACTTTGTCATTTGTTAAAACCTTGGAGATATCTATTAATAATCCTAATCGATTGGTTCCTATAATTTTGATTTCTGCCTGATAGAGTAACTTAGCTTCATCTTGTGCCACTTGCCACTCAACATCAATGAGCCTATGTCTTTCGTCACTGGATAGATTAACAATATTGCTGCAATCGGTTCTATGAATGGTAACCCCCCTGCCCTTTGTTACATAGCCTATGATTTCATCCCCAGGGACTGGATTACAGCACTTAGCAAAGCGGACCGCTAAATCATGAACACCTTTAACAACGATACCACTTTTTGAACGCTTTTTGGATGTATTAGCAGTATTGGTTATATCATTCATAATATCCGCTGGTTTAGCGGTTTCTTTAAGCTTGGTTTTCTTCAGCTCTTCGTTTAGCCTGTTGAGAACCTGACCTTCCTTTAGACCACCATGTCCAATAGCAGCACAAACAGAGTCCCAATCCTTAAAACCATATTTTCTTTGAACGATTTCCATCCACTTGCTTTTTAGTAGTTCATTTAAAGACAGACTTTTAGCCTTAGCATACTTTTCTAACAGTTCTTTTCCTTTAACTATATTATCATCTTTAAACTGTTTCTTAAACCATTGATTGATCTTACTTTTTGCCTGTGAACTTTTAACAATATTCAGCCAGTCTCTACTAGGTCCTTTAGAATTCTGGGAAGTTATAATTTCTATTCTATCTCCGTTTTTTATCCTATAATCAAAAGTTACTATTTTGTTATTGACTCGTGCTCCAACCATCTTATTCCCTACAGCACTATGAATATGATAGGCAAAATCTATTGGGGTAGAACCTTTAGGAAGATTAATGACATCGCCAGATGGTGTAAAAGCATAAACCTGATCCCCAAAAACATCCAGATCGGTTTTTAGCATTGCCATAAACTCTTTATTATCTGACATATCACGCTGCCATTCCAAAATTTGTCTAAGCCAATTTAATTTTTGCTCTTCGCTTTTTTCTGTGGATTGGTTACTTTTACCTTCCTTATACTTCCAGTGTGCAGCAATACCATACTCTGCTGTTCTATGCATTTCAAAAGTTCTTATCTGCATCTCAAAGGGCTCACCTTCAGGACCGATCAGAGTTGTATGCAGGGATTGATACATATTAGGCTTTGGCATAGCAATATAATCTTTAAATCGCCCTGGAATAGGCTTAAACATTTCATGGATAACACCTAATACACCATAGCAGTCTTTAACAGAATCTACAATGGCACGTACAGCAAACAAATCATAGATTTGATCGATTGATTTATCCTGATTGATCATTTTCTTATAGATACTAAAAAAGTGCTTAGGTCGCCCTTCTACGTCTGCTTTAATTGCTACTTCTTTGAGATTTTCTTGAACCTCTTCTACAACTTTGTTAACATATTGGATTCTATCATCTCTTTTTCTAGCAATTTTTTCTACCAGCTCATAGTAAGCCTTTGGTTGTAAATACCGTAAAGATAAATCCTCAAGCTCCACTTTGATCTTAGATATACCCAGCCTATTCGCAAGTGGTGCATAGATATCCAACGTTTCCTTTGCCTTCTCTTGCTGCTTATGCTCTGGCATATATCGAAGGGTTCTCATATTATGTAATCTATCGGCTAATTTTATTAGTATCACTCGTATATCCTTAGCCATTGCTAAAAACATTTTCCTGTAGTTTTCTGCTTGAATTTCTTCTTTATCCGTGTAAGGCATTCTACTAAGCTTTGTTAATTTAGTTACACCATCAACCAGTAGAGCGACCTCACTGTTAAATTCCTGTTCAACCTCTTCGATTGTCATGTTGGTATCTTCTACTATGTCGTGTAATATACCTGCTACTATTGATTCTTTATCTAACTCTAATTGAGCTAGTATATGAGCAACAGCCAAAGGATGCACAATATAAGGTTCCCCAGACTTTCTGATCTGCTGGGCATGCGCATCTTTAGCAACACGATAAGCCTTCTCTATCATATCAAAATTCTCAGAAGGATGATATTTTTTAATTTCTCCAATTAAATCCGCATATATTTTATCTGGCATTCTATATCACCGCTTAATCATTTTTCTACTTCATATTAACATTTTCTTATTATTATAGGTTTTTTTTTGACAAAATGCAAGAAAACCGTTATTTTAAGTTCTCCCATTATTTTATGGTTACTAAAAATAGTTAGATTTTGAGCTATTTATTCAATATCTTAACGTCGTCTTATCTTCTAAGGATTACAGAAAAACTTAAAATTAAAATAACTGCATATATCATATCAATATATGCAGTCATCAATAACTTGTGCTAGTTATTCATTAGTATTGAATCATGGATTGTACTTCATAGCCTTTTAATTTATCTCTGCCATCTAAATAAGTCAGTTCAATGAGATAACTCATCATCATAACCTTACCACCTAATTCTTCAATAAGCTCAACCATGGCTTTAGACGTACCTCCTGTTGCAAGTAAGTCATCAATGATAACGACTTTATCTCCAGGCTTGATGGCATCTATATGGATCTCAACAGCTGCTGTACCATATTCAAGATCGTACTCTTTGCATTTAGTTTTATAGGGAAGTTTCCCTTTTTTTCTGATAGGAATAAATCCTTTATTCATATTGTAAGCAATAGGGACACCAAAGATGAACCCTCTTGACTCAGGTCCTATAATATAATCAAAATCTATATCGACTAAAGATTCTTGAAGCTGTTCAATAGAAGCTTTTAACCCTTCTTTATTCTGAAGTACCGTTGTAATATCTCTATATATGATACCTTCGGTAGGAAAATCAGGCAAATCTCGAATCAATGATTTTACGTCTACACCCATAGTTTATCGCTCCTTCATAATTAATTAGCACAGTATAAGTATATCAAATGTCCTATCCATTAGCAAAACTATTTTGCATGCTGCTAAAGAGCTTAGATTGATTGAGGTCTGCTTTACGTCCTTTTATTAGTTGAAAACTAAAATCATACTCAACAAGATCATAGTCGATTAACCCAAGCTCTAAAAAAACTTCTAAACATAATAATATCTTTATGATATCGCATAACTCATAAACAGGATTATCATGTACCAACCGAAATAATGATATAGTATACATGTGTCTTTTGTCAAGTGCTAATAATGTTCTATATACAAATGTACAATCTTCTCTTTGTATATGTATAGGGAATTTGAATGCCTCATATGTATTTTGTTTAATTAATCTAAATTGATCTAATTGAACCTTTAGCATCTCAAGCATACTTTCATTCATACGCATATCTTTCATCACAATCTGAGGTGTCTGTCTCCCATTCCACTCATTAATATTTAAGGATCCAACCACATCTACCTCATTGCTTAAGAAATAATTAAGGCTATAGTCACTCATACCAAAACCAATGCCATTGACACTATTGCTCTTATTTTTTAAGCTCAGTCTGAGATGATTTTTTTCTTTTCCAATGGCTCTAATTTCTTCAACCGAACCTTTAACCACAAACTTTGGTTCTGGATTATCTACTCCAAAAGGCTCCAATAGCTGCATTTCTTGAATGAGTGGAAGGGTGATATCTTCTAAGTCTAGCAGCATATCTGCCTTTAACTTGGGAATAAGTGTTTGTTCGTCCATCATTTGATTCGCATAGATGTTTAATTCTCTTCTTAGATCATCTATTTTTTCTCTCTCTATGGATAATCCAGCAGCCATCTCATGCCCACCAAACTTAATCAGCATTGTTCTTTGCTGATAGAGAGCATCAAAGATGCTAAATCCTTCAACACTTCTAGCTGAACCTGTTGCTTGTTCGCCTTCTATACATAAGATAATCGTTGGTCTATAATACTTTTCTGTAATTCTCGATGCAACAATTCCCATGACACCATGATGCCAATTATAGGATGCTACAACCAATATATTATCCTGCTGCCTATTATTTTCCTCAATCTGCTCTATAGCTTCTTTTAATATTTGTTGTTCCAGCTCCTGCCTATGGTTATTCTCACTATTAAGCTCTTTAGCTATAGCCAATGCTCTCTCGGGATCTTTTGTAATAAAGAGCTCAACACCTCTTTTAGCATCTCCCATACGACCAGCAGCATTAAGTCTTGGGGCTATTCTAAAACCAATAATGCCCGAGGTTAGTTTATCCGATTCTTTAATAGCACATTCCTCTAGCAGAGCTTTTAAGCCAATATTCCATGTTGTAGGGATGGTTCTAAAAGCTAGCTTGGTTATGATTCGGTTCTCTCCTACGAGTGAAACAATGTCTGCAACCGTCCCTATAGCAGCAATATCAAGGTACTTCCATATTTCTACCGTATCTCCCAGATTCAAGGATAAAGCATGAATCATTTTAAACGCTACACCTACTCCAGCTAAATGCTTGAATGGGTAAGTATCATCGGGACGCTTTGGATCGATAACAGCACAAGCCTCTGGCAGCTTTTCTTGACATTCATGATGATCCGTTATGATAACATCGATACCCATCTCTTGTGCATGCTTAACTTCATCAACAGCCGTAATACCTGTATCAACGGTTATGATTAAAGACGTTTGATAACTAGAGATGGTATCAATTGCTTGACAATTAACGCCATAGCCTTCTTTTAGTCGATCAGGAATGTAATAGTCAACATCAAAGTTATTTTCCTTGAGATACATATACAAAATAGATGTACTGGTCATACCATCTACATCATAATCCCCATAAATTATAACTTTTTCTTGTTTATCTTTTGCTGTTAAAATACGTGCTACCGCCTTATCCATATCCTTTAATAGATACGGATCGTGAAATCTGTCTGGATCTGGGTTCATAAAAGCATAGACATCTTCAACTTCAATAATACTTCTATTAGCTAAGACAGCAGCAACTGGTTTAGAAACCTGACAGGTTTCAGAAATACGCTTAATAAGACCTATCTCTTGATTTTTTATATGCCATATGTATTTTGAATGCATAATTAATCTCCTGAAAAACAGGGGTGAATGCATGGAGCGCACACATTCACCCGTGATCGTTTACTATATATCAAATTTTACTGTATTCAACACTTACTTAGCTGGTTTATGTGCTTTTTTTATTTTGTACTCTTCTTTTCTTTTAAAGAAATGCCATAAAGGACTGGCGATAAATATGGATGAATACGTTCCACTTAAGACACCAACCATAAGAGGAAGTGCAAATTCCCTGATAGAAACCACACCTAAAATGTAAAGAATTGTAACCATCACAAAAGTCGTTAATGACGTATAAATAGATCTGGATAGTGTCTGGCTGATACTTCTGTTGACTAGTCCTTTAAAGTCACCACGTTTCATCATTTTTTGGTTCTCTCTCACACGGTCAAATACAACGATTGTATCATTGATAGAATAACCAACGATCGTTAGCATAGCAGCTATAAATGAATTATTAACAGGTACTCTAAATACCGCGTAAACGGTTAGTACAATCAAAATATCGTGAACTAAAGCTATAACAGCACTAACACCAAATCTATAATCTCTAAATCTAATAGTAATATAAATTAAGATACAAATCGCTGCTACGATAATAGAAATAATAGCATCCCTTTTCATTTCACTACTGATGGTTGCACTAATGCTTTCACTCTCAATATCTGCTGTTGTAATCTGATATTTTTCTATCAGTGCACTCTCTAGATTATTTCTTTGTTCAGCACTTAATACGGCTGTTTTAATAATGACTTGTCCTTTGTCTCGAACGGTTTGATATTGAGGACTTTTTTCTCCTGTTACCTCTTCAATTATAGGACTCAGCTCACTCTGGGCTTCGCTTAAAGTCATGTCTCTACCGATAGTTACAAGAGTCGATGTACCACCGCTAAACTCAATATCATAATTAAGTTCAGATCCCCCAGTAGCATTAAAAATAGGCATTGCTGCTAAACCAATAATAATAACCACCAGTGAAATGGTAAACCACGTTCTTTTTCTTTCTACAATAGAATAAATCTTTCTTGCTTTACCAATACCATAGAGAGCCTTGTTTTTGATTCCCATGTTAACGAATGATTTAAGAATAATTCTAGTAACAAATAAAGCCGTAAACATGGAAATAATAATACCTAATGCTAAGGTTTGAGCAAAGCCCTTAATGGGTCCCGTTCCCATGATATAGAGGACAATAGAGGCTATTAAAGTAGTAATATTTCCATCTATAATAGCAGAGGTAGCTTTTTTAAAACCAGATTTTACAGCTGACCTTAACGTCTTCTCTGCGGCTAATTCCTCTTTGATTCTTGAGAAGATAATGATATTCGCATCGACAGCCATACCAATAGATAAAATGATACCTGCAATACCAGGTAAGGTTAGCGTAATATCAAACAGGCTAATCAATATAATATCTAAGGCAGCATAAAAAACCAATGCCAAACTGGCTGCCAATCCTTGTACTCTATAGATGATAATCATAAAGGCTAGTATGAGTATCATACCAATCAACCCTGCTAAGATACTGCTATCAATAGCTTCCTGCCCTAGTTTGGCACCAACCACATTAGAACGTAACTCCTTAAGCTCTAATGGCAGAGCACCTATCCTTATATTTGCAGCAAGCTCGGATGCTTCTTTTAAGGATCTCATATGAGATATTCTAGCTGAACCATCTGTTATTGGCTCATTAACTAAAGGCTGACTGATGATATTTCCATCATAAACAATAGCAATCTGCTGTCCGACAAATTCTGTTGTAGCCTTTGCAAATTTGTCCTTACCACTAGGGTTCATCTCTAAAGCTACATTATACCTATCTGTAATCTGTTGTTTATTCTCCATGGCTTTAGCACTTTTGATGTCTTCTCCGCTTAGGACTACATTGCCATTAGGATCTGTAAATTGCAGATTACCGGGCTTACCTAATTCCTCTAATACTTTATTAGCGTCCTTTACACCGGGTATATCGACATTAATCCGATTGGCTCCTTCTCTATAAATCTCTGCTTCTGTATAATTCTTATCATCTGTTCTTTTTTGCAACTTATAAATGGTATCTTCTATCTCTTCATCGGTTGGCCCTTCTTTAACAGTGGTATAAGTGATACTCACCCCTCCTGCTAAATCCAGTCCTAAGTTCACCTTTTCTGCTCCACCTATTTTATTCGATCCAATCCCAAAAACAGCCAGAAGTACAGATCCTGCTATAACTATAAGTGAGAGTATAAGGCTTAAAATACTTTTCCCTTTCATTCTTTATAATCCTCCTTTGTACCTTTAAAAAATATGATAATGAAATTCTCTCATGTAAAACTAATTATAAGTATTCCCATATTACATTTCAATAGATACATTTTATTGTAAGCTTAAAATAACTCTTTACTCTTGTTCCATCATCTCTCTAGCCTTCATATAGATGGCTATTTCCACTCTTTTTTTCTGTAACTCGCAACCCAGTTCATCGACTGCATGAATACTACCATGTCGGCTGTAACCATTGGCACTACAGCCGCCGCTGCAATAAAATTTAGCCCAGCAATTGGTACATGCTTCTTTAGAGTAGACATTACAATGTTGAAAATCATTCAGCATTTTTTTATTGGTAATACCATCATAAACATTACCCATAACAAATCCATCCGTGCCAACAAATTGGTGACAGGGGTATAGATCTCCTTTTGGAGCTACTGCCATATACTCTGAACCAGCACCACATCCACCCAAACGTTTATAAACACATGGCCCTTGTGATAAATCGATCATAAAATGGAAAAAATTAAATCCTTTTCCTTCCTTTTTTCTATTGAGCATTTCTTCTGCAAGATTTTCATATTCTTGATTTAATGCTTCAATATCTTCTTCTGTTAAGGCATAAGGCTCATTATCAAAAGCGACCACGGGTTCTACAGAAATTTGTTTGAATCCTAGATCAGCAAGATGTAAAACATCCTTTGCAAAATCCTTATTATATTGTGTATAAGTTCCTCTTATGTAGTAGTTTTGCTGATTCCTAAGTTCTGCCATTTTTTGAAATTTAGGCATGATAACATCATAACTGCCGCTACCATTTACTGCAGGTCTCATTTTATCATGAACATTTTTTCTGCCATCAAGACTAAGAACAACATTGACCATATTATCATTAAGATATTCTCTTACTTCTTCGTTTAGTAGAACTCCATTGGTTGTTATGGTAAATCTAAAATTCTTATGATGTTCTTTTTCAAGACCCCTAGCATAGTCTACAATTTCTTTGATAACTTCTAAATTCATCAAAGGCTCTCCACCAAAGAAATCGACCTCTAGATTAATTCTATTACCAGACTCTTTCACTAGAAAATCCATAGCTTTTTTTCCTACTTCACTACTCATGACCTCTTTGCCGCATTGATAATCCCCTTCGCCAGCAAAGCAATATTTACATCTTAAGTTACAATCATGAGAAACATGTAAGCATAAAGCCTTAACCACTGGCTTTCTATTTAGAAAAGGCTGTGCCAGCTCCTTATAGATATCCTTAGTAAATAGTAAACTATCTTTTTCTAACTGACAGACTTCTTCAAGTCCTTCTAAGAGACTTGCCTTATCATAATCCTTACTTAATTGTTCTATAATCGCTTGTTCATCTAATTTCTCATATAAGGCAATAATATCATAGACAAGATCGTCTACGACATGTACAGCACCACTATATACGTCCAAAACAATGTTCATATCTTTAATTTTATATTGATGTATCACGAAAACTCTCCTTTCAGTCAGTAAATAAGCAGCGACTTTGTGTCACTGCTTTTTAGAAGCTTAGTTTTTATTTTCGCATATCTGATTACCTACTGTGCAGGATGTTTTACAAGCAGATTGACATGAGGTTTGACATTCTCCACAGCCGCCTTTTTTTATACTTTTTTTCAATGTAGCACCATTTAGAGTCTTGACATGCTTCATGTTACTTCCTCCCTATTGCATGATAGTCTTTACATTGAGTTGTTATAAGTCTTAATCTTAACCTATAAGACTCATCTGATAAAGTACTAGCCACTTAGCCCAGCACACTATAACTTGGTTTATTATAACATAATCGGTTATCAAATTAAAGTAAAATTTACCCTTGCCAATCTAGCCTATCATACCACCCAGCATGCCGCCGCCTAAACAGATTAAAAAAACCGTAACCACTTCACTGGCTATCGCATTATCTTTATTAAATAATAGAGCAACAACAATTAGAATAACGAAATAAATAATACCAGATATGGCGCCATACATCCATCGGTTATTCTTTAACCATTTCGCGCTAGAAAAGCCTGTTATAAAAGTAGCAATAATCATCATAACAATGACAGCAATATTAATGTATTGATCTGACAGCTCATATTTATAAACAAAATAGGCAAATAAAAAAATAAAAACAGTTGTAACTATGTACCCGATAATCACAGATTTTAGCAAGGACATAATAATCGTCTGCATGCTCATTTCCTGTTTATTACGCAGCTTACGCATAGTTTGACCCCCTATACTTTTCATATAATATTATACTGCGCTATAATAGGAAATATGATGATCTTCTCTAGAAATATATAATAAGACCATATTTTAGTGTCTTTTGATTGGCTTATGTTACACTTAATTGAGCTAAAACAAAGCTTAAACAAAAGTAAAGAGCTAACCGTATGAACAGCAGCTCTCTTAGTTATCTACTTATTAGATTTTGATTCGTTTGATTTGTCTTCGGATATTTCTTTAACTTCCTCAACATCTTCTGATTTGTTGATGCTTAAATCGGGTTCTTTAATAGCTGCTAAAGCTGAACGCTGAATGGGTACTCTTACACTCTTGTTTGTACCTAATTCTAAGATAACCACGTCGTTTACGATATCCACAACTTTACCATATAAACCTCCATTGGTCATCACAGAGTCTCCAACCTTAATATCGGACTGCATCTGGTCAACGGCCTTTTGTCTCTTTCTTTGTGGTCTAATAAGAATAAAGTACATGAAACCAAATAAGATGACGATATAAGCAATAAAGCCAACCATGCTTGTTCCACCGCCGCCGCCTTCGGCTAAAATAAGAAATAAATTATTCATTAATTTTCCTCCTTAATAGTTGTACACGTTACCTATAATTTACAATGTATTCCATTATCTGTCAACTGATTTTTAGTGCTTCAAGCTTTTTCTTTTTATACTCTGCGTAGGTATTATTTTCTATGGCTTCTCTTATTTCTTCCATCAAATGATTATAAAAATACAGATTATGGAGAACACATAAACGCATACCAAGCATTTCTTTTGCTTTTAACAAATGTCTAATATAGGCACGGCTGTAGTTTTGACATACTGGACAGTTACAGCCTTCTTCAATCGGTCTATCATCCAATTGATGCTTAGCATTTAGTAAATTCAGCCTACCATGATTGGTATATACATGTCCATGTCTTCCGTTCCTCGTTGGATAAACACAATCAAAAAAATCAATCCCTCGATCAACAGCTTCTAATATATTCTCTGGTGTACCAACTCCCATTAAGTAAGTTGGTTTATTTTGTGGAAGATAAGGGACAACGGTTTCTAAAATTCTATACATTTCACTATGTGACTCACCCACAGCCAAACCGCCGACTGCATAGCCATCCAGATCTAATTCAGAGATTCTCTTGGCATGCTCAATACGAATATCCTCATAGGTCCCGCCTTGATTAATACCAAAGAGCATTTGACTTGGATTAACGGTATTTTGTAATCCATTTAAACGAGTTAGCTCTGATTTACAACGATAAAGCCATCTGGTTGTTCTATCAACTGAGTTCTGCATATAGCTCCTATCTGTTGGATAGGGAGCGCATTCATCAAAAGCCATAGCTATCGTAGAACCTAGGTTGGATTGAATCTGCATGCTTTCTTCAGGTCCCATAAATATTTTTCTACCATCCACATGAGACGAAAAATAGACACCTTCTTCTTTAATTTTTCTAAGTTTTGTTAAAGAAAATACTTGAAAGCCTCCTGAATCTGTTAAGATTGGTCTGTCCCAAACCATGAATTTATGAAGTCCTCCCAATTGTCTAATCACCTCATCACTAGGTCTTACATGAAGATGATAGGTATTGGACAACTCAACCTGACAACCAACTTCTTTTAGATCCTGAGTTGATACAGCACCTTTAATAGCAGCAGCTGTTCCCACATTCATAAAAACAGGGGTCTGTATAACACCATGAACGGTTTGAAGCTGACCACGTTTTGCATTTCCGTCAGTCTTAAGTAATTGATACATATTATCACCATTATTATTAGTTCTATACAAGATTTATACTCATACCTTAGCAAGTATAACCGTTTTATCATGATATTTCAAGGGGAGGTTAATATTTGTATTTATTCTTGACTTTTTCCAGTTAATTATGATAGATTAACTATCAATAGGAGTCATGAAGGCTCTATGACTATAACTTTGTTAATGATACCACAAAGAAATACTGCAAGAAGCAGTACTATTTGTGGTTTTTTATTTTAAGGAGGATTATATATCATGCAAAATAAAACGTTAAAACAACTGATTCTAAGTGGTTTGTTTATTTCATTAGGTGTTTTACTACCGATAATATTCCATCTTTTTGGTGGTGGATCTGTTTTATTACCGATGCATATACCCGTTCTATTGTGTGGATTTTTTTTGAGTATGCCTTTTGCAGCAGCAGTTGGTCTATTAACGCCATTACTTAGCACCTTATTAACAGGTATGCCGCCACTATTTCCTGTTTTGCCTATGATGATGACCGAACTTGCAATCTATGCACTATCCATTAGCCTATTAAATAGAAAGCTTAATCTAAATGTTCATTTATCTTTGGTCTTAAGTATTGTCATAGGAAGAATAGCAGCAGGTGCATCTGTATGGGTTCTAGCCACCTTTTTTGCAGCTCAGTATCCACAACCTATTACTTTTATAACAGGTTCTCTTGTTAAAGGGATGCCCGGTATTATCATTCAACTTGTCTTAATACCTATCATTTGTAATGCCTTGAATCAAGCTAGACTGATAGAAAGTAAAGCTGTGTAGAATGTCTTAATCAAACACCACTTGAGTTTCCGTAAAATGCAGAAAAGCTTAAATCACACGGAAATAAAATAGTTATATTGAAGTTTTAAGTTGCAAAAAGTTCTTCATGAGAAAATCT
>JANQFZ010000039.1 GCA_028277605.1 Vallitaleaceae bacterium | reverse complement strand
ACAAAAATAGAAATATAAATCTAAAGATTTTTATGTTTCCACTTAATTTATTGTTACAAAACATAGTCAAAATTTTTGCTACAGTGTGAATGGTAAAGGGTGTATAGTATGCTTAGTTAATGAAGCTCATACTATACACCCTTTTTCTATAACTCATAAATAAACTTACTCTTGAATAAGCAAACTAAACTGATTCATAGCTTTCGTATAATCACTGTAAGTTAAAGGCTTTTTAGATTCTTTTACGAATTCTTCTGTATCCAACAATCCTAATTGCTCAGCTTTTAGTATTGACCTTCTAGCCCAAAAACTAACGCTGTAGATATTTTTTATATTTTCTTTAAATGTAATATCTATAGTTCCTTTTACCTTTTCATAAGCCCTTATTAAAACTACATAAAACGCCTCTTTTGTCATTGAGCTTTGAGGTCTAAATGTTTTATCTGGATAACCATTAATTAATTGATTGTCTAATGCTGTGTATAAATATGGAGCATAACTCGAACTTTTATCGATATCTTTAAATTCATAGGTAGAATTTCTACTCTCAGGCAGCTCTAAAATCTGGATCAAAGATTCTATAATATTTAATCTAGTTACTAGTATTTCTTTATCGACAGTAAAACATCCTTCATATACTACTTTTTCTGTTTTATGATTATCAAAATGTATGTGTATATCTATTTTAAATTGATACTGTGTATCAGGAGTATATGCTTGTGTTGGTAGTATAACGACTGTATTATTTAGATATTTATTATTACTAGGCTTCATTACTTCATATGGAATGGTTTGATTGGTAGCCTTATCTATTATCTCAACTGTATTAACAACAAATCTTTTAATTTTTTTTCCATCGGTATAATGGGATATAGTTATTGGCAATCCAATATCTGTTCTCTTAATATTTAGATCTTTATAAGCATCCACAGACTGGTTTTGAGTCCAATGATAAGGAAGCACTTGACCATCGTATGGATATATTACAGTAGAATTATTATCCCTTGCTGCACCACCTAAAATATAGGTAGACATCCCTTCATGGGCTGCCATTCCTATATCCTTATATATAGGATCAAGCCATATAATACGTGTATAGGGATTATATAGATAATGACAAATATCCTGTTTATCTATATTTCTACTAATAAATTCTGAAACATAAGGGTTAAAATAATTAAAATAGGAAGTTCTATCCCAAGAGTATCTCCCTTTATATTGCTTTTTACCTTTCTCTTCTATGGAAGAAAAACTGTTATTGAACACCATATATTGACTATGCGATAGAGCTGCATCATTTAGTTTTTCATTGAGTTTTAGTTCATTTAAGTCAAGCTTTCTTCGTATAACATTTACTTCCTCAATGGTGCTTTCCTCATAAGCATATACCATGGTATTAAACATACATATACAAAGCAATGTTATGATGAATTTGGAATATTTCTGCATGATATCACCTCCTTTTGGATTAGTTAGCTTTGTTCTATTATATCATAAGAACTAGGGTATGCTGTTAAATTTATTTTACAGTTTGTTACATAGTTCAAAAATTGGTAAAAAGATTAAATATACTTAAACTTTAAAATGAATAGATAAACAGCAGCTTGTTATATATAAGCTGCTGTCACGTTATCTTTATGCTATCACCATGTTATGACTTCTATAACTAAACCTTAATCCTTAATTACCTCTTCTTTGATTCTTGCAATACTTGCAACATGAATATCTTCAGAAACATCCATGAGTTTAACACCAGATGTCACACGCCCTAACCTAGATATATCGTTCGCTTTTAATCTTATTACAATTCCTTCTGTTGTAATCAGCATAATATCATTCGTTTCATTAATTGCTTTTATACCGACTACATTTCCAGTCTTACTGGTTATTTTATAGAATTTGACTCCTTTTCCGCCACGTCTTTGAGTTGTAAAGTCATCAATTAATGTTCTTTTCCCTAGACCATTTTCAGAAACAACCAATAAATCCTTGCCTTGAGAAACAAGCTGCATACCAATTACTTCATCTTCCGTATTAAGATTCATTCCTCTTACGCCCATTGAGGTTCTTCCTGTCACTCTTACATCTTTTTCATCAAATCGTATACATTGTCCATATTTTGTTCCTAGTATAACTTCTTGATTATTATCGGTTAATTTAACTTCAATCAAATCATCATCTTCCCTAAGATCAATAGCTTGAAGCCCTTTAACTCTAATATTGACATAATCCATAATGCTACTTTTCTTAATAATCCCTCTCTGAGTTGCCATAAGAAGATATCTATTCTCTTCGTATTTTTTAAGGGGTATAACAGCTGTTATTTGTTCACCTGAGTCTATCTGCAATAAGTTTACTATTGCCGTTCCCCTTGCAGTTCTTCCTGCTTCAGGAATTTCATAAGCTTTTAATCGATAAACTTTTCCCTTATTAGTGAAGAATAGAATATAATGATGCGTATTGGTAATAAACATCGTTTGAACGAAATCCTCATCTCTTGTTTGGATACCTTTGATTCCTTTTCCACCTCTATGCTGGCTTTTATAGGTGTCGATGGGCATCCTTTTAATATATCCTAAATGGGTCATTGTAATAGAGGTAGGTTCATTTTTTATGAGGTCTTCAAGCCTAATTTCACTAGCATCATAAGTAATTTCAGTTCTTCTTTCATCTCCAAATTTATTTTTTATAATTAAAATTTCTTCTTTAATAACACCATATAATCGGTTTTCATCACCTAAAATTGCTTTGTATTCTTTTATTTTTTCTTGTAATTCTCTAAACTCATTTTCAATTTTTTCTCTTTCTAATCCTGTAAGTGTCCTTAAACGCATATCGACGATAGCCTGTGCTTGAGCTTCTGAAAATTGAAAACGATCAATTAAGTTAATCTTAGCTTCTGGTGTGCTTTTTGAACCACGTATAATTTTAATGACTTCATCAATAAAATCTAATGCCTTAAGCAGACCTTCTAATATATGTGCTCTATCTTCTGCTTTCTTCAAATCATATTTGGTTCGTCTGGTTACAACCTCTTTCTGATGATTTAAATAATAGTTTAAAACCTGTTTTAGATTAAGTATTTTAGGTTGATTTTGAACCAACGCAAGCATATTAACACCAAAGGTATCTTGTAGCTGTGTATGCTTATATAATTGGTTTAGAACCACATTCGCATTAGTATCTCTCTTAAGCTCTATAACCACATGCATACCTTTTCTATCGGATTCATCTCTTAAATCGGAGATACCTTCAATTTTTTTATCTTTAACTAATTCTGCAATTTTTTCAATTAACCGTGCTTTATTCACTTGATATGGAAGCTCAGTAACTACAATCCTTTGTTTATTACCCCCCATAGCTTCGATATCAGTAACAGCTCTTACTATAACTTTTCCTTTACCTGTCCTGTACGCTTGGTGTATACCACTCTTACCAAGTATCTTCGCAGCTGTTGGAAAATCGGGTCCTTGTATAATCTCTAATAACTCCTCTATATCTGTATCTCTGTCTTCAAGTACCTTATTATCAATAATCTTTACAACACCATCAATAACCTCGTTTAAATTATGAGGAGGTATATTGGTGGCCATACCTACAGCTATCCCAGATGTTCCGTTCACTAATAAGTTTGGGAATCTAGATGGAAGAACCTGTGGTTCCTTAAGTGATTCATCAAAATTTGGCCGGTAATCTACCGTATCTTTATTGATATCAGCTAACAGCTCTGTTGATATCTTACTCAGCTTGGCTTCTGTATAACGCATGGCAGCTGCAGAATCTCCATCTACAGAACCAAAATTCCCATGACCGTCTACAAGCATATAACGAGTTGAAAAATCCTGTGCCATACGTACCATAGCATCATAAATAGAACTGTCTCCATGAGGATGGTACTTACCCATTGTATCTCCTACGATACGTGCTGATTTACGGTAAGGCTTATCCGGTGTCAGATTTAATTCACTCATAGAGTATAAAATTCTACGTTGTACAGGCTTTAAGCCATCCCTTACATCAGGTAGAGCACGTGAAGCAATAACACTCATTGCGTAATCTATATAGGATTTTTTCATTTCTTTTTGTAAATCAACGGATATAATCTTATCGACTTCTTTATTTTCTTCCATAAAGATATCCTCCCAGTTTAACTATTGGATAATTTCATAATTAATCATTTGACTTCTATGATATTTGCTATAGAGTATATCAACTATTAGTATGAAATTTTTAAATATCAAGATTTTTAACATATTTAGCATGGGTTTCAATAAATTCTCTCCTAGGTTCCACCTTGTCACCCATCAAAGTCGTAAATATTTCATCAGCTGTTGCTGCATCATCTATCTCAACCTTTAGGAGTATTCTCTCATCTGGATCCATGGTTGTTTCCCATAGCTGTTCAGCATTCATTTCACCAAGCCCTTTATATCTTTGAAGACTAATGCCTTCTCTTCCGATCTCTTCATAAAGTTTATCTAACGCTTTATCATTATAAACATATTGAGATACCTTATTTTTTGATACCTTATATAAAGGAGGTTGTGCAATATAGATTTTTCCTTGTTCTATAAGCTGTGGCATGTAACGATAGAAAAAGGTTAACAAAAGAGTTCGAATATGTGCCCCATCAACATCTGCGTCGGTCATCACAATAATCTTATGATATCTAAGTTTTTCTATATCAAAGTCATCTGATATTCCTGTTCCAAAAGCGGTTATCATTGCTTTGATTTCATTATTAGTTAAAATCTTATCTAATCTAGCTTTTTCAACATTAAGTATTTTTCCCCTTAGAGGTAAAATAGCTTGCGTTTGCCTTGATCTAGCTGATTTAGCTGATCCACCAGCTGAATCTCCTTCGACTATAAAAATCTCACATTTAAACGGATCTTTTTCAGAACAATCTGCTAATTTCCCCGGTAGGCTTGTACTTTCAAGGGCTGTTTTTCTCCTTGTTAGATCTCTTGCTTTTCTAGCTGCTTCTCTTGCTCTAGAAGCCATCACCGATTTTTCTAGTATAATTTTTGCTACCTGAGGATTCTGCTCTAGAAAATAGGTCAACTGCTCAGATAGAATTGAATCTACAGCACTTCTAGCTTCACTATTACCTAGCTTTTGCTTGGTTTGACCTTCAAATTGAGGATCTGCTATTTTAACGCTAATGACAACCGTTATGCCTTCTCTTAAATCCTCACCTGATAGATTTTTGTCATTATCCTTAAGTATTTTATTTTTTCTAGCATAATCATTCATAGTTTTGGTTAAGGCATTTTTAAAACCACTTAGATGTGTTCCACCTTCTGGTGTATTTATATTATTAACAAAGCTAAATATGTTTTCAACATACGATCCATTATGTTGAAAAGCAACCTCAATATAAACCTCATCCTTTGTGCCTTCAGCATATATGACATCAGAATAAAGTTTATCTTTATTTCTATTTCTATAGGCTACAAATTCTTTAATTCCGCCTTCATAGTAAAATTCATTTTCTTTTTCTTCACCTATTCTACTATCAACAAGCTTTATTTTCAGTCCTTTGGTTAAGAAAGCCATCTCCTGCAATCTTTGCTTTAAGGTATCATAATCATAAACCATATCTTCGAATATACGATGATCGGGTTTAAAATAAACCAAGGTGCCACGTTTATCTGTTTTTCCAACTTGTTTCAGCGGAGCTAGTGCCTTACCCCTTTCATACGTTTGCTCATATTCCTTACCATCTGTATAGATTGTAACAACCAAACGTTCTGATAGAGCATTGACTACAGATGCTCCAACACCATGCAGACCTCCAGATACCTTATAACCACCTCCGCCAAATTTTCCTCCAGCATGCAGGATGGTGAATACAACCTCTACACCGGGAATACCTTTTTGAGGATGTATATCTATCGGAATACCTTGACCATTATCTAAAACTGTTATAGCATTATCTGGTTCGATGGTTACCTCTATAAAATCACATCGCCCAGCTAAGGCTTCATCAACAGAATTATTGACAATTTCATAAACTAAATGATGCAGCCCTCTTGAGGATGTACTTCCTATATACATACCTGGTCTTTTTCTAACTGCTTCTAATCCTTCTAAAATCTGTATTTGACTTGCATTGTATTCTGATGATTGACTCATAGGTAGCCTCCCAATCTAAATTAAAGCTTAACACTTCTATTACCCATTTCTTCAATTAGAGCCATCCTCTTATGTAAAGTGTTGGATGTAATGGGTGAAAGATATAATATAATATCCTCGCCATCATGTAGTACTACAATGGATTTTGGATGTTCTTCTGAATCATTAAAAACTCTTTCGGATTGTTTTTTGTGCTCACAAAATGTTCGATTGATTATGGATTGATTAAAGCTTGTATAATCCAGTATACAAAGTATTTTATTCATTTCTATTTCTTTTTCTGCACCAATATGAAGAAACAACGTTAAACCTCCATTAATTAACATATGCTCATCATTCCTATTATATATGACTTAGCACAGTATTGCAAATAAGCAAGGTTTTTTAGCGTACTACCTGACCTTCGGCAATCTCATATAACTTGTGAGTTGTATTTTCTCTAATGTAGTCTTCTACACCCGTACAGGTCATAATCGTTTGAATCTTATTGATAGCCTTAGTTAGATACATTTGCCTATCCCTATCCAACTCTGACAACACATCATCTAGGAGTAAAATAGGTCTTTGGTTTGTCTTGTGTTTAACTACATCTATTTCAGATAGTTTTAAAGCTAATGCTGCTGTTCTTTGTTGTCCTTGAGAACCATATTTTCTGATGTCTTTTTGGTTAATGAGAAAAAGAATGTCGTCTCTATGAGGACCTCTCTGAGTGGAACGAAATTTGATGTCCTGACAAATATTATTTTTAAGCACTTGATGATAGTTATCTAGTTGGGTATTGCATTCGTATATTAATTCTAACTTTTCTCTATTTAGTGATATATCAGAATGTATTTTATTGATCAAAGGATTGAGTTGTTCAATAAATGTCTGCCTTAAAAGAATGATAGACTTACCATATTTGATAAGCTGTTCGTCCCATATTTCCATTAAATCTTGTGAACTTTTATCATCCTTATAATTTTTAAGTAGATGATTTCTTTGTTTTAAAACTTTATAATAATTTTGCAGATTATAATAATATATAGGATTGAGCTGACAAAGCTCTAAATCAATAAATTTCCTTCTATGAGAAGGACCTCTTTTTATAATTCCTAGATCTTCAGGGGAAAACATGATCACATTGAGTAACCCAAAGAGTTCATTCATTTTTTTGATAGGTATTTGATTAACCGCTATACCTTTATGACTATTTTTTTTTAGATGAACATCAATCGTATCATTTCTGTGATCCTTAGTTATCTTTAATTTAATATGAGCTTCATAATTGTTAAAATGAATTAATTCTTTATCATTATTTGTCCTATGAGATTTAGAAGTTGCACACAGATAAATCGCTTCTAAAAGATTTGTTTTTCCTTGTGCATTATTTCCATAGACAATATTTAGACCTTTATCGAAGACTATCGTTTCGTTCTCATAATTTCTAAAGTTTTGTAAGGCTAAGGTTGTTATATACATACTTTTTACTCTCATTCACTAACACGATTGATGATAACCATTGGTTCATTTTCTGCTGATTCTATGGTATCACCTTTCATGAGCTTTCTACCTCTTCTTAATTCTTGTTTTCCATTAACTTTAATGTGTCCATTTAAAATGAGAATTTTTGCATGAGCACCTGAATCTGCAATGCCTGCCAGTTTAAGCAACTGACCAAGTTTAATGTATTCCTCAGTAATAGCAATCTCTTTCATAAAGCACACTCCATCAAATCTGTGATTTTTTTAAGCATAGATTTTTATTGGTAAAACAAGATATTGAAATACATCTCCTTCGATTGGTTTAAAAATACAAGGGTTATGCGCATTGGTGAATTGCAAATAAAGCGTTTCATCATCAATGACTTTAAGGATATCTATCAGATAATTTGGGTTAAAAGCTATTTCCATATCCTTTCCTTCTTTTTCAATATCAACCTCTTCGTAAACATTTCCAATCTCTGTATTTGACGTAATAATCATTTTATTTTCTTGCATCACAATTTTTATAGGGCTTTTTTTACTTCCTCTTGACATTAAAGCTGCTCTTTCAATACTCATATGAAACTGTTTTTTATTAACTTTAACTAAGGTTTCATAATCCCTAGAAAATATATCAACATAATCAGGAAATTCTCCTTCTAATAGCCTAGAAACAACCATACTTTGCTCGAATTCAAATAATACATGTTTATTATTAAAATAAATCTTAACCTCTTTATCATCCTCTGTAGATAAAAGTTTACTAATTTCATTAAGAGTCTTACCAGGTATTACCACTTTTATATCTTCTGGTGCATTTTTAAATTGAATTCTTCTTAACGAGACTCTATGACCGTCTATAGAAACAATACATAGCTCATCATTTTTTATCTCGAATAGTTCTCCTGTCGTAACAGGTCTTATTTCTTCTACTGCTGTAGAAAAGATAGTTTGTCGTATCATTTCTTTTAACTGTAATTGAGAAATACTAATATATTGATTCTTTGTTACTTCAGGTATTGGAATAAACTCCTCACTTGGCTGTCCTGATATAGTGAATTTAGATTTTTCACATCGTATGGTTGCCCTATTGTTTTCATCAACTGTTATTTCTATGTCATTGTCTGGTAATTTTTTAACAATTTCTGAAAGTATCTTGGCTTCAATAGCTACACTGCCTGGTTCTATTACTTGAGCTTCTACTTGGCTTTCTATTCCTATCTCTAAATCATTCGTTGTTAATTTGAATCCATTTAATGTGCTTTTTAAAAGTATACATTCTAAAATAGGCATGGTTGTTCTTGTAGAAACAGCTTTTAGAACAGTATTAACACCATTTAATAAATCTATTTGATTACAAATGATTTTCATAATATGTGAATAACTCCTTTCGTTGTTTTATATAGAATAAATAAAGTTCTTTTTAGTCTTTATAGCAATAGGCAATGTGAATTTGTGAATAACTATTGTAATACTAGTAATTATAAGACTTACATATTACGAATAACCTTGTTGATAGTTTAAAAACTTATTAAAAGTTGTCCACAAAGACACTATCCATTATTCTGGTTTTACTTTTTCCACAAGTTATACATGAGCTGTTGACATGTAATTGTTGATAGAAGTTAATATCTAAATTCTATTGACCAGTGATTTTTTTAGTTAGAATATCAATGGTATTTTTTAAGCTCTGATCCTTATCACGTGCTTTTTTAATCTTTTCATAACCATGTATTATGGTTGTATGATCTCTATTCCCTAACTTACTGCCTATTTTAGGAAGAGATAAATCTGTTAACTTTCGACAAAGGTACATAACAATCTGTCTTGGGTAAGCTATTTCTCTTGGTCTTTTTTTTGAAAGTATATCTGCTGGATTTAAGTTGTAATGGTCAGAAACTACTTCCAGTATAAATTCAGTCGTCACTTTTTTATCTTTCTTTGGAGTTATCAAATCTTTAAGTGCATCTTCTGCTAATTCTTTTGTTGTTTCCTTATGTACAAGTGTTGAATAAGCAATGATTTTATTAATAGCTCCTTCTAGTTCTCTGATATTTGACTTAATATTGGTTGCTACATATTGCATGACATCGTTTGGGATATTAAGATTTTCTAATTCTGCCCTTTTTCTCAAAATAGCCATTCTTGTCTCAAAATCGGGTGCTTGGATATCTGCAATAAGTCCCCATTCAAATCTTGATCTCAAGCGTTCTTCTAAAGTTTCAATTTCTTTAGGTGGTCGGTCACTTGATATAATAATTTGTTTTTTGGCTTCATAAAGGGTATTAAAGGTATGAAAAAACTCTTCTTGAGTTCTTTCTTTTCCGGCAATAAATTGGATATCATCTACTAATAAAACATCTATATTTCTATATTTTTTTCTAAAGGCTTCATTCTTATCATCTTTAATAGAATTGATAAGTTCATTTGTAAATTTTTCTGAAGATACATAAAGCACTTTCTTTGTAATGTTTTCTAATAGTATAAAGTGAGCTATGGAATGCATCAGATGAGTTTTACCTAAACCAACACCACCATATATAAACAAAGGATTATAAGCTTCAGCAGGAGATTCTGCTACAGCTAAAGCTGCTGCATGAGCTAGTTTGTTGTTATTTCCAACAACAAAAGTATCAAAAGTATACTTTGGATTAAGATTATTAAAGGCATCTTTTTTTATAGATTCCGTTTTATTTTTCTTTTCTGATTCATTAACTTTTAATTCATTATCAAGTACAAATTTAACTTGATAGGTCTTTCCTATTATTTCTCTAATGGCAATTATAATTGAACGACTGTATTTTCTTTCAATATAATCACGCCCTATTTCATCATCAGTTTTTAAAATAAGAGTATCATCTGTTAGTTTAACAGGTTCAAGATTTTCTAAAAACGTTTTATATGAAATAGTAGGGATGTCAGACTCTTCCTTTAATAGTTTTTTAACTTCATCCCATTGTTTTATGATGGAAACGCTCATCTTATGTCTCCCTTCAACACATATTCATAGTTATCTACACTATAGTTTACTCGATCTGTTGATAATTTTCAATCGTATATTATCAACAATTTATAAACAGCTGTTGATAACCCATAAGGTAAATGAGTGTTAAAATTGTGGATAATAAGATTTGATATAATATTATCCACAAGCATGTTGATGAATCATATACATAATAAACAATTGGGTTAAAACGCGTATAGTCATTGGATCTTCTAAAAGAAAAATTACGACTAAATGATTAGGTTATTCAACAGATATCCACAGATTATTAAGAGATTGTGGATAATAAGTCCTAAACATTTTATCCACAGAATAACCTATATTTCCATGAAAAATGTGGATAATATATTAATTATTTTTTTATTTTATTTTTATCTTGACTACTTTAGGTGATTTTAATATAATTGAAATAGTGCTTTAAACTTAAATTCAATTCTAATGCCTCTAACTTCTTAGTTTATATATAAATAGTGTAGGGAATAATTAAAGGAGGTGCTGTAGATGAAAAGAACCTTTCAACCTAAGGTTAGACAAAGAAAAAGAGAACATGGATTTAGAAAAAGAATGAGAACAAGAAGTGGAAGAGATATCTTAGCTAGGAGAAGAGCAAAAGGTAGAAAAAAATTGTCAGCTTAAGGCCGCATATTTGTGGCCTTTTATACTATGTTTCATTTGGATTAAGGTCACTAGTACTTTGCTAGACGGTCTTAGGATTAGGATTATATTCTATAGAATTAGATTTAACTTTTGATTATTTTATAATTTGCGTGTATTCCTAGATTTTCTAAAGTCCTATCTAAGCGGATAAGCTAATATTAAATTAGACTTAACCGTTGAGTCTTTTATTTTTAGCCATGCTATTACTGTTAATCCAAGGAATGGATGTTAATATGAATAAAATTATGTCAATTAAAAAAAATTATGAGTTTAGAAAAGTATATAATCATGGAAAATCTCTTGCAAATAGGTATTTAGTTTTGTATATTTATAGTAATGGTTTAGACAACAAAAGACTAGGTATTTCAGTTAGTAAGAAAGTTGGTAATAGCGTTGTAAGACATCGGATCACTCGATTAATAAGAGAAGCCTATCGTTTAAATCAAAGTATATTTAATAATAGTTATGATTATGTTTTTATTGCAAGAAATGCTTCATCTAATGCACAGTATCATGATATTGAGCGTTCTATGATACATTTATTAAAAAGACATAAGGGTTGAATAGAACAATAGAGTATGCCTGATACAATCATGATTTTACTGTAAAATAATTACAAAGAAGGGATAGCGTTGAAGTTTGTTTTATTATTTGTTATTAAATTCTATAGAAAATATATATCCCCTTTAAAAAAACCAACCTGTATCTATATTCCAACCTGCTCACAATATGCTTTAGAAGCTATAAGTAAATATGGGGCCTTAAAAGGCGGGTATTTGAGCGTGAAGAGAGTTCTAAGGTGTCACCCTTTTGCTAAAGGTGGTTATGACCCTGTACCATAAACTTAGGAGGAAAAAAGATGTTAACTATTTTAACACAAAGTAGTACTTTTATTATTGGAGATATAGCAAAACTATTTGGTTTCATTATGGATGCAATCTATAATTTCTTTAATAGTACAATGGGTATAGCTTCATTAGGTGTTAGTATTATTGTATTTACGGTTATTGTTAGAGCATTGTTATTACCACTGGCATTTAAGCAACAGCGTTCCATGAAAAAAATGCAATCGGTTCAACCACAATTAAAGAAAATTCAAGATAAATATAAAGGTAAAAAAGATAGTGAATCACAAAGAAAAATGCAAATGGAAATGAGTCAGTTATACAAGGAAAATAATGTGAGTCCATTTGGGGGTTGCCTACCTTTACTGATCCAATTTCCAATTATTATTGCTTTGTTTGATGTGTTAAGAAATATACCAGCTTACATTGGAAACATAAAAAATAGCTATCTTGGTATTGTTTCTCAAGTAATAACAGTTCCTGGTTATCAAGAAAAACTTCAGGTTTTTGCAGAAGCTAAGAAAATCAAAATGGGGGATTATGGAGAAAATAAAATTATTGATTTGTTAGCTAAGTTTAATCCAGCTGACTGGGATCAGTTTACTGCTGATTTTTCTACAGTAGGCAATCAATTAACAGTTTTTATTAATGAAATCAATCATGTCAATTATTTTGCTGGTATCAATTTAGCTAGTGCTCCGGGTTACACTTTTCCTGGTATTTTAATACCAATTTTATGTATAACAGCCCAATTTTTAGTATCTAAAACTACGATGACAACGAGTGCTGTAGGAGGAGACGATAAGGCTAAACAAACCAATAAAACGATGATGTATATGATGCCTTTAATCACAGGATTTTTCGTATTTACTATGCCAGCAGGTTTAGGTCTATACTGGTTAACAGGAAGTGTTTTCCAATTTGTTCAACAGCTTATTATTAATAATCAATTGAGTAAAGAGAAAAAATAGTTTGGAGGGAAGTATTTATGGTATTTGTTGAAAAAACGGGTAGAACAGTAGAGGATGCTATTACAGAGGCACTGATAGAATTAGGTACTACAAGTGATAACGTTGAAGTTGAAGTATTGAATAAAGGGGCTTCTGGATTTTTTAGTATCTTTTCAAACAAGCAGGCAAAAGTAAGAGTAACTAAAATACAAAATGTAAAAGAGATAGCTACTAGCTTTTTACAGGATGTTTTCAAAAAAATGAAAATGGTCGTTAATATTGATATTGATCTCGTTAATGATACAACTATGTCCATTGAGTTAAGTGGACCAAGTATGGGAGTACTTATTGGTAAAAGAGGACAAACCTTGGATTCACTTCAGTACTTAGTAAGTTTAGTGGTTAATAAAGAATTAGATAAGTATGTTAGAGTTAAACTGGATACTGAAAATTATAGACAAAGAAGAAAAGAAACGTTAGAGAACCTTGCAAGAAATCTATCTAATAAGGTTAGAAAAACTGGCAAAAAATTTGTATTGGAGCCTATGAATCCTTACGAAAGAAGAATTATTCATTCTTCATTACAAGATGATAGATTTGTTGCAACACATAGTGAAGGTGATGAACCTTATAGAAGAGTTGTTATAACACCTAATCATAGATAAAGTACTTATACTTATAAAGATGAAACCATTGGTTAATAATATGAATTAGAAGACTTACAATAGAAATGAGTATAAGAATAGGGCTGTCTAAGCATATATTTTGACAGCCCTTTTTATCCATAAAGGAGTTTAGATGGATGAATGATACAATAGCAGCAATTGCAACAGCCTTATCAGCATCAGGTATTGGCATTATTCGCTTAAGTGGTGAAGATGCCATTAAAATTGCAGACCAATTATTTATTTCGCCTAAAGGGAAGTTATTAAAAGACCAACGGTCACATACCTTAAATTATGGTTATATTGTAGATCCTAGTACTCAGAAAGTTATAGATGAGGTTTTAGTTTCTATTATGAGGCAGCCGAATACCTATACCAAAGAGGATGTTGTAGAAATTAATGGACATGGTGGTATTATTGTTATGCAGAAACTATTACAATTAGTTTTAAGCTTAGGGGCTAGATTAGCAGAGCCAGGGGAATTTACAAAAAGAGCTTTTTTAAACGGCAGATTAGATCTCTCGCAGGCTGAAGCAGTGATTGATATCATTAATGCAAAAACTGATATGGCTCTAAAAAGCTCAGTTGGACAATTAGAAGGCGCTTTATCCTTAAGAGTTAAGCCAGTAAGACAAGAAATATTAAGTCTTATAGCCCATATTGAAGCGTCTATAGATTACCCTGAGTACGACATAGATGATTTGTCCAATGCTTTAGTAATAGAACAATTAGACGAAATGATAAGTACCTTAAACCAATTGTTAGAGACAGCAGATAATGGTAAAATTATAAGAGAAGGTATTCAAACAATTATTGTTGGTAAACCAAATGTAGGAAAATCCTCCTTAATGAATGCTCTACTCAAAGAGAGAAGAGCGATTGTAACAGATATACCGGGTACAACAAGAGACACTTTGGAGGAGTACATGACTATAAGTGGTATTCCAATTAAAATTATTGATACAGCAGGTATAAGAGAGACAGAGGATATTGTTGAAAAAATTGGTGTTAGTAGAACAAAAGAATTAATTGATGATGCTGATTTGGTCATTATGATGCTGGATATCTCGGTTCCTATTAGTCAAGAGGATTATAATGTATTAGAACTGATAAAGACTAAAAAAGCAATTGTATTAGTCAATAAAATCGATCTCAATAAGCAGTATGAACTTGGTTATTTAAAATCATTAATAAAGGATCTTCCGTTTATTCCTGTTTCTCTAAAAGATAACATTGGATTAGAAATTTTAGAAAAAACAATAAAGGACATGTTTTTATCCGGCTCTATAGATTTTAATCAGACACCTTATATTACCAATATAAGACATAAGCACGCACTTGAAAAGGCTATTAATAGTTTAAAGACTGTTATAAGCTCTATTCAGAATGCTATGCCTGAGGATTGCTGGGCGATAGACTTAAAAAATGCTTATGATTTTTTAGGCGAAATCATTGGGGAATCTATGGGAGATTCCATTATTGATCAGATTTTTAGTCAATTTTGTTTAGGGAAATAAATCAGCTAATAAAAACTGAACTTTGACTGTTTTCTTACATGACTATTGTTGTTAAAAAAGGTTGGGAAAACTATGACTTATATAAATGAAAACTATGATGTAGTAGTAATAGGAGCTGGACATGCAGGATGTGAAGCTGCTTTAGCTTCAGCAAGACTTGGTATGAAGACGATTATTTTTGCTGTTAATTTAGACAGTATTGCTATGATGCCGTGTAATCCAAGTATAGGGGGGACTTCTAAGGGACATTTAGTTAGAGAAATAGATGCTCTTGGAGGTGAAATGGGAAAAAATATAGATAAAACATACATTCAGTCTAGAATGCTTAATACAGGGAAGGGTCCTGCTGTACATTCTCTAAGAGCGCAAGCGGACAAATTCAAGTATTCTAAAAGTATGAAAAGAGTACTTGAAAACACAGAACATCTAGTTATACGACAAGGGGAAGTAACTGATCTTATCTTTCATGATCAAAAGATAAGGGGTGTTGTTACCGTTTCTGGTGCTACTTATCATTGTCAAGCAGTTATCATTGCAACTGGTACTTATCTAAAAGCTAGATGTATCTATGGTGATGTTAGCATTAACAGTGGTCCTAATGGATTACAGGCAGCTAATCATTTATCACAGAGCTTAGAGAAATTAGGGATTGAGATTTACCGTTTTAAAACAGGGACACCGGCTAGAATAGATGGTAGAACGGTGGATTACTCTAAGATGGAGGAACAGATTGGCGATGAGTCCATTGTACCCTTTTCATTTAGTCATAAAGAGGAAGATATAAAAAGAGAACAGATATCTTGCTACTTAACCTATACCAATGATGGAACTCATAGAATCATTCATAACAATCTGGATCGATCTCCACTATATAGTGGGACAATAGAAGGAACTGGACCAAGATACTGTCCGTCAATTGAAGATAAGGTCGTCCGTTTTTCAGATAAAGAAAGACATCAGATTTTTCTAGAGCCTGAAGGTGAAGAGACCAATGAAGTTTATGTTCAAGGTATGTCAAGTTCGCTTCCAGAAGATGTACAAAGAGATATGCTGCGAACATTGCCAGGCATGAAACATTGTACGATTATGAGAATTGGTTATGCTATTGAATATGATTGTATTAATCCATTACAGCTTAAGTCCACATTGGAGTTCAAAGAATTGAGTGGTTTATATAGTGCTGGTCAATTCAATGGTAGTTCTGGTTACGAAGAAGCAGCTGCACAAGGTCTTATGGCTGGTATTAATGCCACCATGAAAATATTGGGACGTGACGAAATTGTTCTCGATCGATCACAAGCATATATTGGTGTTTTGATCGATGATCTTGTGACAAAAGGTACTAATGAGCCTTATAGAATGATGACATCCAGAGCTGAATACAGGCTGCTATTAAGACAAGATAATGCAGACCTAAGGCTGTCTGAAATAGGTTATGCTATAGGTTTACTATCTAAGGAACGTGTGGATAGAGTTATCAATAAAAGAAACTCTATAGAAGAAGAAATCCATAGATTAAGAAAAAAAACTGTGGGTGCGAATGAAGCTATCAATAGTTTCTTAAATAAATACAATAGTACACCTATTAAATCGGGTATTACATTAGCTGAATTATTAAAAAGACCAGAATTAAACTATATTGCATTAAATGAAATAGATAGTGATAGACCAAAGTTGAAAGATGAAGTAACCCAACAGGTAAATATACAACTAAAATATGAAGGGTATATCAAGAGGCAGCTTAAACAAGTGGAGCAGTTTAAAAAACTAGAAAAAAAATATCTACCAGCTCAGATAGAATATGAGGCCATTGGGGGTCTTAGGATAGAGGCTAGGCAGAAGCTTAGCAAGATTAAACCTAGATCGATTGGACAAGCTTCCAGAATTTCAGGTGTATCACCTGCAGATATATCTGTTTTATTGGTTTATTTAGAACAACTAAAAAGAGCAAAATAAAATAGGTGATAGGTTTGGAGAATAAAGAACTATTAATTAAAAGTGCAAAAGCGTTAGATATTCATTTGACAGATCATCAAGTAAAGCAATTTGCTATCTACTATAAGTTGTTAATCGAATGGAACAAAAAGTTTAATTTAACAGCTATAACAGATGAAAAAGAAGTTATTACGAAGCATTTTATAGACAGTATTGCCTTGCTTAAGGTCAGTTCTTTAACAAAGGTTTCAAGGATGATAGATATTGGTACTGGGGCTGGTTTTCCTGGTATACCTTTAAAAATTGTTGCTCCTGATGTTGAGTTAACATTATTAGATTCATTAAAAAAAAGAGTGGCTTTTTTAGAAGAGGTAATTATGAGCCTAGGTATGGAGGATGTTAAATGTCTTCATGGAAGAGCTGAGGATTTTGGTAGGTTAAAAGACTATAGAGAAACCTATGATTTATGTGTTTCTAGAGCTGTTGCACATTTATCGGTATTAAGTGAGTATTGTATTCCGTTCGTTAGGATAAATGGATGTTTTATCTCTTATAAATCGAATCATATTGATGAAGAAATTCTTGAATCACAAACAGCTATTAAGCATTTAGGCGGCGTGTTGGATAAGACCATTCCATTAAAGATTCCTGATTCTAATATTGTAAGAAACTATATATTAATCAAAAAAGTTAAGAGAACAGTAGATCAATATCCTAGAAAAGCAGGTTTACCAGCAAAAAAACCATTAAGATGATATTTCCTAGGAAATGACTCTATGTTAAATTTTAGTACTATTTAAAGTCATACTTATTCTAATATGGAATAACCTTGGAATTGATAAACTGAATTAAAAGATAAAACTTAATAACCACAAAAATTGTTTAACTAACTATTATTTGCTATAATAGAGTTAACGATTTAACCTAATAGAAACATTTAAGGGGGAATACATAACAATGATAAAGGATTATAAAATTGTTAAACTGCCTATACAGTTTATTCGACCTAATCCATATCAGCCAAGAAAAGTTTTTGATAAATTAATGCTGGATGAGCTATCTAATTCTATTCGGCAATTTGGTGTCATGCAGCCTATTTCCGTTCGTAGAATTAATGATGAGTATTATGAAGTGATAGCTGGAGAAAGGCGTATAAGAGCGGCAAAAATAGCTGGCTTAACAGAAATTCCTGCCTTAATTATTGAGGTTAATGATAAAGATAGTGCTGTATTAGCTTTAATAGAAAATCTGCAAAGAGAAAATCTGAACTATATTGAAGAAGCAGAGGGCTATTATAATCTCATTAACGATTATGCATTAACACAGGAAGAAGTTGCCAAGCAGGTTGGAAAAAGTCAGTCAACCATAGCAAATAAGCTTCGTCTATTAAAGCTTAGTGCTGAGATTAAAAAACTGTTGTTAGAGAATAGTCTTTCAGAAAGACATGCCAGAGCACTATTAAAGCTACCTACAGAAGAGTTACAGCTCAATGTACTAAACAAAGCTATTGTTCAAGGATTAAATGTTAGAAAAACAGAGGAACTTATAGAAAAAACACTTGAGAAAATAATGCAGCAGGATAATCATTCTAATAAACAAGTTAAATCCTATTTTAAGGACATAAGAATTTTTACTAATACAATCAAGCAAGCTGTAAATATGATGCAGGGTTCAGGCATTCATGTGAATTATAATGTAGAACAAAAAGAACATTGTTACGAAATAAATATTAATATTCCAATCGAATAATGAAAGGGTATACTTATGATTTATGGTATGTATATTGATGGAAAAGACAAGAAAGTAGAAGATGCTTTTTTTGTTAGAAAAAAGGTATTTGTTGAAGAGCAGGGGATCGACCCTATTATAGACTTTGATAATTTGGATAGAGAAGCAATTCACGTTGTTGTATACGAAGATGAACAACCAGTTGGAACTGGACGATTGATTTATAAGGATAACGCATATTTTTTGGGTAGGGTGTGCGTGCTCAGCGAGTTTAGGAAAAAATCTTATGGGGACTTAATTGTAAAGATGCTATTGGATAAAGCTTTTCGTATTGGTGTAAATAAAGTCTATTGTCATGCCCAACTTGAAGTTAAAGGTTTCTATGAAAAAATTGGTTTTAAAGCTTACGGCAAATCTTTTGAAGAAGCAGGGATAGATCATATTCATATGGTGATTACTGAAAAAGAGATTATAAAATGTTCTCATTGCAGACCGAAGTAGGATAGATACTAAAGTATAGCTAGACCACCACTCTTTGAGTGGTTTTTTTGAGTTTATTATAGTATTAAGAAATGATTATTACGTTGTCTAATTAAACTAAAAAAGAGCTAATAGCATTAGCTGAAAGAGAGCTAATACTATTAAATCGGCTCTATCGTAATCATTGAACATTTGAATGATTCAAAGTAATGTTTACTTAATAAACCTATTACTTAGAAGTAAATATCACATATTTTCATTATTGCATCAGATTTTTCTAAGTGAGGCATATGTTTACAATTAAAAATGTTTATCGTTTCTATAGATGCATTGAGCTGCTTATAGTCATGAATAATCGTTTCTTTATCAGCAATATCATTGCCAATAACCATCATGATGCTGTTATTTATATTTTCTAGTGCTTGTTTTATATTAACACTAAGATAATGGCAATATATGGATGCATATATATATTTGGAACTTGAGCCAGACAAATGTGCTGCCTGATGAAACGCTTGTATAGTTTTACTTTTAATATTCTTAGATAATAATTTTTTATTAAACATGGTTCTGATACTGTTTTTTGATGAAACGATGTTGTACACGAGCGTACCAAGAATTGGTAATTCTAGTATATACCTTACAATTTGATCTAAACTGGAAGGATTTCGTGTTAAACTCGCAATACTAATTGGGTCTACAAGTAGTAATTTTTCAAATAGTTCAGGGTTCTGATAGCATGCTATAATAGAAAAGGAAGTACTTCTTGAAGATGCAATAATATGGGTTGGTTCTTTTATTACTTCTTTTATAAAGTCTGTAATCAACTGTACATACAAGTAGGACGTATATGTTATTCTAGGTTTATCTGAACGTCCAAAACCAATAAGGTCTATTGTGTAAACTTTATATTTTTTAGAAAGTACTTTTTTTAATTTATAAAATTCATAACTAGAGCTGCCTATATTAAGGCTGTGTACTAATAGTATAGGTTGTCCCTTTCCTTTAACTGAATAAAAAGTTTTACCAAATTTCCAATGGTAGTAATAACCATTACTAGAGAATAGTACGTTTTTAAGTTTTGATAGCGTAAATATGATTTTATTTAATACGCTTATTAAAAGTATAGGGGATAGAACATAGAGTATTCTTTTTAATTTCTTCACATTTTTACTCCTTTCATAGTAACTATTGAAATATTTTTCTCTTATGCATCATGAATTTATAAGAATATATCATATTTAAATAGAAGCATTTTATAATTGTTATATACTCATATAACTTTTTTATTTGGTTAATCATTATTAAGGTTTCATTGTTATGGATATATATTTATTATGAATGATTAGATAGAAAAATTCAATACATATATTTTTGAGTTTACCTGTTTTGGAATGAAAATTAGCATCACAGCGAAACAAGAGTGAATCCCAACCTCTTCTAAACACTTATGTTTGGGGCGATGGTAAGTATAACAGTTAAGATCCATAGTCCTAAGCTAAATCAAAACAACATGCAAAAAATTGAGAGTATCTGGTATATATATTACGAGTGTGTTATATTGAATAGGTAAGCAAAAATGAGACGCTTGATGTAAACATGAGAACTAGTAAAAAGAGATGTATGTCTGGAGCAGACACTAGAACTGACAATTAGACACAAAAGTCAAGGATTAGACAAAATTCTGAACATCATTTGCAAGTTGGAAATAATAGGCATTTATACATATATTTGTATGACTATATATTTAGAAATATAATCATAATTATCTACTTGTATTGTGTTAATAGATAATGATATAATAATATGAAAATATATTTTTACGTTTAAGGTGTATATATAAGATGTATGATGAAATAATAAATAAATTAGATGATATAATAAATAGTACACTAGATACAATTAATCAGAAGCAAATCCAATTAGGTGAGGTATGTCATTTATTAGAGAATGAATCGGCAAGCCTTGACGACTCTATAATTAAATTTCAGATTGAATCAAACCATGTTAAGGAAGAACAGATTAATTATACTGGAGACATGGAGACCAATGAAATTAATAACGATAGAAGTATGACTAATAGAGTTCATTTAATACAGCAGCTAATTGAAAAAGTTAATAAAATGAATAATAAATTTGAAACAATAGAGAGTGTCTTATCAGGTACCTTTAGTACTTTATTAAGCAATAAAGATGATGATAAAAACTGGGGCATAAGAATAATTGAAGCACAAGAGGCTGAAAGACAGAGAATTGCTAGGGATATGCATGATGGTCCAGCACAGTATTTATCAAATTTAATTCTAAAGACAGAATTGTGTATAAAATTATTAGACAAGGATATAGATAGGACAAGGTTAGAGCTTCAATCCTTAAAATCTGTTATAAGACAAACCATTGATGAAACAAGAAGATTAATATATAATTTAAGACCTATGAGCTTAGATGATATTGGTTTAGTTCCTACTCTAGAACGAATGATAGACAAAGTAAGTCAGGATTCTGAATTCAATGTTGCTTTTGATGTGAGTGATTTTAATTATGATATCAATTCAATTTTATCATTAACACTTTTTAGAATCATTCAGGAAGCATTAAACAACGTTAAAAAACACGCTAATGCAAAGCAGGTTATAATTAAATTATGTTCAACAGCTAAACGAGTTAAATTATATATTCAAGATGATGGTGTTGGTTTTTGCCTAAAGGATAATACTTTAAATCTAGAGGAGTACAAAGGATTTGGATTATCTGTAATGAAAGAAAGAATAACGCTTCTAATGGGGGAACTAGAAATTACATCAAAAGTAGGTAAAGGGACAAATATAAATATAAGTATCCCTATCTAACAAATTAAGGAGGAAATAGAAATGGAAAAAATCAACATACTAATAGCAGATGATCATTCTATGGTTAGAGAGGGTTTAAAACAGCTCATTGAGCTAGAGGAAGACATTGAGGTTATAGCACAGGCAGGTAATGGAACTGAAGCGGTAGATAAAATACAACAATATAACCCAGATGTTGTACTACTTGATATTAATATGCCGATTATGAATGGGTTAGAAGTTCTTAAACAGCTTAACGAAAATAAAATAAAAACAAAAGTGCTGATCCTAACGATACATAATGAAATCGAATATCTACATAAAGCAATCGAAATAGGGGTACAAGGCTATGTACTAAAAGATTCTGAAGCAGACGTTCTTATTAAAGCTATTAGAACAATTAATAAAGGAGAGTCCTATATTCAACCAAATCTAGCTTCCTTATTATTTAAACGGATGAATAGTAGCACTGAAGATAAAACTTTTGGTGTTAGTAAGTTAACAAAAAGAGAAATAGAAGTATTAAAATTAATCACAGAAGGTATGTTGAATAAAGAGATTGCCCATAGACTATGTATTAGTGAGAAAACTGTAAAAAATCATGTTTCAAATATATTTAAAAAGATTAATGTCTCAGATAGGACACAAGCAGCGGTTTATGCTATAAGGAATAATATTGTTAATATTTTTTAACTAAAAAATTAGTAGTTATAACAAGATAAGACTAGTTAATAATTAGAATATAATATATGAATATATAGAAAATGTAATGTAGAACCAAAAGGTAATGAATACCAAAATTTGCTAAGGGTAGTTGCGAATTTTAATAATAGAAAAAAGAAGGTACAATAAATTCGTTCCTTCTTTTTTTTGACTATAATTAAAAGTATATTTAATCTACACTAATACACTAAGAATACTTGAATAATTAGATTTGCTAATCCTACAATAAAAGTAATGACGCCACCAAATTTGGTTGAGAATTTATATAGATCTGACGGACCATATGCATTATCAGATTTCCATGATTCTGTCATTATCCAAAAGATATCGGGTTTAAAGAACAAAGTAATACCAACACCTAGCAAGACAATTGAAAGTAATATCACTACGCAAACACCTCATTTCTATATAATCATATACCAATAATTCAAATATATCAATTCATTTTGAAAATATATGTTCTATAATGAAATGTCCTCATATTTTAAATAATAAAAAAATACACGGTTACCCATTAATAATCGGTAATACTAGACAAACTTGTATGAGTAAGGTATAATCAAAGCAAAGAAATATGCTCTCGTCTTAGGCGAGAGTTTTTAGTTATTTATGTGTATAGCCTTTAAACATCTAGGTTCAACACATATAGAAAGGATGGTTGTCTTGGATTTTAAGTCAATGATTGTAAATGTATTGGCAGATGCAATAGAGAGTTTAGATGCAGAAGAAATAAAAAGCATGATAGAAGTACCTCCTAAGGCAGATATGGGTGATTATGCGTTTCCATGCTACAAATTAGCAAAAATCTACAAAAAATCACCAAATCTTATTGCACAAGAAATTATGCAGGATATATCAGTTTCAGATACTTTTGAAAGTATCAAAACAATGGGAGCTTATATCAATTTCTATGTTAAGAAGGAGAATTTAGTAAAAACACTATTTGATCAATTTAAGTCTACAGCAAACTATGGCTCATCGGATGAAGGGCAAGGGAAAACAATTGTATTAGATTATTCATCTCCAAATGTAGCAAAACCATTTCATATCGGTCATTTTAGAACAACTATTATAGGAAATGCATTGTATAAAATATACTCATACTTGGGTTATCAATGTGTCGGTGTGAATCATATTGGGGATTGGGGAACACAATTTGGAAAGCTTATAGTTGCTTATAAGAAATGGGGAAATAAAGAGCTTATAGAAAAGAATGGTATAGATGAGTTAAGCAAGATATATGTTAAGTTTCATGAAGAAGCAGAAAAAGAAGAAACTCTAAATGATGAAGCACGTGCATGGTTCACAAAAATGGAACAAGGTGATGAAGATGCGCTAACTTTATGGCAGTGGTTTATAGATATATCTATTAAAGAATTTGAAAAGCTGTATGATTTGCTTAATATTAAATTTGACTCCTATGCTGGAGAGAGCTTTTATAATAATAAAACTCAATCTGTTGTTAAGGAGTTACAAGAAAAAAGATTAATTAAAATTAGTGAGGGTGCAAAAATTGTCGAACTAGAAGAGGAGCAAATGCCTCCTTGCTTAATTACCAAAAGAGATGGTAGTACACTGTATTCAACGAGAGATATTGCTGCAGCTTTATATAGAAAAAAAACTTATCACTTTGATAAATGTCTATATATCACTGCATTAGATCAAAAGCTTCATTTTGCACAATGGTTCAAGGTTATAGAAAAAATGGATTATAAATGGCATAAAGATTTGGTTCATATACCCTATGGGCTTGTGAGTATGGAAAGTGGTAAGTTGTCAACTAGAAAAGGTCAAGTTATCCTATTAAGTGATTTATTAAATGAAGCTATTGAAAAAACAAAGAAAATAATAGAAGAAAAAAATCCTAATATTGAAAATAAAGATGATGTGTCTAGGATGGTAGGTATAGGTGCTATAATTTTTAACGATCTCTATAATAACATAATAAAGGACGTTGTTTTTTCATGGAAGAAAGTTTTGAATTTTGATGGCGAGACTGGTCCTTATGTACAATATACTCATGTAAGAACTGTCAGCGTTCTTAAAAAAGCGAGTTATGAATCTTTTGAAGATACGAAAGCCTATGATCTCTTAACAGATGATGCTTCATATAATCTTGTTAAAACATTATTAAAATTCCCATCTATAATAAAAACAGCAGCCTACAAGTACGAGCCATCTTTCTTGCCTAGATACATTGTAGATTTGGCACAAGACTTTAATAAATTTTATAATGATAACCCAATTCTAGTAGATGATACTTCCTTAAAGAAGGCTAGACTTTCGCTGGTGTATATTACAAAAAAAGTATTAGCTACTGCACTTCAATTAATTGGCATAGACGCACCAAAGCAAATGTAGAGTATAAAGAATAGGTATGAAAGAATAGTTACTTATAAAAGATAGTATATAAAAAACAGCTTATTCAAAATATCATGTGTTTTTATTTAATTAAGGAAAAAGATCTGAGCAGAGCTTAGATCTTTTTTTGTCGATTCAAGCAGCAATGTTTCATGTGAAACAATTTTTCTTAACTTCATGTGTTATTCAATTGAATCTATACATGTTTCACGTGAAACATGGTTTTAACTGTTATGGATTGTCTTAGTTATTTTATAACTAAAAAAGTTCTTAAAACTAAATCTTATAGCAGTCAGATAATATATATGTTATAATAGCAGATGATAAGAATGAGTCACTCAATAACTTAAAGGAGGACATTTAGTGGGACGAGTAATAGCGGTTGCTAATCAAAAGGGTGGAGTTGGTAAAACAACGACAGCGGTGAATCTATCTGCTTGTTTAGCAGAGAAAGGTCAAAAAGTCTTGATCGTAGATATAGATCCGCAAGGCAATACGACACGTGGTCTTGGTGTTGATAAAAAAGCATTGAAAGCAACCATTTATGAATTAATATTAGGAGAACTAAAAGTAGATGAGTGTGTTATATCAAATATAATAGAAAATTTGTCATTAATACCTGCTGATGTAGAATTAGCTGGCGCAGAAATAGAACTAATTGGTAAGGAGAATAGTAATTTTATCTTAAGAAAGTATCTTGATAAGATTAAACAACAGTATGATTATGTTATAATGGACTGTCCTCCATCACTAAATATACTAACGGTTAATGCCTTAACCTCAGCTGATACAGTGTTAGTTCCCATCCAATGCGAGTTTTTTGCATTAGAAGGACTTTCTCAGCTATTACATACTATCAATTTAATTAAAAAAAGATTGAATTCCGCATTAGAAATTGAAGGTATTGTTTTTACTATGTATGATGCAAGGACTAATTTATCGTTGCAAGTGGTTGAAGAGGTTAAAAAGGAACTAAAAAAAACCAATATATATAAGTCTATTATACCAAGAAATGTAAGATTAGGAGAAGCTCCTAGCCATGGTCTGCCCATTAATCTATATGATACTAAATCAAAAGGAGCAGAAAGCTATAGACTATTAGCTGATGAGGTCATTAATAGAAAGGATGAGTTTTATTATGGCATCTAAGAGGGGTTTAGGAAAAGGGTTGTCAGCACTTATTACAGATGACTTGGAAGAGGAGATCATTAAACAGAAAAATGGTATTATTCAAGTTGGAATTCATAAAGTAGAACCAAATAGAGAACAGCCCAGAAAGAGGTTTGATGAAGATGCTTTGATTGAATTATCGGATTCAATTAAGCAACATGGTATCATTCAGCCGCTTATAGTAGCAGATAGAGATAGCTATTATGAGATTATTGCTGGTGAAAGACGATGGAGAGCTGCTAAGATTGCAGGACTAAGAGAGGTTCCTATTATTATAAAAACTTATTCAAAAGAGAAAAATTTAGAAATCTCATTAATAGAAAACTTACAGCGAGAGGATTTAAATCCTATTGAAGAAGCCATTGCTTATCAAAAGCTAATTGAAGATTTTAGCTTAAAGCAGGATGAGGTAGCTGAAAAAGTATCCAAAAGCCGATCAGCAATTGCTAATACCATGCGCTTATTAAAATTAGATCAACGTGTACAGCAGATGATTATAGATGAGATGCTAACAAGTGGACATGCTAGGACACTATTAGCTTTAGAAGATAAAGAGAAGCAGTATGATATAGCTTGTCAAATATTTGATGAGAAACTGAATGTAAGAGAAACAGAAAAATTAATAAAGAAGCTTCTAAATTCTAATGATAGTAAAGAAACAAATAAGGAAAATGAATTTGAGCCAATCTACATTCAATTAGAGGATAGAATAAAGGAAATTCTTGGAACAAAAGTAAAAATAAAAAGTAAAGGGAAAAAAAAGGGGAAAATAGAGATCGACTATTACTCTAATGAAGAGCTAGATAGAATTATTGAATTACTAGAGTCAATACATTAAAAGGAAGGTATCTAATGGAGACTATCAATTATTACTTAACAAACCATATGAATGAAGTTATACTTGTTTTAATATTAATTAATATATTCTTTTTAATTTTAGTTACTATTAATTTTTTATCTAGTAAAAAGTGGAAAAGGAAATATAATCATTTCATGCAAGGGAAAGAACACTTAAATTTAGATGATGTACTAAAGGAGAATATTGATAATATCAATATGCTTCATGAACTATATAAAGATGTTAATACGGATATTCAAACCTTAAGAAAATCGGTTGAGTTGAGCTTTAGCAAATATGCAGTAATTAAATATAATGCTTTTGAAGAGATGGGTGGAGAGTTAAGTTTTGTATTAGCTTTGTTAAATGCCCATGACTCAGGTATTCTTATAAACGGAATACATAGTCGAGAAGGCTGCTACATCTACTTAAAGAACATTGATAAAGGGGAATGTCAAAATACCCTTTCAAATGAAGAGAAAAAGGCATTAGATAGTGCTAAGGCGATGAAATAATATAATGCCTCTTGGTAATACTTATTACTAAGAGGTTTTTTGAATGATAACTAAGTAAAAATTATACTAAGTAAGAATTATAATTAGAAAGTGAGGGCTTTATAATGTATAAAATGCTAGTTTTAGATTTTGATGATACGTTGCTAAGAGATGATTTAACCATAGCTGAAAAGACTATCCATGCTCTAATTGAAGCTGAAAAAAAAGGAATAATCATTGTTTTTTGCTCAGGTAGACCTTCTGACTCTATGATTCAGGTTATCAAAACATTAGATTTTGTTCATGAGAATGACTACTTTGTTGCTTTTAATGGTTCCTTGATAAGAAACTTAAAAGGTGATATCTTGAGTTATTATTCAATAAAAGATGATGAGCTCAGAAAGCTAGTTGATATTGGGAGAAAGTACAAGGTTAACGTCCAATTATATGATAAGGATTATGTTATCGTTGAAACGTACAATGATAGAATCTCTAGGTATGATCAGTTGTCCGGCTTAAGAGCTAAAGTTGTTGATAGTTTAGATGCGTTTAATGAATCGACCAAAGTACTATATAACAATAATAATTATGAAGTACTCGAAGCATTACATAACGAGGTGCAAAGTGCTTTTGGCAACCAGTTTAATATATTTTACTCTAAATCAGAATTTCTTGAGATACTAAATAGCAAGACTAATAAAGGAATAGCTGTAGAGTATCTTGCCAAAAGAAATAATATAAGAAGAGATGAAATAATAGCAATAGGTGATAGTTTTAACGACTTAGAAATGATAGAGTATGCAGGGCTTGGTGTTGCTATGAAAAATGGAAGAGAAGAAGTTAAAAAGATCGCTAACTATATTACGGAGCATACTAATAACGAAGATGGCGTAGCAGAAGTAATAGAAAAGTTTATTCTTACTTAGTCTAAAATAATAGCTATTCAATAGATTACAAGGATTAGTAAGCTTAAACTAAAACGGCTTACTAATCCTTGTTTTATGCTGTATTATGGTTTACTGCTTATTTACCGTAATAAGCTCTTTTATAAATTTCAGCTAATTCAGATACAAGAGGCATTCTTGGATTTGCTGTTGTGCATTGATCCTCAAATGCTTTATCTGCTAGATAAGGAACTCTTTTTAAGAAGCTCTGCTCATCAATACCATAGCTTTTAATGGATGGTTTTACATTGAGTTCTTTATTAAGTTCTCTTACTTTATTGGCTAAGGACTTAACACCTTCTTGTTCTGTTTTACAAGGAAGCCCTAAATGTTTTGCTATTTGAGCATATTTTTTAGGAGCCACAAAAGTTTCGTATTTTGGCCAAGATGCAAATTTTGATGGTGATACTTCACCGTTATATTCAATAACATAAGGTAACAATAGAGCATTAGCTGCACCATGAGGAATGTGATATTCGCCGCCGAGCTTATGTGCTAGAGAGTGATTAATTCCTAAAAATGCATTTGTAAACGCCATTCCAGCAATACATGAAGCATTGTGCATTTTTTCACGGGCTAACTTATTATTGCCATCTTTATAAGCAAGAGGAAGATATTTGCATACTAATTCAATAGCTTTTATTGCTAAAGCATCTGTATAATCCGAAGCTAAGACAGAAACATAAGCTTCTATACCATGTGTTAAAGTATCCATTCCTGTGTTAGCAGTAACAGCAGGTGGAACTGTCATTACAAAATCAGGATCTACAATTGCAACATCTGGCGTTAGTTCATAATCCGCTAATGGATATTTGATGTTGTTTTCTTTATCAGTAATAACTGCAAAGGATGTAACTTCGGAACCCGTACCAGAGGTGGTAGGTATGGCTACAAATTTAGCTTTGCTACCATTTTTTGGATATTTGTATACTCTTTTCCTAATATCCATAAACTTTAGAGCCATTTTTGAGAAATCTGCTTCTGGGTGCTCATAAAACATCCACATACCTTTAGCAGCGTCCATTGGGGATCCACCGCCTAAAGCTATAATTACATCTGGGTTAAAGGAATTCAATAGGTCTACTCCTTTAAAAACAGTTTCTATAGATGGATCAGGTTCCACATCACTAAATATTTCACAATGTACATAGCCTCTTCGGTTTCTTAGATGATATAAGATTTTATCTACAAAACCAAGCTTAATCATTAAAGGATCGGTAATAATACAAGCTCTTGAGATATCTGGCATTTTACTAAGATATTGTATTGCGCCATATTCAAAGTAAATTTTTTCGGGTATTTTAAACCATTGCATGTTCACTCTTCTTTTCGCCACCCTTTTCTTATTAATGAGATGTACCGCTGTGACATTAGAGGTTGTGGAATTCTTACCATAGGATCCACAGCCTAAAGTTAAAGAGGGGATGTTGGTATTATATAGGTCGCCGATAGCTCCGTGGGTGGAAGGCTGGTTAATGATAACTCGGCCTGCTTTCATTCTCTCAGAAAAAGCTTCAATAACAGCACTGTCTTTGGAGTGAAGAACAGCTGAGTGACCAAGTCCATTAAGTGCTATTGCCTTTTCACAAAGCTGAATACCATCTTCAACATCTTTTGCTTTAACTACTGCTAATACAGGAGATAATTTTTCTCTTGAGAGTGGATACTGTTCTCCAATGCCTTCTATTTCGCAACATAATACTTTTGTGTCTTGTGGTATTGAGACACCTGCAAGACCAGCTATCTCATAAGGAGATTTACCAACGATTTTAGGATTAACCGCAGATGTTTCAGTGGATATAACTACACGTTCTACCTGTTTTGTTTCTTCTGGTGTTGTGAAGTAGCATTTGTTAGTTTTCATAAAGTTTGTCACATCATTATAAATAGGTTCTTCTATGATAACTGCCTGTTCTGAAGCGCATACCATACCATTATCAAAGGATTTAGAGAGTACTAAGTCCGTAGCAGAACGTTCTATTTGAGCTGTTTTTTCTATAAAGCATGGAACATTTCCTGGTCCAACACCTAAAGCGGGCTTTCCTGAAGAGTAGGCTGATTTAACCATACCTGAACCGCCAGTAGCAAGGATTAAAGAAACACCTGTGTGCTTCATTAATAAGTTTGTCGCTTCTATGGATGGCTGTTCAATCCATTGAATACAGTGTTCTGGAGCACCAGCTTCAATGGCGGCATCTCTTAATATCTTTGCAGTTGTATAAGAACACTTTTGAGCAGATGGGTGAAATGCAAATATAATAGGATTACGGGTTTTAGCTGATATAATGGATTTAAACATAGTTGTTGAGGTTGGATTTGTAACTGGTGTGATACCTGCAACGACACCTACGGGTTCTGCTATTTCCATATAATCCTCTTCATCATTGGCATCAATACAGCCAACGGTTTTTTCATACTTTATATTATTATAGATATATTCAGAAGCAAATAGGTTTTTAGTAATTTTATCTTCATAGATACCTCTACCGGTTTCTTCTATAGCTAGCTTTGCTAGATACATATGCTGGTCTAAGCCTGCCAATGCCATACTTTTAGTGATATTATTGACTTGTTCTTGGTTTAGATCCATATAGGCTTTTAAAGCTTGGTTAGCATTATTTACTAAAGTATCTATTATTTTACTAACATCTGTGGTTTCTTCTTTGGTGTTATTTGGATTAGTTTTTTGACTCATATGATACCTCCTATTAGTTAAATAATTAACAAGTTATTTCATAAGTTATAGACCTATGATTCATATTTAGTGTATCACGCTGACGTATTAAGTGTCAAGAAATGATACATTACTTATTAATATTTTTTGTAATTTTAGTAATTATGTAGCAGTATGAACGATGAACTGACCCTTGTTTGTTGTGATTTAGCATAAAAATTAAGACGATTAATTGACATAGATATTCAATGGTATGTATGAGCACCCTAATATTAGATTAAGGTACTGTATAATATGACATTATTTTAGTTAAAATATTAACGATTAATCTGTCTACATTCTGCTATTATGATACTTAATATTAAGTGTAAAATCAGTATATTGAAAAAACCTGCGCTTCAGGGGGGAGAAAACGCAGGTTGAGGGGGGTATTAGATGATGTACCGTACGAGATGCTTTTATTTATCTCATATTATTACAACGTTGTAATAAATGGTACATTCTAATCATACCCAATTTAGTTAGATTTATTCATTAAAAGTTAATTGAATTGTCAATAAAGCAAAAAAATGGTATGATGTCTTTATACTTATTCTATTTGATACTGTAGGTGATAATATGAGACGAGTAGCTATTGAACGGATAAAGGGGAATGAGCGATTAGCACGTCCCATTTACACGTCAAATGATATGATACTTTTGTCTCAAGGTGTTCAAATGAAGGTGTCATATGTCAATAGATTAAGGGACTTAGGTATTGACTATATATTTATTGAAGATGAACTTTCAAAGGGCGTTGAGGTAGAGGATTTTATTGAAGAACAGACTAGATCAAAATGTAAATCAGAAGTTAAGACTATATTAGAAAAATATTCTTCTCAAGGTAAAATAGAAATTGATAGTTTAGTATCTATTGCATGGGATATCATTGATGATATTTTTAAACAAAAAAATATTATTGTGAATGTTACGGATATACGGAGAAAAGATGAGTATATCTATGCACATTCTGTTAATGTTTGCGCTCTATCCGTTCTAATGGCCATCAAATCTGGATATCCTAGAAATAGAATCAAAGATATTGCTATCGGCTCCTTGCTTCATGATATTGGAAAGATGCTTATTCCAGAAGAGATTCTAAATAAAGAGGAACCATTAACCAGCAAAGAAAAGAAAATACTTCATCAGCATCCATTGATAGGTTATGAAGCAGTACAGGATGCAACATGGCTTAGTCCAACAGCTAAGGTTATTATTCTTACCCATCATGAAAGAATTGATGGCTCGGGTTATCCTTTTGGTTGGAAAGGGGATAAGATTAATAAGGCAGTTAAAATTGTTTCTATTTGTGATGTATTTGATGCTATGTCATCAGATCATGTAAGTAGAAAAGCATATAAGACATATGAAATTATTGAATTCTTAACAGCCATGAAAGGTAAGCTTTTTGATGCTCATTTAACTGATCTTTTCATTTCATCTATTGCAATATATCCATCCGGTACAGGTGTCATTACATCTGATAAAAGCAAAGCTATTGTATTAAGACAAAATAAAGAACTGCCGACAAGACCCGTGATTAGATTATTAACAGACCCATATGGGAACTCTATTACAGAATGGAAGGAATTGGATTTATCAAAGGATATGACAACATTTATTATCGATGTATTTGAAGTATGACAAAAGAAGAGACCAGAAGAAAAAGGTCAAATTTTTTTTAATTAATTTAATGGCGTTTTAATGCGAATTAATAAAATGCAAGAGATTTCATCTGGTTTACTGTCGAAACATGGAGATACTAGTTTTAGAGTATACTATGCCTACATACTTAATCGTTGATTATTATATGTACAAACTGTACATAAGATCATAAATATCAGTAGTGTATACACGTAGCTATAAAGACTATATATCCGATAATGATGTTTCATATACTTTATATACTCAGAGAGAATAAATACTTCAATAAGACATGCAACGACAGTCGTACTAGTATTTCCAGTAAGCCAATAGAGAGGATATCAAACCTGTAACTTTAAGACCTCATTTATTTACCATACATAAGCATTGACCGTTAAATATGACTTCAGCTTTTACTTATAAAATACAGATACGTAGATTATAAATACCAGTTGAAGCTATATTTAACGACAACTTAAGTAGTTTTATTCCTCATCATCAAATAAAGTGTTGATGATCTTGATGGTTTCTTCACTAATAACTCTATAGGTTATTTCTAACCCTTTTCTCTGCCCTTCTATAATTCCTGCTGATTTTAACTTAGATAAATGCTGTGAAACAGTGGACTGTGGAATGTTTAGGCAGTTTTGCATATGCGAAACATTACATCCGTTTTTATGTAACAGCCCATTAACAATACATAATCTAACAGGATGCCCTAATGTTTTAAGTATTTCTGCTGTATATTTATACTTTTCAATATTCATAATTGGATGCCCTCCAAGCACGCCATTTTAATATATCATATTACTTTATTATGATTTAATGAATTAAATATAAATCAATTTTATCAAAAAATAAATGGAATGTAAATTATAGAATCCAGATTCTTATAGAAACCTTAAAATTTTCAGCTTTAGTATCCTAGGATAGAGTTGAAAATTCTTTCTATAATAGAGTTAAATGGCTCAGATAATGGGTAAAATAAAAATGATATGGGTAAAATATCCATTTTTTTTAGGATTTCTTATCCATATCATCTTTCTGTCAGTGGTTAATAGGATCTAGCTACGAAATCGTATCAAATCATGCTAGTTCTTTAGTTGTCACTCTTTCTTTCACATAAGTAGATGATGTTTCCATTTTTTTTGATTCTTTTTCATAGATTTTAATCTCTATCATACCTTCAATTTTTGCTCTTTCAATAGCATCTAATTTTCTTAATAACTTAATTATTCTAACCTCATCTTTAGTAGGTGTATCTGCCAGATATGTATTTCTATCGGTTAGCTTTATTTTTGTACCAGTAATAAGCCAATTCAGCTGAGTAGAGGTTAATTGACTGAGCTTGATAAGAAAATCAATCTTAGGATAAGTTTTTTCTTTAATGTAATTGGTCAGTGTGTCTTGATTGATACCGAGTATTTCAGATATTTTTTTTTGAGTATAGTGAGATTGTTTAATTGATTGTTTAAGTCTTTTTCCAAATCCTGTAAGTTGACTCATAAAAACCCCCAACTATTCTAAATTATTTCAGATTTGTATTTACAAAATCTGAATTTTTTCGTATAATGTAAAATGTAGTTAAAAATTGCATCATAATTTTATCATACTTCAAATTAAATAGATAGATAGTAGTGTTATTTAAAAACCCCAACCTATAATTAAATTTAAGGAGTTGATCTAATTAAGAATAAGAATAAATTACCTGTTTTTGGTGTAACGGTAAAAAAAAGACTGATTGAATTAAATATGACTCAAAGAGAGCTTGCGAAGCAGATAAGTGTAAATGAGAATTATCTTACAGATATTCTAAATGGTAGGCGTTCTGGCAACAAGTATAAAGAAGCTATTATCAGTAGGCTAGAATTAAACTAATATAAACAGCAAGGATGATGACTATAATGATATGGGACATTAACGATTCGGATGTGGTGACATTTGTTTAATTTGCTTTCAATGCTGACTTCCATGTCAACAGCTTTAGACTTTGTTGAGATGGATTATTTAGGTGTTACGTTGAACCACTCTAAAAGAGTTGCTTACATAGCATTGCAAATAGGTAGGGAATTAGGATTAGACGATACACACTGTTTAGATTTAATAACTTTTTCAATGTTACATAATAATGGGAGTGTAAAAGCGAATGAAAAAATTACGTATCAGACTATCAAGACAGAAAAACAAGTGCAAAAGCTACAAGATTATTGTAGAACTGGTGAGAAAAATATAAGAGGCTATCCGTTTTTTCATCACTATGAAAATGTGATTCAATATCACCTTGAACAATTTAATGGACAGGGATTATTTGGTATTCAAGGGCAAGACATTCCAGTATTTTCCCAAATTATTTATTTTGCTCATTGTCTGGATAACGAGTTCAATCTACCTCATGTTACAGAGCTCGATAAAAAAGATATTACAGATTACTGTAAAAGAAATATAGACCGATTGTTTTCGCATAGAATTGTAGCATCGTTTATGGCAGTACAACAGAGTACTTATTTCTGGCTGGATTTAAAAGATTTGTTTATTCAGCAAGCATTAGAACGATCCAGCCCATTTGTAAAGCAGGATTGGAGCTGGCAGAAAATCTATAAAGCTTCAACTGTTTATAGAAATATTATCGATTCCAAATTATATGGTATAAAAGATCAAACTTTAAGCCTATGTGATATAACAGATAGGATGTGTAGCTATTACCAAAAAGGGAGAATAGAGACGCTTCAAATCAAAATAGCTGCAAATCTACAAGATATTGGTATGCTTGCCGTTAGCCAAGAAGTATTAAATAAACAAGTAGGGCTTAAAGAGGAAGAAATTCTAGAAGTGAAAAAACATGTGTATTATACACAAGCTTGTCTTGAAAGAATTCGTGATTTTCAAGACATTTCAAAATGGGCATGCAATCATCATGAAAACTTAAGAGGAAATGGTTATCCCTATAAAAAATCAAGGCAAGCATTGGACTTTAATTCAAGGCTTCTTGCTTGCTTGGACAAATATACAGCTATAACACAAGACAGACCCTACAGAAAAGCCTATTCACCGAAACATGCCATACAAATACTTAGAAAAATGGCTTTGAATGATAAAATAGATAAAGCTATTGTAGAAGATATGGCTTATGTTTTTGATCAAACTTAGTATGATATAAAATACTATTTAACAAGTCATGCTAATACTTATTTTGACTATAATAATGGTAAAAAGTAACATAATTGAAATATGGATGTAATCTAATACTAATAATGGCACGATATAATGAGTGTATTAAGGAGGAAATCCTATGCAACCATTGATTAAGTTCATTCATAAGCTATTAGGTATATATCAAAAACCAAAAAGAAAAAACAACACTAAATGCGATGTATTATCCATTGAAGAGGTTATAAGATACTATGAAAAGGTTTGTTCCAAATCATAGTGGACTATAGCCTCTAAATTTATAGCGTAATAGCTTTACATTTAAGGGTTGAAATGATAATATAATCTGTATTACATTCAGTTTATACGTGTTAGACTTTACCTGTGTTAGGGTTGTATAATGTAGCATGTGTCCAACTATATAAAAGACATGAAAAGACACTTTATTATAAAGTATAAGACTTATAAGCTAGAAAGCGTGGTGAGAGATATGGAACTATTTTTGAGCTCAATAGGTTTCAGTAAGTATCAATCAATGGATGATATTTCAATTCTCGCAGATCTTATTATCGAGCAATCTACCGAAAGATATATTTCAAATTATGGAACAGATGTCATATCAGTAGAGTATTATAAATCATTTGGTAAAGATATAGGTTTGTTATTAACGGGTCAATTGGATGAAAAAGAAAATGTGATCGCTCAATCCATCATACCCATTAGAAAAGGCAAAACTGTAACAGATACGTTTGAGGTTGAAGTAACAAAAGCAGCAGAGAAAAATATATACTATGGTTATTGTGAGGAAAACAAGTCGGGAACACCCGTTACCTTCTACATTCAAAACATAGTTGATTACTTAGATATCAAAGAAGGTGAAGAGGCTTATATTAATGGAATAGAATTGGTTGCGATGTCTATTGATGGTACTGTTATTCTCCCTATAAATAAATCAAATTCAGATGCTTTAATAGAAGAAGAAGAGGATAAATGGAGAGAAGAATTAGTTTCTAAAGCTAGAGAAGGTGATGAAGATGCCATTGAGCTGTTAGAAATTGATGCTTTAGAAACAGCGGAAATTATTCATGAAAGATTAGTTAATGAGGATTTGTTATCTATTCTCGACGGTTTTTTCATTCCATATGGACAACCCGAATCCTTATATTCTTTGTTGGGAACCATTCAAGAAGTGGAAGAAGCCACTAATGAGTATTCCAATGAGGAGATATATATTTTAACTTTAAATTGCATGGGAATTGAACTCGAAGTGTGTATTAACAAAAAGAATTTAGTGGGTAGCCCTTCAGTAGGTATGCGTTTTAAAGGAACCTGCTGGGTACAGGGACATATAGAATTCTGTTAGGTACTAATAGTATTCTATAGTACACAGCGATTATATATCTACTTGACTTATCTGATAAAAGTGGTACAAT
>JANQFZ010000033.1 GCA_028277605.1 Vallitaleaceae bacterium | reverse complement strand
TAGTTACTAAAACATTAGACTTTTTTCTATAATGCTTATTATAAAATATCAACATAGCACGATTAAATTCATAAATTGTCTTAAATCTCTTTTTCTTACTGCTCTGCCCCTTCAAATGAAGTATTTCAGCTTCAGGATAATATATAATACTATATCCTGCTTTCTTTATCCGATAGCACCAGTCGATATCTTCGCCATACATAAAATAGTCTTCGTCAAGCAGTCCTACCTCATTTATAATAGACTTAGGTAAGAGCATAAAAGCCCCAACTAATGAATCCACCTCATTAATAGAATCGCTGCTTAAATGAGACAGTAAATATCCACTTAAACTAGGAATTTTTGGAAAAAGCTTATGTAGCTTAAGAAAGTAGCACATAGAATTAAAAGGAGTAGGGAAGCCTCTCTTGCAGGTATGATCTAATTCTCCAGTTTGTAAAAGTATTTTACACCCAAGTGACCCAATGTTACGATGCTTCTTAATATAGCTTAAGCACATATTAATACAGTTTTCCTTAACAATAGTATCTGAATTCAATAAGAGAATATAATCTCCTTTACTTTTCTTTATAGCCTGATTGTTAGCCTTAGAAAAGCCAGAATTAACGCTATTTTTATAGATATGTATGTTTGGAACATGTCTATATGTAAGACTTAATGCTTCGTAACTGCCATCATTAGAATTATTATCATAGACGATAACTTCATAATCTATCGAATGCACAGTTTCAATAACAGAATTAATGGTCTGCTTTGTTAGTTCTACGGTCTTATAGTTAATAATAGTAATGGATAAATCCATAGGGTACCCCTCGTTTCATTTGTATCAATAAGCATTTCTATTAATAAATCCCTTTAAAACCGTCATAAAAGCAATTTTAACATCCATTTTAAAACTCCAGTTTTCTATGTAATAAATATCGTACTCAATTCTTCTCCTAATGGACGTATCCCCGCGCCACCCATTCACTTGTGCCCAGCCCGTTATACCGGGTCTAACCAAGTGTTTAATCATATACTTGGGTATCTCCTCTTTAAACTTATCCACATAAAAAGGTCTCTCAGGTCTTGGACCAATAAGACTCATATCTCCTTTAATCACATTAAAGAGCTGAGGTAACTCATCCAAGCTGGTTTTTCTAATAAAACGCCCAATACTTGTAATTCGAGGATCATTATTGGTTGTCCATATTTGATTAGAAGCACTTTCCTTCTGAACTTTCATAGAACGAAACTTATACATATGAAAAGGTTTCTTATTCAACCCAACACGTGTTTGTTTAAAAAGAACAGGTCCTGAAGACGATAATTTAATAACACCAGTAATAATTAACATAATAGGGCTAAAGATTAACAATGCAGCTAAAGCCCCAATCAAATCAATAAGACGTTTATAAACTCTCTTGAAGGTATTTTTAAGTGGAACCTCTCGTATGCTTATGACCGGAAGCCCATTGATGTTCTCAATATGAGGTTTATTAGAAATAAACTTGAAGTAATCGGGTATAATTCTAGTAAACACACCTGATTTTTCACAGATATGTATGGTATCTCCAAGGAATTCATAGTCTTGTATCTTTAAAGCTATAACAACTTCATCTATTAATTTCTCTTCAAGTAGACTTGGTAATGCATTAACAGTATCAATAACTTCAATACCTGAATATATGTAATGAAGTTTCTTGTGATTATCTAAAATTCCTATAATATGATAGCCCCACTGAGGATTTGAATTAATTAAACGTATGTACTCTTCCGTAAAGTGGCTATACCCAACAATGATAACATGTTTTTGATTATAGCCTTTTTTTCTAATATGCCTTAAAAACAATCGTATGAACAATCTTTCTAAACATCCTAGAACGAATCCTAAAATTCCAAAAAGAAATAATACTATTCTTGAGTAATGAATATTTTTAGTTATATATAATATGGAAAGTAAAATACCAATCCCAACAATATGGGTTTTAAATATACTAAAAAATTCTATTATCATTTTATTGGAACGATGAGGTTTATAGAGATTAAACATGGCATATAATCGGATGTAAATTGGAATAGTATAAAGTAAAGGATGCATATAGTCTAAAAAGGGCAGGTAATCTTTATCCAATGAAAACCAGCCGGTATGAAATCTAATATAATACGCTAGTATAAGTGCAATACTGATTATAGCTGCATCAATTATGAAAAGTGAAATATTAAAATATTTTTGATTTTGTTTAATCAAGGGTAACACCACCTGTTGTACTCACTATTAAGACCTCTTAATAACTTAACTTTAAGTTAATTTGACATATCAATAGTACCACAAATATAGTAAATATTCTATACCAATTATAAGAAACCATTTATGTAGAATATATTTGAACTATGTTTTATTACGCTTATGTTACAATACGATTCTAACGCTTGAAATTAATACAAGTAATGGATATAATAACAATGGATACCACTTACTGGTTGATATATTACATAGATATAGGAGTTGTAATGGCTTAAATTACAGATTTATTACATATGTTGGTAATATATTGACTGGAAAAAATTGAAGTGGTATAATTTACCGTGTTACAAAGGGCATGTATCCCTAAAAATGTAATTAAATAAAAGGAGGAGAAATATTCATGAAGAACTTAAAGAAAGTTCTTGCACTAGCTTTAGCATTCGCTATGGTGTTCTCTACATTTAGTTCAGCTTTTGCTGCAAGCGGAGTGCAAAATTCTGAAGAAGCTAAAGTACTTTATGACTTAGGCTTATTCAACGGAACAAGTACAACTGAGTTTGTACCATCTCTAGATGCTGATGCAGATGCATACCAAGCAATTAAATTAATTGGTAGTGCAATGGGTTGGGATGTTGACTCAGATGACACAACAGATTTCACTGACGTACCAGATTGGGCAGCACCTTATGTTGCTTTTGCAGTAGAAAAAGGCATCACCAATGGTGTAGGCGGTGGAAAATTCGGAAGTGCAATGTCAACTAAGAGATTCTACGTATGGTTCTACAGAGCATTAGGCTACTCTGAAGATGCTTGGAATACACCATATTACTTAGTAGAAGCAAACTTAATTGATGTTGATGTCGCAATGGCATTAGCTACAGATGACAGCGAAACAGTTTTAAGAGATAAATTAGTAGGTGTTATGTACGCTTCTCTTAACTGGAAAGCTAAAGATTCTGAAACAACTTTAATTGAAGACCTTGTTGCAAATGAAATCGTTGATGAAGATGTAGCAGTAGTTAATGATTTAATTGAAGACAAAGGATTAGAAGTTGTTGCAGTTAAGGTTCTAAACTTAGTTCAAACAAAAGTTGTATTCAGTAAAGCGGTTGATCAAACATCTGCTGAAGAGGAAGATAACTATGACTTAACTAATTCAGATGATGATGAAATTGAAATTACTGATGCAGAGTTGGTTGATGATGTAACAGTTGTTTTAACACATGACAACGCAGAACAACAAACTATTGCAACACTTGAAGTTGAAGATGTAAAAGATGTTGATGAAGAAGAAAAAATACCTGATTTCAAGAGTGAAGAAATTGAATATGAAGATATGACTCGTCCAGAAATAGAAAAAGCAGAAGTTATTGGTATTGATACCATTAGAGTTTATTTTTCTGAGCCAATGGATGTAGATGCTGTAACTGAGCAAGATAACTATGAAGTGAACGACGATGATATCTATATTAATGAGATAACTCCTAATAATAACAATACACAAGCAGATATCTTATTGTATTCTGATCTTGATGAAGGAACTGTAACACTTAAAGTAACTAATGATGTTGAAGATACAGCTGGTTTTGGTGTTATGCCTAAAACATTAGAAATACCTGTTGTAAAAGATGACAAAGGACCAGAGATAGTTGGGTACAAAGATGCGAGTACTACAGAAGTTACTTTAATCTTTGATGGACCTATTATCATTAATGATGAAGATAAAGAAAATTACTATCATACAAATGATAAGAACCATATTGATGATGACATTGATCCAGATACACATCTTAGTGATGATGGTACAGAATTAACACTTCATTTTGATGATCATAAATTATCAGTGGATGGTACTACATTTATCTATATTGAAGCAGACTCTATAGAAGACTATTGGAATAATGACAATAGTAAAATATCAGCTAAAGTGGATGTTGAAGAAGATGTTAAAGCTCCTGTTGTTGATGAATTAGATGTTGATTCAGAAACAAAAATCATCTTAAAATTTGATGAAGCTTTAGATGAAGATAGTGCTGAAGAGTTAGATAATTATGAACTTCTTGACAGCAAAGGTGATAAAGTAGATGAAATTGATGACATAGACTATATATCAGCTGATCATGAAGTTGAAATCACCTTCGATGATAAGTTAAGTGGTTTCTATAAAATAGTTGTTGATAATATAGAAGACATCAATGAAAATAAAATGCCTAAAACAACTTTAGAATTTGAAGTTGATGATGAAACTGCACCAAATGCAGCTGATGATGAGTGGACAGCTACTCTATACAATGCTGGTGATCATAATCAGATGGTTAAAGTTGACTATGGTCAAAAAATGAATAGTAAAGGTCAATACTCTGTAACTGATGAAGCGGTGTATACTATTAATGGTAGACGAGTGGATGAGTTAGAGTGTGATGTTAAAGTTAAATTAGTAGATAGTGGTACTGCTGTCGAAATTAGAATAGAACCTAATGATGATACCAAAGATCCAAGTGAAACAAGTGATGATGATGGTCTTAACTTATCAGCTACTGGTGATGTTATAATCGGTAGAGTTGCAGACTATGAAGGTAACTACACAAAAGAGTATGAAAGTAGAGTTTCACTTGATGCAGAAGGTAATGTAATGATTGATACTGTTGAAGCAATTGCAGTTGATACTATCGAAGTTACTTTTGACGACGAGCTAAAAGACTTTGATAAGAATGATATCGTTGTAACAACGGATATTACTGATGCAACAGCAGCAGAAACTAATAAGTTAGGTATCTCAAAAATTAATAGAGATATCAATGATGATGGTAATACGGTTATTAAAATAACAATGAAAGATGACCTTGAGTACACAGCAACAAGTCAAGGTCAGCCAGTCTATGTATATGTTATTGATAATGAATCAGAGAATAGTAATGGAGAACCATTATTCATTAATGATAACAAAGTAGCAGATGATGAAATTGCCCCAACTCTAAATGGTGGTGAAGATAAAGAGTTAGCTGATTATGCTACTGAAACTACTAATAATGTATTTGAAGTTAAGTTCAGTGAGCCTTTAAAAACACCTACGGGATTAGAGGGATATGTTGGAAATGACTTCATCATTAAAGCTGGCAATGATACATTAGCCGTTGGTAATGATGTAGATGTTGTATTACTATCAGGTGCTAATAATGATACTGTTCAGTTTACCCTAAAAGGTGATTATGCTGGATTTGACGGAGAAATCAAAATTAAATTAGCTGAGAAGGTTAACTATCTAACTGACCTTAGTGGTAATGAATTAGAAGATGTTGATTTTGATGACTTTGATATATTAAATGACCCAGCAGTTGAGTCCACTGTATCACATACTAAAGTTCTTGTACCAGGAGAAAAATTTACAGTTGTATTCACTGAAGAATTATGTTCTGATGGTGAGAATGCTGTAGAAGTTATGTTCAATAGCTTATCTTCTAATTTCTCATATTCATGGGATGATGATGAGTTAGAAGTTACTTCTGCAACTGCTTTTGATTTCAATAACTGTGCTGCAGATTTAATGTGTACTATAGAAGATAAAAAAGGTAATACCAGTAGTGTTGATTTAATAAACTAAATAATACTATTAGAAAGAGTCAATCTTTGATTGGCTCTTTTTTTTATGTCTCCCCCTTACATATTGTAGAAATGAGATGAAAATGTTATAATGTGGTAGTATATATCCCATATAATTCTTACATATTAGCTGGTTAGTATATACTGAAAAATATAATAAAGGGGATGATTAATTATGGGTCTAGCAAAAAGAATATCTGCTGTCTTTATAGCTCTTAGTTTCATATTTATTAGCAGTCATTTATCCTATGGAGAAGTCAATAGTAGAGAGCTTACAATAGATGATAAAGCTGCGGTTCTCAAAAAACTTGATATATTGAGAGGGGATGGCTTAAGTTATAACCTTGAAGGGAAATTGAAGAGAAGTGAAGCGGCAGCATTTGTAGTACGTCTGTTATGTGCTGAAGAAGAAGTGATGAATAATAAAGCGAAATACAGTATAACATCGTTTAATGATGTGTATGCGCTTGAATGGTATGCACCATATATAGGGTATTGTGTGAACAATGACATTATAGATGGATATCCTGATAATACTTTTAAACCAGATAATTACTTGAGCGAACAAGCTTTTCTAAAAATGGTTTTAACAGCTTTAGGCTATAAGTATAATGTAGACTTTTCATGGAACAATGTATTCTACTCAGCCTATAATGTGGGTATAGTTGATGATAGAAATTACATGACTAAGAAACAAGACAACTTAAAGTATACAAGAGCAGAAGTCATAGAAATCTTGTTTACAACTCTATCCTTACAAAATATAAATGACAAGATATGTCTAATTCAAGGGTTTATTGATAATGATACAATTGATAAGACATATGCTATGAAATATAACTTAGTAAAAGATGAAGTTGAAACAGAAGTAATTGAACTAGAAACAGTTAATAGTTCAACCTTAGAGGTTACATTTAACGAATTAATAGAGGAATTTTATTATGGAAATGTATTATTATATCAAAAAGATGATAAATCAAAGCTCATTGCTATAAAAGACATTGAACAAGAGGATGATACAGAAGTATATACTATCACATTATCAAAAGATCAAGAGCCGGGAATAGAGTATACTTTATTTATAGCAAATGTTATGGATAGTTTTGGAAATAAATCAGATTCTTTTACACTTGATTTTATGAGCTATGGAGTTCCAGAGGTTGATTCAGACTTTTTTAGAATTACTAAGGTAGAAGCAGAGAGTAATAATATTGTTAATGTTTATTTTACACAGCCTATAAATGAGAATGCTTTACAGGCACCTTTCTATACACTTAAGAAGGATAAAAAAACGCTAGTTACAGGAAATAATTCTAATCTAATTATTAGTAAACTACCGACATGTAATAATGGGGTAGCTGTTTACTTCAAAGACTATACCTTTGATGAAAAAGCCTATTATGATCTTCGTATTGAAGGATCTTTAGTAAGTGCTTATGGTGTTAGTCTTAATGATGGTGACTATGATACTCGAGAATTTCAATCCACAACTAAAATAAATGAACCTATGCAGATTCTTGATTGTAAAACCATTAGTGAAAACATGATTGAAATAACCTTCAGTAAAAAAGTTAATCCTATCGTTGCTCAGCAGATATATAGTTATTATGTGACAGATGATGACGGTAAACCCATTAAAATCAACCAAGCAGAAGTTGTTGATAGTGGAAATGAAGCTGGTCAGCAAGTAAGAATTATGTTAGAAGATTCTATTCGAGAGAATGAAAAATATCATATTATGATTAATCATGTCAATGATGTCACTAGACAATTTTCTATAGTTGAAAAAAGCTATACTATTATCGGTAATAACAAAAAAAGTAAAGATGTAACAATTGTTGATGTGGACTCCTATGATGCGACTACTTTAATTGTAACTATAGATAGACCTCTAGATCAAAATGCAGCAGAAGAGATCGAGAACTACGAGATTGAAGGTTATTCATCTTCTTCCTATTCTGCTGAGCCAGTAGCCATTTATTATAACAAAGAGATTAATCCCTATGAGTTAAAAGTTTATTTATCAAAGTGGGATGCACTACACGATGATGACAAATATTATTTTAAAATTTTAAATACAATGCTGGATGAGAACGGTAGGGAACAAACCAAATCACATTCAGAGAAGTTTAGACACAATGAATCGGAAAGTATGGATACCTATATATCAGAAGCAGTAATTATCGGAAAAGACACTATAAAACTATCATTTAATAAGGAAATTTCTCTTGCTGTACCTAATGTACTAAATACCAATTATTATATAAGATATTATGATAATGGAAACGAGTTTAAAAAAATACCAATTGGAGCAAACTATATCGACCCAACAACCATTATACTAAAATTCGATCAGTTGGATACAGATATGGAGTATACCGTTACATTTAATAAATTGCTAAACTATGGAAATGATGAAACTGATAATACACGAAATCAATACGAGGAAAAAGTTAAGCAAGGGAAGCAATAAGGTAATAAGAATGGGTAAGCAAAAGATAATATTATAGATCAAAGAGTCAGCTATACAATATAGCTGACTCTTTGCTGTTGATATAGTTAATGCTAATGTGCTATTTGCTAGTTGAATAATGTTAGTTCGACATAATCACTTCAAAATCATCAATATCTACATCTACAATTTCATTATCAGATTTATCAGTGATATAATTAATTGAGTCAGTTATGCTGATTTCGATATCTCCTTCAAATCCAACAAACTCACCTAACAATTCAAAGACGATAGTATCATCATCAACATGAGTCTTCTCTAGGCTGTCAATATGGAAGTCAATACCATTTACTAAGGTATCGTTATCAGCTTTAATAACAAAATCACTACCAGATAAAGTGATATTGTCTGTTTTTAAGCCTTCACTAAAGATTACCTTAAAGACATTGTTAGTTGTAATTGTTACATAGTCTTCTAATTCAGCATCTTCGCCACCATATAAAGTAGGAGCTATTTCATCATCAACAAGCATGTTATCTTTAATTTTTAAAGGTTCACCATATTTATTGACAGTATTGTTTTCAATAACGTACACATACACTGCGCTGTCTTTTTGTGCTGTATAATCTAGTTCATCTTGACTTGCTAAAGTAAGTGTAAGTACTGAGTTACCGTCATCGTTAAGACTTAGTGAACGTTTACCTAAATCCAGCTTATTAGCTTCTGCAGCTGATTCATTTGAATTATCTGTTGTTACTACGATGTCATTAGCTTCAAAATCGTCTAATAAGTCATCAAAAGTAATAACTACAGTATCCAAATCAGTAGCTTCAACAGATTCTATTAAGACATAATCTGAAGAAACAAGGTTGAATGTACTAATATAAGCTTTAGTATAGTTACCAGCTAAATCAGCAACTCTACCTATTGAAATTCCATTGTTCTTAGCTTTGATGTCTACGCCATCTGTTTCTTCATCTGGAGCAATTTCGATTTCAACAGCTGTACCATTATCTACTAGGTCGATATCGACATCACAATCTAAGTCGGCCAATGAGTGTCCGTCAATGGTGTATTTTTCTAAATCAAGTACGGAGTACTTACCATCAACTGCCATTTTCTCATCAAAATCAACTTTGACCATCTGACCTTTTACACCAGCATTATAAATTGTTGCTGTCCAGTCTTCTTTTACTGGATCGGTTGAATCAGTTGCTTCAAATTCTAGTGTTGTCTTAGGCATTTCATTTTCATTAATATCTTCGATATTCTCAAGTACTATTTTGTAGAAACCGCTTAATTCTTCTTCAAATGTAACAGTGATTTCGTGCTTATCGCTATTATAGGAGACATCATTAATTTCATCTACCTCATCACCATCGCTGTCAAGAAGGGTATAATTATCTTCATCTTCAGCAATATCATCATCTAACGCTTCATCAAATTTTAAGGTAATTTTGGTTTCAGAATCTACTTCAACATCTTCTATAACTGGTGCTGTGATATCTTCTTCAACTTCAATTTCAAACATAAGTTGGTTGTTATCATTATTCCAATAGTCTTCTATGGAATCTTTTAAAATATACACAAAAGCAGTACCAGGTAGATTGTGCTCAGTAAAATTAAGGGTTAACTCAATACCATCATCACTTAAGTGGATATCAGAATCTAAATCTGTATCAACTGTGTTGCTGTTATTTGTATGATAGTAGTTGTCTGCATCCGCGTCATTAATAATAATTGGTTCATCAAAGATAAGTGTAACTTCACTCTTCTTAGCATCCTTGAAGCCTATAATTTTTGGACCATCATTGTCTTCTACAACTGAAACGGTCATTGTTTTAGGCATAACACCAAAATTAGCTTCGTCAGTTACATCATTTGTAATTTCAACGGTTACATTTCCGACTTCTAAATCAGAGTATAATTCAATGTCTGCTTGGGTATTATTATTAGCAGCAGTAACAGAGCTAATGTAAAGATCTCCATCATTGACTTCGTAGTTACCTTTTTCTTCTAAAGTTTCTTTACTCATTGGTTCGGAAAACGTAAGTCTTATCGTATCGATACCAATTACTTCAGCTTTCTCTACCTCTGGAAGTGTCATATCCAAAAATTCAATATCATCACTTGTAAAGTCAGCTAATTTCTCTTCTTCGTTAGCATCTTTAACATCTTCAATTTCTAAAACTGCTTCTGTTTGTTGACCTGCATTTTCGTGTGTTAATACTACTGTTTTTTCATCATCTAATAACTCTGCATCAGTAATATCAAGCTCATCGTCATCTGAATCGGTTAATGTATAATTATCAACGTCTTCAGCGGTTGATTGGTCAACAGCCTTATTGAAGCTTACTTGTGTCTGTACTAAATTGAGTGTTTTAACTGAACTAACGTTCAAGTCTGTCACAACAATAACAAATCCTAATTGTTCGCCTAATGTTATATCATCATTTTTAGAAGTCATGGATAATGCATCATAGGTATATTCTGCAACATCCAATACTTTAAATGTTCCTTCCTTCAGTGAAGAAATAAGACCAATTTCCTTAGCTTTATCTTCGACTGTATGCCAAGTGTAGTCAACATCATCTTCGTATCCAAGTGCTTCTAACATGACCTTAGCATATTCCTGAGAAGTAATTTCTTGATAAGGTCTGAAAGTACCATCTGGGTAACCTTCAACCCCTACATCAGGATTGTTTTTTATATAGGCCATCAAACGTTTTTGATAGTCCCATTGTCCTTCTGCATCTGCAAAACTATCTTTACCTTCATAATCGTAAGCAAGCATTTCATCTTCAAGACCTTTAAGTCTTAATAGCATAACAATGGAACGATATCGTGTCATGGTTTTATCGCCATCAACACCATTGCCCTCTCCCATTAATGCTTCAAGTTCAACGAGCTTATCCAGCTTATCTTGCTGTGTAACTGTGTCTGCAAAAGCATTAGGAGCATTAGTTAGCATAACTAATACTGCAAGCACCAAAGCAGCCACTTTTCTTAAGTTCTTCATCTTCATGAATGCACGTCCTCCTTATTAATTTTTTTTAATGTGTGTTATAAGATGATATAACGTTTATGGTTGACTGGTTACGTTAACCATGTACGGATCCATTTTATCTAAATCAAACGTTATATTCAATCTATAATATCTTCCAATTACACCATTATTACTAATGTTACAGACACATTACACTCTGAAATTATCATAATGTACCACAATTCAATACTCGTTTGTAATTATAAACTACGAGTTTTATGTAAACCTCGCGAAAACGAAAGTTATTCTAATAATAAATAAGTTTAGGGATTTACAAGCAAATACTACTCGCCTTTTTTGCATACCATAGACTAAAATTCTAATTAGTTTACTATTGAAATAAAAAGCACTACATGCTACATAAGCTTTTATAAGTTAAAGCTATGCATAGACCTAAGGCGAAATATTATAAGGAGAAAAATAGGGAAGCATGTAGAAATTAGTTGTATTTTTACTATTAAATATAAACTTTGCCAAAATCCTTTACATATGGAAAAAAATCTGTTAAAATGGTATAAAATATTACAAAAGTGTTACGTAACTATAGTTCTCGGAGGTAATAAAAAATGAGCGGGATACCCAAATATAAAGAGCTCCTACTCTTTAGGCACATGAAAGAAATAATATGTGCTATCGGTGTTATTTTAGTGTTTTTTGCGGTAAACCATTGGGGTAGTGGGCAAAATGCAATTGAAGCTGATCTTAAGTCAAATTCATATAAAGTTATTTATCATGATACACAAATAGGCGTTGTTTATGAACAGGATACGGCTAATGTCCTTTATGAAGAAGCTATGAATATACTTGAACAAGAGGCAGGAAGACCATTGGCTTTTACTGAGAAACTTGAGTTTTATCTAGAGCATGCCAAGCCAGAGGATATAACAGATGAAGAAACTCTAATGACGAACCTTGTCAATACCTTAAGAAATCATCCTGATACCATTAAAACCAAAGCTTATGTATTACAAATCGGGGGCGATTTTAAGGTTGCGTTAGAAGACGAAGATTCAATAAAAAAAGTACTTAAAATTGCTCAAAGTGCTTATATAGATGATATCGATAACTATGACATTCAATTGGTAGAGTTGCCATTTGACCCTTCCATGAAGGTTCCTCAGGTAGTACAGCTCCATAAACCAATCGTAGACACTACTGATACAATCGGTATTGGTGAAGGAGACGAAGAGGAAATTGAACAGGCAATGGAGCCGATTGTAGTAGATGTTGATTTTGCTGAGACGATACAAGTGTATGAGTCTTATGTGCAAGCAGAAAATATTCATTCTATAGATACAGCTGCAGAGATGATTACGAAAGAAAACATAGAAGATGAAGTTTATACTGTTAAAAAAGGCGATGTTCCTTCTGTTATTGCCGAAGACCATGATATGTCCTTAAGCGATTTGTATGTATTAAATCCAGGACTTAAAGATCAAAAGTACATTCACATTGGGGATGAACTGGTAGTAAATGTTCCTCAAGCAGAGCTATCCGTTGCTGCTAAAGAGCAGATTATCTACACAGAACCAGTTGAACGACCTATAGAGTATATTAAGAATCCTAATAAATTTGAGGGTTATACATCTACTATCAGTAACGGATATGACGGTATCAAAGAAGTTACAGCACAAATTACTAAAGTCAATGGTGTTGAAGACTATAGAAAAATTGTATCTGAGAGAATTATTAAGGAACCTAAAGCAAAGGTAATAGAAAAAGGCTCTAAACCATTGCCAAGTAAAGGCGCTACTGGGAAATATATTATGCCAGTAGTGGGAGGTCGACTAACATCACCGTTTGGTCCAAGATGGGGAAGCTTCCATCATGGTATTGACTTTGCTTGTAGTACAGGAACTACTATTCGAGCATCTGATGGTGGGAAAGTTGTTTTTGCTGGTTGGAAAAGCAACACGTATGGTTATACAGTTGACATTGACCATGGAGATGGTATCTTAACGCGATATGCACATTGCAGTAAAATTGTTGTAAAAAAAGGAAAGTATGTCTCACAGTATCAGAAAATTGCAGAGGTAGGTAGTACAGGATTTAGTACAGGACCTCATGTTCATTTTGAAATACGTTTTGATAATGTGGCTGTCAATCCAGCAAAATATCTAGATTAATAAATCAAAAGAAGTCTGCCTTGTGTAGGCTTTTTTTATTGCTTTTCTTATTATGATTGGAGTAAAAGGTATAAACTATATCACAGGTTTGTTAAATACAATATAATTTTTATCAAACCTGTGATATAATGTCTATCAAGTTAGAGTTTTTATCATATGATAAAGAAAGGTTGCGTATTAATGGTTCTTGTTTACTTTTTACTAGCATTTATTGCAACAACACTGGGTGCAATGGCAGGACTCGGTGGAGGTGTTATCATTAAGCCTATTTTAGATATATATGGACATTATGATATATCCACTATTAGTATTTTATCATCTCTAACTGTTTTAACTATGGCAGTGGTCTCAACCATTAATCAGATGCGTTTGGGCTTTAAGATTAAAAAGAATATGATAGTATTAACTATAGGAGCTATACTAGGTGGAGCTTTTGGAAAACAATTATTCTCACCTTTTGTTATAAGTATTAATAGCAATCAGTTAAGAGGAAGACAAGCTATCATATTAGCTTTGTTATTGATAATTGTAGCCTTTAAGGATAAACTTCCTAAGTCATCCATAAAGAATATAGGTGTTATTTTTTTGCTAGGTGTTTTACTTGGTACAATAGCTACTTTTTTAGGAATTGGTGGAGGACTAATAAACGTTGCTATTCTCTGTATAGTTTTAGGGTTTTCAACAAAGGATGCGGCGGTTATATCTATTTTTATTATTTTATTTTCTCAAGCGTCAAAGTTAGCGCTTATTCAATTAGATTCAGGATTCAGCAATTATGATCTAAGTATGCTCAAGTTTATGATACCTGGTGGAATTGTGGGTGGGTACCTTGGTTCTAGATTTAATAGGGTGTTTGATAATAGAGTGATCAATCAAATATTTAATTACATACTAATTGGTATTATATTAATTAATGTATATATTGCTTTTGATGCTTTTTTTGCTATATTATATAGTTTAGAAAACTAGTTCATCTATTCCTTTAGCATTAATATAATAATTCACACTATAAAATAAGAAATTATGTATATTACCAATGATTAGAAGTTAAGGTTTAGTATAAAATAAATATATCTAAGGTTTGCATCGGATAACTCACCAGCAAGTGGTAGAAACTGGCAGTATAAATAGGTATGAATCCTTCTTTACAATTTGATAGGATTTTTGATAGAATAGAGGTTAAGAGAACAAGAAGAGGTGAGTAGGGTGCCGAATAAAATATTGGTGGTTGATGATGAAAAGGCAATTGTGGATATACTCAGGTACAACCTCACAAGAGAAGGATATCTTGTGGTGACTGCGAGTGATGGAGAAGAAGGATTAGAACTATACGAAAAGGAAAAACCAGATTTGGTTTTGTTAGATATAATGATGCCTAAGGTGGATGGTATACAGGTCTGTAAGACAATAAGAAATAAATATCATACACCTATCATAATGCTTACAGCACGTGCAGAAGAAGTTGATAAAGTGCTGGGACTTGAACTTGGAGCAGATGATTATGTAACGAAACCATTTAGTGTTAGAGAATTAATGGCAAGGGTCAAAGCGAATTTAAGAAGAAATATTATGGTGGGTAGTACAACGGAAGAACAAAATGTGATGACCTATGACAACATGACTATAGATATAGATAAATATGAGGTTAAGAAGAATGACCAAATCATAGAGCTGACCGTTAGAGAATACGAGCTGTTAAAATTCTTAGCTATGCAGAAAGAGCAAATATTTACTAGGGAACAGCTTCTTGAAAAAGTATGGGGCTACGAGTATTATGGTGATGTAAGAACAGTAGATGTAACCATAAGACGATTAAGGGTTAAGATTGAAGACCATCCGGGCAAACCACGTTTTATTCTTTCAAAACGTGGGATTGGCTATTACTTTAAAGCATAATTGATAATGGGTTGATACAATGATAAAAAGCTTAAAATGGCGATTAGTTATGATGTATGTTCTGTTGGTTATCATAATCATGATAGTTAGCGGTACATTGATTGTAACCATGCTTAATAATAACGCGTACAAAAAAATAGATGATGAATTAAAAGCTGCGGTGCAGTACATAAAAGAACTTCAGGTAAATGAAGAGAATATTAAATCCTACATATCCGACTATGCAGAGTTATTTAAAGACAAAAGAGTATATCTCCTTAATACGCGTGGGAATATCATATATTCGCCTTTAGGAGTCAGTGATGAAGTATTTAATACATCTTCAGTAATGGCTGCTGCCTATGATGAACCAACTAAAAGATTTGAAACTGTAAGATTACCTAATATTAATGGACATTTGGTAGAGTATAGGGGTTATGCAGAACCAACTTTTCAGAAGGATGCCGTTATTTATGTTCTAGCTTCCACAGAGCAGCTTAAAAATAATATGATGGATACAGTAGCTATCATAATTCTAGCTATATTGTTAGCAATTGTTTGTACGATTGTATTGGGATTTGCATTTTCTAACTTTTTGACAAAGCCCATAACAGCACTTACTAAAAAAGCACGAGACATGTCTAGGGGTCATCTTGAAGATCCTATAGAAGTATTGTCCAATGACGAAATAGGTCAGTTGACTGAGAACTTTAATATGATGGCAAAAGAACTCAAATCTACCTTATCTGAAATATCTGGAGAGAAAAATAAGCTAGAAACCGTACTTACTCATATGACAGATGGTATACTAGCTTTTGACTTTAACGGTCAACTTATCCATAATAATCCCGCTGCGTTTGAATTATTGAATAAGGAAAAAGCATATACTTATAATGATATATTCAATACCCTTTTAGAATCAAACTATAAAGAACTTCTTGAATTAACTAAAAGAGATATTGTTCAGCGTATTATTCCACTACGAGATAAATACGTTAATGTATGCTTTGCCATTTATCTAAATAAAAACAAAAATTTAATGGGAATGATTTGTGTTATTCAGGATATAACAGAGCACAAAAAGTTAGAAGAAATGCAGAAAGAATTTGTTGCCAATGTATCCCATGAGCTAAGAACACCACTAACAACAATTAAGAGCTATGCTGAGACTCTTTTAGATGGAGCGGTTGAGGATAAGGATACTGCAAAAGCCTTCCTTCAAGTTATAAATAACGAAGGTGACAGGATGACAGCTTTGGTTCAAGACCTTTTGGAATTGTCTAAGCTGGACAATAAGCAGACCAAGTTTAAAATGCAGGAAATTAATCTTAATTGTTTATTAGAAGATATTATTGAAAAATACAAGATTCATGCTGCTAAGAAAAACCAATCCATGAACTATCAGGCACCAGTAGCAGTTTATAAAATATCAGCTGATGTCAACCGAGTGGAACAGGTTATCAAAAACATTATATCAAACGCAGTCAAGTATAGTAATGAAAAAGCGATGATAGAAGTTAATCTAAATGAAGGGCATTCACATGTTATTATTTCTATAAAGGATACTGGAATGGGTATACCACCCGAAGACTTATCAAGAATATTTGAAAGGTTCTATAGAGTGGATAAAGCACGTTCAAGAGCTATGGGAGGAACTGGTCTTGGTTTAGCTATAGCACAGGAAATTATGGAATATCATGGAGGGAAAATAGAGGTAGAGAGCCAATTTGGAGAAGGCTCATGCTTTAAACTATATTTTCCTAAGACCAATTAGTACTATAAGCTAGAATCTTAAGTGGTTAAAGTTGTTAAGTAATAGTTAACGGGTTGTAATACAACTGTAATATTATGAATGTATAATTAAGGCTATAGAATGAAAGAGGTGAGGCATATGTTAAAAAGATGTACAATTATAGTATCTCTCATTATGGTCAGTGTATTATGCGTACCGACATTTGCATGTGCTTCTATAGTCAATCAAGAGGACTTACAATCCTATGAGTTTTTTAGAACTTTTAATATTGATATTGACCAATACTTTGAGTTTGTATCTGAGGATAATAGTGAACAAGAAGAACGACCAATAACTAGAGAAGATATATTTTGTAAAGATACACAAGCAGAATATGGCAATACTTCTGAGATTAAATCCCAATCAACACTAGATCCAGATAATGCTAATAACTTAGAGTCTGTAGACTTGGACAATAAATATGAAGATATAACTCAAGAAGAATACTTGGTTATTGAGCCTGATAACGTTCCTGATGTAAGTGAGCCATTACCCAAGGATATTAATGATTTTAATTATTTATATTTAACTAAAGGTTTTGAAAAAGAGGTAACGCCAACCTTTGCTTCAATGATGAATATATCTGGAGAAGGAGTTAAGGGGACATCGGTAGGTGTGTTAATCTATACAAAAGATAGTTCTTGTTATCATGTTAACTTTGAATCTATTAAAAATATAGGGGCTTCTGGTCTTTACAGTGAGGTTTTAGAGTTTGATTTTATTGGTTCTAATTATGTCATTGTTGTAGTTAAAAAGGATAATTCTTTATTGCACAGACAGTATACTATCAATCGAAAAGAAGAAACAACAAAAGATAAGTTGGAGAATATTGACTTAGATTTTAATAATAATGAGTCAGAAAATGATGACTATGATTTATTAGAAGAAATATTTGAAGAACAAGGATTTTTATATGAAGTAACTGAATGGGCAATTAAATAACTGGTGATAAATATGAAACTAAGTATCAAATGGATAAAATCTTTAATATTAATAGTACTTATTATAACCAGTATCTATCAGGCATCCAGGTTATGGTTTGATGATATATCAGATCGTAACTTTTTTTATAGTTTCTTTCAAGAGTCAGTACCCACCTATGATACAAGACCTTATAGGAAGGGTATGTTTATTATGCCAGAAGCGATCTACGTACATTTCAATGACAATGAAAATGAATTTACTTCCATTAAGCCAACCCATCCTCAGTTTAGTAAAATTATGACTAGTAGCATGACCCTATTTAAAGCTCTACAAAACAAAGGGGTTTCTATTCAAGAACCACCAAACCTAAAGGAACTATTAAACAATAAAAGCGTTATCTTTAATTATTCGTTTAATATAGATACACACCTTTTTATGGATGATTTAGGTATTAAAATGGAAGATTTAAAACAGAATATGGAGCAGTTTAATCAGGTTATACTTACTCCAGCGGATAATGAGAAGCATATACATATTTATTTTTACTATCAGTATGATAATCATCTTGAAGGATATAAAGTGGATAAAAGTCTTTTGCTATCTGCTAACGAATCCTTAAACACTAGTATTTATCAATTACAGCAAAGCCATTTGCCTGTTTATATATCCACCTTAAAAGATGGATTCAAACTTTTTAATTACAATACACTGATTCCGTTGCCTTCACAAACACTCACCTATTTTGAAAAATTATACTTTAAGACTCCATTTATGGATGGAGATTCTTTAAATACTGTATCTTTTAATACCTTTATTAATCAGTTTTTTGAGAATCCAGAATTAAAGGTAGAAACTAAAAGTGATGATGAAAATGTAACTCTATATGGAGATGGAAGTATTATATTAAAATATAACTATGACGGTATACTTGAATATCATAATAGAAAAGTAGAAGAAGAACAAAAGCAATCTGTCCTTGAAGCTTTTTATATTGCAGATAAGTTTCTTGAAAATGACTCCAGTCTTATCGAGCAGGAGTATTATCTTGACCATATACAAGTGTCAGACCATGAAGCTACATTCTATTATTCTTATAGATTTAATGGAGTGAAGATGCTTTTATCCTCTCACATCAAAGAGAATTATGACTTGGTTTATCCAATGGTTGTAAAGGTTACCAATAATAAGGTAATCTATTATAAAAGATTGTTATTAGAAAAGGAAGAAATTATAGAACAGATGACAGGTTTTGACAGTAATTATGTTCAGGCTTTAGATGATTTTTATAAGCATAGGGATGCTGAACAAATTATGATTGAAAGTATGTATTTATCCTACTATATGGAACGATTGAATATGGCAGACTTTACATGGGCAATAGAAACAGAAAACATGACCAATGTCATTAGCTTAGATAGGTGATAAAATGAATTGGGATAGAGTTATAACTATTTTTATAGTCATATTTTTATTTATCAATATATTATTTTATGGGGCTTATCAACTCAAAAAGAAAGATGAATATACACTTTCTAAAGAACGAATAGCCCAGCTTATTAAGGTTTTTAATGAAAATAATTTATACCTTGAAGATATCATTACAGACTATAGTCCTAAAGAACCGCTTCTTGTTGCTCCATCAGATGTTAATGAAGAGGATATCAAGAAAATAGCCAGCCATCTCTTGGATAATGATGTTGATATCAAGCCAATCTATACACCAGAGAAAATCAAATATGTATCCAACAACGAAACAATCACTCTAGACATTAGTGGGCAGTTAGGACATATTCATTATACCAGTGGTGGTGGAAGGTATGTACCAGATACTTTTTCAGAAACTGATATAGTTAAAACAGCCAAAGAATTTGTTAAAAAATTAACTATTAATGATACTTCCTTCAAATTGACTTATTTTCACAAGCAAGAAAATAAGTATACAATTGAATTTAATGAAGTCTACAGAGGGGAACTGATATTTAATAGTTGCATTCATCTTATCATGACCAACAAAGGCATAATCAACGCTGCTTATTGTAAAGCAATGCCTTTAAAAATGGAAGGCGGTAAAAATGAAATGGTACCGTTTGATCATGCGCTTTACAATTTTATGAATCATATTAAGGATGAACAGTCGGAAGAAGAGATGAGAATAATGGATGTAGACATTGGATATTACGTTGGTATAGAAGAATTAAAAAATGAGCATAGCTGTATGGCATTTCCTTACTATAGAATAGGATTAAGTAACAAAGAGATATATTTTATCAATGCTTATACGAATAAAATAGTAAGAAATTAAATGCACTTTTACATTTTTTGATTAGTGTGCTATAATATACCATGGTTCATAAATTAACAGTGAGGTGCGAGATGGATCAATTTATTATTAAAGGGAAAAAACCACTACAGGGTCAAGTAGGAATTAGCGGAGCTAAAAATGCTGCTTTAGCTATTTTATCAGCTTCTATTCTATGTCATGATACCTGTGTTATTGAAAATATCCCAAATGTTAATGACGTTAGAGTACTACTTAAAAGCATGGAAAATTTAGGTGCTAAAATAGATTACATAGATCAAGACAAAGTTCGAATTAATAGTAAAGAAATTAAAGATTACAGGGTTAATTATGATTTTATAAAAAAAATAAGAGCGTCATATTATCTACTAGGTGCTTTACTTGGTAGATTTTCTAATGCGCAGGTAGCCCTGCCAGGAGGCTGTAATATTGGTAATAGACCTATTGACCAGCATATTAAAGGTTTTGAAGCTTTAGGAGCAGCGGTAAAAGTTGAACATGGGATGATACATGCAAGTACTAGCGGACTCAAGGGTGCGAATATCTATCTTGATGTAGTAAGTGTAGGTGCCACAATTAATATTATGCTTGCCGCTACAATGGCAGAAGGAACAACTGTCATAGAGAACCCCGCAAAAGAGCCACATATAGTAGATGTAGCCAATTTTCTTAATAGTATGGGTGCCGATATCAAAGGAGCGGGAACTGATATTATTAGAATTAATGGTGTTAATAAGCTACATGGGACAGAGTATATGATCATACCTGATCAGATAGAAGCAGGGACATACATGATTGCTGCTGCTATAACAGGTGGCGACATTACTATTAATAACATTATTCCTAAACATATGGAAGCAATATCAGCCAAGCTCACAGAAATAGGTGTTGCTATTGAAGAATACGACGAAGCACTTAGAGTGTTAGTGAATAAGCCGCTTAAAAGCATTCATTTAAAAACACTACCCTATCCAGGATTTCCAACGGATATGCAGCCACAAGTAACAACACTTTTGTCAATGATTAAAGGAACCAGTATTATTACTGAAAGCATTTTTGAAAATAGATTTATGTATACAGATGAGCTAAGCCGAATGGGAGCAAATATCAAAGTAGAAGGCAATACAGCCATTATTGAAGGAATCTCCAATCTATCAGGTGCTGAAGTAAGTGCTCCAGATTTAAGAGCTGGTGCTGCCCTTATTCTAGCAGGATTAGGCGCAGAGGGAGAAACTATCGTTAATAATATACAGTACATTGACAGGGGATATGAGCACATCGAGGAAAAGCTTAGAGCCTTAGGAGCGGATATAGTACGCGTCTCAGAAAAGCCAGATAAGAAAATATTTAAAGTTGTATAGAAAACTATGGTATTCTTACTTTTTGAGATTTAGCCCAAAAATAGAATATATAAAGTATACTTAAAGCCTTACTCAATTTTGGATCAGTAAGGCTTTAGTTTGATCATATTTTGAAAAGGGAGTTATACAAATGACAATAACCCTTATTACTGTTGGAAAGCTAAAGGAAAACTACCTCAAGCAAGCGATAAAGGAATATACCAAACGTCTCTCTAGGTATTGTACATTGCAAATCATAGAAGTACCAGATGAGAAGACTCCAGATAAGCCGTCACATAAAGAGGAAGAACACATTAAAGAAAAAGAAGGAAATGTCATACTTAGAAAAGTTAAAGATACTATGTACTGTATAGCATTAGATCTAAACGGTCAAATGCTATCATCAGAAGATTTTTCTGAGAAAATTAAAGAGCTGCAAGTATCAGGAAAAAGCAAAATAGCCTTTGTTATTGGAGGTTCCCTTGGTCTATCAAAGCAAGTCTTAACGAGAGCAGATACAAGGATAAGCTTTTCAAAAATGACCTTTCCTCATCAGCTTTTTCGGGTTATGGTATTAGAGCAAGTCTATCGGGGGTTTAGGATTATTCATGGTGAACCGTATCATAAGTGATTGAAGTTTTCTTCTTAAATTCTCCTTTAGAATATTATAGTAATATTAGTTTAACTGTAATTTGACCAAAGAGGAGGTACAATATGGAAACAGTATATTTTGCAGGTGGATGTCTATGGGGAGTACAAGCATTCATAAAAACCTTACCTGGTGTTAAATTTACAGAAGCAGGAAGAGCGAATGGAACAAATAATACACTTGAGTGTGACTATGATGGCTATGCTGAATGTGTAAAAACAAAATTTGATCCAAGGATTGTAACTATTGAGCAATTAATGGGATATTTCTTTGAGATAATTGATGTATATAGTTTGAACAAACAAGGACAGGATGTTGGTGAGAAATACAGAACAGGAGTGTATAGTGAAGATTCTAAACATTTGGAAGAGGCGAAATCATTCATTAGTAAAAGAAATGACAGTGACCTTATAGTTGTTGAAGTATTACCTCTTACGAATTACGTGAGAAGTGCAGAAGAACATCAAGATAGGTTAACTAGATGCCCAAATGATTATTGTCATATTCCAAAAGAAATATTAAATAAATATAAGTAAGAGGTTATATCTTCTTATACATCTAATATGAAATAAAAATTATGACATTTACAACAACTAAAAAGATAACAGGAGGAACTATGACAAAAAATTATTCTGGACCAAAAGCATTAACAAAATATATACTCTATCAAAGTAAGCATAAAGCAGATAAAAGATTCATTATATTACTAGTACAAGGCATCTTAGCAGGAATATATATATCTCTAGGTGCTATTGGATATTTTAAACTAGCTGCAACAGTAGCTGATCCGGGACTAGGAGGTTTCTTAGGTGCTCTAGTTTTCCCTCTAGGCATCATTGCAATATTAATTATGCAAGCTGAACTATTTACAAGTGACAGCATGGTGATGGTTGCTGTTTATGATGGAAGAACTAGAGTCAGTAGGATTTTTCGAATATTAGTAATTATATTAATTGCCAACTTATTGGGAGCAATATTTGCAGCTTTTATGACGCATGCATCTGGAATTTTTGATGAGAAGATCATGCAGCTTATTATACAAAAATCCATACATAAAGTACATATGCCACTAGGACAATTGTTTTCTAGTGCTATTCTCTGCAACATAATAGTGTCAACAGGGGTATGCCTTGCATACAGCTGTCGTGATGAAATTGCAAAAATTATTGTTGTTTGGCTATCTATTACAGTATTTGTTCTTAGTGGCACAGAACATGTCGTTGCTAATATGTATTATTTGTTTACCGCTTATTTTACTGGTGGAGATATCACATTACTTGAGATTTTTTATAATTTGCTCATTGCTGCTATAGGTAATTTTATTGGTGGTGGTGTTATCGTTTCTGTAGTTAACTACTTATTAGCTTATAAAGACATAAGAATAAATAATAAAAATGTTAAGAGAGACCTATGATGTACCTTACGAATACTATGGAGACCAGATTTGGTCTCTTTTTAAATTATGTTTATGTAATGTTATGGCTTTTTTTGTGTTGCATCATTTTTTGATTCGGAAAGAGAATAGTAATATTGATAATTATGATATAGCTATTGATATCATTGATGACGAAGCAACAATAGAAAAAGTAATAAAAACAAGTAATAAACTCATGTTAGTAGCTGAAAATAGTAAATATGAACCAATGATGAGGGACGTGCAAGAAGTTTATATAAGTGGTAAGGTTGTTGGTGTGTTGAAGATAAGTTAAGAAATCTTAAGTTAGAGTAGTTGAGTTTGGATTTTATGATAGAGATTACGTACGTAAAACAAGGATTCCAGTAAATAAAAAATAAATCTGTCAAATCTGTGCAAAAAATGACAGGATTAATAATAAGTTAAGGTGTAGAATGAATTCAACCAATAGGAAAGGGATGAAGGATTCTATGATGAAACAAAAAGTTAAGTATTATGAAGTAAGTGGGACACACAAAGAAATAGGAAAACAACTTGCTAGAAAACTAGATGTTAAGAAATTTAATATGCCTGCCCCCACTTTTTTTACAGAAAAAGAAGTAGAAGAGGCAATGGAGATTTATGATAAGTATTGCCCTGGGTTAAGAGAGGAATTAGAAGGCTTTGCAGAGGAAGCAAAGCTAGCAATAAAAGATATTGCATTTTCATGGATGACCTATTTGATACCAAGATGTTCAGGGCTTGCTATACTTGGAAGTGAAATGGAAGATGGTCATACGAGACTAGCTAGGAATTATGAGTTTAGTATTGCTGATGAAGACCTAACCGTATGTCGAATGCAAGCTAAAGGCAAGTATACACATATTGGAGGCACTATAGTAGGGTTCGGAAGGACGGAAGGCATTAATGAGTGTGGTCTTGCAGTATCTATGGCTTCTTGTGGATTGCCTGTAGGTAATATAGAAGGAATGAAAGTGCCAAAAATTAAGGGACTTCAATTTTGGGCTGTTATACGAAGTATACTAGACAATTGCAAAAATGTAGAAGAAGCTCTAAAATTAACACTAGAAATACCTATTGCCTATAATATTAATTTGATTTTAGCAGATGACAAGGGAAATGCAGTTTTGTTAGAAACAATAGATGGTCATAAAGCATATCAGCAGATTTCTGAGGAATGTGCCAAAAAATATGTATGTAATACGAATCATATTGTACTTCCAGAGATTCAACATTATGAGCCTATGGCTATGAGAAACTCTATTGTACGCTACGAAAAGTTAGTACAATTTTTAGAAACAAACACCGACTTCAAAGAAGCACAGATTAAGGATATGCTGCTTAAAAAATATCCAGAGGGTATGAGTAGTTACTATTATAAACAATGGTTTGGAAGTATAAAGTCCGTTGTAATGGATACTGTGGAGAGACGTTATAGTATTTGTTGGTTTGGACAAAGCGATAATGGCTGGGAGGATTATCTTGTGGAACAACCTATGAAAGATAGTGAGCAGAGTAAGCTAGTTAAAGAAGAGACAAGTGATCCTGAATTATTTGAGTTTATTTCAATTAAGTGATTAACTGAAGGATGTCCTTGAAGTATATAGGAGAACGTAGAGCATCTTTTTACAAAAGTAATGCTTTGATAAGAAAGAGCAATTGAAATTATTAATAGTTTCAGTTGCTTTTTTAATGGATTCATATTTCCACACAACCCTAATGATATTACTCATTATCAAACATTACATATACATGACAATTAACATATAAATATATAGTATGCTATACTTATACTAAGTGAACCACATGATAGAAGTGTTAGGGACGATTCCTGTTGCTTATTGTTCTATAATTATTGATGTTGTGGAATAGCCTTGTTCATTAGTAATTAGCATGATTTAAATGCCTCTAAAATTGCTTGACTCATAGTCATTTAATGTTTTGATATGGTAAAAAGGATGGTATATATGGATACTTATAACCAGATGGTTATTAAAGAATTGAATAAATGGAAGCAGCAAATGCGATTGAAGCCTAGTTTAGCACAAAAAACTTCAAAAGATATCCAGAGTAAAATAAATAATTTATTACCAGAAAAATATCATGAAATTGTGACGTCCGTTATTAAGAATTTTATTAAGGCGGTTTTATTTGCTTCTGAAATAATAACCTATCCACCGATGATGGATTTATCATTACAAGAAAGGGATGCCTTATTAGTAGAAAAAACAAATATGTATAAAAAGACAGCAATGGTAGAAGGCGCTGGAACTGGTGCAGGAGGAATTCTATTGGGACTTGCAGATTTGCCCTTACTTATTAGTATTAAGATAAAGTTTCTCTACGATATTGCTAGTTTGTATGGATTTAACATTAATGACTATAAAGAAAGAGTCTATATGTTAACTATATTTGAGCTTGCTTTTTCTAGCAAAGGTAATGTGAATAAGATTTTTGACAGAATAGAATATTATAAAGACTATATTGCATCACTGCCAGAGGATATCAATTCTTTTGATTGGCGTACATTCCAGATAGAGTATAGAGACTATATTGACATGGCAAAACTATTACAGATGATTCCAGGTGTTGGGGCTGTTGTAGGAGCATATGTTAATGGAAAACTTATAGATAAGCTTAGTTACACTGCTATGCAGGCCTATCGTATACGACTAGTCCAGCCTGCTGAGCAGGATCCTATTCTAATCCAAAAACAATAAATCATGGCAGTATATAAATAAGTTTGTCTGCAATGCCGAGTAGTGATTAACTAAGGCAAACTATGGTTATAGTTGATAATATATCACTATTTGTTTATACACATAATAAGAGGTATACTATACAGTGCAAGTTAATTATGGAAGGAAGTTTAGTTCTAGATGGATCTATCAATTATTATACCTGTTTACAATGAATCTAAAGCTATTGCTCATAACTTTTCCGTTATACATGAAACTTTATTCAAGGATAAAATATCTTGTCAATATTTTATTGTAGATGATGGTTCTACAGATGATACTTGGCAGGAACTAAATAAACTTAAGATCAAATACCATAATGTATCTGCTATTCGTTTTGCAAGGAATTTTGGCAAAGAAGTGGCTATATGTGCAGGATTAGACCACATCCGATCGGAACGCTATCTCATTATGGATTCAGATTTACAGCATCCTCCAAGCTGTGTAAAAGAAATGCTATTGCTAATGAACAAAACAAAAGCAAATATTATTGATGGCGTTAAGCAAAAAAGAAGCAAAGAAACACTAGCTTATAAGCTTCTAGCAGGAAGTTTTTATAAAGTGTTAAAAGCAGCTACTGGGCTCAATATGAATCATTCTTCAGACTTTAAACTATTTGACAATAAAGTGGCAGATGCTATACGTAGATTTAGTGAAAGAAACCTCTTTTTCAGAGGTCTTGTAGATTGGATAGGCTTTAAAACAATACCCTATCAATTTAACGTTCAAGATAGACTAGAAGGAACCACCCGTTTCTCTACAATGAAACTCATCAAGCTAGCGCTCAATGCTATTGTTGCTCATACCAGTAAACCCCTTTACTTAACAATAGTAGGAGGCGTATTTTTTCTTATATTTGCAATTATTTTAGGAATACAGACCTTAGTTAATTTTTTTGTGGGAAATGCAATAAGTGGTTTTTCCACAGTTATTCTGCTGCTTCTTATTATAGGCTCAATGATTATGCTCTCACTTGGTATTATCGGAGTATATATATCCCGTATTTATGACGAAGTAAAACAGCGACCTAGATATATTATAGCTGATATAATTGGTAACACAGAAGAAGACACCGTAACAAAGATAATCAACACGTAACAACTAAACGAAGAGATGAAGGACTGCTTTATGATTAAGATAATGATAAATAAATTGAGGAAAATGTTACAGGAAGAACGTTTTTTTAGACTAGTAAGATATATTTTGATTGGTGGTTTAACGACTCTAGTTAGTTTTGGTATTTACTGGGTGCTTTATGCACTTGTTGGTATAGAACCTAATCTAGCTAATACAATTTCAGTCATTGTTTCTGTTGTTTTTGCTTATGTCACCAATAAGCAATTTGTTTTTAAAAGTCATTGTGAGTCTATTAAAGATTTAATAATTGAAATGGTTGGTTTTTTTTCATCTAGAGGTGTAACCATGGTTGTTGAAATAGGTGGTGTTTTCCTATTTATTACCTATTGGAAAATGGATCCAATGCTTTCAAAAGTTACTGTAAGCATACTTGTGATAGTACTTAATTATGTGTTTTCTCAATATTTGGTATTTAGAAACACACGATTAAAGAGAAAGGATGTTTAAAGTGTTGTTAACAAAGAAAAGGGGTTATTTACAACGCTATGGTTTACTCATTATCACATTGATTGTTTTTATTTTTACATTCTTAGTGACTAAAAATGTTAGATTGTATGGTGATGATTTTTTTTATAGGCGGTTTACTTCGAAAGATTTTGCATATTTTTTATCAAAACATAAAGAACATTATTTTTTAGCTAATGGACGTGTCATAGTACATCTATTAGCCACATATTTTTTAGGTTTACCAACGCTTTATTGGGCGGTTTTGAATTCTTGTTTCCTTGCAGGATGTACTTATTTTGGTGCTAAAGCATCAGGTAATACATACTCAGGGCTTATTTTTGCACTTGGAATAGCATTTTTGCATCCTAATATGACACGGCAAAGTGTCTATTGGCTGACAGGATCTTTTAATTATGTTTATCCCATATTTTTATTACTTATCTACTGGTATTGTCTTAAAAGGTCTCTCAATTATGACTCAATAAAGTGGTATGTACCTGTTTTGGCTTTTTTCTCTGCTGCTTCAGTGGAGCAAACAGGGGTTATGACCTTTGGTTTAACCTTAATAGTGTTGATAGAAAATGTTTATATTCAAAAGAAGAAACTTGAAAAGATGTATGTACTTACACTTATTATGGCTACTGTTGGTATGTTATCAGTGATAGTGTCTCCTGCCGTATTCTATCGTGCTTCAATTCAACAGGCACCTGTTGATGGGTTTTTTAGTTTAATCAAATACAATATAAAAACAATAAGCACTACCTTTTTATTCTCTGATATGATGAAGCCCTATCATATTTTTGTGTTAACAGCAGCTATTGGTACAATCATTAAATACGGTAAAGATCAAGGATTAACAAAAAAATGGTTGAATGCTATACTAGTTATTTTCGGTGCGAATACAGTAATAGGTTGGCTGTGGCAGATGAGGTCAAATGTCTCTATCCGCTTAGTGCCTAATAATTTATTTATATATTTTGCACTTTTGGGCTTGGGTTATCTTATCCTTGTAGGTGTTGCTGGGTATCTTTTTTACAAAAATGAGAACTATAACCCAGTACCATTAATAGCTCTCATATTGTGTTTTGGTTCTCAGTTTATGATGGTGGTATCTCCAGTTTTTGGCCCTAGAAACCTAGTATGTGCTGTTTTTATGCTCATACTTTATGCAGCCATCTTAATACCTAAGCTACATACCGTTGGTGCGGTTGCAGTTTGTGGTGCTGTATTTTGTTACTTGTATCAATTGCCATGGTTTTTACCCATACCTATTTCAGCATTTGTAATCATGTTGTTTAAAAGAAAAGAGCTATCAAAAATTGGCTGTATCGTTAGTTTTATAACTTTAGCATTTATTGCCTTAAACAATCTAGTTCCAACCATAAAAGGCTATGCTGAAAATGCTATTGTATACGATCAAAACATCCAGATAGCTAAAGATTTTAAATCACAAAACAGAATCGATTATGTTCATCAAAGGAAACTCCCCAAAGAAACTTATGGATGGGCAATGCCTTACCACAATACCTATTATGTACCATACTATCGCATGTATCTTAAACTAGACAAGGAAACAGAAATACAATGGCAGTAAAGTGCTGGGGACGGTTCCTGTTGCTTTACAATATGATTAATTTTAGAAAAACTGTAACCTTTGTTAAAAAAGATAAATAGTATATAGTATAGCAGTTCTCAATAGTAAAACACTTTGGACAAACAGAGTAAGATACATTCTAACTTGCTACATAAAGGAAAAGCCCAAGTACACCCAGATTTCTATATAAAGGCACTTATGTTAGACGGAATAGAAAATATAGAGAAATAAATGAAGGATAAGGAGAAGAATTCGATTATCTACCCTTAGTTGATGGACAATCCCCTCTTATATAAATAATGTGTATCATGATTTATTACAATAGATAAATAGATAGGTAAAGGGTGGGACTTCTCCAAGATGAAACAGGATTTTAATTATGTTTTTTATAAGTATCTATATAGATACATCTAACTATTGAGATTGCTGCTATATAGTAGAAATGAAAAAAGCTAATAAGTTAGCTACTATAGTAATAGGGACTGTTGTACAACAGTCCCTTTACAATTAATAGACTTTGTTATTTAGGCTTGCTTATAAACATTTGGGTAAACATATTACTATACTGTCCCCCTTGTTTGATACCGATACCAATATGCGTATAGTCTGGACTGAGGATATTTTTTCTATGTCCTGGTGAGTTCATAAGTGTTTCATGAGCTTTTTGGACACTTTGATTACCAGCTATATTTTCGCCAGCCTTAACATAATGAATACCAAAATTTTTCATCATATCAAAAGGACTACCATATTTTGGTGAGTTATGGCTGAAGTAATTATTATCAATCATATCTTGTGATTTTATTCTAGCGACATTGGCTAACTCAGCATCTAAGGTTAAAGGTGTAAGATTGTTCTCGGTTCTTGCTTGGTTGACTAATTGCAGCATCTCTTGTTCAAAATTAGTATTAACATTTGCTGTATCTGCCTGCGCCATATCGGTTCCTGGAACTTCAGTTTCATTATTAGGTGCAGCGGTATCGGGTGTCGTTCCTGGCATATTATCAATGTTTGGTGTTGTGCCTGGAGTTGTATCTGGAATTGTATCTGGCATACCAGGAGTTGTATTTAGTTCTGTATCTGTTCCAGTGCCTGGTATGGTAGTTCCTGGCGTAACGCTTGGATCCATGTTAGTCATTGGATTAGTTTGAGTAGTACCTGGAGTACTTGGTGCTTTAGGAGTTGGTTTTTTATCTTCTACGACGATAGGTGTACAATGAGCACGATCGATAAAACCAATCATATTATTAGGTAGCTTAACAGCATACCAGTTCTCAACTTGATTAACAACATCAAGTGTACTATTCTTATTGGATGTTTCTAACACATTGGCTTCTTTTGAACATCCTTGTCTTATGCTTGCTTTATCAGCAGTTATTTTTACTTTTTCAATATCACCTTCTTCAGTAACTGACGAAGCTACACCGCCTACAGGTCCTTGCTGTGTAGTACATGAAACAGTAAAGAAGACTGTAAAAAGCAAAGCCAAGATTACAGTTCTTATTTTCATAAAATCCCTCCATAAATTTTCAATACTACTTTGTATAACTCTATCCATATTATTAGACATAAGACAATAATTATTAAAAAAATTTTTACTAATATATGAAAATCATACATAAATTTTTTAGTAGAGATGTGTTGAAGTATTAATTCAACGTATGGTATACTGCTTGTATTGAGTTAAATCTTTAATATTTGAAAGGTTTTTATTGTTCTAGAATTTATTATAATATAGTCTACTTTAAACATATTAGGAGATAAATGATGAAACGATGTGATTGGGTAGGTAGTCATCCATTAGAGATACGTTACCATGATGAAGAATGGGGTCAACCTGTACATGACGATAACAAACTTTTTGAATTTCTAGTCTTAGAATCCGCTCAAGCAGGACTGAGCTGGCTGACCATTCTAAAAAGACGTGAACAGTACAGAAAAGCTTATGAACAATTTGACCCAGCTAAAGTAGTGGACTTTGATGATTTAAAAGTCAATGAGTTATTAAAAAATGAAGGTATTATTCGTAACCGTAAGAAAATAGAATCTTCTATAAACAATGCGCGTCGATTTTTAGAAATACAAAGTGAGTTTGGATCCTTCAATAACTATTTATGGCAGTTTGTTGATTTTAAACCTATAAAAAACAAATGGAAGAACTGTACCGATATACCATCCTCAACAAATTTATCTGATAAAATTGCTAAGGATATGAAAAAAAGGGGTTTTAAGTTTATTGGTTCTACGATTATTTATGCCTTTTTACAAGCGGTTGGAGTTGTTCATGATCATACGATAGATTGTTTTAAGTATATTCATTAATTCATTAAACTCAACAAACCATAATAACCCGCCCATACGATTAATTGGACAGGTTATTTTTTTAGGAGATTAAATGGTCATGATCACTATTATCTACATTAATTCTTTAGCCATAGTTTTATTTTGTCAATTTTACTGTTTAAATAATCATTAATGTTGTGGTTGAGCTTACCAATATTAGGCATACTTAATTTTGGCATAGTGTATAGTGTTGGGTCAACTATTATGGAATGTTTATGAGTCATAAGCTGGTGAATTGTTCTAGCGCTATCCAATATAAAATAAATCATCAGAATAAACATTAATAAATATTTTGTATCAAGTGATAGAGATGCTAAGGCAGGCTTAAAACCAGGATGTATACAATAAAGTAATATATAAGCTAATATGCTCCAACCGATTGAATATTTCACACATATTCTTCCTTTATAATTCATGCGTTCTTCACTGTAATCCCACCATTTGGAGTCAAAGCATTTTTCTAATAAGCTAGCAACAAAGTATTCAAATACAGTTGCCATTAATGTAGCTATGACTAAACGGCTAACAAATAATAGAGAAGAACTATATATCCAATTTCCTAATGACTCAGTAGTTCTTATCATAAACAATGCTCCAAAACCATAAATTGGGCAAAAAGGACCCGATAGAAAGCCACTGTTAACCCATTTTTTTTCAAATAAACTTTTATAGAAGCATTCTATCAGCCATCCTAGAAAAGAATAAAATGATATAAATAATATAAAGTTTGAAAAATTAGCCAGCATAACAAGCTCCTTTCTATTTTATTATCGAAATGCTAATCAAAAATAACCTTTGTAGCATTAAATGTATCCATAATTTCGTTATTATTGTTGTTTGTATCAAATAATCCTTGTAATGCTATGCCAAGCATAGATCCTAAAAGCATTCTTGATAGGGTCTTAGGTTTATATACATTAAACTGTTCTACCAAGGTACTATTATCTAATAAAAGTTCTTCGATTCTATTAGACACATCATTAAAAAAACCAGACAAAAGCTGTTTCGTTGTATCAGACCATAAAGCTAAGCTTAACAAATCATATAATACTCTTAAATATTTTGAGTTATGTGTAAATGCTTCTTGAAAATATTTAACTAAAGTAAGAGGTGTAAGGGAAGCAGCTGGAGATTTATTAATATAGTTTTCAAGGTCGTTAGAAAATTTTTCGGACACTTTCAGGATGAGTTCTTTAAATAAATCCTTTTTACTCCCATAATAGTAATGCAATTGGCTTAAAGCTACTCCTGCTTCATTAGCAATATCTCTTAAAGAAACATTAGCATAACCTTTTAAAGATAGACACTCAAAAGCAGCAGCTATGATTTTGTCTGCTTGATTACCTTTATCAGCAGTCATAAATAACCTCCTATATATCATTCGGACGTACGTCCTATTATATTAATATTAGACTATTGTATCCAGTAAGTCAACTAAAACTATTGTCTTTTTATGGATGAATCACATTTTGTTTTATGGTAATTAAATTTTCTATATAAATATTCTTGACATCTACTATGTAAGTATATTATTTTGAGTATACCCCCCCAATGGGGAGGGGTAAATCGCTGAATGGATAAATCTAATAAAGATACAGAATACTACAAATAAGGAGGTTAAACCTATGAAAAAAGAAAAATTCACAGTGACAGGGATGACTTGCTCAGCTTGCTCTGCCGCGGTTGAGAGAAATGTAAAGAAACAAAAAGGGATTAATCATGTTCAAGTAAACTTACTAACCAAGTCTATGGAAGTAGAATATGACGAAAATAAAATTCAGTCATCAGGTATTATTACATCGGTAGAAAAAGCTGGTTATCATGCACAATTACATCAAAAAGGTGTAGAAGAGAATTCTTATGACAAGGATGCAGTGATCTTAAAAAGAAGACTTATCATATCTTTAATATTCACGATACCTGTTTTTTATATTGCAATGGGACCTATGGCAGGTTTACCTATACCTAATTTTTTAACAGGCATTGAGAATAGCCTAATCATGGCATGGGTACAGGTACTACTCGTATTACCAGTTATCATTGTTAATTTTAAATTTTATAGGATAGGTTTCAAGACTCTATTTAAGGGTTCCCCTAATATGGATGCTTTAATTGCGGTTGGAACTGGTTCGGCTATAATCTATGGAATATTCGTAATGACACAGATCTACCATGGCTTTAACACAGGCAATGTAACGTTAATAGAAAAATATCATCATGACTTTTATTTTGAATCCGTAGGAACCATATTAACGTTAATTACATTAGGGAAATATTTAGAAGGCAGAGCAAAGGGAAAAACATCTGAAGCCATTAAAGCACTTATTGATTTAGCACCCAAAATGGCGACGGTAATTACTAATGGAAAAGAAAAAGTTATACCGATTGAGGAAGTTCAAGTTGGAGATCAAATCGTAGTAAAACCAGGGCAAAAAATCCCAGTAGATGGTAAAGTGATTAAAGGAACAACAACAGTTGATGAATCTATGTTAACGGGAGAAAGCATACCAGTAAGTAAAAAAGAGGGAGATAAGCTAATAGGTGCAGCTATCAATAAAACAGGAGCTGTTATTATGGAAGCTACTCAGATAGGTGAGGATACAGCCTTAGCTAGAATCATTCGATTGGTAGAAGAAGCCCAAAGCACCAAAGCGCCTATAGCTAAATTAGCAGATACCATAAGCGGTTACTTTGTGCCTATTGTTCTTGCAATTGCTCTCATAACAGCAGTTATATGGTTAATATTAGGTTTTTCCTTTACATTTGCTTTATCGATCGGAATTTCTGTGTTAGTAATCTCTTGTCCTTGTGCTCTAGGACTAGCAACGCCTACAGCCATTATGGTGGGAACTGGAAGAGGTGCCCGTTATGGCATATTAATCAAGGATGGAGAAGCACTAGAAACAACACATAAAGTAACAACCGTTGTTTTAGACAAAACTGGAACTATCACAGAAGGTAAGCCAAAGGTTACGGACATTATAACAGAGATAGATGAAAAAGATCTTTTAATGATAGCAGCATCCTTAGAAAAAAGTTCAGATCATCCTTTAGGTGAAGCCATTCTACAAGAAGCGAAAGCAAGACAAATACCTCTACAAGAGCTAGAGCATTTTGAAGAAGTACCTGGACATGGGCTAAAAGCAGGCTTTGATGGAAGAGATATAATTATTGGAAATCTAAAATTCATGGAAGACAATTATATTCAGTTGATAGACTATGATAAGAAAGCAGACGTATTATCAGAAGAAGGAAAAACGCCTATATTCATCGCTAATAATAATCAAATCCTAGGTATTATTGCTGTAGCAGATGTAGTTAAGGAGACAAGCCGTGCTGCCGTTCAAGCTATGAAGAACAAAGGGCTTGAGGTAATTATGCTTACAGGAGATAATCAAAAAACAGCAGAAGCCATTAGAAAAAAAGTGGGTATTCAAAAGGTCATAGCGCAAGTACTGCCTCAAGATAAATCTAATGTTATTCTGGATTTACAAAGTGAAGGTAAGAAGGTAGCTATGGTTGGAGATGGTATCAATGACGCGCCTGCTTTAGCAACTGCAGATGTTGGTATAGCTATTGGATCAGGAACAGATGTAGCTATAGAATCCGCTGATGTTGTTCTTATGAAAAGTGACCTCTATGATGTAGTGACAGCTATAGAATTAAGTAAGAGTACCATACAGAATATAAAACAAAACCTTTTTTGGGCATTCTTTTATAATAGTCTAGGGATTCCGTTAGCGGCAGGTGTGCTCTATGGTATAGGAGTTAAGCTTAGTCCAGAATTTGCAGCAGCAGCTATGGGATTAAGTTCAGTCACAGTAGTGAGTAATGCGTTAAGGTTAAGACGCTTTAAACCTTCTGCACATAAACATAGTAGTGAGCTAAGAGATATTAGATATGACGAAGAAGGTACTACACTGGTTTACCAATCCAATACAAAACAAGAGGAGGATTCAAATATGAAAAAGAAAGTATTTGTTGAAGGTATGATGTGCAAGCACTGTAAGGGAAGGGTAGAACAAGCACTTCATGCAATTAAAGGTATTAAGGATGTGGATGTTAATCTAGAAGGTAATTATGCAGAAATAGTAGTGGATGATTCTGTACCAGAAGATAAAATAAAAGATACCATTACGGATGCTGGATATGAAGTTATTAGATTTGAAAATAGTTAAGGGTGATGGTATAATTTAAAAACACATAAAGGATTGATTTTAATGACTTAAGTACGACTCAAAATGAAAGGATTGAATGTCATATGGTAAATAGAGATAATAAAGAAATAATGAACCTACTTAAAACCGCAAGAGGTCAGATGGATGGTATTATAAAAATGCTAGAAGACGATAAATACTGTATTGACATCTCTAAACAGATTTTAGCCGTACAAGGTCTAGTTAAAAAAGTCAATTTAAAAATACTAGAAAGACACATGAGAACTTGTGTCAAAGAAGCCTTTGAGAAAAATGAAGGTGATGATAAAATAGAAGAAATAGTTACGATACTAGACAAGTACTATAAATAAGTTCAATTACCGTTCAATAAACAATCGTTATAAGAAATAACTTAGACCCTTAGGTTACTTGACTAAGGGTCTTCAATAACCTTCAATACTTTTAGCGTAAGTTTAACATTAGCTCGTTAGTTTAAATTGGCTGGAATACAACTCGTAGTAGAAACCTTTTTTCTGAAGAAGCTCTTGATGGTTACCTCTTTCAATAATTTCTCCATGATCAAGAACTAAAATGGTATCTGCATTCTGAATGGTTTTAAGTCTATGAGCAATAACAAAGCTGGTTCTGCCCTTCATTAAGTTCTGAAGCCCATTTTGGATATGAATCTCTGTTCGAGTATCTACACTGCTGGTTGCTTCATCGAGTATAAGAATATCAGGATTGGATAAGATGGCTCTTGCAATGGCCAAAAGCTGTTTCTGCCCATGACTTAAATTACCGCCAGCTTCGCTAATCACCGTATCGTAGCCGTTAGGCAGCTGACAGATGAAATGATGAGCATTAGCAAATTGACTTACTTGGATAATCTCTTCATCAGTGGCATCCAGCTTACCATATCTGATATTTTCTTTAATCGTACCTGAGAATAGATAGGTGTCTTGTAAGACAATTCCTAGTTTCTGCCTTAAACTTTCCTTCTGGATATCTTCAATAGGAATATCATCAATCTCAATCGCTCCTGAGTCAATATCATAAAATCTCGTTAACAAGTTAATAACTGTCGTTTTACCTGAACCTGTAGGACCTACTAGTGCTATGGTTTTACCAGGAGCCACTTCTAATGAAATATCTTTCAATACGGGAACATCTTTTTCATATCCAAAGTCCACATGTGAAAAACGCACTTTGCCTTTAGCTTTTGGTAAAAAGACTGCTTTATCCATGTCTTTAATTTCTATTTCTTCATCCATAACCTCAAAAACTCTCTCGGCTCCAGCAATTGCAGCCTGTATCGTGTTAGCCAGATTAGCAAGTTGCTGGAGGGGATGTGCGAATTGGTTCGCATAACTGATAAAAGCGGTAAGAATACCAATCGTTGTCAGACCATTAAGTGCCAAGTAAGCACCAACTGCTACTAGTATGACATACATAAGATTTTTCATAATCAACATCAGAGGCATCATAAGACCAGAATAAATCTGAGCCTTAATGGATGATTTTTTTAAAGCTGTATTGGAATGATTAAACTTAGTCATGAAGTCTTGTTCTTTACCAAATAATTTTACAACCTTTTGACCGGATATGGTTTCATTAATTATTCCATTCAATTCACCTAAGTTCTTCTGTTGGTTATAGAAGCTTACTTTGGTTCTCTTTATTAAAAATAATGAGGCTATCATGATCAAAGGTGTAAATAGCAAAGTAATTAATGCTAACTGCCAATTCAAACGGAACATAGCAATAGTTATACCAAGTATTAAAAAGAAGCTCTGCAAGAATTGTGTAACACTTTGTGTAAGGGTATTACTAATATTATCCATATCATTTGTTAACACACTAATAACTTCCCCATGAGGTTTAGAATCAAAGAATCTTAAAGACAGATCCTGCAGCTTATTAAATAGTTTTTTTCTCATTGTATTGACTGTTTTTTGAGCAACACGAACCATTATTGTATTTTGTAACCAGTTAGATGCGGAACTTAGTATATAGACACCCAGCAATTGTAAAAGAATGTAGGGGAGTCCATTGATATTACCAGTGCTGATATAATTATCAATAGCATCAGCAATGATAAGGGGGGCAATAACCGTTAATACAGCAGATAAGATCCCTAAAAATGTAATGATTATAAGTTTTGTTTTACTTTCTTGTAAATACCCAATCAACCTTTTCAGTGTTTTTTTGGAATCCTTTGCTTTGCCAAACTTCATGTTGGAGCCAGCTTTTACATTCTCTTTCTCAACCCTAATCTGCATTTACATGACCTCCTTACCATATTGTGATGCATAAATTTCTTTATAAACATCAGACGTATTTAGTAAATCTTCATGAGTTCCAAAGCCGTCCATTTTACCATCATCCAGTACAATGATTTTGTCGGCATCTATAATAGAACTTATTTTTTGGGAAACGATAATAGTCGTTGTATCTTCTAAGTAATGAGTTAATCCCTCTTGAACCAGTACCTCTGATTTAGCATCTAATGCACTCGTGCTATCATCCAATATTAGAATGGCTGGTTTTCTAACAATGGCTCTTGCTATTGAAATCCTTTGTTTTTGACCACCAGAGAGATTCACGCCGCCTTCTTCAATGGAGTTTTCCATTCCATTACTCATTTGTTCAATGAACTCATAAGCTTGAGCGGCTTTTGCTGACTCAATAAGCTCTTCATCATTTGCATCATCATTACCCATTAAGATATTATCTTTTATAGAACCAGAGAATAAAGTCGCTTTTTGTGGAACCATCCCAATCTGCTTCTGTAAGTTTTTTTGACTGTAAGCTTTTATGTTTTTCCCATCAATAGAAATACTCCCTTCAGTAACCTCATATAGTCTAGGAATGAGCTGTACTAAGGTAGATTTACCACTACCAGTTCCCCCGACAATACCAATTGTTTCACCAGCTTTAATTTTAAAATTCATTCTTTTAATAGCAGGTTCTAATGAGTTTTCTGAGTAGTTGAACGTAACATTTTTAAATTCTATAGCACCATTTATCTTTGATGTGTTATCCGCTTTACTGGTATCTTTTAGTTCTGGCTGAGTTATCAATACTTCGTAAATCCTCTCAGCAGAAGCTTCTGCTCTGGAGCTCATCATAAGGAGTATGCCTGACATAAGCAGAGAAGACAAAATGAGGAGAAGATAGTTGGTAAAAGCGACAATTTCCCCAATCTGAACACTGCCATTAGGAACATTAGAGCCTCCGATCCATAAGACGGCAACCACACAGATATTAACAACTAACAACATTAGTGGTAAAATGGTTACAGTTATGCGATTGGCTTTAATAGCAATATCCATAAGTCTATCGTTTGCCTTCTTAAAACGTTCTTTTTCGTAATCCTTTCTAACAAAAGCTTTAATGACTCGTATACCCTCTAGATTTTCTCTTAAGGTATCATTAACCTTATCTATGCTCTCTTGATTTTTTTTAAAATATGGGAAAGCTTTTTTAACAATTATAGCAATTATAATGACGACGGCTGGCACCATAAAAATTAGAACAATAGATAGCTTAGGAGATGTAATGATAGCAATAGTTAAGCTTCCAATAATAAGAATAGGCGCTCTGAGAAGTAACTTTAATGCCATAGCCAAAAAATTCTGTACTTGAGTCATGTCATTGGTAAGATGTGTAATTAACTTCCCTGAGTCGAGCTGATCCAAGTTCTTGTAGGAAAAGGTTTGTATCTTTTCAAAAAGGTTTTTTCTTAAATCTGTGCTAAACCCTTGAGAAGCATAAGATGAGAAAATCGCAGCAAGCCCTTCAGCAATAAAACCTCCAAAAGATATGGCAATCATAATGCCGCCGATTCTCAAAACGTAACCAACATCTAACTGCATAATGCCAATGTCTACAATTTGCTGAGTTAGTTTAGGAAGAATGACATTAATCAATGAACCCAGCAAAACAAAACTGGAAGTTAAAATAACTTGTGTTTTATAAGGCTTTAGATATTTTAAGAGTTTCCTTATATTTTGTATCATACTAGTTTCTCCCTTCCAAAAATAATTAACCAGTTAATTATTCGGACAAATTTTTTTTAATCTCTTTAAGTAGTCTTATGAATAAAAGCCTTTCTTCTGGTGAAAATCCCTTAAGCATTTTTTCATCAAATGAAAGCATTAATTCTTCAATATCTTTTTTAATCTTAAATCCTTTTTCTGCAATGTAGAGTCTCGTTACTCTCATGTCTTCTGTATCTGTTTTTTTAACAATATACCCTGCTCTCTCTAAACTCTTAACAGTCTTTGTGACAGTAGCACCGCTGACATTCAGGTGTTTGGCAAGTTCTTTTTGGGTTATGCCCTCATTATGAAAAAGAAAACGCAATACACGCGGCTGACCATGATACAACCCAAGTTCCCCCAACTGACTAAATATAGTTTTTCCATATAATCTCATAATATCATGAAATAAACTGTTAACAGAATTATTATCTTCACTATGCACTTGATCACCTCCATAATTAATTAACCAGTTAACTAATTGTATTGTAAACCATCCATACTAAAATGTCAATTACCAAGTGTTGGGGACGGTTCCTATTGCTTGACTATTAAAAGCTTGAGTTATAAAGTAGTTTTATTCGATATGTATTTAGGTAAATTAATACGGTTTAACTATAACCTAATGATAGTTCCATAAGATTAGTATATGCGTTAATTATAATTATGATTCAATCGTACATACAGGGATAAATTATCAAATAAGTAAGGAAGTTCTAAAATCATTAGCATCTTTTAAATATTCGTGTGGTTTGATATAATAAACATAAAATCTTTAGTTATAATCTCGAAAATTAGAGGTGAATATTTATGGCTAGTATAAAAGATGTAGCAAAAAGAGCAAATGTTTCAATATCCACAGTTTCAAATGCATTAAATGGAAAATCAAACGTAGGTGAAGCAACAAGAAAAAGAGTATTAGATATTGCTAAAGATATGAACTATTACCCTAATACAATGGCTAGAAACTTAAAGGTAAAGAAAACCAATACCATAGCGTTTTGTTTTAGTGAGTTTGAACGGAGCTTTTATTTAGAAATCATAAGAGGAATTAACGATTGTGTAGTTAATCATGGATATGATCTGATTATCTGTGCTCATCATTCTATCGAGCGCTTTTTAAGAGATGGATTTGTGGATGGCGCGTTAGTCTTGGATAAGAAAGTAAAAGATGAGCTTATTCTAACAACAGCTAGTGAGAAATTACCTATAGTGGTTTTGGACAGAGCTATAAAAAACAAAAATATCTATTCTGTCATAGTAGATAATTACAGAGTGATGACAGATTTGGTAAAAGAACTCATTCAAAAAGGGTATAGAAAATTTTCATATATTGCAGGAGTTGAAGGTACTCAAGACAATAGAGAGCGTTTTCAAGGAATGAAGGATATGCTTGAAAAGCATTCCATAGATTTTCTGCCAAAGCAGTATTATCATGGAGATTTTACAGAAAAAAGCGGGTATCAAGCGGCAAGACTAATGCTTATCAGCAAGGATATACCTGAGATAATCGTATGTGCTAACGATGATATGGCGGTTGGTGCTATTAGAGCTTTTACAGACGAAGGTATAGTGATCCCAGATCAAGTGGGGATTGTTGGATTTGATGATGTCGATATAGCCAATTTTATAGAACCTAAATTAACAACTGTATCTATTCCAAAATATGAATGGGGCATGTACGCAGCGACTGTTTTATTTAGAGTCTTACAGGAAAAGGAAGAAGCGCTAGTTCCAAATAAAATTCTAGCTCATATCAAATGGAGGGGTTCAAGTAGGTAGCATTGATTAAAACGTTTTATGAGATAGAAATTATTTACATATCACCAAGTTCAACCAAGAAAGAAATCATATACATATACCACAAAACTTGCTATATTTGGTTATGTTAATTGTGAATTAATTATAATTCATAAATTGACATTTATAAAAAGCTGTGGTATTATTTTTTTGTAACCAAGTAAAACGTTTTATAAGGAGGCATATTATGATTAAGAAGACAAGTTTACTCATGGTCTTTGTTTTACTATCAATATCTTTATTGGCGGGGTGTCAAACAGATGATAAACCAAATAAAAAGAAGGATGTAACCATAACTATATTTCAGTCAAAAGTTGAGATTTCAGAGCAGCTTGAGGAGTTAGCAAAAGAATATAGTGATATGACAGATGGTGTCAAGGTTGAAGTATGGGGAACTACTGGTGATGATTTTTATACGCAATTACAAGCAAAATTAACTGCTGGACAAGGACCTACTATATTATCCGCAGGGGTAGGAACAGAAGTAGAGAATATTGGGGACTATTTGTATGACTTATCCAATCAGGATTACATACAATATATAGCACCTGGTATGGAAATAAGGTATAACGACAAAGTTGTAGGGATTCCTTATGGTGCTGAAGGATTTGGATTGGTTTATAATGCAGATTTAGTCAGCCCAAGCGATGTAACCGATTTATCATCCTTTGAGAATACGGTAAAAGATATAAAAGGTCAAGGTGTTCAACCTATAAGCTTATCTAGTGAATCCTATTTTCTAATTGCACATATACTCAATGTACCTTTTGCTTTACAAGCAGACCCACAAGGGTTTATAGCAGGGTTAACGGATGGTACTAGTAAAATGAGTGATGATTCTATATTTAAGGAATGGGCAGCTTTCATGGAAGTTATAAGAAGTGAAGGCACAAGTGCTTTAGAAGTCACTTATGATATTCAAACAGGTGATTTTGCGACAGGAAAAACGGCTATGATACATCAAGGTAACTGGTGCTATGGTATGTTCAAGGATTACGATGTTACTTTTGATATGGGTATTTTACCTTTACCAGTAAAAGGTAATGATAAAATTAGTGTCGGTATTCCTAATTCTTGGGCAATTAATAACCAAGCTTCTGAAGATGAAATTAATGCTGCATTAGATTTCTTTAACTGGTTATTTACTAGTGAAAAGGGACATAGCTATATCGTAGATAAATTTGGTTTTATACCAGCAATGACCAATATAAAAACAACTACATTAGATCCTTTAGGTAAAGCAGTTGCTGAATATACAGCAAATGGTAAGACATTACCATGGATGTTTGGTTATTGGCCAGCATCAATTGTAAATAATGATTTCTTACCTGCTACTCAAAAATTCTTTATTGATGAAAGCATGACAGGTGAGCAATTCTTAGCAGAATTAGACAAAGCATGGGAAAATGCATCCAAATAAATAACCTTTATCAATCAAGGAGCTATTATAAGTAAATAATTAAGGTCAGGTTAGAATTCATACTTTAACCTGACCTTATGTATAAGATATCCAATTGGACTGTATTTAGGAGGTCATCATGAAAAAAAAGAAAAATAAATTATGGTTTGCAGTCTTTACGGTTCCTACTTTAGTTGCTTTTTTAACAGTTGTTGTTATTCCCTTTTTAATGGGAATATTTTATTCTTTTTTTAAGTGGGATGGTATTCCTCTCCACGAAAAGGAATTTGTTGGATTGAGCAACTATGGTCTTTTATTGTCAGACGAGCGTTTTTTAAATGCTGTAATGTTAACCTTAAAATATACTTTAATTGCAGCATTGTTCATCAATCTATTTGGATTAATGTTTGCTTTACTGGTTACACAGAAGCTTAGAGTTAAAAACACGCTAAGAACCATGTTTTTTACGCCAAATCTTATTGGTGGGTTGATTTTAGGTTTTATATGGCAATTTGTTTTCAAGAATGTGTTTACACAATTAGGGGATGCTACGGGCTTAAATCATTTTTTCTTTAATTGGCTTTTAGATGAAAAATATGCTTTAATTGCAATAGCTGTTGTCAGCACATGGCAAATGGCAGGCTATATTATGATTATTTATATAACTGGTATTCAAAGTATTCCAAGCGAGCTAGTAGAAGCGGCAAGAGTTGACGGAGCCAATTACCTACAGAGAATAAAACATATCATATTTCCTCTATTAGCACCTGCTTTTACAATCAGTCTTTTTTTAAGTCTGTCTAATTCATTTAAAATTTATGACGTTAACCTTTCTTTAACTAATGGAGGACCGAGTAAAGCAACTGAAATGTTTGCTATGAATGTATTTAATGAAATTTTTGGTTATAACAACTATGGATTTGGTCAAGCAAAGGCAGTTATCTTCTTTTTGTTTGTTGCATTAATTACATTGGTTCAAGTTTATTTTAGCAAAAAGAGAGAGGTTGAAATGTAATGAAAAAATCAAAAAAACTTATCATGGAAATAGTAGCTGTTTTATTAGGAATTGCCTATTTGTCACCTTTCTATATTATGATCGTTAACTCATTTAAAAATAGAGCACAAATGTATGAAAATGTCCTTAGTCTACCGTCTAAGCTTGACTTTCAATACTATATTTCTGCAATGAGTAAAATGAACTTTTTAAATTCATTCTTGAACTCCTTATTCATTGCTGTAGTGAGTATTGGCTTTATTGTAGTTTTTGCTTCAATGACTGCTTGGATGTTAGTTAGGACAAAGCATGTTATAAGTAAAATTATATTTTTCACTTTTGTTGCTACCATGTTAATTCCATTTCAAGCGCTTATGATGCCTCTTATGCAGGTTATGGGAGCCATATCTAGGAATACCTTTCTCCAAATGCTCAATTCAAGATTTGGGCTGATTTATATGTATATAGGATTTGGAAGCAGTATGGCTGTTTTTTTATTTCATGGATTTATTAAAGGCATACCCTTGTCGCTAGAAGAAGCAGCAACACTGGATGGATGTAATAAGTGGTATATATTTTGGAAAATTATTTTTCCTATACTAAAACCTACAACTGTAACGGTTATTATATTAGACCTTATATGGATATGGAATGACTTTTTGCTGCCCTCTTTAGTATTATCTGATAAAGCTTTGCGAACTATTCCATTATCTACCTTTTACTTCTTTGGAGAGTTCACAATTCAATGGAATTTAGCAATGGCAGGTTTAGTGTTAACCGTTATACCCGTTATTATCTTTTATATATTTGCACAAAAATATATCATTAAAGGCGTTACAGCTGGTGCAGTAAAATAAAGTAACAGAAAATATACAATCATTATCAAAAACAATAGATAAAAAGGATTCTTAAAAAAACGTAGAGTGGGAATGATAGGATGTGATTAAATGAACAAAACAAATCTATGGAGTTTTGTAGAGAAAGAGTTTGATCAAAGCAAGTATGCAGTTAATGAAACATTGTTTGCACTAGGCAATGGGTATATTGGAACAAGGGGTGGATTTGAAGAAGCGTCCCATTTCGGTGGTCATGATGGTACATTTATCAATGGATTCTATGATTATTATGATTTATCCTATGGAGAGAAATATCAAGGCTATCCTGATAAGAGTCATGCAATGTTAAATGTTACCAGTGGCAAAAATGTAGAGATTGATATTAAGGGTGAGAAGTTTAATTTAAACAATGGGAAAATCAGAGATTATAAAAGAGAACTAGACTTTAAAAAGGGAATTATGAAAAGAACGCTTAAATGGATGTCTAATCAAGGAGATGAAATCCTGCTTGAATATGAAAGACTAGTCAGTTTCTATGAAAAGCATCTTATGATAATAAATCTAAAGATTACGCCCCTGAATTTCGATGGTGAGATTAAGTTGTATTCTACTTTAGATGGAGATGTTCATAATATTTTAAAAGAAGACGACCCAAGAATAGGTGTTGAATTTGAAGGGGATGAGCTAAAAGTAACCCAAACAGAATTAGACCATGAAAAAGCAGTCATCCATTCAAAAACCAAAGCTTCTAGTTTAGGCTTGTGCTGTCTTATGGGTCATATAATGAATGAAGATATGTGTGATATACACACTCATCAACAAAACAATCAATTACAGCATATTTTTAGTATAAGAGCTGTCAAAAATAAAACCATTGAGCTAAGTAAGCCTGTTATTTATGTTTCTTATCCCATATCTATGGAAGAACAAGCTTATCTTCAAGCATTAGCAGTTTTAAAAGCGGTTATTGAAAAAGGATATGCTTTTTATAGAATTGAGCAAGAAAAATATGTGGCAAAGTTCTGGGATAATTCAGATGTATTTATCGATGGCGATGATAAAATCCAGCAGGGTATTCGATTTAATATGTTTCACTTACTTCAATCCGTAGGAAAAGATGGCTTAACCAATATTTCTGCTAAAGGCTTAACGGGAGAAGGGTATGAAGGGCATTATTTTTGGGATACTGAAATCTACATACTCCCTTTCTTTTTGTATACCAATCCTGCCATAGCTAAAAAGTTAGTAGATTATCGATACAATCTTCTCGATCAAGCGAGAAAAAGAGCTAAAGAGATGCAATATGATAAGGGAGCTCTATATCCATGGAGGACCATTAATGGCGAAGAGTGCTCTGCTTATTTTCCTGCAGGGACTGCTCAATATCATATCAATGCGGATATTGCCTATACAATTAGTAAATATATGACAGCAACAGAAGATGAAGGTTTTTTAGTTGAAAAGGGTGCAGAGATACTTTTTGAAACAGCAAGATTATGGATGGAAATAGGTCATTTTAATCAGGACAGGTTTCATATTTGTTGTGTAACGGGTCCTGACGAATATACGGCGGTTGTCAACAACAATGTCTATACGAACCTTATGGCAGCGAATCATTTAAAAGAGGCATATTTAAGTGCAGCCAAACTAAAAGAAACCTATCCAAAAGACTATCAGAATATAAAAGAAAAAATCAATCTCTCTGACGAAGAGATCGAAACTTGGTTAGAAGCATCTGAGTCCATATATATTCCTTATGATGAAGAGAGAGGGCTATATCCGCAAGATGATAGTTTTTTTAAAAAACCTTTATGGGATTTTGAAGAGAGCAGGGATAAGCATCCTTTACTTATTCATTATCATCCCTTAAATATCTACAGAAAACAGGTATGCAAGCAGGCAGATTTAATACTAGCCGAATTTTTATTGAGCCACTTGTTTAGTCAAGACCAGAAAAAAAGAGATTATGATTACTATGAAAAAATAACAACCCATGATTCTTCGCTTTCAACCTGTATTTTTAGTATTATGGCTAATGAACTTGGATATTACGATAAGGCTTATGATTACTTTATACATTCTGTACGAACGGATATGGATAACACACATAAGAATACTTCAGCAGGTGTACATACAGCCAATATGGCAGGAGCGTGGCTATCCATTGTTTTTGGATTTGGAGGGATGAGAGAGGAAAATGGTGAGTTAAAATTTTCTCCTCACTTACCAAAGCATTGGAAGGAATACAAATTTAGAATTACCTATAAAGGCAGAAAGATAGAGGTAACTGTCAAACAGGGTGAAACTACATTTGCTTTATTAGAAGGTAAACCAATCACCATCTATCATAATCATCAAACAGTTGAATTAAGTCAGTAACTCACTTTAGCACTTTAAATGGTGGGTCACATTAAAGGCTAGAGGAATAAAATATTCAGAATAAGAAATAGAAATGCCCTATATTTTTATTCTGAATATCTTATTTATTTGGTATGATATCATAAGATGTTTATTGTTTCATCTGATAATATAGATAATATTGCTATTAGAAAAAACTGGAGCAACTAAAAAACATTGTATATTGACGAATAGTCATAAATCATGTAATATTAACTTAGAGGCATAAGACTGAGAGAGGAGGCCATGCAAGTATACAGATGAGTATTTTGTGTGGACTTTTTTAATGTCATATGTGTAATCTAGTAGGCATTATGGAGTGAATATATTGAAAAATCAACTATTGGATAGGCTCGAAGTTAATCCTGTTATTGCTGCTGTCAATAGTATGGAAAAGGTTACCCAGGCAATAGAATCTCCTTGTGAAACAGTATTTTTACTCAAGGGTAATATTTTTAATCTTAGTAACATCATTAATGCCTTTAAGCAAGTCCATATGACTGTCTATGTTCATCTTGATTTAATGGAAGGCTTATCTAAAGATCTAACAGCCTTAAGATATATTAGTGAAAAAATAAAACCAGATGGTATTATCACAACAAAAAATAGTTTGGTTAAGAAAGCTAAGAGTATGCATCTCTATACAATTCAAAGACTCTTTTTACTAGATTCGCTTTCTTTAGAAAAAGGCATTCATTCTGTATGTGAAACAAAACCAGATGCAATAGAAGTTATGCCGGGTATTATGCCTAAAATTATAGAAAAGATATCAGCTGCAAGCCAAATACCAGTCATATCTGGTGGGCTTATTAGTGATAAAGAAGACGTTATACAATGTCTTAAATCTGGAGCCATGGGTGTGTCTACAAGTAAACGAGAACTTTGGTACGTGTGATGGTTAGTGAAAATTAAATAAACTGGCAGAGAATTGGAGAGCCATACAGTTCGACCTTATCAATAGGTTTGATTTGTATGGCTTTTTAATATATAAGGAGGTATTACAATGTATGATGTTATGGTTATAGGCGCTGGTATTGCAGGTACTTATGTAGCTAGAGAATTTTCTAGGTACGATCTTAAAGTAATATTAGTGGAAAAAGACAATGACATTGCTAACGGCACAACAAAAGCCAATAGTGCTATTGTACATGCGGGGTATGATGCAAAACCTGGAACGTTAAAAGGCAAGTTGAATGTTTTAGGAAACGCTAAGTTTGATCAAGTCTGTAAGGAATTAGATGTTCCTTTTAAACGTATTGGTTCTTTAGTTATAGCCACTAATGATGAAGAGCTTTCGGCTATACAGGAGTTATATGAACGTGGTATAGAAAATAAGATACCAGATATGAAGCTCTTAAATCAAGAAGAAGTTAGAGCTATGGAAGAAAACATTAATGAAGAGGTAATTGGTGCTTTATATGCTCCAACCGCTGGTATTGTTAGTCCATGGGAGCTAGCAATAGCACTTGCAGAGAATGGGGCAGATAACGGATTGGAAATTAGATTAAATGCTAAAGTGACAGATATAGAAAAAATCGATCAAGGATTCTTAGTATCAATTGGTAAGGAGCAAATAGCAGCCAAGACCGTTATAAACTGTGCTGGTGTCTATGCAGAACAAATCAGTGAAATGATTGGAGACAAACTCTATAAAATAACACCAAGAAGAGGACAGTATAATATATTAGACAAAACAGTAGGACAGCTTGTCAATCATGTTATTTTCCAAGCACCAACTAAGCTGGGGAAAGGTGTTCTTGTAGCACCAACGGTTCATGGGAATTTGTTAGTGGGACCCGATGCAGAAGATTTAGATGATAAATCGGATACAACAACCACTGTCAAAGGAATCAGTTTCATACGACAATCATCTATGAAAACGATAAGAAAAATTCCTTTTAACACAACAATTACCAGCTTTTCAGGTTTGAGAGCAAGACCAAGTACAGAAGACTTTATTATTGAAGGATCAAAGAAAGCAAAAGGGTTTATTCATGTTGCAGGAATAGAATCACCGGGACTATCAGCTGCACCAGCTATAGCAGAGTATGTTATAGAATTATTTAAGGAAATAGTCACAGATATCAAAGAAAAAACAGACTTCAATCCAAAAAGAAAACCAGTCATAAGATTTGAAGAACTTACTGACGAAGAGAAAACAGAATTAATAAAGAAAGATCCTAGATATGGAAGAATCATTTGTCGCTGCGAAAATGTGACAGAAGGTGAAATTGTAGATGCTATTCATAGAAATGCAGGTGCTACAACAGTCGATGGTATTAAGAGAAGAGTTCGGCCTGGCATGGGTAGATGTCAAGGCGGCTTTTGTGGGCCAAGAGTAATGGAAATCCTTGCAAGAGAGCTTCATGTAGATATTAAAGAAATTCTTAAAGATGGTATTCATTCCAAAATATTAACAGAAGAAACTAAGCAAGTAAAGCATTAGGAGGCGACGGTATGTTAACATATGATGTTGTTATTATAGGTGGTGGGCCAGCTGGACTTGCAGCGGCTATTGAAGCCCGAAAAAATGGAGTAGACAATCTGTTAGTTATCGAAAGAGATAGGGAACTTGGGGGTATCCTCCAGCAATGTATTCATAATGGATTTGGATTACATATCTTTAAGGAAGAATTAACAGGACCAGAATATGCAGAGCGATTCATAGATGAATTAACATCCATGGGGATAGAATACAAGCTGGATACCATGGTTTTAGATATTAGAGAAGATAATATTATCAGTGCCATCAGTTCTGAGGATGGTTTTATGACTATAAATGCAGGAGCTATTGTATTAGCCATGGGGTGTAGAGAAAGAACAAGAGGTGCTATCAATATACCAGGGGGCAGACCTGCTGGAGTTTTCACAGCTGGAACGGCTCAGCGTTTCGTCAATATGGAAGGCTATATGGTTGGGAAAAAAGTTGTTATATTAGGTTCAGGTGACATAGGGTTGATTATGGCTAGGAGAATGACACTAGAAG
>JANQFZ010000059.1 GCA_028277605.1 Vallitaleaceae bacterium | reverse complement strand
CTGAATGGCTTAAGTCTATGTTTCCTAATACATATACATTACTTCCATCTGTTTGACTACTAGACCATGATGCATTTCCACCACCATAGCGTATTTTTAAGTACTCTCCTATTAACTCCCCTGTTGTTTCAATTCTTATACCTTCCCAGTGCGTGTATTCATTGGTGACACCGCTTCCACCATAGCTTTCGTCATTTATTGTAGTCATGATGATAGGATTGCTTTCTGTTCCTATTGTTTCTAATTGACCTGCTACATTGATGCTGATATGATAACTAGTACCTTTGATAATAACACCTGGTTCAATTGTTAGTGTTATATTTTCTGGAATTATTAAATCTTGGGTTAATGTATATGGACTGTTATCTATAGTTAATGTCGTATTGCTGTGTATTGTACCACCAATTTCTGTATTCTCTAATGTCATTAATGTTATGATTGTACTCCATTCACTGATTTGCTCACTGCTCTTCGCTCTTATACTTATTTCATAACTCGTATTAGGATATAAGCCAAAAAACTTATAAGTACTACCTGTCATGTCTGAAATAAGATTATCGTTAATTTTTAAATCGTAACACTCTGCCCCTTCTACTATATCCCAATTCAATTGTATGGTTGTAGTTGATGGTATTCCTACTATGTTTTCGGGTACACTTAATAAAGATTTAGTTATGACAACTAATTCCGAGCTGGCTTCTGATTGATTACCTGCTGCATCACTTGCTTTTATCGTATAAGTATAAGTTGTACTAGCACTTAATCCTGTATCTGTATAGTTCGTATGGTCGGTCGTTCCTATATTTATACCGTCTCTATAAATATGATATTCTGTAACTGCTACATTATCTGTACTAGGCGTCCATGTTATGACTGATTGTGTTGTCCTACTTGTTACAGCTGTAATATTTGTTGGTATAGATGGAGCTTCTGTATCTGTTACTACTACATGATCTGAATTTGCCTGCCATGTTATGACTGATTGTGTTGTACCTATACTAACAGCAGTTAGATTTGTTAGCGTGGTTGGAACTTTCGTATCTGTTTTTTCCAAAGATGCAGATGCAATCTCAAAATTTCTTTTGAATACGGTATTAACTGACGTACACTTCTTCAAGTCATAAGATAAATATGTCTGGTACTTGGAGCTACTATCCATTATCGTGTCTTCGTCTAATACCTCATTGGTTTGACCATGATACATAGGTGTATCAGTAGTTACTGACACAATTATAAAAAGGAAAAAAAGTAGTAATAGTTTCATCGTTTTCTTTAACATATTAGTCTCCTTCACTCATATAGTAGATTTTTTAAATTGTATATCTAAGTTAAAACCATTTGTTGAAGCGAAACATTAAAAAATGATATGTTAATAAAAAATAATCCTATCTACTATTATACACATATTGCATAATTTATCAAATTATGTAATAATTACAATAAATAACCACTTGACAAAAAAATAGGTTAAATGCTTATAAGCCAACCGTCATTAGCTTATCTAACATTCAACCTGCTTTATACTGCTAATATTTCATTATCCATTAACCTTGCTAAATAAGAACTTTAATCATTTCTTTTAAACTATCATAAGCATATGCTTGTTTAGCAATTATTTATTTTTTTCTACAGCTTGATGTCTAAAACTATAATTGCACAGAGCATTTTTATATCTAAAAACATTAAGTCTATTGGACTCTTTTTTAATATAGAATGAGCGGATAATCCATTATTCACCTCTATCTCAATATTCTGTTCTGATATACTATTTAAGAATTTTCTCAGTTTTACTCTAACATGCAATTCATCACGATTAACAAGTCTAATTTTTAGATGTTGGAATTAATAAATCTTTTTGAAACAACTACTTGTTTATTTTTAAGTATAATGCATAAGAATAAACAGTAGCAACAAAAATTTAGAATGTCTTACTGTTAACTTATTGCATTTTAGTAACATTTTTTATATGATACATATTGTAACTTCTTACCATTGATTCTATAATGGATGAATACAATATAAAAGGAGGCCTTTATGTTATTTTTATTAAGCCAAACAACCAATCCGTATTATAATCTTGCTACTGAAGAGTATTTATTAGCTCATAAGAATGATGATTTTTTTTATCTATATAGAAATGAGCCTAGTATCATTGTTGGAAAAAATCAAAACACATTGTCTGAAATTAATTATGACCACGTAAAGGAAAATGAAATACCAGTCGTAAGAAGACTTTCTGGTGGAGGTGCTGTCTTTCATGATTTAGGCAATCTCAACTTTTGCTTTATTACTAAATACTCCAATAGAGAGGAACTAAGCTTTGAATCCTTTACGAAGCCTATTATTGAGGTTCTTCAAACCTTAGATGTTCAAGCAGAATTCTCAGGAAGAAATGACCTCACCATAGATGGAAAAAAATTCTCAGGAAATGCACAATATCATTATCAAGATAAAATACTTCATCATGGTACACTGTTATTTTCTTCTAATATTACAGACTTATCGGCAGCCTTAAAGGTTAAAGCCTCTAAGTTTAAAGGAAAAGGGATTAAATCAGTTAAAAGCAGAGTAACCAATATATCTAGTCATTTAAAGCAGGAAATAAGCATAGAACAGTTTGTAGAATTAGTCTCAAAGCATGTTATTGAGAGCAGTGCAGAGATACAGCCCTATTTATTATCGGATGAAGATTCAAATAATATACAAACCATGGTTAATGATAAGTACTCAACTTGGGATTGGGTTTATGGTAAATCACCTGAATTTACTATTCAAAATGAGGTAAAATATGCTGGTGGTACCATTGAGTACTATATTGATGTTGATAAAGGCATCATCAAGCAAGTTAAATTATTTGGGGATTTCTTTGGCATTAAAGATGTGAGTGAGATTGAAAATGCTCTTCAAAATATAAAGCATACCCCTGAAGATATTAAAACAACACTAAAAGACTACGCTCTTGAACAGTATTTCTTAAACATAACCATGGACGAATTTATTAAGGGATTCTTTTAAATACTGAGCTTAACTCCTATTCTTTATTCTTAAATTATCTATATTATGCAAAAGGTATAACCAAAAACCTTACGGTTAGGTTATACCTTATATAGAATTTATATGGCATCTACTGCTTTAATAATAAGCTTAAAAATACTACTTAATTGGTTTATTATAAAGTTCTTTTTTTCTAATTTTATTCTTTCGTGCTCTTTGAACCCAGTGTCTATCTCCCATAAACATGAATAATTTTTTTGGCATCTTTGGATTGGTAAAGATATTATTTTCACATAGAACTTCATTGCTTTCAATATCTTTTTTAAGTTTTAAAAAAGCTTCATGAATACATAACTTCATTTTGCTCTGTATGGGTATGTTTTTCTTGCTAGTCATCATAAACTCTCCTGCCCCGATACCTATAGCAAATCTCCAAGTTAATCCTATTCTACTTGCATAGTGATACATTATACGTGCAGCGTTCTTATTCTGATGCCCTTCAATGAACCCATTATTTATTATAGCATATATTCTTGGGAGTTTATTAATTGCATTCCTTTCACTTACTTTATTATACTTTTCAAATTGATATAAGAACTCAAGAAAATGTGATGGAATACTATCAATATAAAGTGGAAATGAAAAAATGATATTTTCTGATTCAGCCATTATTTTAAAGTCTTCAAAATTATTTTTCTTTTTCAAACTGGCTGTTGAAATAATAACGTGTGTCCTATTTTTTTCAATGTCAAATAATTGTTTTACGCTATCAATATAATATTGTGAACAACTTTTTTCTCCTCTAGGACTTCCATTAACAAAGCAAATTTTTTTCATTTCTTGTTATCCCCCATTGACTAAAATGATTTTCTAGTGACTGCACCGTTTCATCTATATCTCTCACAGCTCTACAGACGTAGACAAAGGCTTTTTCCTTTTTAAAATTAATCGCATTTGCATCTGCTAATGATTTAAATGTCTCAATCTCAAAATCACTTATATCTTCCCCACATCCCACAACAACAAATTCAGGATAATTATTATAGCGGGAAGAATGATGAATTTCATTATTCACTTTCTCAAAAAAAGGAAGGATATTTGGTATTTGCCTATCCAATACTCTCCTTATTGGCACACTATAAGTGCCATATCTTATATTGGAAATAAATATTGCAACATCGCTTTTAACATAATCCTTTGCTATTTCACTTGCAATATCATTAAAGATGCAAATACCAGGCGTTTTCAGCCAACAGCTAAAGCAACCTATACAATGGTTTAATTTTTTATTCGCAATTTCATAATGTTTGTATTGATATCCACCTTTATCTAATAGCATTTTTATCTTTGTAACACTTTTTTCAATAATAGAATTATGATTGTTGTCGCTTATTAATAAAATAGCCATCCATATCTCCTTTATAATGTTTTCAACTATCACATTGTTTACACTGTTCATATTAAGTATTATATGCTATTAGTTTACTCTTGTCAACTCTTTATGTTATAATTTTGTAGAATAATAAGTTAGTTATATCATCAAATTTAGTGAAGGAGAGATTTATGACAAGAGAAAGCTATCATCATGGAACATTAAAAAATGACCTCATTCATAATGGGCTTATTTTATTAAATAGAGATGGTTATGAAAAGTTTTCTTTAAGAAAGCTGGCACAAATTTGCAATGTAAGCCAATCTGCCCCATACAATCATTTTAAGAATAAAGATGAATTAATCAGTGCAATTATTCAAGAAACTATAAATAGTTTTTCAGCATCACTTAAAATTGCTCTTAAAAGCTATCCAGATAACCCTGCTATCCAATTGTTGGAGATGGGTAAGCAGTTTGTAAGCTTTATGGTAGAAAACCCAGAGTATTTAAAATTTCTATTTTTAAACAATGAAAAACCGCGTGTTATCATTCATAAAAGTTCATTCCTAGTAAATAAAAAACAACCTTTTTGTATTTTTGAGACATGTGCAACAAATTATCTTGACTATATTGGTGCAAAAAAAGAGGGGAGGATTTATGTTATACTTGCCATGTGGAGTCTTGTACATGGCATAGCAGTATTAATCGTAAACAATAACGTCAAGTTTGAAGAGAACTACTTAGATTATGTCACAAAAATGATTACTTCTTTGTTGATATTTAACAAAGAAGAAAACTGATAGAACGATGAAAAAGGGGGGTTGCACGAGCAAATTTTGTTTGCTAATGCAAAACCCCCTTAACAATACGCTAGAGTGTTAATTATATACAATCTAATGCTTCTCTTGCCTCTTTATAATCTAATTCTAAGTCATCAGCAACTTGTTTATATGTGACAAAGCCATCACAAGTATTTAAACCAAACAACAGATTTTCATCTTCCAATAAAGCCTGCTTTGGTCCCTTATTAGCTATATCTAATAGATAGGGCAAGGTTACTCCTGTTAAGGCATAAGTTGATGTTCTTGGAACAGCTCCAGGCATGTTGGCAACAGAATAATGAATGACGCCATGCTTTTCATAACAAGGATTGTCATGTGTCGTTACACGATCTATGGTTTCAATAGAACCCCCTTGATCAATTGCAACATCTACAATAACCGAACCTCGCTTCATGGTCTTAACCATGTCTTCTGTCACCGTCTTTGGTGCTTTAGCTCCTGGTACTAAAACAGCTCCAATCAGTAAATCTGCATTTTTCACCATCTCTGCCATATTATATTCATTATAAATAAGTGTTGATGCTCTTCCTGAAAATATATCATCTAAATGAGAAAGTCTATCTTTGCATATGTCCATGATGGTTACTCTTGCCCCTAGACCCAAGGCCATTTTTGCTGCATTGGTTCCTACTACACCTCCGCCAATAATAACCACTTGAGCTGGAAGAACGCCTGGTACACCACCTAGAAGAACACCCATACCACCTGTATATTTCTGTAGAAGGTAAGCACCTACCTGAGTAGACATTCGACCTGCAACCTCACTCATAGGTACAAGAAGAGGTAGTGTATCATTGGGTAACTGAACGGTCTCATAAGCAATACCCAAAACTTTTTTTCTCATCAGTGCTTTGGTAAGCGTTTTATTAGCAGCTAAGTGTAAATACGTATAGAGCGTTTGACCTTCTTTAAACAGATCATATTCACTTTCTAAGGGTTCCTTGACTTTCACAATGATATCCGCCTGTTTAAAAACCTCAGTGTTCTTATCACACACAGCTGCCCCTGTTGCTATGTACGCTTCATCTACAATACCACTTCCTAAACCAGCATTATGTTCTATTACTACCTTATGCCCTTTTTTTACAAGAGCATTGACCCCTGCTGGTGTTAAAGCCACTCTGTTCTCGTTGTTCTTAATCTCTTTTGGTACCCCAATAATCATACCTTATTCTCCTTCCTTAATCTTATAATTTGGTATAATAGAATGTTTGTTCTTTACCGTTGACAAAGCAACAATTGTCTTAGTTTTGGAAATACCATGAATGCCTTTAATGCGGTTCAAAAGCTGTTCTAATGTATACGTATCCTCTGTGATTATTTTCAGCATATAGTCAAAATCTCCAGCTAGATAAAAGCAATCTAGTATTTCCTCTTCTTCTAATACAAGGGAAGTAAAATTATCTGTGTATTTCGGTTTTTCAAGGGCTATAAACATGATAGCTGTTAATTTCTTATTCAAAAAACTAGGATTGATAATGGTAGTATATTGCTCAATAATCCCCGATACCTCTAATTTTTTGAGACGTTCACTGACAGCTGAAATAGATAAATTAACGATAGAACTCATCTCAGAAACCGTTATACGTGCATTGTTTTGCAAAACTCTAAGGATTTTAACATCTATTTTGTCCATAATCAGCCCCCAAAGGATATTTTATACTTCTATTATACTTCATAAACAAAAATATTTGTATTATTAAATAAAATAAAAAACTTTTCCAGTATAACTTAGAACTAACTAAAATATTTTTTCTTGTTAAATTTAAACCTGCTGCTTTACTTTAAGTTTTTTAGATTTACCATAACCTATCATAAAACTAAATTGCATAAAGCGTTTATAGTATTACATAAATCATTTTATAAATATTTCCATGATTGCACATACTATTTTTAAATCATGGAGGGTGATAAAAATGAAGCATACAGGCTTAATTTTATGTGGTGGTGGTTTAAGAGGTGTTTATACAGCTGGTGTTTTAGATTTCTTTATAGATGCTCAATTGAATTCTCCTTATGTCATTGGGGTATCCGCTGGTGCATGCAATGGGTTTGCTTATGTAGCTAAACAAAAGGGCTATGCAAAGATACTATTTACTAAGTACATTAAGGAAAAACGGTATGTTAGTTATAGGAATTTTATTCGTAAAAGAAGTATTTTTGATATGGATTATCTTTTTGATGAAATACCAAAAAAACTTGAGAAATTTAATTTCAGTGACTTTAATCGTTCCAATCAAAGATTTATTGTTACTACAACCAATTGTCAAACTGGACAACCCATGTACTTTGAAAAAGATAGGTGTAAGGATATATTTATGGCAATACGAGCCTCCAGCAGCATGCCCTTTCTAGCTCCAGTTGTTAACATGGAGGGAAATGCCTTATTAGATGGTGGTATTACCGATCCGATTCCCATTATGAAATCTATTAAGGATAAAAATAGAAAACATATTATTGTTTTAACGGCACATGATAAGGAAATGGAAAGAAGAACGGTACTCAAATTTTTAAGCCGTCGTGTTTATCCTAATTATAAACCTCTAATCCGATCATTTATTAGAATTGAAGCCATCTACAACCGCTCATTAAGATATATAAAAAAACTTCAAGATAAGAATAAGGCTATTATTATTGTTCCGAGTAAAACCATCAGAATCAAAAATTTGGAACGTAATCAAGACAAAATGTACACCCTCTATCAATTAGGTTATAGAGATGCCAAAAAATCATATCATAATATTCAGCAAATGATATCTTGCTAATAAAAGGAGTCATTTATGAAGCTTAGCAATGATTTAGATACAAATATAAAAACCATAAAAACTCTACTTCCTATCAAAAAAAGCTTTGATGTTATTGGAAGAGATTTGATATTTAAAAAAACGAAATCATACCTTGTTTTTGTGGATGGATTTGTAAAAGATGAGCTCATGATGTGGCTACTTGAGAATTTTCAATCACTTCCTGCAGATGAGTCGATTATTTACCAATTTAAAGATTGGATTGCCAGTCATTTAGGCTATATTGAGGTTGATATTACTGATAATTTTCAAGAGCTCGTTGATTCAGTATTGTCTGGAACTGCTATTCTACTATTTGAAAATCAAACACAAGCACTCATTATAGATGCAAGAACCTATCCAGCAAGAGGACCTGAAGAACCGGATTTAGAAAAAGTAACTAGAGGTTCAAGAGATGGCTTAGTTGAAACTATTGTTTTTAATACAGCCTTAATTAGAAGGAGAATAAGAGATGCAAATTTAATATTTGAGATGAAAAAAGTGGGTAAGCGCTCCAAAACAGATGTGGTTCTTGCATATATTGATGATCTCGTTGATAAGAATTTATTAAAACGTTTAGAAAATAAAATAGACAATATAAAGGTCGATGCTCTTCTAATGGCAGAAAAGAGTCTGGATGAACTCATTATAAAAAAGAAATGGTATAATCCGCTTCCTCAAGCTAAATTTTCAGAGCGCCCCGATGTGGTATCTGCCCATTTACTTGAAGGACATATCGGTATTATCGTTGATACCTCTCCAAGTATCATGCTCCTACCTACAACCCTCTTTCATTTTACACAGCATTCAGAGGATTATTACCAAAATCCTTTAGTGGGTACCTACATCCGCTGGATACGATTTTTAGCTATCATCGCTTCCTTGATCCTATCCCCTTTATGGCTTCTGCTAGTCAATTATCAAGAAATACTGCCAGATGCTCTTCAATTTATAGGACCTAGAGAAGCAGGTGCAATACCTATCTTTTTACAGTTTGTTATTTTGGAAATCGGTTTAGATGTGTTAAGAATAGCTTCTATTCATACCCCCAATACTTTGTCTACTTCCTTAGGTATTATTGGCGGTTTAATGATTAGCCAGTTTGCTGTAGACGTTGGCTGGTTCATTCCTGAAACCGTATTGTACATGGCAGTTGTAGGTATAGGCACTTTCGCAACTCCTAGTATAGAATTTGCCATGGCGATACGATTATTTAGGCTTCTGTTACTCGTACTTACTGGGCTGCTAGATACATGGGGCTTTATCATTGGGATGATCCTCATCTTTATTATTGTTATCACCACAAAAACCTATGGAAAACTGCCTTACACTTGGCCCTTTATTCCGTTTAACGCTAAAGCTTTTTCTAATGTACTGCTGAGAAAGCCTATTATTGAAATAAAAAGGAATAAAAAGAAGTAAAGAGGATGCTCCTGCAACACCCTCTTACTCTCTTTTATAATATAATAATTGATGTACTCATTAAATAACATGCTATATAAATGTCAACTTGCTTTGGATTTTAAGTCAACAGTAAATAGTTTTAAAAAGTTTTGTTCTTCTTTCTTTTATATTACCTTGATAAGTATTTATATCTATTTATAATCCCATGAATCAAATACTTTTAAAATCTTAGATTTTAGCTTTATTAAGCTTTAAAATACTCAATTTCAAGTCATTAAATACTTAGAATTTACTGCTGTAGATGTTTCCAATACGACCTCAACAGTTCTACCGCGACATAGGTCTCCGTTATATCCGCTGCTGATATGGCTCCCCTGATTCTAGCAATACTTGTTCTCATCCCAATTAGATTGACTTTTTCAGTGGTATATTGCACCCTTCTCTCAACTTTCTGCCAAGCCCTTTCAAGCAGTGTTACCTTAAGCTCTGCCTCTTCCCATAAGGATGCAGCTACATCCTCTTCTATCTGATCAACATAGTTCATCACATCATCTGATTGTCCAAACGGCAGCTTTAGTACTTCACCACTTAATAGGAACAAAACAAACACAACTAAAATAAAAATCGGTAGAATGAACTTTGAAGCATTTTTCACTAGACCACCTCCAGTTAAGTCTATTACACTTTTTCTTCTTTATTATAAATGTTCTACATTACTCTCCTGAACTATTTTATCTTTTATTAAGTCAACGTACAGTTCACCCTTTGTATTAAGGGAAGCAAAATAAACTTCTGATACGTCTTTAATGCCTTTTTTTCTTAGCTCTTGTTTAAGCCATAAAGTGTCTAAATGTAATTGACTCAAATTATATTTAAGTATCACCCCATTAAAAACTAATTCTGTAGATAGTCCATCATAACTGGTTGAGAGGTTCATATCCTTAGGCGTTAAAGACTGATATTGAGATTTTTTTAAAACCGTTAACTTACCATTTGTCTCTAATACAGCATATTCTACTTGACTGATATCAAAAACACCACTTACTCTAAGTTGTTCCATCAAATCATGTAAGCTGTAGCGCATCTTTTTCATAGTTTCTTCCATAATTTTACCATTTATAATGAGCATTTCTGGTTGACCATTGATATACACAAAGAACTTAGGATACTTAACCGAAAAGTGCTGAACAGCAAAAACTAGTATTGTCCATACCATTAGTCCAACCCAGTGAGACCATGCTGTACTCGCTAAATCCGTAGTAAGCGTAGCTGCCATAGAACCAATCGTTATCCCCAAAATATATTCAAATAAAGTCAGTTGACTGACCTGTTGTTTTCCAAGTATTCTTGTGAAAATAAGAAGAGAAAAAAAACCAATGACCCCTCTTACTAGAACTATAACTGCCTCATGCAATACAATCACCTCATTATAAATAGGCTATAGTAAAGTATTTACATATATAGTATTTTTTATCCTAAGTAGACTTATTTATCGTATTACCTATACTGAGAACGTAACAGAATATTATGTAAGAAAATGATTGACTTTAATCAAACTAACCAAATTAAAGCAACCCATAGTGCAAAAATAGCACTATGGGTTTTAGAAAACAATAGAAATACTACGCTACAGCTAGATGAAAAAAATAAGTATCTCACTATTGATGACAAAAAATACTTAATTATTAAAGGAAATCTTTCTGAAAAATTCTAAATTATTTGAAATCATAATCATAATATAATCAAATCCTTAACAACTTCTGAAGCTATAATAAGCCCTACAACAGATGGAACAAAGGACACACTCCCTGTCACTTGTTTTTTAGAGGTTACTTCATCTATTGCTTCTTCACCATAAACTTTGGGCTTAATCGATTTTTCTTTAGAATAGACAACCTTTAATGAAGGGATGTCCCTAGCTCTAAGTTCTTTTCTGACTATCTTAGCTAAAGGGCACATAGATGTTTCATAAATATCAGCCACTTCAAAAGCAGTTGGATTTAACTTGTTTCCTGCTCCCATTGAACTAATGATTGGTATATGCTGGCGCTTACACCTTTCAATTAAATCCAGTTTAGCAGAAACCATATCAATAGCATCTACCACATAATCATAGTCCGTACTAAGAAGATGTTCTGCCGTTTGACTGTTATACTGCTTCTGGTAAATCTCCACATTTACTTTAGGATTAATTTCTAAGATTCTCTGTCTCATAACTTCAACCTTCGGTTGACCAATAGTCTTGCTGGTTGCGTGGATCTGTCGATTAATATTAGTTAAACACACGTTATCATCATCCACCAGAACAATCGTTCCTAAACCGCTTCTTACAAGCCCTTCAACTGCATAAGTACCAACACCTCCGATTCCAAAAACAGCTACCGTACTCTTATTTAGTTTATTTAGTCCTTCTGTTCCAATCAGTATTTCTGTTCTAGAAAACGGGTGTAACATATACCGCCATTCCTTTCCTTGTTCCAACTCTTATATATCCATCTATTCATTACTCTAATTTCCTATAGCTATCATAATAGTAAATAAAACAAATAATAAAAAGCAACCTGCTATACTTACCACAACCATATTATTTGCCAGCTCAACATCTTCATCTGAAGCATATTCACTGATAAAGACAGGTAAGGAAAAAGGAGGTGGTAAAATGAGAAATGTAAAGAATGCATAGTCAAAGTAGATATCCTTAATCCAAAGATTGAGTAATGTTATCTTTAGTAAATACCCAACCGTAAACAATATGACATACCGCAATAAAACAAATTTTAGGCTTGTTTTGAAGTACTTTTTATTGAATACCATTCCATAACCAATCGTTATAAGAATAAGAGGCGTTGCAATCATGGATAGATAGTTGATGACACTATAAATACCACGAAAAATAATCCATTCTTTAAAAACATATGCCACATTGAAACTGTTTAAAAGCAACCCAAGCACAACAGCTAGAATTATCGGTGAACGTATAAAATTCTTTAGTGTTTCTAGACTAAACCGTTCACCCGTGTATTTAAATCTTAATAAGGTAATATAAATAAACCATAAAAAGAACTCATTCCCAATACCCAGTATAGAAATAGAATCTAAATGCTCGGTGCCAAACATGGTTTCAAATAAGGATACGCCAAGTAAACCAAATGCAAAAGCTGTCATAAAAAATGGTGTGAGCTTAGAGCTAAAAAAAGATAGTCTGGACACTAAGGCTCCAATCAAAAAAGCAGCAGCACATAATACTATAGTGATTAAAACAACCACAATATATTCCTTTTTCAAGGTCATGTTTAAAAAAGCTTTAAATAATACAGCTGGCAACCCAAGGTGCACGATCAGGTACTTAAGTCCATTGACTGCATCTTTTTTTAGTATATTTTTTTTCCTTAGAAAAAAACCAATAGACAGTAGAATAAATACAGGTAAAATGTTATCAATCATATGCATAGAATAACCTCTCTGTTATGTCATATGGTCATTCCATTAAAAGCACCAACGACTTACCTTCTATAAAAATGTCATTTTAATACTTTTTATGGATTAACCTTCATATTCTCTCAAAATCTATGTAGTCAGCATTTTTGAGTCAATACCCATTATATAGCTAAATCAGTAAAACCTCAATAAAACTTTGTTTTATTTTTTTGTTATTTCGTTGTACAAATTTCTAGTTTTAAACCTAAAGCATATAATATATCAATATGACTCACGATATAAGGTGAAGAGATGAAACACAATCATCCATCTGAATTCAGAAAACTAGTGGTTGGCGTTGATACACCTGTTCCATTAATGAATGGTCAGTATGTGACTGCAATTAATTTTGATAACGCAGCTACCACACCACCATTGGTTTCTGTTATGAATAGAATCAATGATTTTGCGCCATTTTATGCCTCTATCCATAGAGGTACTGGCTATAAATCGAATATATCCTCATACATATATGAACAAGCAAGAAAAACAATCGCTAGCTATGTCAACGCAGATTTGGATTATGATACTATTATTTACGTGAAAAACACTACAGAAGGTATTAATAAGTTGGCGTATAAATTAAATTGTCATAATCACGGTTCTATCATACTGAGCACCTATATGGAACATCATTCCAATGATTTGCCTTGGCGGCATCATTTTCATGTAGAGCATATTGCTATAACTTCAGATGGAAAACTCTGTCTAGATGACTTAGAACGAAAGTTAAAAATTCATATGGGAAAAGTTAAGCTAGTGGCTGTCACAGGTGCATCTAATGTAACAGGTTATAAGAATCCCATCTACACCATCGCAGAAATTGCTCATAAATATGGAGCTAAGATTTTAGTAGACGGTGCTCAGCTCCTGCCACATTGTGCCTTTGATATGATGCCTATTAGTTCCACACAACATATTGATTTTTTTGTTTTTTCTGCACATAAAATTTACGCTCCATTTGGTTTAGGTGTGTTGATCGGACCCAAAGCTCTATTCAACTTGCATTCTCCAGATGAAGTGGGAGGCGGCACAGTTAAAATTGTAACACCCAATCAGATCATATTTGAAGATCCTCCCCATAGAGAAGAAGCAGGAACTCCGAACATCATGGGCGTAGTTGCATTAAATACCGCTCTTGAAACCCTTGCCGAAATAGGCATCCAACATATAGAAGAATATGAAAAAAATCTAACTCTCTACGCACTAAAACATCTAAAAAAAATACCTCATTTGAAGCTCTATGGTAATACAAAAGATTGCAGTAATAGAGTTGGCATTATTCCTTTTAATGTATCTTCAATTAATCATGAGCAGCTAGCCAATATTGTGTCAAATGAAGCAGGAATAGCTGTTAGACATGGTTGTTTTTGTGCTCAGCCCTATATTCAAAAACTCCTAAACTTAGGTCCATCTCATATTAAAAAGCATATTGAGCATCCAGACGAGCCTCATCCAGGAATGATAAGAATAAGTTTTGGTATGTATAACACCTATAAAGAAATAGACATCCTCATACACTTATTACAAAAAATTGTGTCAAGACCAAACGAATATATAAAGAAATACGAACATATAGTAAATAAAACTAGATTAAAATAAAAAATAAAGTTAGGACTGTCGCAGTGACAGTCCTAACTTTATTTTTTATGCTTTTCTTTTCCTTGTATTTCTGGTACGGGTTTTACATCATTCTCAGGTGGTGATTGATACCTTTCCTTTTCCCATGAGGCTTCTTGATTTTTCTTTGCCATACGGATACCTCCAATGAATTTAGAATCGTTCTTATTTTATCCATTGGATTCTATTTCATTCACTGCCTTCTGTTTTTTCTTAGTTAATGAGTTAAACACCAGTTCATAAGAGGTATCAATTAAGTCCATAATTAAAGCATCCTCTAATTGTCCATCTAAGTAGATAGTATTCCACCAACTTTTATTCATGTGATAACCTGGTATAATTTCCTCATGCATTTGTCTTAATGCTTCAATACTGTCCTTTCTATACTTAAGATTGACACTTGGTCTATCCTCATGTATATTAAGGAGCGCGAACATTTTATCGCTAACTTTAAAAACAGGAACAGGCGTACTAAAGGGCTGATCCTCTATGGCACCTTTTTTCTTCATGCAATAAGCTCTAATATCCTCTTTTGTCATACAATCACCCTTCATTTTCTTATTAGATATCCCTAATATAAACAAAAGAGAATAGAAAGTCAAATATAATTAGCATTTACCCTTCATATCGCAGTAGAATTCATAAGCCTGAGTATCGGTATAGCCATTATGCACAATATGAGCTACAGCTTTGGTCATGGCTTTCTGATCTTCTGCTTGGAAAATATTTCTACCCATATCAACACCACGAGCGCCTTCGCTGATGGCTTTATAACACATGGTCAATGCTTCATCTTCTGGCAGCTTCTTTCCACCTGCTAAAACAATAGGAACTGGGCACGCAGCTGTAATTTTTTCAAAGTCTTTACAATAATAGGTCTTAATAATCTGTGCTCCAAATTCTGCTACCATACGTGTTGCAAGAAGGAAATACTTCGTTGTTCTTTCCATCTGCTTACCAACAGCTATGACACCTAATGTTGGGATACCATAGCGATTCCCTGCATCTATGGTTTTAACTAAATTATCAATTGAAGAAGTCTGACCATCAGCTCCTACAAATACCTGAACAGCCATACATGAAGCATTCATTCTGATAGCATCTTCAATATCAACACCAATGACCTCATGACTCATATCATCATTTAAGACACAGCTACCAGCTGAGCATCTAAGTGCTATACCCTTATTGTAGTGAGGTGGTATGGCAGCTCTAAGCCCACCTCTTGTTGCCATTAGGACGTCAATATCTTCTACTAGCGGCGGAATAGCTAAGTCTAATCTTTCTAATCCGAAGGTAGAACCCATAATATACCCGTGATCAAAAGCAAGCATCACTGTATTTTTGCTCTTAGGATTGAAAATTTGAGCCAATCTATTTTTCATTCCCCAGTCTACATGATCCATACCTTTTACATAAAACTGATTTTGCGCAAAAGGAACGTCTGTGTAATAATTTTTTGCTCTTATGTTTCCAACTTTATCTGCCATTTTAGGCCTCCTTTTTAATACTTGGATAGAGTTACAATTGTATTTTTATATGTATTATAAAAATCCAGCTATAACCGCTAGATTGAATCTCCATTTTTAATAAACAATAGTAAATACTTGCGGTATATAATCATGTGTATATCTTCAACTCATATTTTATATACCGCAAGTTCATTATAGATCTGCTTTTCCTAAATGCTCAGACAGCATTCTACAAAAGTACAATGAATACAGTCAAAATTATTATATGAAACATGTAAAGATATTTCAACGGTTAGTTCTGTAGCTAGCTATAAGTTATAGGTAGCAAAAGTTCATTAATAGGTTTAGAAGTTATAATCATCAATATTGTCTTTGTTAAATACAACACGTTCAGGTAATAATACTATACCCGAATCGTCTGCAGTATAGGAATAGCCTTGGATGGTGTTAGGTTCTACCTTTAGTTCTCCTACATTAGGTACTTCAATAGTATCTCCAACTTTAAAAGTATTTCCTGCAGCCAACCAGTATGCGATATAGGCACCTATAGCACCTTGGATTTTACAATCCCATAATCCGAAGGAAGGAACCGTACCATCCTTAACAAAATCTCTCATAGAGCTTGGTGTTGCAAATCCAGTGACAATAACCTGACCTTCTTTACCTAAGTTCTTAGTCGCTTGTGCCATAGCTGGAAGTGCTGTAGAATCTGGGCAGAGAATGGCGTCAATATCTGGATACGTTTGAAGAATAGACTGCCCAACCTGTAATGATTTTTGAGCATCCTGCTCACCATATTGTGTTGTCACAAGTTCCCAACCAGGATATTTTTCTCCAATATATTCCTTAGCATATTCTACCCATGCATTTTGATCGGTAACAGTAGGACTAGAATAGAAGAAAGCAAACTTAGCTGATTCTTTTTGTTGCTCATCCATTTGATCCGCTGCCATGTCTACAAGCATAGCACCTAATAATTCTGGTGTTCCTTGATTCACATATATGGAACGGTACTCTGGATCAACATCTGAATCCCATGTGACAATCTTAACGCCTTTGTCAATTGCCTGCTTCAATGCTTGATTAAGACCATCTGGTGTCAACGATGAAATAGCAATTGCATCGACGCCTTGATTGACAGCACTATTGATGATCTGAACCTGATTAGCAACAGCGGCCTCTGGTGAACCATCGTACTTGCAGTTAAATCCAACTTCTTCAGCTATTTCTTGCGCGCCTTCGTTTGCAGATTCAAAGAACATATTACCTGTTAATTTAGGAATAAAAACTACATTGATATCCTTTGGTTCTTTGTCGCCTCCAGCTCCATTGGTATCATCTCGAGGTGCACATCCTGCAAACATCCCAACGACAAGTGAAAGAACAATGATTGTAGTTAAAAAACTCTTTTTCATTCACAAACCCTCCTTTAATATAATACACAGCTTTTACATAGATTAAAGACATATATAAAACAGTCTTAACTAGTCTAATCCTATTATGTGCAAAAAAACTAAAAACTATCAAACCATCCTAATCATGTAAAAGTTGTATACGGTCTTAATCTTCTCCCTAAAAATTATTAGCATTATGCTTTTAATTTATTCTTTTGAATAACTCTTCTAAAAGCATCTTTTCCTGCTGCATTTCTAAGTGCTACTGCAATTATCAACAACAAACCAATAGCAACACTAATATACTGGGTAGAAATCCCAGCCATTTGGAGACCGAATCTCATCATCCCAACAATCACACTAGCTACAGCTGTACCAATAACACCTCCTTTACCTCCTGTAATAGCTGTTCCCCCAAGAACGACTGCTGTAACAATGGATAAGGTCATTTCTGAACCTAGGTCTGGTCTAGAGCTACCAAGATAAGAGGTTAAAATAATACCTGCAACGGCGGCACTCATACCAGATAAAATATACGTACTCATGATGATCCATTTGGTATGAACACCACAGTACTTGGCGGAATTTTTATTAATACCAGTAAGGAAAATATATCTTCCATACTTGGTTTTATGAAGAATTAAATAGGATAAAACAATTAAGATAAAAAACAATATAAAGGGATTTGGAATTCCCATAACACTACCATTAGCCAATTGAACAAAGCTATCAGGCATACCGCTGATCCCTTCAAAAGCACTTGCACCTGAGACTCCCATAATAACTAGGGATAGACCAGAATAAAGCAGCATACCCCCAAGGGTTACAACCATGGCTTGAACACCGGTAAAGGCAATTAAAAATCCACTAAAAGCACCACATGCTGCCCCAACCAAAAGAGCAATGGGAAGTGTTAGCCATATATTCATACCTCCCAGCTTCCATAAAACACCAATAACAATAGAGGTTAGCCCAATAATTGAACCTACTGAAATATCAATTCCTCCTGTTATTACAACAAAGGTTAGAAATAATGCAATGATGCAGATGCTAATAAAATCATTGATACTGTACAATAAAGTAGAAATCCTAAGAAAGTTTGGGTTAATAAGTCCAAAAATCAATAATTCTAGGATTAAAATCACAACTAAAGACGTTTCCCATTTGAGCAATTTTTTAAGCTTCAATAGTAACATCCTCCTTTACAAAAGATGTTCTAGCCATCAATCTTTGTTTCTTAGCTTTTTCAGATAAATGCCTTTGTACTAAAGCATCCACAACTACAATTAATATCAGCAGAGTACCCGAAATTGTATTATTCCAATACGCTGGTACTTTTAGAAAAACTAATCCTGTATTGATAGAACTCATAATAATAGCACCAAAAGCTGCACCAACAACAGAGCCAATACCACCTTGTAAGCTTACCCCGCCTAAAACACAAGCTGCTATTGCTGTCATTTCAGCACCACTTCCTGCAACATTACCAACAAATCCTACCTGACTCACATAAACTAATCCAGCTAGTGCAGAAAAGATACCTGCTAATATAAAGGCTGTTATTTTCATTCGGTTAACTGGAACACCAACCAATCTTGCTCCTTCTATATTATCTCCAATAGCTGCAAAAAATCTTCCTTTTCTAGCTCTGGATAGATAGAGTTGAATCATAATAATGAGGGTTAGAGTAATTAAGATAAACACATTGATTCCTAAAAACTCTACTTGAGAAGCCTTTTTAAAATAATCTGGAAGATTCTCAACCCATTTACCTCCCGTATAGATGAACATCAAGCCTCTTAGAATACCCATTGTTCCTAATGTCATAACAATGGATGGAACCCCTAATTTAGCCACACCAAAACCATTGATAAATCCTGCAGCAGCTCCAACTAATAGAGTTACCAAAAGAATAAGAACTATATTATTACCATTTCTTAGCATAGTAGCAGCAACAGCAGCACTGATACCTAAAATGGCACCTACCGACACATCAATTTCTTTTGTTAAGATAACAAAAGTCATACCAGCTGCTAAGAAGACGTACATAATACTACCTTTTAAAGTTAACATGATGTTCTGCCCTTGTAAAAAGATAGGATTAATGATTCCTATGATTAAGAAAAGAGCAATTAAAAATAATATTGCTGATATTTCTCTCATTTTTGCTAGCTTTAATAAAATTCGTTTCATGCTATTTCCCCCTATCTTCATAGACACCAAAGGAAGCTGCCATTAAATGATCAAGGTTGATGTCAGAACCAGCAAAACGATGATTAATTCTTCCATGATACATGGTTACAACTCTATCACTGAGTAGGACGACTTCTTCCAAATCAGAGGAAATGAGTAAAACTGCCAGCCCTTTATTTTTCAGCTCATGAATGATTCTATAGACATCGCCACGAGCTCCTGCGTCTATACCTCTTGTTGGTTCATCTAGTATAACAACCTTTGGATCGGTTGAGAGAATTCTAGATATAATAACCTTCTGCTGATTACCTCCAGATAAAGACTTCATCGTTTGATCCTGCCCTGTAACTTTTATTCTAAACTCCTTAATATAGCGCTGTGTTATATCTTTTTCTTTTCTGGAATGTAAGAATACCTTACTCAACCACTTAAGAACTGATGCTGTCATATTAGATTTAACATCTGCAAGTGTAAAAACACCATTGAGATATCTATCTTCTGGTATATAATTGAGTCCTTTTTTTATGACCTCACTCACTTGCTTCCCAGTGATATCTTCATTATCTAAAAGAATCTTCCCTCCAGTGACATCGCCTAGCCCAAAAATAGCTTCAGCCAGCTCTGTACGTCCTGCACCTACAACACCAGCAATACCTAATATTTCTCCAGGATAGACATTGAGATTAATACTATTAAAGCCATACCCTGAATAATCTTTTATTTCCATAATAGGCTGCGTTTTATCTGTGTCAACAGTTTTTTTTACATCTTCTCTAGTATCAATTTCTTTGGTAACTGTTTGTGGTGGTAATAAACCTTGAATTAAACGTGCTTCATCAAAGTCATTCACAGGACCTTTTAGTGTTACAATCCCATCTCGTAAAATTGCTACATCTGTAGCAATTTCAAACACCTCAGATAAACGATGCGTAATATAGAAAATACCTACACCTTCGCTTTTTAGCTCCTTAATTAGCTGAAACAGTGACTTAATCTCTGCAAACGTAAGTGCAGAGGTTGGCTCATCTAATATGAGTACCTTGGCTTCTCTAAGTAATCCTCTTAGTATCTCAACCAGCTGTTGCTCTGCTATAGAAAGTGTATTCGCTAATCGTGAAAGCGATAAAGACCAGCCTAGCCTTTTAATGAGCTGTTCAACCTTTTCTTTAAGCTCAGCCTGATTGGTATTGAAGCCTATGAGGATATTTTCCTCAACGGTCATATTTGGGAAAAGCATGGGTTCCTGCGGCACAAGATAAATACCTTGACTATGTGCTATAGATGGATTATTTAAGTTCATCTTTTCGCCATTTATCTCAATCGTACCACTATTAGGTGTATAGATACCCATTAATATCTTCATTAATGTACTCTTACCTGCTCCATTGCCCCCAATTAAAGCAACGACCTCAGACGTATGCACTTCAAGGCATACCCCTTTTAATACTAGGTTGGAAGAAAAAGATTTGTATATATTTTCCAACCGAACCAATGGTATTTTTTTATTATGATGGTCAGTCATGATAGCACCCCCAATGCCAAACATTTGTAACTTCATAAATATTTTGTTTCACAGTTTTATAATGCAATAGAAAGTTCATTTTGTCAAGCCCCTTTCCTAAAATAGTTTGATTATCTTGAGCATACATAATGTTTCCTCCTCCATTTTCCTTATATATACTTCCCTTTTCTTAAAACAATTGTTTCGTTATGCTAATCTTGTTATATTTTTTAAAGGAAGTATTGACACGTCTTTTTTAACTTGCTATACTTAAATCAAAGAGCGAACAAAATATAGCATACAAAACATTTGTTGCTGTACCAAAGGAGATATGAAATTGGGCTATCAAGATAATATTATGATTAAAGTTGCCTGGTATTATTACATGGAAAATATGAAACAACAGCAGATTGCAGAACAGCTTCAAATTTCGCGCATGAAGGTTGTTAAATTATTAGAAAAAGCCAGAGCACAAAATATAGTGCAATTTAAAATAAGAATTGACTGTGCAGATAGAATGGCTTCTGAAAAAAAGCTATTAGAAAAATACAACCTTAAAGATATTTACGTTGTTCCAACAACACCTAACAACATTAATGACACGGTTTCTAAAGCAGCAGCTCAATATATTGAGGAACACATTTCAGATAATAGTATTATCAATGTTGGTTATGGGGATACTGTATCTCGTACGGTTAATCATCTGAACGTTCCACCAGATAGTGATATATCTATTGTTTCCCTTTCAGGGGGTGTTTCATGCTACATTACAACACACGGAAAAATACAGAGCATGCATTCCAGCCGATTTCATTCAAAACTATTTATTGTACCCGCACCATTAATTGCATCTTCCAAAGAAAGCGCACAATCCATTTTGGAAGAACCTTCTGTGAATGAGATCTTAAATATGACGCGTTTAGCAGATATGACAGTTATAGGAATCGGATCGGTTTCCGAAAAAGCTACGATATTTATTGATGGAAAGATCAATCACAATGATTTAACTCTACTTAGAATGCAAGGAGCCGTTGGAGATATATTAAGTCAATTTTATGACTCTAATGGCAGCTTGGTAGAAGCATCCATCCATTCAAGGCTGGTTAGTACTCATATTGACGCTTTAAAAGATATGAAAAATGTCATAGGTGTTGCTGGAGGAAAAAATAAAGCTTCTGCAATTTTAGGAGCTTTAAAGGGTGGTTATATTGATGTGTTAATTACTGATGAAGACACATTAAATGCCATACTTGATATAGAATAATTTCTTACAAATAAGTGTTGAATAAGATTGAGGAGGTCTTAAAATGTCTAAATACTTAATGGCAATTGATGCAGGCACTGGAAGTGTTAGAGCAGTACTCTTTGATTTAGAAGGTCATCAAATCGGTGCTTCACAACAAGAATGGACACACCTTGAAGATCCACGTTACCCCGGCTCCATGGACTTTGATATTGAAGCCAATATAACTTTAGTTATCACTTGTATTAAGACAGTTATTGAAGATACAAGGATTAATTCAGAAGACATTTTAGCCGTCTCTACAACCAGTATGAGAGAAGGATTTGTTCTTTATGATCAGGATGGCAAAGAGATATGGGCATGTGCCAATGTCGATTCACGTGCCAAAGAAGAAGTGTCTGAGCTAAAAAATATGGGTGAAAAAAACGAAAATATTATTTATAAGCTATCTGGTCAAACCTATGCTCTTGGTGCGTTACCTCGTTTACTATGGCTTAAAAACCATAGACCTGACCTTTATCAAGAAGCCAAAACACTTACGATGCTTAACGACTGGCTGATCTACCGCTTAAGCGGCGTGCTTTCAGCCGAGCCATCTAATGGCTGTACCACAGGTATCTTTGACCTCAAGAAGAGAACATGGCATACCGACATAGCCAAGATATGCCAGCTCAAAGAAGATATTTTTCCTGTTGTCTATGAAAGCGGTCACATAGTAGGTTCTATCAGTGATGTCTTTAGTCAAGCGTCAGGACTATCAACCAAAACACTAGTTATAACAGGCGGTGGAGATGCACAACTGGGAGCGGTTGGTGTGGGTGTTGTTTCTGATAAGCAAGCTGCTGTTTTTGGTGGCAGCTTTTGGCAGTATGAGTTTAACACTCAAGAGCTTATCATGGACAGCCAATGCAGAGTAAGGGTTAACTGCCATGCTGTACCGCATATCTGGCAGTATGAAGCCATCGCTTTCTTCCCTGGTCTTGTTACAAGATGGTATCGAGATGCTTTCTGTCAGACCGAAAAGGAAACAGCACGTAAAATGGGTGTGAGCGCGTACAGCTTAATGGAACAAAAAGCTTCAGAGATTCCTCCAGGCTGTTATGATATGATGTGTGCTTTCTCGGATATTATGAACTATATTTCTTGGAAACACGCCTCTCCAACCTTTACGAACTTTCAATTGGATCCTGAAAAGTATAACCGTTATACCTTCTATCGTTCTATACTAGAAAACGCCGCTCTTGTTACAAAGGGTCATGTCGATCTAGTCCATGAGGTAACTGGTCATTATCCAGATGAAATTATTTTCGCTGGAGGTTCATCCAACAGCCCTCTTTGGTGTCAGATATTAGCAGATGTACTCAACCTGCCGATTAAAGTTCCAAAGGTTAAGGAAGCAACCGCATTAGGAGCTGCTATGTGTGCAGGCGTCGGCTGTGGTGTTTATGAAAGTCTAGAATCAGCTTCTAAAGCACTTGTCTCATGGGATAAGATTTATACCCCTAACCCAGACAATCAAGAGACATACCAGCGCTTATACAAGAAATGGTGCGAGATGTATAAGCATCAACTGACTATTGCAGACAAAGGAATTACTCAGCATATGTGGAAAGCACCTGGTTTATAGTCTACCAGCTCTGCTTGCTATGCAACAAATAGATTCTTTGTGTAAATGAATCAGACGTGCTATAAATGTTTGTTAACGGTAGCAGAAAAGATAAAACTTAGATATAATTTTAAACTGTGAAGAAAAAAGTCAACATACTAAAAGGAGGTTATTACACATGTTTAAGCTGAATGAAATGGATAGGGAATATCGTTTTGGAGACAGTGGTCCCAAGTATTTAATGAATGGTCCTAGAATGAAGTTCGGAGTGGTTGTATTACAGGGAGGTCAAGACTTTAAAAGGCATTATCATAATATTATGGAAGAGAACTTTTTTATCATCGAAGGTGAAATAGAATTTGATGTTGATGGAGAAATTGTTGTTTGTAAAAAAGGTGATTATATTCATGTAGAGCCTGGAGAATCCCATTACTTAAAGAATACAACTGATAAACCAGCTAAAGCCGCATTTATGCTTGCGCCTTACCAAGAGCAGGATAAAGTTGAAGAATAACACATACTATAAGGGTGTAATCCTATCTATGGATATACACCCTTATCTCTATAAATGCTTCTTTATACTCTCTACCGATGCCACTCTACCCATAATTTTTACTTCTTCATTCACCACTAAAGCAGGAGTATTCATAACACCATAAACCATGATTTCCTTAAAGTCTTCAATTTTTTCTATGGTTGCATCTAACCCTAATTGATTAACAGCCTCTCTTGCGTTCGCATACAGTTTCTTACAGTTTGCACATCCTGAACCTAATATCTTTATGACCATATTCATCCATCCTTTCTCAATTATCATATCTTATATTTATGGTTACTATCTAAACATCATTAAGCTCTACAGCTCTGCACTTCTATGTTAATAAGTGAGTGATAGAGTTAAATAGATACCCTACTAAAATAATCGCTATTCCCGTTATGATCACAAAAGCACTGATTAATTTAGGTTTAATTACTTTCCTAAGAAGAATCATTTCTGGCAGAGACAAAGCTGTTACTGCCATCATAAAGGCAAGTGCCGTTCCAATACCCACCCCCTTAATAATCAATGCCTCCGCTATTGGTATAGTACCCAGAGCATTGGAATATAGAGGAATTCCTAATATTACTCCAATAAACACACCTATGGGGTTATCTTTGCCAGCATATTGGACTAATAATCGTACAACCTCACCATCTTCATTCAGCCCATGAATGACAGCTCCTATACCAATTCCAATAATCAAGAAAATCCATATTCTTTTGATAATATCTCGGACATTTTGTAGAGCAAACTGGATTCTCTCTTTATGAGACAATTGTTTTATCTCTACCTCGCCTGCTTTAATACGATATACATAGTCCTCTACTTGATTCTCCATCTTAAGCTTTCCAATCAATATACCACCAACCACACCAACTATCACTCCAGTTATTACATAGGCTACCGCTATTTTCCAACCAAAAGAAGCTAATAATATGGCAAAAGCAGCTTCATTAACTATGGGTGATGTAATTAGAAATGAAAATGTGACACCTAATGGAATGCCTGCTTCTACAAAGCCAATGAATATCGGTACTGAAGAACAAGAACAAAAAGGAGTTACTATTCCTAGTAAGGAAGCCATAAGATTTCCTTTGGCTCCAGAGAATCTTTCAAGTATCTTTTTAGTTCTCTCTGGAGGAAAAAAACTTCTAATATAGGATATTAGAAAAATCATAATACCGAGTAATAGAATAATCTTTATGACATCATAGATAAAAAAATGTACACTCGCTCCTAAATGACTCGTTACATCTAAATTAAAAACATTTTCAACTAAAAGCTGTATTAACTCATCAAGCCAATCAAACATGTTTTACCTCCAATAACATTTTAGTCATTTACCTTACACTTCTTAAGATATTGGTCTCTAAACTTCAATTTGCTTCTATACTCTAATACCTCTGGATATTCTTCCATATTATCCATAATACATTGAGTCACATTTACAAGCATGTCATCCTCGATATTTAACGAATAGTAGACATATTGTTCCTTTTTCCTAACTTTTACCAAACCTAGATCTCTCATTTTCGCTAAATGCTTGGAGACTTTTGGCTGAGATATGTTTAATATTCCGCATATTTCACAAACACAAAGTGCTTCATTATGTAGAAGAAACAATATCTTTAATCGTGTTTCATCTGATAACAGCTTAAAAAAGTTTGTTAACTTATCCATCATCACCACTTCTTTCATTTGTTATATTCCTATATGAGTATATAAGTATATTATTATATAATCCCATAAAAGTCAACACTTATTAATATATTTAAAGAGGGAAACTCAAACTTTTAACTTTTGAGTTTCCCTCTTTTTTATCAGAACTTATCTAATATGTCTCATTAATTAATATGGTTTAAAATAGAGTTTAAGGCTTCTGCTGTTGTTTGATCTGCTTTGTCTAGGGTTGATTTAAATAAATCACCTTTTTCCTCTAGCCGCTTGTTGATGTTAAGAAGTGTGAAATTCTCAGGAACAATCCCCGTTCCCACTTCTTCCCATTCGAGGGGTGTAGAAACATTCGCTTGGGGAGTTGCTCTTGGAGAGTAAGGTACAATTATGGTTTTGGTTTCCCACATTTGCAAATAATCAAAGTACAGTTTTTTGCCTCTTTTATCCACCATGCGTTCTATTGTAAAGATATGTGGATATTTGTCTGCAAAGTACTGACCGAAAAACGCATTTATTTTCCTTGCAGTGTCATAATCATAGATACCACCTACTGGTATATAGATCTGAAGACCTGTTGCACCAGAGGTCTTAATTAAACTTGTAATATCTAGACCTATCAAAGTCTCATGGATAAGCAGAGCCGCTTCTACTACCTGTTCAAAAGTCTGACCTTTGGATGGATCCAGATCAAATACCAGACTGTCAGGGCGAGGTTTTGTATAAGGATTAAACTCTGTATGAAACTCAATAACCGCTTGATTACCCAGCCATATGAGGATTGGAAGAGAATCCAATACGATATAATTATTGTCCTTATGTGCTTTAGTTGATACCCACTGTGGCGTGTATTTAGGCGCATTTTTCTGATAGAAGAATTCACCTTCTATACCGTGAGGGTATCGTATAGCTGTTAATAATCGATGACTGGTATAGGGAAGTATATAATTGGATAATTGAATAAGTGTCTTAATATAATCGACCTTTCTAATACCCAGCTTAGGCCAAAGCAGCTTTTCTGCATTCGTAATACTAATATCAATACCTTCTACCGTTACTTTATCATTCATAATGTATACACCCTTCCATTCGCTTCATATGATGACTGCTTACTAAAGCCTATAAGCTTTGGATGACGCAGGCTTCCTGAATGCGTCCACTCTAGAAAACTTACCCAGCAGGTCATAACAGGTCTAAACCAACTGACTGATTCACCCTTTTTTAGGTTTACAAAAGGACTAACCGATTGTTCTAATTCCTTAGTATAATTCTTTAATTGATACAAGTCATGTTGACTTAAACCAATTCTAACATTAGCAATATGGTAACATTGCTCATTTTGATAGATACCTACCATCATGGCGTTAGGAAAATTATCCTTCCATGTGATACCACCCACAACAGTTAATAGTTTATTAAATATTTTAGTTTTGTACCATGAATCGTGCTTTTTACCTGCATAATATTTACTGTCTATTTTCTTACTTACGATTCCTTCAAAGGTCTTATCTTTCATTAGATTAAATAGTGCATCTCCATCATCAAAGTTATCAGTTAAGGTAATAGAACTGCTTTTTGATATGTGGTTCGTTAATATTTCCTGTCGCTCATAAAGTGGTAAAGATCTTATATCTTTATCATTAAAGAACATAATATCAAAGAGAACATAAAGTACTGGGTATTTTTCTTTATAATATGGAAGACGTTTTATAGAACGGACTCTTTCTCTCATAAGAATATGACTAAAGGATGGTCTGCCATCATCTAGTACGATGATTTCACCATCCATAACTGCTGTTTTTCCTTCAAATAAATTAGATATTTCATGTATTTCTGGATAAAAGGCTGTTCTTTCTTTTCCTCTTTTTGTAAAGATCCTAACCTGCTTATCAAATAGATAAGTCAAACCTCTTATGCCGTCCCATTTTACTTGATGTATATAGCCCTCATTTTCTTGCACTTTATCTCTTAATATAGGTTCCATTGGTTGTATTAATTCCATCTTGCGCTCCCTTACTCTCTAAATACTCCCAAAATACTTCATTAATACTTACTTATTTTCGTCTACACTTCACCTAGTTATGGTTGGCTCTTTTGATTTTGATTCTGCTTTTGCCGTACGTGCTGTTTTTCTTGTTGTTGTACGTCCTGTGGTTTTTCTTGCTGTGGTCTTAACTGTTTTCTTCTTGGTTTCTTTTAGGCTTGCTTGTAAGGCTTCCATTAAGTCAACTACATTTTTCTGCGGTGCTTCTGGTGCTCTCTCAATTTCTTTTCCTTCTATTTTCTTGTTAATCAAGTCTCTTAATGCTTCTCTGTAATCATCCTTATACTTTGCTGGTTCAAAAGGTGCTGTTAGGTTATCAATCAGTTGATTCGCTATAGATAATTCTTTTTCATCCACCACTAAATTTTCAGGCAATCCAGGTATCAAAGTAATAGCTCTTACCTCATCTGGATAGAATAAGGTTTCTAAAACAAGCACATTTTCATAAACACGTAGAGCCGCCAATGTTTGTTTACTTCTTATAGTTATCTTAGCTATTGCTATTTTACCTGTATCGTTCATGGACTGACGCAATAGATTGTAGGCTTTTCCACCTGTTTCTTGTGGTGACAAATAGTAGGTTTTATCAAAGTATATGGGATCGATTTCTGGAAGACTGACAAAATCCACAATTTCAATAGTTCTATAATGCACCTCTGCTTTCACCGTTTCAAAGTCTTCTGGTTTAAGAATAACAAAATGCTCAGGCTCATACTCATAGCCTTTTATGATTTCATCTTCTTTGATTTCTTTATCACAGGTCTGACATGTTTTTTTATACTTAACTGGTGTATGGCATTCTTTATGAAGATATCTAAACCGAATATCTTTATTTTCTGTTGCCGCAAACATTTTGATGGGTATATTAACCAATCCAAAGCTTATGGAACCTTTCCACATCGTATGCATAAAAATCACTCCCATCATTAGTATTTGTTTAATGAGGTCGTCTATTCTTGTAATTGATGATGCGTAGTGTAAGTATTTGGGAAAATGGAATTAAATGGTTTTTCTATTATTAGATAAGTGCTATCTCAAAATAACATAAAAAAAGCATCTCAAATAAAGAGATACTGTATTATAACAATTATAATTTGCATAATTCTAATAACCAATTTCATTTATACTCTATTAATTTCAGAAGCTATTTCTTGTCCTACTTTCTTTAAATCCATGTTTTTGACTTTACCAAAATTCCAGCCAAAACCATCATTTTTATATCTTGGAAATATATGCAAATGATAATGTCCAATGTCATTAAATGCTCCACCATTTTGCATCATACTATATCCATCTAATGGATACTTATTCTTTAATACCTTTACCATTAGTTTAGATACTTCCATTATTCTATTCGATTCTTCTGTGGTTAGTTCATCTAGGTCGAGTTTATGTTGCTTTGGTATTAATAGTATATGCCCTTCGTTAATAGGATTAATATCCATGAAACCTAATACCAACTCATCTTCATAAATGATATTTGCTTTCCTCTCTCCATTCACTATTTTACAAAAAATACATTCATTCATGTAATCTCTCCCTGATATATACATCATATGTTAAAGTTCTACTAATGCCAGTAACAAGAATAGCTGACGTACTTGTACCATTTCAATACATCATATGTTAAAGTTCTACAATACAGCCAGGACAAAAAACAGGTATTAATCCTTTATTTCAATACATCATATGTTAAAGTTCTACCTAGTTATAGACAAGAAGTTCCTTTAACCCAAGACAATTTCAATACATCATATGTTAAAGTTCTACTGCTGACGAAATACCTTTGGCAAAGATAATTATCATATTTCAATACATCATATGTTAAAGTTCTACTATGACGAAAGAAGAAGTGTTAAAAAGACTTGAAGAATTTCAATACATCATATGTTAAAGTTCTACTCCCGTAAAATCAACATTCTTAAAATCCATTATACCTTATAACCACTGATATTTAAAGGGTTTTATTATTTTTTTCCAACCGTTTTTGCGTATTTTGAAATTCCTAGCAAAAACCCCTCTAAATGCTTATATATACTGGCTTTGAAAGGGGTAATGTTATCTTAACGGCTGGAAAAAAATTTAACTGTATTATACTTTAATCTACAAAATTTCGTAAAAAAGAAGCTTGTTTATTGTGCTTTTAGAAAAAATAATTACTTTTCTTTATAGGTTGACACCGAACATAAGTTCTATATATAATATAGGTATAGATGTGATAAAATATAAGTAAAGGAACTATATACATGAGAAAACAATCTTTGATGGATCCAAAAGTTGATTTTGCATTTAAACAAATATTCGCAGGAAATACGAAAGAAAGTAAGCTTGCATTAATACACTTACTTAATGCTATACTCGGACTACAAGGTGATAACAAAATTACAGATATTGTATACTTAAATCCTTATAATGATAAGCATTATGAAGATGATAAACAGTCTATTATGGATATTAAAGTAAAGACAGGTACACAAGAATTAATTGATATTGAAATACAGATACGAAATGCAGATGATTATAGGAAAAGATCGCTTTATTATTGGTCGACTATGTATGGAGAACAAATAGTAGAAGGTGAAGCATACTATAATTTAAAGAAATGTATAGTAGTGAATATAATGAACTTTAACTTACTGAGTGAATCAGGTGACTATCATAATGTATTTAATATAATAGAGAAAAATAAAGGCTTTTTACTGCTAGATGATTTGGAGATCCATTATATTGAGCTAAAGAAACTTTACCAAAAAGGAGACATTAATATTGATAGTCTCAACACCTTGGAACAGTGGCTACTATTTATAAAAGACGGTGGAAATGAAGAAAAAGAAGACCTGATAAAGCTAATAAGACAAAGAAATGAGGTGATAGATATGGCAGGAGAGATACTTGAAAAAGTAAGTCAAGATGAAAAAGCCAGAGCCATGTATCAACAAAGGAGAAAGTGGCATTTAGATAAGGTATCAAGTGAAAAATATCTATTGCATAAAGGACGAGAGGAAGGTATTGAAGAAGGTATTAAAGAAGGCATAAAACAAGGCAAAAAGCAAGGCATTGAAGAAGGAAAATTTGAGGAATTATTAACTACTGTTAAAATATTATTGAAGAAAAAGTTAAAAGTACTATCTAAAGATATTGAGAAGCAAATCGAATTAGCGAGTATTAAACAATTACAAGACATTAGGGATGGTATATTTGATATTGAATCGGTAGATGATGTATTAAAATACTTATAATAAGTTACCTACAGAAAGAAACTCAGCTTTATAACTTGAAGAAGTCAAACAATTATGAGATGAATTTCTATAGATATTCTACATTAAATACATAGGCTATTAACCTAACAGTTAATAGCCTATGTTTTAGGTATAAGTTAAGTACATTGATGCTTAATATTAAGCTTATAAAAACACCCCCGTAATGAATAATAATAGGCATCCTAACAATACCATAATTCTTAAGCACTTGATTCAGTATCATAGGCATTAAGTTAAAGCCTAATATAAGCCCAATTACTGCCCCTATAGTATGAGTAGAATAAACATTAAAAAGCAAAGCAACCACTTCCAAATGGAAGTCATTACAAAAAAATATTTTAACCTTGACATTGCTAACACTATTAGCTATAATAAATGCTAACAACGTTAGTAATAAATATTAGTAGACATAATATTAACTAGAGGTGCTTATATGGATTATTATGAATTGGCAAAACAACTCATCGGATATCAGTTTAAACTATCCAGAATACCTAAACTCATATATGGTGGCAGTATAGAACAAATACGTGGCGAAAAAATCGTGTTAGGGTATCTCATAGAAGTAGAAGATGGTGTTGCACCTAGCCAAATAGGAAAATTTATAGGCGTTACAACAGCAAGAGTGGCAAATATACTGAACAAGCTAGAAGATAAAGGTTTTATTACACGTAGTATGGATCCTAATGATCGTCGTAAAATAATTGTCACTATTACGGATGAAGGTAAGAAAAAAGTTATTGAAGACATAAGCGTTATAATAGAGCATATGGCTAAGATATTAGCTGAATTAGGAGAACATGATGCTAAAGAACACATAAGAATAATGAAAGCAATATACAACATTACATTAGAGCATGAGAACGAAATTAATAATGATTAATACTTCGTTTAAAGAAAGGAATGAGTGATTATGTTAAACTACAATGAATACTTAGAACTTATTAAGACAAGACGATCTATTAGGAAATTTAAGGATGAGAAAGTGTCTGAAGAGGATATAAAAAAAATAATAGACGCTGCACGTTATGCCCCTTCTGGTATGAATTCACAACCTTGGGAATATATCGTTATTCGTGATAAGGCATTGATTCAAGAGTTTGTTAGCATGAGTGAAGATGACATGAAAATTTCACCTTTGGAGAAAAAAATATTTGAAAAGCAAATGAAAGGTAAGAAACCCCTTAAATTGAAGATGGCACAGAATGCTCCAGTCTTAATAATTGCTGTGGGTGATACTCGTAAAAAAATATCTTTACCAGGTCAAATGTATCAATTAAAAGATGGAAAATTAAAGATTGGCAAAAGAATTCCTATACATGATAATGATGAAATATTCGTATCTTCTATGGCAACCTCGTTCTTGCAGATGCTAACTGCCGCTACATCTCTGGGGCTAGCAAGCCAATACTGCACAATCGTAACCTCACCTCGTAAAAAGGTAAAAGAGAAATTGAACATTCCATCGTACATGAAAATCTATGATGCTGCTGCAATAGGCTATGCTTCATATGAGCCTAGACAAAAATACATAAGAGAACTAGATAATATAGTTCATTTCGATCAATATGACACTAGTAAGTCATGGAGTGATGAATATATTGCGGAAAGAGCAGAAAATAAACTTGATATGAAATTTGTGTCTGTTCAATTGAATGAGATTAATGAAAAAAGTGTTTAGACTCGTGTTTCAGGGTGAAAAGATTAAAGGAAATTCTTTTTGCTTTAATGATTATGTGAAATGAGGATATTACTAAATGAAAATTTTACTGATATTTTATTTAATATTTGTAAGTCTCTTTACAACTAACTGTAATCCATCTAATCAAGTTGATGAGTATCAATCAGAGAAGAAAATGCAAATTGATACAGAGATAGATGGTGTAACCTATAGGCTTATGGGTGTCTATAGATATGATGAGGATAACATGTTAATTACATTAGAAAAACATAACAAAGATACGAATGCGTTAATTCATTATTCACTGACTAGTAAAGAACAAACACCTGTATTAGTCAGTAATAATAATTTTATAAGTTATTCAGATACCTTTATATATAATAATGGGAAAGTTTTACTTAATAACTTAGAGTTTTTAACTGAATTCGACATTAATGAAATAACAGTTACCCTGAAGGAAAATAGTGGTATGGAAGTAATATCTAAGGACAAAACATATACCGTACAATCTAATGAAAATGAATTAATAATTTGTGGTGATGGTTATCAAGAGATTATTCCTACTACCGAAACCAATGTCTATCTTAAGAATTTTAGTATGAATAGTAACTATATTGCTTATATTGATGGACAGAGACTAAACTTATATGATTTAATTAAAAAGCAGCGATATACCTACAAAGCTACTAATGATAAAGATAATAAACTATATTATCAAGGCGAAGTTAGTAGTGGTGGAAGTGGTTATATTGTTGACTACTATGGTATTTATCCTTTTGATAATACCAAAGAAGTCATCGTTCAGCTATTAATGGAACAAGGGACATCATTAGTTAAAGTAGATTTAGCAAAAGAAAACAGTATTCCTGAAGTTATTTTCTCACATTATGAGGCTAATATTGTTGATTATACTGATAATAGTATATTAATCTCAACTAAAAGCCATGAAGATCGAGTATTTACTTATGGTTTGTATGAATACACTATTGATGACAATAAAATGGTTATGCTAATTCAAAACCATGATGAACCTATTATTAATGCAAGATATAACTATGATAACAAGGGTATCACTTATTGTACAATGAGTGATGACGGTATTTATTATGTAAATATGTTCCTACTAAAAGAGTTAAATAAACCCTTATCAATAGATTAGATATTATTTAGCTTAAATTTAAAATCCTCCTAGATTATTCTATTAATCTAGAAGGATTTGTATTGCTTTTTTACTATATATCATATCATATTAGTCTTTCCCATTACAACTCTATCAAATTCTCCTTCCCAGTTTCCAGTTATTTTATGGTAGTATTTTCCATCCTTACCATCTTGAATACATTTTTTAATAATCTCTTCTTTCTTTTCAACTATTTCATTATGTAACTTAATTCTACTCTCGCAACCTTCACAATGATATTTACCTTCTTTTAATAACTTGACTAAATCACAATCATCCTTTGGTGTATGATCTAGAACATTGTAATATATACCAACATGCTTAGAATTATGCCCATCAGAATTATTTACCACTCTTGTATTTAATCTTTCAGCTAATTTTTTAATTCTCTCCTCATCATTTCTACAGATATTGGTTGAGTGAATTTCAATAGCATCTGGAATATACTTCTCTATATCAATATTGACGTAATCTTTATATCTATAAGGGTGTGCTAATATAATAAACCCATTATGCTCCTTAACATATCTATAAAGCTCCTCATAAGACCAGTCTTTTTCTTCTAATAGTCTATTGTTCAGACCTATGACTAAAAGATCTTCCCCTTTTTCTTTAATAGTAATCTCAACTCCACTATATATTTTAAAGGGATTATATTTTTTATTTAGTTCTATAAGATGTTTTTGGGGCATTATCTTATCATGATCAGTAAAGACTAAACCGTCGAGTCCAAATCTTATTGCAGCCTGAATATGATCTTTTTCGGATGCTATACTACATGCTGAACGTTCACTTGAATGTACATGCAAATCAATCTTCATTCTAATGGTTCTCCTTTCATAATAGTCACTCTATTAAATTCCTATCTTCTTTTTTGATAGAGTATCATTGTTTTACCGCTCCAACAACTATACCTTTTACAAAATACTTTTGAATAAATGGATAAATAATTAAAATGGGTACCATAGAGACAATGACCTTAGCTGAATTAAAGGTTAAACTTGACATAGCCATTTGCTGTTCGATTTGCTCTGGAGTCATATTCACCATTCTTTCAGGATTCAAATCAACAGTTAGTGATTGAATATACGTTTGCAATGGCAATTTTAAAGGTGAATTAATATATATCTTCCCATCAAAAAATGCATTCCAGTGTCCTACTATGGCAAATAAAGCAATGGTCGCTAAAGCTGGTTTTGATATTGGGACAAATATTTTCCATAAAATTTGCAAAGGAGTAGCTCCATCTACAGCTGCTGCTTCCTCCAATGATTTAGGAACCCCTTTAAAGAAATTCATTAATAAAATGACATTAAATACTGGAACAGCACCTGGCAATACTAATGCCCATATCGTATCCATTAATCCTAAACTTTTAACAACCAAAAAAGTAGGTACTAGACCGCCACTAAACATCATCGTAACAATAATGATCCACATATAGATTTTCTTATGCTTAAACACTTTTGGATCTTTTGATAATGGGTATGCCATCAATATTGTCAGAAGCATATTGATAGATACACCTAGAACGACTCTAAAGATTGAGTTAAAAAACGATATGATAAACTGCTTCTCATGGAACATAGCCTTATAAGCTGATAAATTAAAATTAACAGGCCAATAATAAACTTTTCCTAATGCTGCACTGGTTCTATCACTAAAAGAGATGGCAATAGTATTTAAGATAGGCATTAAACAGGAAAAAGCGCATAAAAAAAGAAAGATACCAATAATAATATCCGCTACTGTTATTTTTTTTCTCATTTTTTCCTCCCTAAAAAATCCTATAATCTGAATATTTGGCAGCTAATTTATACGCCACCACAAGTAATATGAAGCTAATTATGGATTTAAATAAACCAACTGCTGTGCCGAAGCTATATTGCAAATTGACTAAACCAACTCGGTAAACATAGGTATCAATAATATCACCGGTTTGATAGACCAAGGGACTATACATATTAAATATCTGCTCAAAGCCTGCATTCAATATTTTCCCCATGTTAAGTGTTGTCATTAATATTATAGTAGGTAAAATACCTGGTAATGTAATGTGCTTAATTTTTTTCCATCGATTAGCACCATCGATTTCACCTGCTTCGTACAGTGTCGGATCTATACTTGTCATAGCTGCAACATAAATAATAGCATTATAGCCAAAATGCTTCCAGACATCTCCACCTACCATAATGGATCGGAACCACTTATTACTCACTAGGTACATACATGGTTCTCCTCCAAAAAAAGTAACGATCTGATTGATAATTCCAGTATATGAAAAAATATTACTGAACATAACTGCTAATATGACCCATGATAAAAAATGAGGCAAGTAAACAATGGTTTGTACCACTTTTTTATACATAAGGAGTCTACATTCATTTAATAAAAGAGCAAAAACAACAGCAACTATCATTCCTAATACAATTTTGCCAACAGCAATTATCAGTGTATTATACAGTATTTGCTTTGAATCAGGTAATAATAGAATTCTTTTAAAATTATCCAATCCTATAAACTCTGAATGTAAAATTCCTTTTGCAGGTTGATAGTTTTGAAAAGCCATGATAATGCCACCCATAGGAATGATACTAAAAATAATGAGTGCTACCATCCCTGGAAATAACATAGCATGATAATATAATTGTTCTATCTTATTTTTCAAAATAGGTTCCCCCTATAATTCTATCGCCTAGCCTTCTCGAACTAGGCGATAACACTTCATAACAACAAGTTCGGCTAATTTAATATCTCTTCAACTTCCTGTGTAAGGACATCTCCTCCTAGTTCATACCACTGTTGAACAAACTCATCAAAATAATCCAATGGTTTCTCTCCTATAATAATCTGTAAATACATCTGATTCTCTAGCTTATCAAGGGTTGGTTTTAACAAAGAAGAAGAAGTTGTTGTATAATTATATGCTGCATCTACTGGATGGTTCTCTGGTGCATCTAGTATATTAGAGGATATATATCTTCTATGGTACGCTTTAAAGTGATTGATATCCTTATTCACTCCATCTGCAAATTGTTTTGCTCGCTCAGCTTGGCTTTTATCATACTCGGATATAGTTTCACTATTTAAGTTACCAGTATCAATATACTCTTTAATAATATGTCCTAATTTTGGTACAACATCATAGTAATCAACATTAAAATCACCTGTGGGGAATAATGCTATTCTACTGATACCCTTATCCACCAATGGTTGTATAGCTGCATTACCCTCTTCATTAAATCCTCTATACATATCAAATTCTAAGTTAACAATCTTAAACAATACCTCTGGGTGTTCATATTTTTTATTAATAGCTAACAAATCACCTGTAGGTGCTGGCGTGAGATGATTGAATTTACCATTCGCATCAAGTGGGGCATTAACAGCAATAAATTCTGCATCTGGATCAGTATTAATCACATCCCCTGGCACTGCCCACCATGGACCAAAATAAGCTCCTGATAAACCCGAACTTAATACTGCCTCAGTTTCACCACTTCCAAGACGTGATAAGAATTGCTTATCAATTAACCCTTCCTGATACATATCCCTTAGAATTTCTAATCCTTCTTTGACTTGTAGTGTTGTTGAGCCATAATATACTTTTCCGTTTTCATCTTTCATCCATTGCTTAGGATAGGCTTCAACACTATGAAATATGGGTTCAGCACCATGTCTGTTAGCATATCCTCCAACAGGATTAACCGCATCCAAAGCTAACCCAACCGTATTTCCTGCACCATTATTTCCTGGATCCTTATCTATAAACTCTCTTATAATATGTTTGAGATCGTCAATTGTTTTAGGCTCTTGTAACCCTAATTTATCCATCCAGTCTTTACGTAACCATAGAATATTATGACCATATCCTAGACTAGCTGTAGAAATTGCTCTAAGTTTTCCATCAATGATTAAGGGTTCTAGATTCTTACCATTATAAGATTCAAATGTGTCTTTTAAATAGTCTCCAGCACATTTTTCGTATGCTTCTGTTAAGTCTGCTAATAAATCGTTATCCACCATTTGTCTAAATGTAAGATAATTCTCGCCTGGAATAACGAACATATCTGGCAGCTCACCTCCAGCTACATTCAAAGAAAGTTTATTGTTATACTCACTTCCTTGCGATTGCCAAGCTATTTTTGTATCAATATTTAATTCATTACGGATCCAATCAAGTAATACATTATCTTCTGGGGTTTGACCATCTACTAAGTTGGGATTTGCTGCAATTATTTTTGCAACTTCCACGGTTATTCTTTCTGGATATTTACCAAGTGGTGTCATGACTTGTGAATCTTCTACACTCTCTACATTCTTTTCCGCCTTTTTTCCCGATGTGCTTTCTGCTGCACCACAAGCTGATAGTACCATGACGGTTAATACTAATAAGATTAAATACCTTTTCCTATATTTCATCATCCGATCCTCCGTTTTTAACATTATTTTCATTCCATATTAACGGCATTATATCTCAAAAACGTTACAGCGATAAAATACTTCTAACAGCACCTATGCCATGAAATTACAGACACATATTTCACATTGTTTTCACCTCTTTCTTTGCTTATCTAAAGTATATCTAAAATAATTCATTAAATAAATAAACAAAGGTGAGGTGTTTTGTATACAAATCCGACATTTAACTATATAGTTCCTTATACTCCTTTGGTGTATATCCTGTATTCTTTTTGAAAAGTCTACTAAAGTACTGTGGATTATGACCAAGACCTATTTTTTCGGCAACCGTATATATCTTATCGTTTTCACTCATAAGACTTATTAACACTTTCGCTCGTTCAATACGTATATGATTAAGATAGGTACTAAAATTTTCACCTGTTTGTTTGGTAAAAGCTCTACTAATATAATCTTCATTCAAAAATACCAGCTCTTTAGCACACCACTTTAATGTTAGATTGGAATCCTCTAAGTTTTCATGAATATACTTAATAATTTTGTCTACGAAACTCTCATTCTTATCATCTACATGCAAGTTACTCATAACGTCACTAAGGGTATTCATAAGAACATGGATTTCTTTAATTGCATAGACTTGATTCAAAATAGTGGTAAGATAATTTTTATCCAGTAATCCAGCATAGGAATATTTAATCAATAATTTTGTACATACCATCATAGCAAAATTTCTGTCGTAGGTATAAAATAATGACTGTACTTGACAATGAATACTTTGCCTATCACCTTGAGTAATAGTTTTTACCATTTTGTCCTGTATGCTTGCAAAATCCAAATCGCTATAAGCTTCTTTTATTTCACATTGGCTGATGCCCTTATCTGTTATTACCATGTAACCCGATGAATCATTAAAGATATCTTTAATCCAGCTATATAATTGGTCTAGACAACACTTTTTAGTTTCATTAAGTACTGGCATATAATGTAAATGTTTATAAAGTTGTTTTTGTAGAATCATTAATTGATTAAAAGGTAATTCATGCTTTGAAGAAAAATAAAAACAACCTAAGGTAGTATTTATTTTCATAACGGATGAAATTAAAGTAGCTGATGTAGCCTGTGCAAAGTCCAAGAAACACTGATATATCTCTTGGGGATTCTGTAGATCAATTTCCCACTGAAAACTAATCCAAAACAATTGGTCATATTCAGAAAACAATACACGTAACCCATGTTCCATCTCTGTATCGAGTTCCTTTCTTTGTAAGACTAAATGAATAAATTGCTGCAAATAGATGTGTTGTACAAACTGCTGTGCTTCTATTTTCTTTTTCATTATTCTTTTAGAATTAATATCTGAAATGGTTTTTAACAGCGCATCTTCAATTTCTCTTTCACTACATGGTTTTAAAATATAGTGTTTGACATTCTCCTGCATAGCATTTTTTGCGAATTCAAACTCGTTATAACCTGATAAGATGATACATTCACTATCTATGCCTTGTGATCTTATGTTTTTTATAAAATCTATACCGTTTATTACAGGCATTCTAATATCCGTTATGATAATATCTGGTCTGTTTTCTTTTACTATTTCGAGTGCTTCTATAGCATTAGAACAACTACCTATGAGATTAATATCATACTGTTCCCAATGAATTAATTGACTGATACTTTCCCTAACAATACGCTCATCATCAATGAGTAAAAGCTTATACATAATTATCCTCCTTGCAAATTAATATTAAATAGTACTGATCACCATAGATGTTTTTTAATCTATACTTTGGGTAAAAGGATGATAACCTTTGTCCCATGACCTGTATTATGAAGTTTAAGACCATACTCATCAGAAAACAACAATTGTATGCGTTTATGTATGTTTATCAATCCAATTCCTAAACCTGAGGGCTTAACTTGTTTTTTTTCTAGCTTTTCCAGCATATCCTCGGAAATTCCAGGTCCATTATCTTCTACAATTAACTGAAAAGAGTGCTCCATTTCTTGTGTTCTAATGCTAATGATACACGGCTCTAGCATATTTTCCAAAGCATGATTGATAACGTTTTCTACAATAGCCTGTAAGGACATTTTAGGGATTTTTTGTTTGTATAAGGTTTTAGAAATATCTATTTCAGTATGTAATCGTTCTTTATAACGCATCTTTTGTATAAAAATATAATTATGTATGTTTTCTAATTCCTTTTCTATCCTAACTACGTTATTTTTCTCATCTAACGCAAATCTTAGCATTTTCCCAACGGCTTCAATGATGACAGATATTTCTGTTTGTTGATTAGCCTTAGCCATCCAATTGACCGTATGAAGTATGTTAAATAAAAAATGGGGATTAATTTGTTGTTGTAATGATTGAATATGAGCATCTTTTATGAGTAGTTGTTTCACATAATTATCATCTATGAGTTGTTTTATCTCACTGACCATCTCATCAAAACTTCTATGTACAAATCCTAATTCATCATAACGTTTCGTATAATCATAGGTACAATCAATTGTAAAATCTCCTTTTTTAAATACCTGCATTTTATCTACAAGGGTATCAAAATGCTTAATAATCTGAGATACAAGTTTGACACTTAGATAGAACGATAGAAGCATAACAAACGCTATAACAATCATCATAGCTGTTCTCCAATGATTGATTGAACCACTGATTGAGTTAAATGGTATATACATTGTATAGGTCCATGGTAAGAATGAGGTCTGAACATCTGTAACAAAGTACTCTTCTTTACCATTTTTCATAATGTAATAAGCTTTATCCAATGTGTTTTTTTTCGATTCTAATTTAAAACTGAGATTTGTATACAGAATTTCATTCTTTGAAACAATACTTACCAAAGGACTATAAGGAAGTTTTTGATAATATTTTAACTGTTTTTCAAGAATCTGCTTTAAATCCACATGAAGAACAAGTATCCCCAATTTTTCTAATGTAAGATTTTCAACTTGCCGAATATCTCTAGCACATATAATACTAGAATCACTTCGTCCGCTGGATAACCAAATGGTTTTACCCTGTGCTTTTTTTGCAAGTACAACTGCTTTCTCTAGTATCCTTTCGTTATCATCTAAATAATTCCATCCACAGCTTATTCGTTTATTTCCTGCATAGATGACAATAGAAGTAATATAATCTTCTGGATAGTATTCATTAAGTGCTCTATTAATATTGACGATTGACTCGCTGTAAAGCATGTTGGTTTCTTGAGTCTGAATATTAGGTAGTTGCTCTTGTATAACGCTATCAGCAATTATGGAATCTGTTACTTTCTCAATTTGCTTCAGATCATTTTCAATATTAATGAGTGACATCTGTAATATATGAGAGGTCTTCTGATAGAGCAAATCATTATATTTTTCAAAGATAAATAACGAAAATACGTAGGATAATGCTACGCATATAAAAATAGATATTAATATAATTGTTGTAAACTTATGGTTCAAACTGATATTATTTAGCGATTTCCTTATGTATTTCAAAATTTTATTCATATCAATCACCTTCTCATTCATAACATGTATCCATAATCTATTGTAGCATAAATAGTGATTATTCGACAAATATCCCCTTTTTCTTGTTGTTAATTTGTGACAAAGTCACATTGAAAAACCTAAAAATATAAGATAGGATGGATTACATAGTCATCAATACAAACACGCCAGACCTTTAACTAAAATAAAAAGATGGTATTGTACATCAGATACGGTACTCTACAAGATTCATTTCATTGAAGGATACCAAGTGTTATGAAGGATTCAACCAAGAGAATAGTCTAAGATTACGGTGCAGTTATTTATATAATTGAAGTCCACAGAAAAATCTATACTAAAAAACAATAGCTACCAACTAGTTGACAGCTATTGCTTATGTGTGAAACCCTATAGCCTATAAATCTTTCATTAATCTATAGAATATAAAGTCTATTATACTCATTCAAAGTTCTACAACGGTTATTATGGGCAAAGATTTAGGGAAGGCATTATTTCAATACATCATATATTAAAGTTCTACGAGGACACTTCAACCACTAGTTTATCATAATCTTTAATTTCAATACATCATATGTTAAAGTTCTACAACACTAAAATAGTAAGCATAGGAGGAAGCAAATAAATTTCAATACATCATATGTTAAAGTTCTACGAGCTTAGAAAAAACATGACATATACAAGCCTAGATTTCAATACATCATATGTTAAAGTTCTACTTTTATTAACACCTTTTAGAACGTTTCCAGAAATACTTCAATACATCATATGTTAAAGTTCTACATAACCTCTTGGATATCGTAGAGTAGGTCAAACTTGCATTTCAATACATCATATGTTAAAGTTCTACCCCAGCAAAATCAACATTCTTAAAATTCATTATACCTTATAACCACTGATATTTAAAGGGTTTTATTATTTTTTTCCAACCGTTTTTGAGTATTTTGAAATTCCTATCAAAAACCCCTCTAAACACTTATATATACTGGCTTTGAAAGTAGTAATGTTATCTTATCGGCTGGAAAAAATATTTAACTGTATTATACTTTAATCTAATAAATTTAGTAAAAGAAGCTTGTTTTTTGTGCTTTTAGAAAAAATAATTACTTTACTTTATAGGTTGACACCGAACATAAGTTCTATATATAATATAGTTATAGATGTGATAAAATATAAGTAGAGGAACTATATACATGAGAAAACAATCTTTGATGGATCCAAAAGTTGATTTTGCATTCAAACAAATATTCGGGGGAAATACGAAAGAAAGTAAACTTGCCTTAATACACTTACTTAATGCTATACTCGGATTACAAGGTAATAAGAAAATTACAGATATTGTATACTTAAATCCTTATCATGATAAGCATTATGAAGATGATAAACAGTCTATTATGGATATTAAAGTAAAGACAGG
>JANQFZ010000050.1 GCA_028277605.1 Vallitaleaceae bacterium | reverse complement strand
AGTATGTTAATTCTATTGAACCGCCAAGTACCGAACGGTATGCTTGGTGGTGTGAGAGGTCGGTAATTGAATTAATCAATTACCTCCTACTCGATTGTGCGCCCAGCATGGGCGTAGCGTTATCAGTTAATACATTAATCTTAATGAACCGCCAAGTACCGAACGGTATAATTTTATCGTGTTAAACTCTTTGTGTCCACAGTTATATACTAACACCAAACTGTCATTTTTTAGGTTGTTAATATTTGAAAACTTATTAGTACTTTATAAGCATATATTATTAACTGTAGTATACTGCATAATTTGGTAATTATCATTTATAACGACATAAATCTACATTATTTTAAAATGTTTCATATTTATGACATCAGTACCCTTTAAATGTTCAAATAATTTATAACTTAATTTTAAAATAATAAGTCCTACTAATAAATTATAATACCTGACAAGTATATATTATATTTATGGATTTTTAGCCACTACTAGATTTAACAAGTATAGATATTATTATTTTTTTGAAACTTTATATCAAACAAAATGTTTTTTTATTTTTATTTATGGTGATAATATTAGAAAATTAAAACAAATGCTTTAGTATATTTCATATTTGTATATTAAATTTTTATTAACGACACAAACTTACATTTTATTTCAAACTAAATATAGTATAATAGCGTATGTACTAATCAGAATATAAGGAGGAAACTAATGAAAAGAAGAATATTTAACTTAATGATAGCAATGGGATTAGTTTTATCTTTAGGGGCAAATTCATATGCTGCTACTAGAGAGTACTATGAGAGTGAAGCTAATGGTTCAATATCAAATGCAGATAGGTTTTATGCTCGTGAAGATGAAGACCGAGTTGTAATTGGAGAACATCATAAATCGAGTGATAAAGACTATTTCAAAATCTATGCACATGTAACAGGAACAATGAAAATCAGATTCTATTATGATGGTTACCAAGAGATAGATTTAATATTTTATGATGCAAACGGAGATGAGATAGGTAGAGAAAGTGATGTTAATGACTCCTTCTCAGAATCTTTCTATATAGATGAGGATGATTACATATATGTGTGTGTAGATCATGCTGGAGGAGATCTAAACGAAGAATATAGATTATATTTTTATATGAAGTAAATAAATTAATAATATAGAGTTTCTGATTAGTATATTAAGAGGTATATCAAGATAATACTTGAGATACCTCTTAATCAATTCATTGAATACACAAGTGGTTTTACAGTAAAAAATATTTGTTTAGTTCTATCAATGTGTTAATAATTATGTATCACAGACACTGCTGTAAGAGTACTAGAATTCATATAGAACTAATTGTATTAGCAACTGTATATGTTTAACTACTATTATGAACGTTTAAATTGAAAAAGACTAAACGACGATACTAATATAATGGCAATGGCTATGGCGCCTGCAATTTGAAGCGACTCAATTCCATAATGGGTGGACAGGGCATAATCTTCTTCAATGATATAATACACGGTTTTATACATACCAGCACCTGGAACTAAGGGGATCATACCAGATATAGAAAAGATAGTTACGGGTGTTTTTCTTATCTTAGCTAGTAGTCTAGAATACAAGCTTATCATTAAAGCTCCAATAAAAGCAGCAAAAACCACGGATGAAGTTAAATTAAAAGTGAGTAAGTAACTTAACCATCCAAGAAAGCCGCTGATACCACAGTAAATGAGTTCATACTTGGATATGTTAAATATTATACTAAAGAATAAGGTTGCAAAAAAAGCGCTAAATAATTTTACAATCATGAGAAGCTGCCTCCATAGACTAAATAGAATATTTTTAGAACGCTTCCTACGCCTATAGCGATTGCTGATGCTATCATAAATGCTTCAACTGCTCTGGATAACCCAGAAACCAAATCACCTTGAATGGTATCTCTAACAGCATTGGTTATAGCCACACCAGGTACAAGTGGCATAATTGAGCCAATAATAATAACATTCATATCCATACCAATAGGGATATACTGAGTTAAAATAAAAGCACAGGCAGCAATCAGTGCACCACCTATTAAATCAATAAAGAACCTTGTGGCATGGATTTTGTTTAAGCCTATTTGCAGTAAACCCAATGCTAATCCAATGATGGTAGCGGTTATAAAGTCATTAACTCGTCCACCAAAAACTAAAGTAAAAAAACCAGCAGTAAGACACGTAGCAAGTAATCTAATAGGTTTTGGGTATGCTGGCATATTTTGAACGATTAATAATTGTTGATAAGCTTGTTCCAATGGAAGGGTACCAGCACAGAATTTTCTGGATATATCGTTTGCTTGAGATACCTTATTCATATGAATGGTTCGTTCATTGACCCGCTTAACGTAAGTGATCATATCTATAGTAGGGTCGTCCAAAGTAGCAAATAGCCCTGTTAAGGTCACAAATGCTTCCGTAACCATAAATTGAGAGGTTTTTAAAATACGAATGATGGTATCTTCAACCCTATACGTTTCTGCACCATTTTTTAACATTATTTCTCCAGTAAGCATAGCATATTTAAATAATAGTTTATAGTTCATAACATCACCTAATAATTTTATGAAAGTAGAACTCTATCTATCATACAATAGATTGAGGGATTATGAAAGCCATATTTTTATGTTATTAATTGAGATTTATTATTGAATTAATAGATTTATATAATAGAAGTTAAAAAACTCCCAATAAGACATTTGCTTATTGGGAGTTAGATTCACAGACTTTCAAGAGCTACTTTTAGAATTAGAATAGTCGTTAAAGAATTCTTCCATCGTTAGTTCAGATTCATAGATTTGAGTAGCGAGTTCTTTTCCAACATATCTTAAATGCCAAGGTTCATACATATACCCTGTTATCGTTTCCTTACCTTTAGGATAACGAATTATAAAGCCAAAGGAGTGGGCATTATCCTTTATCCATTGACCTTCCTGAGTTTTACCAAAGGATTGTGTTAGACGATAATCTACTTCCGAGCAGGATACATCCATAGCTAGTCCTGTTTGATGTTCGCTTTGTCCAGGCTGTGCACTAAAAGTATTGGCCTTTTCAAAACCATGTTTTTTCACGTTTCTGTTAAATATCGCTTCTTGACGTTTATAAGAGCGGTAACCGGATACAGCAAAAAGATGAATATTTTTTTCTTTCGCCATTTCAAAAAGCTGTTCGAGTGCTTGTGCGGCTTCTGTTCTCATATGTTTTTTCTCATGTTCTCCATCAAAGAAAAACTTAATATCTGGTATAACTAAATCCGTAGGTTCATAATCAGAGGGTAGAGGATTCTGTTTATTAATTAAAATATCTATAGCGTTATAGTCGATAGGTTCCGTATACGATGGACTATCTGAGGGTGCGTCTTCGACATTAGCTAAAGAGGGTTCTATCTGTATTGCAACAGTATCTTGAGTAGAATCTATATCAGGAGTTTGAATGGTATCAGAGTCTTCTAATGGTTTTTCAATAGAATCATTTGTAACACTAGAAGAAGTCATGACAGTGTCGGTATCTGTATAATTAAAGGCGATTGTCGAACAACCTGTGAATAATACTACAGTACTAAGTATAGCCAGTAGTATGAAAGTATGTAACTTCATATTAAATCCTCCTCATTAGATTTTCTGTACCATAATATGAAGATTCCTTTTTATTATACAGCAATCGACAGCATAATGCAAAGTTGGTGCTTTTTTGGAAATATTAGCATCCAGTGATGGTGTACGAAACGGCGAATCTTGATTTATTATTTATTTTTATAAACAGGTTGATTATTTGCTATACCTATCTGTATAATATAGATACAGATAGGTAATTGCTATCATATAAAAAATAAGATGTTGTTAATCGACACAATCAACTCAGCTTTAAAAGGAGCATAATCATGAAATTAATCGATAGTCTTGAAAGAAAACTAGGTAAGTATGCCATTAGTAACTTAATGCTATATATTGTGGGTATTAACGGATTTGTATTTTTACTCAATTTGTTTTATCAAAATGCTTATGCATTGTTTGTATTAGATCCAACTAGAATTAGGCAGGGAGAAATCTGGAGACTGATTACATTCATTTTTATTCCACCAAGCAGTAACATGTTATTCTTGTTTTTTGTCTTGTATTTTTATTATACTATTGGACATACGCTTGAGAATGAATGGGGAAGCTTTAAGTTTAACCTTTATTATTTAATAGGGATGCTGGGTATCATTGCTGCTTCTTTTATCACTGGAGATGCTATGGTTAGCTTTTATTTGAACTTATCTCTATTTTTCGCTTTTGCAAGACTTTATCCTGATTTTACTATCCGATTGTTTTTTATCTTACCTTTAAAGATAAAATACTTAGCCTATTTAAACTGGATAATTTTTGCCTACACAATCATTGTTCAACCCTTACCCCTTAAGATATCTGCAGTGGTTGCTCTCCTTAATTATTTCTTGTTTTTTGGGAAAGATATTGTTACGCGCCGTAGGCAGACAGCAGTTTCTTATTATAGAAAGAAAAAGTATATGCAAGATTTGGAGAGTGCCAAGCCTGTTGCTAGGCATCGGTGTGAGGTCTGTGGAAGAACAGAATTAGATGATCCCAATTTGGAATTTAGGTACTGCTCTAAATGTGACGGTTATCATGAATACTGTATGGATCACTTATACACGCATGAGCATATAAAGGAACATAAGCATGATGAGCATGATAAACAGGATAAGAATGAATCTGAACAAGTAGATAAAAATAACAGTTGACAGACATTGTTATAGCAGTTATTATAGTGTTAGTATTAAAAAAGTGAGGACGTTTTATGAAAGTTGTGTTCTTTTTCTAATCCAATTGAATACATGCACGATTAGGTTAAGCTGTAGGCTTATTTAAGTGCGCGTAAAATTAGAAAAGAACATGAACCTATTATGGTATATAGAAAGGCTTAATGCTTTTCTCATCTGTATCGTTGAGATAAGGGCTGGAGATGACTGTTCATTTTCAGCCTTCATTTATTTTTAACTGATACCACACACCTAGAGGAATATCCTTCACTAGATTAACAGAGTTTAATACCAAATTTTACGCGATGGTAATAAATCGCGTTTTATTTATGCTATTTTACGCTACACTTAATAATAAGACTGGAGATTTGACCACACTATTAAGGAGGCTTTATTGCATGAATAAAATAGCTTATGACCGTTTAGAATATGATAAAATTAAGGAAAGACTTAAGGATTTTGCTATTTCTGAATTAGGCATTCAGTCCATAGAGCGTTTAACGCCATCCGACGACATTAATAGAATTCGAAATGATTTAAATGAGACATCAGAAGCAAGAGCAATTATCGATAAAAGTTCCAATATTCCTATTCAAAATTTAGTAGGCATTCAAAAAGTGATGGATAAGCTTGGAAAAGGCATTGCTCTTCAACCAGATGAACTTTCAATGGTAAGCGGTATGCTAAAGAGTACTAAGAAAATTAAAACATTTATGTTAGAAAGAAATTATGAAGCACCTACCATTAGTCAATATGCCTTTTCTATGTATGAGCTTGCCGATGTTATAGAAGAAATTGAACGATGTATTGTTCTTGGCAGAGTAGATGACAAGGCAAGTCCACAATTAGAAAAGGTAAGAAAAAGAATAATAGTTGCTGAAAATAGAATCAAATTAAAACTTGAAAGTATTATACAATCTCCTAATTATAAAAAAATTTTACAGGATACTATTATCAGTATCAAGCATAATCGCTATGTTGTCGCTGTTAAGAGTCAGTATAAAAGAAATATTGAAGGGCATGTGATAGAAGCATCAGCGACAGGATCTACTTTATTTATTGAACCCACTTCTGTTCGAAAACTACAGAGTGATCTCGATTTATTGAAGGCTGAAGAGGAAAAAGAAATCTATCAGATAGTCATGTATTTAACAGCTCTTATAGAATCCTATGAAAAGGAGATTCATATAAATGTTGAGACGATGACCTATTATGATTTTATATTTGCTAAAGGTAAGTACAGTGCATCTATGGATGGGTTGTCAGCGGAGGTAAATTATGATGGTTATACGAAGATAATCAATGGCAAGCATCCATTACTCCATGGTGAGGTTGTTCCATTGAATTATGAGATTGGTAAAAGCTATAAATCTTTGGTTATTACAGGCCCTAACACTGGGGGCAAAACGGTTGCTCTTAAAACGGTAGGTCTTCTAACGCTTATGATACAAAGTGGTTTACATGTTTCTGTAGATTCTGGTAGCCATTTTGCTATTTACTCTGATATTCTCGTTGATATTGGGGATGGACAGAGTATTGAACACTCCTTGAGTACTTTTTCGGCACATGTTAAGAATATCATTGACATATTAAAGACGGCGAATAAGTATACGTTGGTTATTCTCGATGAATTAGGTGCAGGTACGGATCCGGCAGAAGGGGAAGGATTGGCTGTGGCTGTTTTGGAAGAACTGTATGAGAAGGAGGCAACAACATTAGCAACTTCCCATTATAGTGAAGTAAAGGCATTTGCCAAGAGACATGGGGGATATGAGAATGGTAGAATGACATTTGACATTACAACACTAAAACCCTTATATCAATTAATTATTGGAGAAGCGGGAGAAAGCAATGCATTCATTATTGCTCTTAGACTAGGAATGAATCAAAGCGTGATAGAACGGGCACATGAAATCACTTATAAAGAGTCTAAAGATTATACCACTTATCTTGAAAGTATTAATAAAAAGTTAGAGCGCGTTCAATATAAGAAGGTTAAAAAGCCAAAAGCTATGAAACAAGAACAACTAAAACAGAAGGAGAAAGACAAACCTAAACCAAGTGTGACGTTTGCTATTGGAGATGTTGTATTTGTTCACACCTTAAAGAAGCGTGGAACGGTGTACGAGATGGAAAACAAAAAAGGTGAAATAGGTGTAATGGTTCAGAATAAGAAAATGCTTATTCAGAAAAAAAGAATTTCGCCTTTTCTGGATGCTAAGGATCTATATCCTGACTATTATAATTTTGATATTGTTTTTGAAACAAAAGAATACAGGAAGAAAAATAATAAGATGTCAAGGAAGTATGATAAAGATTTGGTTATACAAATCAAAGGAGAGGATAACATATCAATTTAAAACAGGGTAAGATAAGTACGTTAAAAGGTATAATGAACAATAGAAGCAATTTTATCAATGGGTATTTCTGCTACTGATCCAGGTCTTATGAGATAAGGCGTACAATTATTAAACTGGCGGTTAAAATCAATAGAATGTCTTCTGAGATCGCGCGGTTGTCTTATAAGACCAGTGGTTAGTATAAGGGTTATATAATCTTCATGAATGGTGGACAAAGTACCCGTGTAGGGCATAGCTCTATTATGATTTCCCACAGTATAGATAGTGATGGTTTTATTTAGGTGATCGTATAGCTGCTCTTTAAAAGTTTGATACATGCATACCACCAAAAAAGTACTATTACTAAATATATTGTTTAAACTTTTTAAAATATGACAGGTTCTTCAGTATTATAGAAGTGTAAAAAATGCTTAATAAGGGTTGCTTGAACATAAAAGAAAAAAGTTGAGACTATGTAAAAACAGGGGGATAACCCCCCTTGTTTCTTTAGTAGCAAGTACCAATTGCGTTATGAACAAACGATGAAATTCTGTCAACAGGGATAATAGTTATAGAACCTACGCCACAACCACATCCGCATCCGCATCCACAACCACCGCCGTAACCGCCGTATCCGCCGTATCCGCCATATCCGCCGTAACCACATGAACCACAGCCGCATCCTCTGTTACAGCATTGAGTACATTGTGGAAGACAACACGTATTACCAATTGGACAATCTGGAGCAGCACCAGGTTTTGTTAATAATCTTACAAAGCAGTCACTACAGCAAAGAAGAATACCTGTGAAACCACAACCTGAAGCACCACCACTAGTTGTGAAAATAGTTACTGTTTGACCTATGAATCTTCTAAGATCATCAATAATTGGATATCCATATCCGTCAGCCATCCTTTTCCCTCCTTTTAGCCTTGTCCTAGTATATAGTATGTCTAAAGCTTTCAATGTGTGAAATAAATGCTTGTAATTTTTTGGTTTTGTTACTTTGATTATGGTATACTTTTATAGATGATTAATTTTCAATCTTAATTTAATTGTCAATGTTTCTAAGGAGTGAGAATATGAAAGAAACCATTCGTGACTATTTTCTTTATACAGTAGGATTAAATGAAAAAACAGCAATGATCATTAGCTATATTGTACTTATTTTTGTGATTTTTCTAATTAGTATGATTGCCGACAGAATAACCAAAGGACTATTACTTAATAGCATTAAAAAAATAGTCAGTAAAACGCACACGAGGATAGATGAAATGCTTTTTGATAATAAGGTTTTTCATCGTTTAGCTCATTTGGTTCCAGCAATAATCATTTACTTATTTGCACATGAGTTTGAACCATACAGTTCAATCATTATAAGCTTTGCTTTGGCTTATATGATTTTAATGATTACCCTGACTTTGTTTAAGATAATTGATACTTTCATAGATTATTATAGAACTAAAGATTATTCTAAGGGACGTCCATTAAAAGGGATTATGACTGTTATAAAAATAGTTATTACAGTTTTTATGGGAGGCTTAATCATAGTTGTATTTACACGTGATTCTACAGCAGCATGGGCTTTGGTAAGTGGGTTTGGTGGTACAACAGCTATTTTAACACTGGTTTTTAAAGATTCTATTTTAGGTTTAGTTGCTGGATTCCAATTGGCTTCTAGCAAGTTGTTAAAAATAGGAGATTGGATCGAACTGCCTCAGTATGGTGCGGATGGTGAAGTGGTTGATATTTCTTTGACCAAGATTATGATTCAAAATTGGGATAATACCCATACAACCATTCCTGCTTACAAATTTATTGATGATGCTTTTAAGAGCTGGGAGGGGATGAGTCGTTCAGGTGGACGAAGAATTAAAAGAGCCTTATTTATTGATATGAAAAGCATCCGATTTTTAGATGATTCCTTATATCATCAGCTTATAAAGATAGATCTCCTCAAGGGGTATTTACAAGGAAAGCAAAGAGAGATTAAACAGCATAATCAAATGCTGACTGCTGATTTAAGGCAAAGGGTCAATGGCAGAAGATTAACCAATATTGGCACTTTTAGAGCCTATATTTTAGAGTACCTGAAGAACCATCCTAAGATTCATAAGAACTTCACTCTTATTGTTAGACAGCTTTCACCGACAGAAAAAGGACTTCCTTTAGAAATTTACTGTTTTGCTAATGATACGGATTGGGTTAATTATGAAGAAATACAATCGGATATATTCGATCATTTATTTGCCATCATAAGTGAGTTTGACTTGAAAGTGTATCAGAGTCCATCAGGTTCTGATATAGTTGATTATATAACCAGCGATAGTATAGATAGTTAAAATAAAAAGTTGTATTTTAATGTTGACAACGGTGTCATAATGATATATTATATAAATATGACAACGGTGTCACTAATTTTTTAAGGGTTATGTGACAACTGCGTCATAGATGAAGGAGGTGAAAGCAAAGAGTGCCGAAGCAGACATTTTTTAATTTATCTGAGACAAAGAAAAATAAGATTATTGAAGCGGCTGTTGATGAGTTTTCGGAGTACTCCTATGATGAGTCTAATATTTCTAGAATTATTAAGCAGGCAGGAATTCCAAGAGGAAGCTTTTACCAGTATTTTGAGGATAAAGAGGATATTTATTTATATATCTTTGGGATATTAACTGAAGAAAAAAAGAAGACGCTTTTACCTTGCTTACAAACGTTTCATACGCAGTCATTTTTTAAGACCTATAAGGATTTATATATAGCTGGGATGGATTTTGCCATAAAGTACCCTAAATATGCTCAAATTGCTCAATTGCTTATAACACGTCCAAATCAAGCTATAAAAGAGAAGTTTTATCATAAGGGAAGTGATGAAGCGGATGCTATGTTCTATCAATTGGTCGAAAGAGGTAAGAGTGATGGAGAGTTAAAAAAAGATTTCGATACACGTTTGGTTTCCAGAATATTAACGGCTATAAGCACCTATGTTTTACAGGATTATATAGAAGAATGGGGGGAGTACAAGCATAAAGAGTTACTAGAATTAATTAATGATGTGATCCATATACTTGAGTACGGTATTAAAAAGAAAGAAAAAAATAGCTAAAAGGAGGGTATGTTTTATGATTCAAGTCAATCAGTTATATCATTCTTATAAGCATAATAAGGATTATGCTGTGAATAATGTGAGCTTTGAAATACAAGAAGGTGAGATTTTCGGTTTCTTGGGTCCTAGTGGTGCGGGTAAATCCACAACGCAAAATATACTAACAGGGCTATTACCTATGCAAAAAGGAACAATCAATGTTAATGGTCTAGATATTAAGAAGCCTAACCGAGATTATTTTAACACAATAGGAGTATCTTTTGAGAGAGCTAATGTGTATAAAAAACTAACAGGCATTCAAAATCTTGAATTTCATGCCAAAATGTATGATGTTGAAACAGACGATCCGATGAAATTATTAGAGAAAGTAGATTTAGCTGATGCAGGCGGAAAAAAAGCATCTGATTTTTCAAAGGGTATGTTACAGCGATTAGTTTTTGCACGTTCAATGATTAATAAACCTAAAATATGGTTTTTGGATGAGCCGACTTCAGGCTTAGATCCAGCAACAGCAAGCAGAATAAAAGCAATTATTACTGAGAAGCAAAAGAAGGGCACTACCATATTTTTAACAACACACAATATGTATATAGCAGATGAGTTATGTGATAGAGTTGCTTTTATTGTGGATGGAAAAATAAGTCTGATAGATTCACCTAGAAATCTAAAAATTAAATATGGTGAGCGTTTTATTACGGTAGAATATATAAAAAAAGGTAATCTAATGACAGAAAGGCTATCTATAGTTGAACAAAAAGATAAAGCTAAGCTGAACCATATCGTTAATAACTATGATATACAGACGATGCATACAAATGAAGCAACATTAGAAGAAATCTTTATAAAAGTGACCGGGAGGGGGCTTTTGGAGTAATGAAAAGATTCTTTGCATTATTTAAAAGAGATATGCTGGTTGGTTCTAAGAATTATTTTTTCATCATAGTCATGCTCACACCCATATTGTTAGGTTTACTTGTTCGATTTGTGATACCAGAAGAAACAAGTACACAGGTTCAAGTGCTGATAGCTATGGATGAGCAGATTAAGGAAGAAAGAAGCGATTTATTACATTTATATGATGGAGCGAATCAACTGGATTCTAAATCAGCTATTCAAGAAGCAATGAAAAAAGATGTTAATTCTTATGGTATTGTTTTTACAAAGGACAATGAAAGCATTCATGCAGAAGTTATTTTTCAGGGTTATGAAAGTCAAAAGCAGAGAAATCTTGTGCTACAGTCAGTTGAGATGATGCTAAATAGTGATCAAGTGATGCAGGTTGATGGGGTTAAAACTACTGAGCTGGGTCAGTATAGTAAAACAACTATACCCTTTAATCTTCAGCTTGTACCTATATTTATTGTAATGGAACCTGCTTTACTCGGATTGTTTTTAATTGCTACCATGATATTCTCAGAAAAAGAAGAAAAAACGATTTTAGCTTATGGTGTTTCTCCTGGGAAGATTACAGAATTCCTATTGTCCAAAGTGCTCTTTATGTTTTTACTTGGAGTTCTTGGTACTTTTGTCATTATGGCATTAACCGTTGGCATAGGGACATCTTTCCTAAAAGTAGTAGGTATACTTGTCTTTGCCAATCTTTTTGGAGCATCACTAGGTTTGCTTATTAGTAGCTTTTTTGATTCGATATCTAAAGCTATGATATGGGTAGTAGTTGCAAGTATGGTTCTTTCTTTCCCATTAGTTGCCTTTATGATTCCTACATTTGCTCCTGCTTGGTTAAAGATAATGCCGACTTATCCTATGCTGTATAGTATTAATGAAGCCATATTCCCAAGTGGAAACAGTACTATTATAGGTTCAAGTATCCTTATCTTAGCAGTATCAGGTTTATTACTATTTATTCTTTCCGTAGTATCTTATAAAAAAACCTTAGTAAGGGGTTAGGAGGAAGTATATGAAACGGATTTTAAGTATTTTCATTAAGGATCTTAAATGTAGTACTAAGGATTTTATGCTTCTTTATATGCTGGTTATTCCTCTTATCCTAGCTGTTATATTAAAGTTTTTTATCCCTGATGTAGAGGAGAATGCCTTAACTTTTGCCATTGACCAAAATGTGGATCAAGCGGTTATTCAACAGTTTGAGGAGTATGGTAAAGTAGAATTGTTTTCTAACCATGAAGACTTAGAGAAAAGAGTTCTTCAGCTTGATGATGTTGAAGGTATTATGGTAGAAGATGGAGGGTATGTTGTACTATCGCAAGGGAATGAAAAACAACAGGTGGTAGAGGGACTGCTTAAAAGCATACTAGCAGATAAAAGTAAGAGTATTACAGTTACATCCAGTGACAATAATTATAAATTATCACCGATATCTAGTATTGGAGCAGCAACTTTGATTATTATGGCAATAACTCTAAGTGGTATGTTAATTGGATTAAGCATTATTGATGAAAAGGAATCCAGAGCCATACAGGCAATACGAGTGGGTCCAGCATCTAAATTAGAGTATATATTAGGAAAAAGTGCTTTAGGTTTTTTTGCATTAATCGTTCAATCGGTTGGTATTTTGTTTATCCTTAGATTAAATCACATTAATTTTTGGATGATTATGGTGATAACCCTTGCTAGTTATCTAGTTGCCTTGATTTATGGATTTATTATTGGAGTCACAAGTCCTAATCAAATGGCAGGTATGGCTACAACAAAAGTACTGATGATATTGGTTGCTGCTTCTGTAGTTGGTGCTTTATTACTCCCTGATCAATTACAGGTGCTCCTATATTGGTCACCTATATACTGGAGTTTTGTTGGTATCTATGAAGCCTTACTTGAATCTATAAGTTGGCAGCAGATTAGTCTTTATTCCTTATTTATAATAATAATCACGATAGTTGTCTACATGGCATTTAGGAAGAAAATTCATACAGGCTTAAATGCTAATTCGTAAACTATATGATATGATGCAGATAAGCTGAATAATAACAGAAACTTAGGTAATAATAATCCTATCATAAGTAAGGTGGAATGATATGGATAAATCAAGAATTGTAAAAGTCAGGAAGAACGAAGAAGGAGATATAACAGATGTTATGCTGGAAGATGGAGCAGTGGTTTCTATGAATGAAGCCATTCAAATGGTTCGTCAAGAACGTATTGAAGGTGTTAATGTAGGAACATCCAAAAATGGTAGAGAGTTTTTACGTGCTAATCCTAATGGTACAGAAAATGATAATTTAGATCAACTACCACCCTTCTAGTAATCCTAGCAGGAATAGAGAAAGACCATATGTTTTGAAATAAGACATATGGTTTTTCTATGTGAAGTTCAACATGTTTTTAGGCTTTTTACTATTTTGGTCAACAATTGCTCAATTAAGCATAAGCTATAAGAAGGGAAAATTTACAAAGTTAATAGGGAAAATTGTTTAATCTTAGACCAAGGGGTTTTCAATACTAGCAAATTGCTGTATGATATAATAGTGATAATATCGAAAGGAGTTTTGACCTTATGAGTGACGAAAACAAAATGAATAGTGAAAATGAAACAACGATTGATGTGGAAGTTGAAGCTATACCATCTATGGATGCCTATGCAGAAGAAATTGAACAATCCTTATCTAACTTAAAAGTAGGAGAAATAGTTAAAGGCAAGGTTCTATCTGTAAATGATAGTGGAATCATTGTTAATATTGGCTATTATTGTGACGCTGTTATTCCATTAGAGGAAGTATCCCATCAAACTGATATGACGATAGATGAACAGGTCAAGATAGATGATGAAGTATCTGCAGAAGTAGTTCAATTAGATGATGGAGAAGGTAATGTTGTATTGTCTATGAAGAAAGCTGAGGCAATACTGGTTTGGGAAGATTTACAAAAAACTTTTGAAGAAGAAGGATTTATGACAGTTACAGTGTCAGAAGCGGTTAAGGGTGGTGCTGTTTGCAGAATTAAAGGTGTGCGTGCTTTTATACCTGCATCGCAATTATCAGTAGAGTATGTTAAAGATATTAAAGTGTACGTGGGTCAAGAAATCAAAGTTAAAATCATAGAATTGGATCGTGAACAAAAGAAAGTTATTCTATCGAGAAGAGTTGTTGAAAAAGCCGAATTAGAGCAAAGAAAAGCTCATTTACTAGCTTCTCTTAATATTGATGATAGATTAACAGGTACAGTCACAAGACTAGTAAAATTTGGTGCTTTTGTGGACTTAGGTGGTATTGATGGGCTTATCCATATTAATGATTTATCTTGGACACGGGTGAAGCATCCATCAGAAGTTGTTAAAGAAGGAGATAAGGTTGAAGTCTATGTTATAGCTATTAACCGTGAAAAGGGAAAAATATCCTTAGGGCTGAAGAACGTAGATGACGATCCTTGGATGGTAATAAAAGAAAGTTTTAAAGCGGGTCAAATTGTTGAAGGGAAAGTTGGTCGATTAACCAATTTTGGAGCATTTATCGTATTAGCACCTGGTGTAGATGGGTTAGTACATATATCTCAAATATCAGATAAACACATCCAGAGTCCGGGCGAAGTGCTTACAGTTGGTGATACTGTTAAGGTGAAAGTATTAAGTATTGATTCTGAAAGACGAAAGATTCAATTAAGCATTAAAGAAGCTGTAACAGATATAGATAAAAAGGCACTTAATCAATTCAATGATCATGAAGATGCTTCTACCAGCTTGAAAGATGTATTCGGTGATATATATAAAAAAATGACACAATAAATAGAAAAAACACCAATTAATAATTCTTTCAAATCGTGAATAATTCTGATATACTAATAGAGTTATATAATAGGTTTATATTGTATAGTATATGATTATAAGGAGGTTATTTTAAATGAAAAAGTGCCCTAAATGCCATGGAGAATGCATGGATGATGCTAAGTCTTGTCCTCTTTGCGGATACGAATTTACCGACCAAGAAAATAAAATACAGACAGAAGAGTCTTTAAAAGCTGATTCATCAGACACAGTAGAAACTAATATAGAATCTAACATTGAAGAAACACAGGAACCAGTTCTCGATTCTGGATCTAGTGCAGAAGATGTAACTGCAAAACCATCCAATCGTAACAAGTTCATAGTTTTTGGAGCAGCTCTACTTGGGCTGATTGTTATTATTGTCATTTGCTTGAATAGTGTTTTAGGTAAGACTAAAAAGATGTCGCCTGAAGATACTGTCATCGAGGCATACAAAGAAATGTCGAAAGCAAAAACTTATCATGCTGTAAGTGAAGTTGAATTTGAGACCTTTGATATGCTTACTCAAGATGTTTATACGGATAATATAGCTGAAAAAGTAATCCAAGATCTCAGTTTTAAAGTGGAGTATCAATATCATAAAGAAAATCTTCAATTACAAGCCGATATAGACATCTTATTAAGAGATACGAGTCTAACAACTATTCAGCTCTATTTAGACAAAGAATTAGTAACTATTCAAATCCCATTACTTCATGATAAGCCATTTTTAATTACTTGGGATGGAGTATTTAACAAAATCAAAGAAGAAACAGGGGAAGATATTAATTATAAGAGTTATTTAACCCTTTTTGATTTAGAGAATTATGATACTTATAATGCCATTGAATTTACAAACTACGAAAATATATTCAAGACATTTTTAACTGAGAAGATTGAAGATATAGGTAAGGCAACTGTAGAACTAGGAGACAAGTCAAGTAAGTTGAGCCGTTACACCCTAACTTATGACTATGAAGATTCTATTACTCTAATAGCTGATATTGCGGACGAAATCTTGAAGGATGAAAAGGTTAAAGCATTTATTTTTGAAGTGATAGATAAAGCCTCTTCACTGGTCATAGAAAATGAAGATTATCCAGAGTATTTAACAGAAGAAGAATTTACTGCATCCATTCAAGAACTTAAGGATGAGTATGACAGCTACATTGAATCATTAGGAGATAATAGTATCTTAAGTGAAATCTTCGGTTATGAAGGTGCTGATCTAAATGAAATTTTTGATCAAATGAATGTGGTTATTCAGCAGGATATGTATGTGGATAAAAACAGCCATTTAAAGAAAGTGGAGCTTACTCAAACGATCGAACAATTGATAGACGGTATGGTAATGAGCATGACTGTGAAAGCAGATACAATTTATGATTTAGATTCAAAACTTGACTTTATAGAGGTCGATCGAGATAACGTCGTAGATATATTAAATATGAGTGAACAAGAGTTGGAAGATTTACTCTACGAGATACAAGGTAATGTTACAAGCCAAGTGATTACGAACCCAATATTTAGTCAGTTTATGGATGGTTCAATGAATGAATAATGCTTTTTGGGGACTATTAAAAAAGAATACACTTGAAATGGTGAGAGAGAAAAGACGTAATATGGGGATGTTTTTACTTCCCATATTATTGTTTGCTTTCATATACTTGTTCTTTTCAAGCAGTCAAGTAGAAGGAAACTTTGTAGAACCAATGAATATAGGTATTATAGATAATGATAGCAGTATGTATAGTAAAATGCTTATCAATAATTATAAAGACAATGAAGCATTTTCTGAATTTGTTACTATCCATACTGGTGAAAGCAAAATGATTTATGAAAACTTTCAAGCAGGAGAACTGGATGCAGTTTTAGATATACCACAAAATTTTGCAGATAGCCTGATGTATTTTGAGCATATGCCTATTCAGGTTTCTATTAGCTACAAAAATCCAATTAAAGCTGTTCTGCTTAAAAATGTTTTAAAGAGTTACGAGGATTTTATAACATCTGTTGAGGTGGGTGTTGTAGTTCTTTATGATACTTTAAAAGACTTAGGATTTAGTCAGGAGGAGATTACATTTTATAATAATGCGATCTCCTATGACTTGATTTTTACGGCTATCGGTAGAAATCAATTTTTTGATTTTAAAGAACTCATTCATGTTCCATCCACATCATCCATGACCTATTTTTTTACTGCCATTATTATGATGTTCTTATTATACATAAGCTTGTTTATCGCTATTGACCTTATTAGAGAAAACGAAAATAGAAGTCTAAATCGTTTAAAACTCACCAATATATCTATGTTTCAGTATTTATTAAGTAAGCTTTTGGCAGCATCTATATACATATTTATCTATGTAATTTTATGGTATGGATTAATTGAAATGATTTATGGATCCATTTATCATTCTATTATGAATTTACTCTTTGTTTATACCTGTATTTTGGTATCCGTAAGTCTAGCAATGCTATTGTCTAGTTTATTTAAGAGTGAAGAAAATATGATTTTATTCGGTAATGTTTTTATTTTTATTAACGCTGTTATTGGAGGGAGCATTATACCAATTCACTTCATGCCAAAAGTAATTCAGAGTCTTGCACAATGGACGCCTAATTACTGGATGATACGAGGGTTGTTATATATAGAGACAGGCTATCAAATCATCCATGGTTATAAGATTATGGGAATTTTTGTATTGCTCAGCATTGCTCTATTACTACTCTCTCATAAGCGTTATAGTAAAGTGGTGAAATAATGCCTAAATTTGTTAATATTATATGTAATCGATTACGGCTAATCTATCATAGTTCTACAACACGCCTTCTTTTAGTGATTATAATTTTGGTATCTGGACTTCTTATGAGTACCTTATATAAAAGTCTGGAAGAAAGCAGTAAGATACCTATTGCTGTTGTAGACGAATCACAAACCGTTACTTCAACATCCATTCTAGAGCGTGTAAGCTCACAGGATGTCTTATCCATTCAGTATTTTAGTAGAGATAAAGGATTACAACAGCTACAAAAAGGTAACGTGCAAGCGGTCTATAGGATTAAAGAAGGGTTAGAACAAAAAATCCTACAAGGGCAGTACGAAGACTTAGTAGAGGTATACTATTTAAAAGGAAGTACCATAGCCAAATTTATTAGTGATATTTTTGCGGCTCAGATGTTATATGATATCAATAAGATGCAAACGGTTATCAATCTTGATAATATTTTAGAAGATGAAGGGTATGATCTAAAAGATAAAGAGGATATTCTAATCAAAGCTAATGATTATGCCGAATCGATTAAAACAAATGAAGAGTATAGGATGACCATTGATGTTCGTTTTGTAGAAATCGAAGATAATAAGCTGATTCAGGATAAAAATATCAATAGTACCTTAATCTATAGGCAGATGCTTATTGGTATTATGATCACTTTTTTAGCTTTCTTCCTGCTGTTTGCTTCTATTTATATTGTCAAAGATAATGAGACAGGTCTAATTCAACGGGTACAGGTATCTAGTACTTCAGATGGTGAAGTGTTATTGGGAAATTATATGAGCTTGGTTCTGACCGGAAGTGCTGTTGGTTTTATATTTTCTCTTTTAAGCTTCTACTATAGCCCTAATTCAGATAGTCATACTTTTTTCTATATCCTCATTATCTATTTATTTTATAGTGTCAGCTTATCTGCATTAATTGTTTTTTTCTCATCCATGATAAAAAAAGTATCCAGCTATGTGATGGTATTTACCATTGTGATAATCGTATTAGGTATAGCTAGTGGGAGCTTTTGGAATATTGAACTTATTAACCCCAGCATTCGAGTGATATCTAGGTTAATTCCTAATTATTGGGTCATTCAGGTGCTTAGTAACAGGCTTATTTTCAATGATGGTTTTAAAGATTTAACGAGCTATTGTTTATTCACTTTCACATTTGCTGCTATTTGCTTATTGATAACTTATTTCAAAATAAAATTAAATCCGCGTGTAAGGCAAGAATGAAATATTGGGTCTAGGAGTAAAGAATTCATGAATAAAAAAACTCTATTAAAAATTTTAAAAAATAACCAGAATGTATCAGAGACTATGCTACAAATGCTTAACAACCAGAGAATCCATTACTTAGAATTCTCGCTGATGAACTTAACAATGAATGCCACGACTTGGTTAGAGATGGTGAATGAGCCTTCCTACCAAGAGGTTTTGAAAAAAGAAGCATTGCCTTTTCAAGTAGTTGGCTCTATAAGAGAGACTATAACAAAATCTCTTATTCTTCATCCTTCTAAAGAGGTGGCTATAAGCCATATAAAAGCTTTATTAACCTATAAAGAACATTTAAAAAGTTATGTGGAAGTTCTTATAGGGTATAGTGATCAGCTTAATGCTATGGAATATATGATGAATCGTAAAGAAGCCAGATTTAAAAAGGTATGTATGTCTATTGAAGAAGATGAAGCTTTCTGCGGAAGGCTATTGCAGTTTATTTTTAAAAACGATAATCATGTCTTGATTAATGAAAAGATTAAGCAAGTGATTGCTCAATTACCTATAAGAATGACAAAAAACAAATTTTTAGATTATATTGAGCAATCCTTAGATAGATATAAGAGCGGAGAATTAAAAGTTTTTGAAAATTATATTCAAAATATCAAAGACACCATAGCACCAGTACAAATCCATGGCTATGGGCAGTATTTTAAAGAGATTTTTAACCGTTTAGAAGTGCTATTAAAAATAGACATAGAGTCTATCTCAAAAGAGACTTATCTATTTATTACCGAGGAAATACTGTGGATAGCTGATAAAATAAAGGACAGTATGTCGTTATACTTATTAACAGTGGACTTGATTAATGATGCACTAGGTGTGTTATATAGTATAAAGACTTTGGATGAAACAATAGAAGAGCGTCCTAGTATTTGCAAAGGGTTAAAAGTATTATCATTGCTTCAAAACCAGAGTATTTCAGGTTTTACATTAAACACTGAGCTGAAAGCTGCTCTACATACACTCGAAGGGGAATTTGAGCGGATCTTAGATAACATCAAAGATTATAATGAATGTGTATCCCTTTGTCTTAATTCTCATACGAAGGCTATACAGCAGTATAATTTTGAAGAAATCTTTAACGATATTGAGTGCTTGGATCTTTTACAATCCAGCAATCAATTTGCTTTGTTGGATGAAGAAGACAGTTCTAATTGCTGTGTTGATGAAATCATACTAGCAAAAGCTAAGCGTCAAATGAATGCATTTATTAAACAACAATTTGATACTAAATCAAGGTTCATGATACGAGCTATCATCAGCAGTGTTTTATCATTGCTTCCTGTTTTCTTTAAAAGTCCTGAAGAAATTTATACTTATAGTACTCAAGCTTTGCTTAATTGCAGGGATAAGGATGAGAAGCAAGCTTCCAAGCTTTTAATCAACCAAATTATTGAAGAGTATGATGTTTAAATAAGGATAAATTTATAAATAGAGGGGATAATATCTAATGACTACATGATGAAAGAGGTTATCTTAATGGAAGCAAACCAATTTAACGATTTGTTTAAGCAATTTAGGAATGCTAGTGTAGATAAAAAGGTGGATATCTATTGTTATACAGAAGGATTAACACAAGAACAGTATATGCAAATGCTAAGAGCTTTTCCACCATCACAATTAGTCAAGCTAGAAAGAGCACTCAGTTAATAAATGAAATGTAAGCAAAGGCAACCTAAAAGGTTGCTTTACATATTTATGAGGAGTGGGCTTGTATTCTCATTTTTTTTTGCTATACTATATTTAAAACATTCTATTTTTTTTAAAAAGGATGGTTAGAAGATGCAGTGTTCCAATAAGATTTTTTTTAGTCCCTTGATAGAGGTGAAAAAGCAAAAAAAAATTATAAAAAAATTAAATAAAGATAAGATTATTCAAGGATTGACCTATTTAATTATTATTCAGACATCAAAAAATCTTATTGAGTTGGTAAGTGACCAAGAAATCAAAAGATGCATAAATAGAGGGCAGACATTAATTGTTGTTGGGGTTGCTCAGTCCAATAGGGATGCCAAAGAGCTTGTAAAAGAAATCATTCATACCATCTACAGTAGAACGCATGATTTAAAGGTAAAAGACTACTTTTAGACTTGGAGGATAAAATGAAAGTAATACATTTATGCTTGTACATAATAGTATCCGTATGTATTTTATTTACAGTGTTCTTTACATGTATGGAAGGTCTGGTTTATAATACAAGTTATTATCGGTGGCACTACACGGGAAGAAATATTATGCAAGACACACAAATGGAATTGAATGATTTAATGGAAGTTACAGAAAAAATGCTGGATTACCTAAAGGGGAAAAGAGGTACATTGAACATGACCGCAAAAATAGACGGTTTTGATAGAGAAGTTTTCAACGAACGAGAAAAGTTGCATATGGTAGATGTTAAACGTTTATTTGTAAACAGCACGAAAATTAGGAATTACAGTTTAGTACTCCTCTTAGTGATTTTACCCCTTATGCTGTGGCGAAGTAAAAAACTATTATTTCAAGCACTATCTTCTATAAAATATGTATTTACTGGCATTATTTCGTTAATAGTCTTAATAGGGATTTTAATGATTGTTGATTTTAATAAGTACTTTACATGGTTTCATTTGCTTTTTTTCTCTAATGATTTATGGATTTTAAATCCAGAAACAGATATACTTATCAATATGGTGCCAGAGGTGTTTTTCTTTACTACAGCTTTAATACTTTTAGCTGCTTTTGTCATTCTTTCATTGCTAGTTATTTTACTAGGTGAAAAAGTGAAGAGAAGAATAATACCAGAATAAGGTGAAATTATGATTGCAGTGCTTTTATTCATATTAAAAATACTACTGTATGTTCTATTAGGTCTCATTGGACTTGTTTTATTTGTGCTACTTATTGTTTTAGTTGTTCCCATTGAATATAAGGTTAAGGGTTCCAGAATGGATACTTTAGAGGGACATGCTGTTATATCGTGGCTATTCAAAATTTTATGGATTAAATTGACTCTAAAAGAAGGAGATGCTGCTGTAAGCATAAGACTTTTTGGCATACCCATAAAAAAAATTACACAGAAGGCTAAAACAGATAGTAAGGAAGCATCATCTGTGAAAAAAGCTAAACCAGTGATGGAAAAAAACAAGTCTGTTCACAAAGCAGAGACTCCAAGTGATAATAGAGAAACGGTTGAAGTTCATACAATTGAAAAAAGCAAAAGAAAAAATAAAGATAAAAATGTCCACAACAATACTGATAATGAAATGACTTCTAAGAAAGATAAACCAAGTCATTCAGCAAGTCATCATAGTAAGAATAAAAAAACATCGGTACTAGATACCAACAATACAATTAAAGAATTTTTATCAGACGAGAATAAAAAAGTACTAAAAAAAATAGTCAGCAGTATCATTAAGATACTAAAGCACATCTTACCAAACCAATATCAGATTTATCTTATTATAGGTAACGAAGATCCAGCAACGACAGGATATATAGTAGGTGCCTTGAGCATATTTTACAGCTTAGCTGCAAATAATATCAAAATAGTTCCAGATTTTGAGCAGCCTGGGTTTCGTGGCTCATTTGCTGGCAAAGGCAGTATTTATAATTTTGTGGTTGTAAAATATATATTAAAACTCATCCTAGATAAAGAAGTTAGGACATTTATTAAGGAAGTAAAAGGAGGCTAAAACATGGAATCTAGTTTTAAAAATTCGGTCGAGTCTTTATTTAATGGAATGGAGAACTTTATTACAACAAAAACAGTTGTTGGCGAAGCTGTTCATATTGGTGATACCATCATCTTACCATTGGTAGATGTATCCTTTGGTCTTGGTGCTGGAGCATCATCCTCAGATGAGAAAAAGACTGGCGGTGGTGGTGGTGCTTTAGGTGCTAAAATTTCACCAAGTGCTGTATTAGTCATTCATAACGGATTAACCAAACTGGTTAATGTTAAGAATCAAGATAGTATTACCAAACTCATTGATCTTGTGCCTGATTTAATGGATAGATTCTCATTTAAGAAAGATAACAAGCCTGATAAACCAGAGATATAAAAAAACTTGACTAAAGACATTGGATACACAGGAGGTAAGCCGATGTCTTTTTTACGTAGGCTAGAAGGAGACCTAAGATGTACATATATTTATTCTTGATAACCGTACTATCGTACTTTATTAAAGGGTTGACAGGATTTGGCAATACCGTTATTATGGCGCCTTTATATGCTTTTCATGTCAGTCCAACCATAACGTCCCCAATAGACTTGCTTTTTAGTGTGCCTACTAATTTAATCATTACTTGGAAAGAAAAAAAACACATTGACCTAAGATTAGTTCTACCTTTAGGCGGACTTATAATTCTTGGAAATATTCCGGGCATGCTGTTTTTAAAATACATGAGAGTAGAAGGATTAAAATTAGTCTTAGGAGTGGTAGTGGCAGGTATCGGTCTGTATAGAATACTTAGTCAAAACAAAACCTATCGATTTAATCGATGGGTACTTGTGGTCATTGGAGTTCTATCTGGGGTGTTAGCAGGTATGTACGGTATAGCACTTCCTATTGTCCTATACATCACTCAGTCAGTTGGTAATAAAAATGCTTTTAGAGCTAATCTATGTCTCGTATTTCTTATTGATAATTTCTCAAGGTTAGTATTGTATGGAACAGGGGGACTTCTCAATGCTTATGCTATTCGATTAGCCTTAACCTTATCTCCAGCTGTTTTTCTTGGACTCTTTCTCGGCATTAATATGTCATCAAAGTTAAAGGAAAAGACTGCTAACCAAGTTGTTCATGTTATCTTAATCTTATCAGGATTAGTTTTAGCTATCACTTATTTTATTGAGATGATATCTTAAAGAGTTGACTAACACGGGTTAAGGGACAGTTAAGGGAAATGCTATACATGAATAAAAAAAGCAGGAGGTATCTCTTTAGGATAGAGATGCCTCCTGCTTTATATTACATATAAAAGTCATGATTGCCTACTGATTTATAGAAGGTTCTATTCTTCTGAATCCATGTGCTTATAGATTTTTTAGGATTTAGGAAGAACAAACACGAACTTATATTGTTATGCCCTTCTAATGCTTCTTTAGCAGCATTAATACTTTCTTGTGTTGGTGTATTATAAATGGTTCCATTAGCTACAGGTGTAAACTGTTCGCCATCAAAAATAACACCTTTGATTGTATTAGGGAATTCTTTATGATTTTTTCTATTTATGATTACATTAGCTACTGCGAGTTTACCAGCATAAGATTCACCAGTGGCTTCGGATTCAACAATTCGTGATAACCAATATAAATCGTCTTGAGTATAAGTTGCAGTTGCCGTTTTTAATGTTTTATTAGTGGCGCTATTAATTATAACTGAATAAGTGCTACCATTCCATTGAACTGTACAGCCTAAAACTTCAGAAACAAATCGAACAGGAATAAATGTTCTGCCCTGATATAATTGTATCTCGGCATCTAATTGATGGGGTGTACCATTAACATAAGCAGTACTTGAACCTATAGGCAAGGTTATGGTTTTACCCCCACTGCGTATAACAGCAGCTTGTGTTTGACTGTTCCATGATACTTCTGCTGACAAAGCTTCACTAATAAATCGAATGGGTACATGAGTTCTACGATTTTCGATGTAGGGCTGTACATCTAGTATAAGCTTATTGCCATTAACAAATATAGAGATAGTTTTCTTTAAGGGTTTAACTTTTATTAGATTGCCAGCATTAAGCGTATGGTTAACAGCATTATTGATTTGTAATAAGCTGCCTACACTTATATTATAGGCATCGGATATTTTCCAGTAGCTTTCACCTTCGTTAACCGTATGCATTTCATAGGAAGCTGCATAGCCGGTCGTAGAAAATAAAATTCCCAATACAATTGATAAAATAAAGATTTTTAGCTTTCTCATTTCTTTCTCCCCTTTCCTTAAATTTAAGAGCGTACAAGCACTATCATAACAAATATATGTTATGTAAACAACAAGCAACTTTTTACAAGGTAAATTATTCAAAAATAGCATGAACTACCTATAGAAAATAATGCTATGATCATAGAGGTTTAATTTTACAATATTTAGAAATGAAGGTATAATAAATATAACAGTCGAATTTTAGCATGTAGGAGAGCCAAGGGTGAATAGTATTAGCTCCATAACCCCCTAAACGTCCTTGTTTAGTAGGGGTTACGCTCCACTCCTGTTTCGCTGTGGTGCTAATACTATTCACCCTTTCTGTCAATCATTTTGGGATGCTAAATTTCTCGTTCAGAATGAAATTATAAAACCCATATAAAACATAAGTTAATATGTGATAAATAAATTTATAATTATATAGAAGGGGATACGGACAATTGAAAGCTTATCATATGCAGAAGAAAGATAAAGAGATAACTAATGAAGAACTTAAGATTGAGATTGTGAAGCGGGGGAAGTATACGACCATTGGAATGTGTCATGAAGGGCAGCCTTATGTTGTGACATTAAGCTATGGTTTTGATGAACAAAAACATGCTTTATACTTTCATTCAGCTAAAAAAGGATTAAAGTTGGATTTTCTTAAACAGAATACTAAGGTATGTGCAACTATCATTGAGGATAAGGGATATGTTCATGGTCAATGCAATCATTTGTACAGCTCTATTGTTTTGTTTGGTGAAATGAGAGTGGTGAACGAGCTGGATGAAAAAAAACATGCTCTAAATGTTTTGCTAAACCATCTTGAAGAGGTAACAGAACAAATGAAAACACGCTATTTGAGTCGTGATGATATTTATGAAAAAATGGTGCTGCTAAGACTGGATATTGACCATATAACAGGGAAAAGTGCTTTATAACTTTCATATACATGGGCATTTCAAAGTGTATCTGGTTATAGGGCATAGCATAACAAGTATTGGTTTGAACAATGGATTTATTGACTATACTATAGGTCTAAGGTATAATAACCCCATATTAATATTATTTATCCATGTCTTATTAAGAAAGAGTGATAAATTTGATTAAAAGCATGACAGGTTTTGGAAGAGGAGAATATTGTGATGAAGGCAGACGCATGAGTGTTGAAATCAAAACAGTTAATCATAGATACTGTGACGTTAACATTCGGATGCCTAGGAAACTCTTATTTCTGGAGAATAATGTAAGGAATAAAATTAAAAAAAGTTTATCTAGAGGGAAAATAGATGTTTTTATAGGCTATGAAGACCAGTCAGAGGACAGTGACAGTATAACTTATAATGCAGACTTATTAAAGCAGTACCTTAAGCATTTTGGCAATATCAGTCATGATTTTGATTTAGATAATGATATTCGTCTATCCCATATTATAAGATTACCTGAGGTTTTTCAGTTAAAAGAAAAAGATAATAATGAAAATTTACTATGGCAGGCATTAAATGATGCGCTTGAAGTAGCTTTAGAAAAGGTGGTTGAATCTAGAAGCTTAGAAGGTGAACAATTAAAGATAGACATCATAAAAAAAATAGACTTCATGTCAGATGTGGTTGGTGTAATTGAGGAAAAATCTCCTCAAGTTGTTGTATTCTATAAGGAAAAATTAGAAAACAGAGTACAAGAACTCTTAACTATGAAAGTTGATGATGCCAAGCTTGCTAATGAAGTGGCTTTTTTTGCTGATAAATGCTGTATAGATGAAGAAATTGTTAGATTAAAGAGTCATTTGAAACATGTTACAACAACCTTATCAGGACAAGGTTCTGTAGGTAGAAAGCTAGATTTTCTTGCTCAAGAGATGAATAGAGAATCTAATACTATACTTTCAAAAGCAAATCATATAGATATTTCTAATCAAGCCTTGGAGCTTAAGACAGAAATAGAAAAGATAAGAGAACAGATTCAAAATATTGAGTAAGGACTGGGGGATGTTTGATGCCAATAAAACTTATTAATATAGGGTTTGGAAATATTGTTTTCGCTAACCGAATACTAGCCATCGTTAGTCCTGAATCTGCTCCAATAAAAAGAATGGTACAAAACGCTAGGCAAGATAGTCAATTAATTGATGCTACATATGGAAGAAGAACAAGAGCGGTTATTATTATGGATAGCGGTCATATTATTTTATCATCCATCCAGCCTGAAACCGTTGGACATCGATTGGATGGTAAAGATACACAGAAGATGACTTGATTGGAAAGGTGAATGAAATGAATCCAGATGGGTTATTAATTATTATATCAGGATTTTCTGGTTCTGGAAAAGGAACAGTTGTAAAAGAACTGTTAAAGCGTTATAATTATACATTATCTATTTCTGCTACTACGAGACAACCTAGGCAGGGAGAAGTAGAAGGCAGAGACTATTTTTTCGTTACTGACCAAGTCTTTTGTGATATGATTGAACGTAAGGATTTAATTGAATGGGCTACATACTGCAATCATTATTATGGAACGCCGCGTCACTATATAGAGCAAAAAAGTTCAGAAGGTCGCGATGTCATTTTAGAGATTGAGATGCAGGGAGCACTAAAAGTTAAACAGAAGTATCCAGGAGCTTTGTTAATATTTATTACCCCTCCAACCATAAAAGAGTTGAGAAGAAGGCTGATATCTAGAGGAACTGAAGATATGGCGGTTATAAATATGAGACTTAAACAAGCATTAGAGGAGTCCAAAGTAGTCAATCAATATGATTATTGCGTTGTAAATGATGACTTAACTACATGTACTAATGAGATACATTGTATTATACAATCCGAACATAAGAAGACTTCTAGAAACTTGCGTTTTATTGAGCAGTTACAAAATGAATTAAATGCATAGAAATAGTAAAGGAGAGAAACAAAATATGCTACATCCATCCTATTCAGACTTAATGGGAACGGTCAACAAAAGAAAAGAAGAAAATGAGGAAAAGCTAAATAGTAGATATTCCATCGTTATTGCGGCAGCAAAAAGAGCTAGGCAAATTATTGCAGGTGATGAAATTCTTATTCAGGAACAGGTTACAAAACCACTTTCAAATGCTGTGCAGGAATTATATGAAGGTAATATTGATATTGTTGTCAATCGATAAAGAAGGATGGGGCTGTCTTAGTATATTGTAATGCTCTAAGACAGCCCCTTATTGTAATTAGAGCCTTGTTTCTATTAATTAGGGAAGAGATAAATGAGTAAAAAATATGCAAATGTTATCGTTGATATATCACATTCAAATCTAAATAGAGTTTTCCAATATGCTGTACCAGAGAAATTAATGGAAACAATTAAGATAGGTATGATGGTTAATATCCCCTTCGGTAATGCCAATAGAGAAGTAAGGGGTTACGTGATAGGATTGGAGACACACTCTGATTTAGAAGTAAGTAAGATTAAATCAATTATAGACTGTTCTGATAAGCTGACTATTGAGACTCAATTAATCAATTTGGCTGTTTGGATGCAGAAGTATTATGCTTGTACTATACAATCCGCTTTAAAGTGTATGCTTCCCTCTAAGAGAGAAATAATAAGCAGACAGGATCCTATCATTGAGGTTATGGTATCAAAGGCAGAACTTGTGAAGGCTATTCAAGGTTGGCGCAAAAGACATTATCCAGCTTTAACTAGAGCAGGTGAGTATTTGCTTACACATAATACCATGAAAAAGAGTCAGCTTTGTAAAGAAGCCAAAATACCAACAACTGTAGTAAAGAATTTAGAGCGTAAGCAAATGATTAAGCTTGTAAGGCAGGGAGAAATGAAGTCCCCCCCCTTGAACTCTACCAATGGTCATGTTACACTTAACCCATCTCAACAGCATGCTGTAAATACAGTGATAAAAAGTTATCAGACACAGCATTCTGATGTTTTTTTGCTACATGGTGTGACAGGAAGTGGTAAAACAGAAGTCTATATAAGGATTATCGAACATGTTATACAGTTAGGTAAGCAAGCCATTGTATTAGTGCCTGAAATTTCCTTAACACCTCAGACGGTTCGACGTTTTAAAGAGCGCTTTGGTTCGCTGGTTGGAGTGATGCACAGCCGACTGTCAAAAGGTGAACGGTATGACGTATGGATGAAAGCTAAGGAGAATAAAATAGCTATTATGGTTGGTGCTCGGTCAGCTATTTTTACTCCTTTTAGTCGCTTAGGTTTGATCGTTATGGATGAGGAGCATGAAATGACCTATAAGTCTGAAACGACTCCAAAATACCATGCAAGAGAGGTTGCTATAAGAAGAGCAGAGCTAAACGGAGCTAAAGTCCTATTAGGTTCTGCCACACCATCGTTGGAGTCTTTTTATAAGGCGAAGAATGATCAGTACACTTTACTAGAGTTGAAGCATAAAGCGGCTGCAAAGGATAACTTAAAGGTCGAAATTGTGGATATGAGAGATGAACTAGCTAAGGGTAACAAGAGTATCTTCAGCCGCCGTCTCTATGAGCTTATAAAAAATAGATTATGTAAGAATGAGCAAATATTATTATTTTTGAATAGAAGAGGACATTCTAATTTTGTTTCATGCAGGCAGTGCGGCTATGTTTTTAAATGCAAGCACTGCGATATTAGCTATACATACCACAGCAGTAAGCATCAGTTAGTCTGTCATTATTGTGGAGATACTATGCCGCTGCCGTCTGTATGTCCAGCATGTGGTTCAAAGTATCTCAAGCCTTTTGGTATTGGGACACAAAAAGTGGAGGCATGTGTCAAAGAGCTTTTTCCAAAAGCAAGAGTTCTAAGAATGGATATGGATACAACAACGAAGAAAGACAGTTTCTCTAGGATCATCCATCAGTTTTCTAATTATGAGGCTGATATACTGATTGGTACACAGATGATTGCAAAAGGGCATGATTTTGATAGAGTTACGTTGGTAGGCGTGTTAGCTGCTGACCAATCTTTACATAATCATGATTTCAGAGCTTCAGAAAGAACCTTTCAATTGATAACTCAGGTAGCTGGAAGGGCTGGTAGAGGGCGTTTACCAGGTGTCGGGGTAATCCAAACCTATACACCTGATCATTATAGCATTATAAGAGCGTCTAAAGAAGACTATGCCTCCTTTTATGAGGAAGAACTGGCATTTAGAAAACTGATGCATTATCCGCCTTTTAGTCATTTTATGGTCTTACTGATGCAGTCCTCCGATGAAAAGCACTTAATTCATCATGTATATGACTTAGCAGGTATCATTCGTAAAATGCTTGATAACAGCTACGAGATCATTGGACCATCTCCAGCTAATATTTCAAAAGTTAAAGATTATTATAGACAGAGACTGATGATTACACATCGTGATTATGATGCCTTACTAAAATTTATCAAAGCTTTTTATAAATTTTTGGAAAGGGACAAATCTTATCAGTCGATAGCTATACAATTTGATATTAATCCATTAGTATCATACTAGAATAACTATAATATATATTATAGTGTAACATAATAATGTAACCTATTTGTTTAGTAGAAGGAGTGTTTCAAAATATGGCATTACGAAATATTCGTTTAGAGGGTGACGATATCCTTAGAAAACGTGCTAAGGATATTGACGCTGTTACAGATAGAATTAAGACACTAGCAGCTGACATGCTGGACACTATGTATCATTCGGATGGTGTTGGGTTAGCGGCCCCTCAGATTGGAATATTAAAAAGAATCATAGTCATTGACATTGGGCAGGGACCTCTTGTTTTTATTAACCCTGAAATTATTGAAACAGATGGTGAACAGGTGGGCCCAGAGGCTTGCTTAAGTATGCCTCGTGTATCAGGAGAGGTAAAACGTCCTTTAAAAGTAAAAACAAAGGCTCTTAATGTAGAAGGAGAAGAATTTACCATAGAAGGTGAAGGACTTCTAGCGCGAGCTATTTGTCATGAGATTGACCATTTAAATGGTGTGTTGTTTACTGATATTGCAACCAATATTGTTAGAGAATAAGGTGATAAAATGAAAATAGTATTTATGGGAACGCCTGATTTTTCTGTTCCCACTTTAAAAGCTTTAACAAAAGCAGAGTATGAAATTCTTGGTGTTGTAACACAACCAGATAAACCTTATGGCAGAGGGAAAAAGGTAAAATATTCTCCTGTTAAATTGTATGCCATGGAACAAGGATTACAGGTTTACCAGCCTAAGAAAGTAAGAGAACAAGCGTTTATAGATAATCTTAAAAAGCTGAATCCAGATATTATTGTTGTGATTGCATTCGGACAAATATTACCTGAGGCAATACTTCAGTTGCCTAAGTATGGATGTATTAATGTTCATGCTTCGCTGCTCCCAAAATATAGGGGAGCAGCTCCGATACAATGGTCTATTATCAATGGTGAAACGCATACAGGTATAACGACCATGCATATGGATAAAGGATTAGACACAGGTGATATGATCTTAAAGGACAAAGTTATGATCACAGAACAAGAAACCGCTGGACTATTACATGATAAACTTTCCAAAGTTGGGGCAGACTTACTTATAAAGACATTAAAAACCATTGAAGAAGGAACTGCGCCCAGAGAAAAGCAGCAAGATGAAGCGGCTACCTATGCTCCAATGCTGGATAAACATATGGGAAATATTGATTGGAACATGAAGGCGCGTTCCATTGAGCAGTTAATAAGAGGACTTAACCCATGGCCAAGTGCATTTACTTATTGGCATAAAAAGATGATCAAGATATGGAAGGCAGAGGTTATTAAAGACTTTAATATAATGGGCAATCCTGGAGAAGTTGTTGAAATCATTAAGAATAAAGGTCCTATAGTTCAATGTGGGGAAAATAGGCTGTTGATTACTGAACTTCAGCTTCAGGGCAAGAAAAGAATAACAGCAGATGCTTTTTTAAGAGGTCATTCTATTGCATTGGGTGAACTTTTCACAAGTTTTTAATACCTAAAACTTGTAGATATAAAGCTTAATAATTGAAGAAATTGAATTTTTGATTCTCCAGTTTAATAGAGTTAGGAGAAAAGGACGACGATGAATACAAGGCAGGCAGCTTTAAAAATTTTATTAAATATAACTAAAGATAAAGTCTTTACCAATCATGCACTGGATAATTACTTTAAGACTTCCACCATGGAAAAAAGGGATAGAGCCTTTATTAAACGTTTGGTTGAAGGAACAATAGAGTATATGATCACCCTAGATCATATTATTGATCAGTATTCTAAATTAAAAACCAAAAAAATAAAGCCTGTTATTTTAATGATACTCAGAATGTCGGTTTATCAACTGCTGTATTTATCAAAGGTGCCAGAATCAGCAATTTGTAATGAGGCAGTCAAGTTGACAAGAAAAAGAGGGTTTCAATCATTAACAGGTTTTGTTAATGGTGTTTTACGAACGATTATAAGAAATAAAGATAGGATTGTCTATCCAGATGAGATTCAGTCTCCTATAGACTATCTAAGCATCTGCTATGCTTTTCCTAAATGGATGATAGAGCTTTGGTTAAAACAGTTTGATTATAAAACGGTGAAAGCTATATGTAAGAACAGCCATGACATCACCAAGACATGTATAAGAACCAATACGACTCTCCTTCAACCTTCACAGCTTCAATTACGGCTTGAAAAGGAAGGCGTTTATGTGGAAAATGGACATCTATTAGACTATGCTTTTCATATTAGTGGGTACGATCATTTGGCAAAGCTTAATACTTTCCAAGAAGGATGCTTTCAAGTTCAAGATGAAAGTTCAATGCTTGTAACAGAGATAGCAGATCCTGCCCCTGGAAACCTAGTCATAGATGTATGTGCCGCCCCAGGAGGTAAAGCAACTCATGTAGCACAAGTGCTAAGTCCAAATGGAAGAGTTATAGCTAGAGATGTTAATGATAAAAAAGTAGAGCTAATTAGGGACAATGTTCATCGATTGAAGCTGACGAATGTTTCAATCGATTTATGGGATGCAACAGATTTAGATGATAAGCTAATTCATGTAGCAGATAGAGTGATATGTGATGTACCTTGTTCGGGTTTGGGAATTATTAGAAAGAAATCTGATATTAAGTACCATCTAAACCCTCAGCAATTAAAGGACTTAATTGAGTTGCAAAGAAAAATATTAGATATAAGCCAACGCTATGTTAAAAAGCAAGGCTTTTTGATTTATAGTACCTGTACGATTCATTCGGGAGAAAATGAACACAATGTTGAATGGTTCTTAAAACATTATGATTTTGAACTCGTCGATATAGAGCCTATTTTACCTAGACGACTTAAAGAACAACAGGTACATAAAGGATATCTTCAATTGCTGCCAGAAGCAGATGGTACAGATGGGTTTTTTATAGCTAAATTTAAGAAGAATTAGAACTAATGAAGAGAAGACGAATTGTAGTAGGTTACAGTAGGACAAACAAAAGGATTGGTTAATCATGAAAGAAAAAATAGACATAATGTCATTGACAATCAATGAACTAACACAATATGTTATTGAACTTGGAGAAAAATCTTACCGAGCACGTCAGATCTATGAATGGTTACATAATAAGCTGGTAGACAGTTTTGAAGATATGTCCAACCTTCCAAAATCATTAATGCAATTGCTGGATGAGCAGTGTTTCATAACTACGTTGGTTGTTGAAGGCCAATTGGCATCTTCAGAGAATGAAACCATCAAGTATTTATTTAAGCTTAAGGACGATCATGTGATTGAAAGTGTTTTTATGAAATATAAGCATGGGTATTCAGTCTGTATTACATCGCAAGTTGGATGTAGAATGGGGTGTAAGTTTTGTGCTTCTGCTATTGGAGGTCTCAATAGAGATTTATCAGCTTCGGAGATGCTTGAACAAGTGTATGCCATTCAAAAGCTATCAGGTAAAAGAATATCCAATGTTGTCGTTATGGGAATAGGGGAACCATTAGAAAATTATGATTCACTGATTAGATTTATTAAAGTGTTATCATCTCAAGAAGGGCTTCATATCAGCCAGAGAAATATTGCTGTATCGACTTGTGGGTTAATTGATAAAATACTAGCTTTAGCAGATGAAAGGTTAAAAATTACACTTGCAATTTCTTTGCATGCCCCTAATAATAAAATAAGAGTACAAATTATGCCAGTCGCTCATCGTTACTCTTATCAAACATTAATAGAAGCATGTAAGACTTATGTTAAAAAGACGAATAGAAGAATTACTTTTGAATACATCCTAATTAAAGATATTAATGACTCAGAAGCTTGCGCACAAGAGCTATCTTGTGTTTTATCGAATATACTATGCCATGTTAATTTAATTCCAATGAATCCTATAGAAGAACGTTCCTATGAACAAAGCCCCAAGAAAGCAGTGACAGCCTTTAAAGATATATTGGTCAGTCATGGTATACAAGCAACGGTAAGACGTGAGCTTGGACAGGATATTGATGCTGCTTGTGGTCAGTTACGAAGAAAACATAGTCAAGGGAGGCAATATGAAAGCGTTAGGTCGAACCCATAAAGGGTATGTTAGAGATCAAAATCAAGACAGCTTATACTGTTGTACAGAAGCAGTAGGCAGTCTTCCCAATATGTTCATCATTGCAGATGGCATGGGTGGACATCAAGGTGGGGCATATGCATCTTCTTTTGCTGTTGAACAATTTATACAGTATATTAAGCAAAACCCATCAGTTAATATTCCCCAATTGCTTGAAGATGGTATTGTCTACATCAATCATAATATTTACTCCAAGGCGAAAGATAACAAAGCATTATATGGGATGGGAACAACATTTGTAGTCAGTACTATAGTCAATGATAAGATATATGTTGCAAATGTTGGGGACAGCCGCTTGTATATATTAAATAGTACAATAAACCAAATCACCAGTGATCACTCTTTTGTTGAAGAATTGGTAAAGAGAGGTAAAATATCTCAGGAAGAAGCTTATGATCATCCTGATAAAAATATCATTACAAGGGCAGTAGGCCTTGATCAAGATGTTGTTGTAGATAGCTTTGTTGAGAAGTTAAATGGTGATGATTTTATTTTGTTATGTTCTGATGGATTAACCAATATGATTAAGGATGAAATAATTTTATCGATTGTTAAGGAATCTCATGATATTGACACTATTTTAGACCAGTTGATGCAATTAGCTCTAAAAAATGGTGGTAAAGATAATATATCAGCTATTTTAGTAAAGGGAATGAGGTGAGAAAATGCTGCAGTCAGGTGTCATTTTAAGCGAAAGATACGAAATTATAGAAAAGATAGGCATTGGTGGTATGTCAGTTGTTTATAAGGCAAGATGCAATAAACTTCAACGGCTTGTTGCTATTAAGGTCTTGCGTGATGAATACTGCTCTGACGAAGAATTTGTTGGAAAATTCAAAGTAGAAGCACAATCTGCTGCTTCTTTATCTCATCCTAATATTGTCAATATTTATGACGTTGGTAGTCACAAGAAAATCTATTATATTGTTATGGAGCTTATTGAAGGAATTACTTTAAAGGAATATATTAAGAAAAATGGTCAGTTATCTAATAGCGATACTATTCAAATGAGTATGGCTATAGCATCTGCTTTAGAGCATGCTCATGCCAACCATATCATACATAGAGATATCAAACCTCAAAACGTTTTGATTGCAGACGATGGTAGAATCAAAGTTACGGATTTTGGTATTGCAAAAGTAACAACTGGTGCAACTATTCATGCAAGCAACAATGTTTCGGGCTCTGTCCATTATATCTCCCCAGAACAGGCAAGAGGTGTGTATAGTGATGAAAAAAGTGACTTGTATTCACTGGGTATAGCAATGTATGAAATGGTTACTGGAGAATTACCATTTCAAGCTGAAAGTCCTGTGTCTGTTGCTCTGCTTCATATACAAGAGTCTCTGCCAAATCCTGGTGAAAAAAATCAAAATATAGATAAGAATCTAGAGAATATCATTCTTAAAGCAACTCAAAAGAAAAGTGAATTGAGATATACTTCAGCAGCAGAATTGCTAAATGATTTGAGCAAATGTAAAGAGCCTACAGAGGAATTCTCTATCGCTAAAGTAAAAGATTTAGATGACTCGCCCACTTTATTTATGACGGATACAGTTATCAAGAAAATATGGGATGAAAATGAAGAAGTTGAAGTTGATGAGAAGAAAAAGAGGGTTGTGGAAAAAAGTGTTGTTATACTAGGCATTATCTCAGCAATTCTATTAGTAGGCGCATTATCCATTTTTCTCTTAAGGGGTGTTCGTGAGAAGCTGGTTCCCAATGAGATTTACGTACCCAATATAACTAACATGACTTTTGATGAAGCTAACAGCATCCTTACAGAAAAAGGACTTAAAATAGAAATTATTGAAGAGAAATTTGATGACATTGTACAAAAAAATCACATCTTATTCCAAAATATAGAGGCGGAGACAGCTGTATATGAGAATACGACAATTGAAGTTGTTGTAAGTAAAGGTGCTGAACTGTTAAAAGTACCCGACGTTACAGATAAACAATTTGATGAAGCTAAAAAAATACTAAAGGATGCTCAATTTGTACCTAAGATAGAAACTACGAATCACGACTTTATTCCTGCTGGTGTTGTCATTAAGACTATGCCAGAGGCTGATGCACTGTTAGATAAAGGGGATCCCGTTATTATTATTGCAAGCCTTGGGCCATTGGAGCATAAAGTTCTTGTACCCGACTTATACAATAAAACCTTAGAGGAAGCTGAGAGTTTATTAGGGGAAAATAAATTAGATGTTGGTGATGTTTCTGAAGGATTTAGTGACACGGTTCCAAAGGGGCATATAATACATCAAACTACAGAACCGGATACCGAGGTTAGAGAAGGTTATTATATTGACCTTGTGGTTAGTCTAGGAAAGAAAGAAATAACGAGAACACTTATTTTAGAAGATCTTAACGGTCAAACACAAGCACAGGTTAAAGTCTTGTTCTATGCACAGGATGGTATAGAGAATGAGGTTTATAACCAGACGGTAAGTATTAGTGAGTTGCCGCTTAAAATACCAATTTCAGGAACTGGAACAGGACGTGTCATCGTCTATTTAGACGATCATGTACAAGATGAGCAAGAAATTAACTTTAATGAGGTGGAATAGTATGAATGGGAAAATCATTAAAGGGATTGGTGGCTTTTATTATGTACATGTACCCAATGAAGGGGTTTTTGAATGCAGGGCTAAGGGCATTTTTAGAAATCAGAAGGTTAAGCCGCTGATAGGAGATAATGTTGTCCTTGAGGCTATGCAGGTTGAACAGATGAAGGCTAATATTGCCAAGATATTACCAAGACATAATGAGCTGGTTCGTCCTTGTGTTTCCAATATTGATCAGGTAATAGTCGTTTTTTCTGTTAACCGCCCAAAGCCTAATTTGAATCTTTTGGATAGATTTTTAATAAGTATCGAAAAAGAAGATATTAAAGCGGTTGTTTGCTTTAATAAAATAGATATTTTATCGAGAGATGAAAGTGAGCAGCTTAAGGATATTTATAAAAAGGCGGGTTACCGTGTTCATTTAACCAGTGCCAAGGAAAAAGTAGGCTTATCAGAGCTCTTAGAGGAGTTATATGAACGGACTTCTGTTTTTGCAGGTCCTTCTGGTGTTGGTAAATCTTCTTTATTAAATGTTTTTCAAAATAAAGTGATATTGGAAACGGGTGAAATCAGCAAAAAAATAGCACGAGGTAAGCATACGACAAGGCATGCAGAGCTGATTGCTTTTAATAAGGATAGCTATGTTGTTGATACACCGGGCTTTAGTTCGCTTTATTTAGATCAGATCGATAAAGAAGAGCTAAAGGATTATTTTATTGACTTTAAGCCGTATTATCCATCTTGTCGCTTTCATGGATGTAATCATATTGATGAACCAGATTGTGCTGTTAAAGAAGCGGTTAGGAATCATGAAATCAGTTTGTCAAGGTATGAAAGCTATAAGCTGTTATTTGAAGAATTGAAAGAGGTTAAGAAAAAATGGAAGTAAGTTTCTCTATTTATAGATAACTATTTTGTCTATAAAGGAATACGGTCAAAATTTTAGCTGATTGGTGAAGGGTCAAGGGTGAATAGCATTAGCTCCATAACCCCCTAAACGTCCGTGTTTAGTAGGGGTTACGCTTCACTCCTGTTTCGCTGTGGTGCTAATACTATTCACCCTTTCTGTAAGTTGTTACATACGATGCTAAAATTTTTCGGTCAGAATGAGTCAGTTGAAATACTGTAAAAACACTAATTGAGTTAAAAACAAGTAATAGAGGAAACTTATTAACGTTTATCTTTAATAATTAGCGTATAGAGAGTTTATCGTAGTAAAACAAAAAATAGGATCTAAAAAGTAGTAAATATGGACATTTTGTAGGGAACCATGTACAATTATAGGGGAAGGGAAGAATCTTTGGAATGTAGTGAGGTTAGATAACTGATTAGGAAAGGATCGTGGTTTGATGTTTAAGTTAGCACCTTCTATTTTGGCTGCGGATTTTGCTCGGTTGGGGGATGCGGTTGAACTGATTGATGAAGCGGGATGTGAGTATATTCATATTGATGTTATGGATGGTCATTTTGTACCTAATCTTTCATTTGGTATTCCTGTGATTAAGTCTATTCGTTCGTATACGGACAAAGTATTTGATGTGCATTTAATGATTCAGAACCCTGATAGTTTTTTAGAGGCTTATAAAGATGCTGGGGCTGATATGATTACGGTTCATGCTGAAGTATGTACGCATCTTCAAAGAACGCTTTCATCTATAAGAGCAATGGGATTAAAGTCGAGTGTTGCACTTAATCCTGCTACGCCGCTTTGTGTATTGGATTATGTGCTTGAAGATGTAGATATGGTGCTTTTGATGACAGTTAATCCTGGTTTTGGTGGACAAGCACTTATTAGTAATGTACTAAAGAAAATCAATAGCTTAAGAGAAATTATTAATAAGAGAGGCTTAAGCTGCGATATTGAAGTTGATGGAGGTATCAATCTAATCACAGCGCGTCAAGTTATAGAAGCTGGTGCTAATGTTCTAGTTGCAGGTTCAGATATTTTTAAGGCTGAGGATGCTGTAAGCCAAGTTAAAGAATACAAACGTATTTTCACTGAATACAGGAGCTGGTTATAGTGAGTACTTTAATTGTTACTGGAGGATCTGTGGATATAGAGTTCTTAAGGAGCACAATAGAATGTGAACCTTTTGATAGAATTATTGCAGTTGATCATGGGGCTGAAGCCTTAGATGCTTTGGAAATGCTTCCTGATACCATTGTTGGCGATCTGGACTCAGTGGCACCTGAAATTATACAGAAATATTGTTTTTTAGGTGCTAAGCTGATAAAATATGATACACAAAAGGATAAGACTGATACGCACCTAGCCCTTGAAGAGGCTTTAGAGGAAGAGAGGTCATCTATTACCATTATTGGTGCCATAGGTACACGGCTTGATCATATGCTTGCAAATTTTCAAATTATGATGCTTGCCTTGGAATATGGGGTATCTTGTTACATATTAAACAAAAAGAATAAGGTTTTTTTAATAAATAAGACTGCTGTTTTTACTAGAGAACATTATGACTTTGTTTCTCTCATACCGATGACAGAAGTGGTTAGAGGTGTTCACACGGAAGGTCTAAAGTATCCATTAACGGCGTATGATTTGAAGCAGGGTATGTCCATAGGTGTTAGCAATGAATGGGTAGATAAAATTGGACGTGTCACTATAAAGGACGGACTTTTACTAGTGATACTGTCAAAGGACTAAGCACTCTTTCAGAAATCTAACATACAATATAGTAATACATCGTTCATGGTGAATGCCTATGTTCTTCTTTAGAAACAGAGTAGTAGGCTTAATTCTGTTCTCAATTGGAATTGGTATAATTATTATATCACTGCTGCCTAAAAACGGCATTGGAGCTATATTAGGATTAGGTCTGTTAATTATAGGCTTTTGCCTATTGAAGTTTTGCTAATAGAATGATTCACATAAAAAAATCCCCTCTAACGGGGATTTAGTTATGCACGAACAACCTTACCTGATTTTAAGCATTTACTACAAATATGAATTCTTTTTGGTTGTCCATTGACTAATACCTTTACTTTTCTAATATTAGGTTTCCACATTTTATTGGATCTTTTATGTGAATGGCTGACTTTAATACCAAAATGAACACTTTTATTACAAATCTCACATTTTGCCATGCTAAGCACCTCCTTCAAACCGTACATGTCTACAACAATCAATTTTAACAAAAAAGCAAAAAATATGCAAGCATTTGTTTTTTGTTTTTTTATTTTACAGTACCCAGCCATACTAGCTATTAGAGTTATATCGGGAAAATTATAAAAAATAATTATTTTAGCATGTCAAATTAATTATTGGAATTAATAGCATTAGCTGTCAAAATTATTTTGATTATCAAAGGAAAAAGTGGTATAATACATAATGCAAAGTGAGTCCATAAAATAGTAAGGAGGACTATAGATGGTCGGTAGATTTGAGAATGATCTTGGAGATATCACTATAAGTAATGAAGTTATTGCTAAAGCAGCAGGCTTAAATGCTATAGAATGCTATGGTATTGTTGGTATGGCTGCTATGAATGTTACAGATGGTATAGCTAAACTACTTAAGAGAGAGAGTTTAACTCAAGGTATAAAAGTAACCATTGATAATAATCAAATCACGATAGATTTTCATGTCATTGTGGAATATGGTATTAATATAAGAGCGGTTGCAGATAATCTTATCAGTACTGTCAAATATAAAATAGAGACATTTAGTGGTATGGAAGTAAAGCAACTAAATATATTTGTTGAGGGCGTAAGGGTTGATGATTAATCGATTGGAGGAAGAAGTGTGGCATTAGAATGGATTGATTCTAAATCTTTAAAAAAAATATTTATTGCTGGTGCAAACCATTTAAATCATAATAAAAAGCATGTAGATGAATTAAATGTTTTTCCTGTTCCCGATGGCGATACAGGTTCTAATATGTCATTAACGATTTTAGCAGCTGCTCAGGAAGTTGAAAATGCAAATGAGAGTGATATGTCGGCCGTTGCAAAAGCGATATCATCAGGCTCATTAAGAGGAGCCAGAGGTAATTCTGGGGTAATATTATCTCAATTACTAAGAGGTTTTACAAAAGAAATTAAAAATGTTGAAAAAATAGACACAGCAGTATTAGCAAATGCGATGCAGAAAGCTGTAGAGACAGCTTATAAGGCTGTAATGAAACCTAAAGAGGGTACTATTCTAACAGTTGCGAAGGGAGCTGCTAAAAAGGCTGCAACCTTAGCTATAGATTCTGATGATATAGTTTATGTATTTGAAGAGACCATAGCCTATGCAAAGGAAGTCTTAAAAAAAACACCAGATATGTTACCTGTTTTAAAGCAGGCAGGTGTTGTTGATGCAGGAGGACAAGGCTTACTATACATTATGGAAGGATGCTTAGCGGCACTTAAAGGAAACTCTATTGTAACCACACAAGTGTCCATACCTAGCCAGACATTACCATCTGCTCCTAGTAAAAGTAGTACTCATCTAAATAATGTTACGGATGATATAGAATTTGGTTACTGTACAGTATTTATGGTTTATGTTGATTCAGATAAACAAGCAGAAAAAGAAAGTGAAAGTCTTAAAGAATATCTGGCAACGATTGGAGATAGTCTTGTCGTTGTAGCAGACGAAGAAATAATTAAGGTGCATGTACATACTAATATTCCAGGGACAGCTTTACAAAGAGGACTAGAAATCGGTCAGCTGTCTGGTGTTAAAATAGAGAATATGAGATTACAGAGCAGTTCTAATTGTTCACCTCAACAGGATGTAGAAGCTGTTACAAAAGAAATTATAGATGAACCAAAGAAAGAAATAGGTTTTGTTGTTGTTTCTGTTGGTCAAGGTCTTAATGAAATATTTAAAGGACTTGGTGCGGATTCTATCATTGAAGGTGGTCAGACGATGAATCCTAGCACAGAAGATTTATTACAGGCGGTTGATAGGGTTCACGCGGAAAATATTTTTGTTTTGCCTAATAATAAAAATATTATATTAGCTGCTCAACAGGCTAGAGAAATGTGCAAAGATAAAAATATCATCGTGATACCATCTAAAACTATTCCTCAAGGGATTACAGCAATGATAAACTATGAGCATGAAAAAAGTGTATCAGAAAATGCTGCCAACATGGAGGATAGTATGAACTACGTTTCTACAGGTCAGCTAACATTTGCTGTGAGAGATACCAACATAGATGAAAAGGATATCCATGAGGGTGATATTTTAGGTATTGGCAATGGAAAGATTTTAGCAGTGAAAAAAGAATTAGATATGGCAGCTCGTGAGCTGATTAGCCAGCTTGTTGATGAAGACAGTGAGTTGGTTACCATCTATTATGGTCAAGATGTTAATGAAAATACGGCTGAAGCTTTAGCAGAATACATAGAAAATAATTTTGAAGATTGTGATGTTGAAATTCATTATGGTGGTCAGCCATTGTATTATTATATTTTATCGGTTGAATAAAAAACGTTATATTGATTAAACTATAAGTAATACCCTAATCTGGGGCTGTCTCAAAGGACAAAACTTTATAGTCATAGCTGTTTATTGACAGCTAAGTTTTCTATGAAAGTATTTTGAGACAGCTCCATTCGTGTTTTTTATATTTGGAAAGTGTGTGATGAAATGAGTCTACAGGAATCTATTGCAAATATAAAAGGTGTAGGAAAACAAAAAACCGCATTATTAAAAAGAATAAACATAGAGTCATTAGAAGATGCAATTACGTATTATCCAAGAGACTATGAGACCAACACATCTATCTGTTCTATATCAGATATTGTTCTTGATCAGGTCAATATTATTGAGGGGTCAATATGCAATACTACTCGTAGCTTTTTTAAAAAAGGCTTGACCATAACCCAAACCAGAATAGAGGATACCACTGGAAAATTATATGTTGTATGGTATCGTCAGCCTTATTTAGATAAAAAACTAAAAGTGGGTCAAAGTTTTATTCTAAAAGGAAAAGTTACCAAAAAATATAATAGAATTCAAATGGTCTCACCTCAGATCTTTAATCCTGAACAATATGACAAGACTTATGAAGGGTTTATTCCTATATACGCCTTGACCAAAGAAATTAAGCAGATACAACTTAAAAATGTAATAAAATCTGCTCTAAACATGACGCATAACCAATTAAAAGAGTTTTTACCAAAAAACATTAGGAAAAAATATCAGCTGGCAGAGTATAACTTTGCTATACAGCAGATTCATTATCCTAACAATATTGAGGCGCTTGATTGGGCAAAAAAAAGGTTGGTTTTTGATGAGTTTTTATTGTATGGTTTGGGACTTCAATGGATAAAAAAGCAGAGGGTGATTGTAGAAAATAGTTATACTGTTAAATGCGATACGTCTATCAACCCATTGATTGAACAACTTCCATTCACCTTAACGAAAGCACAGCAGAAGGTCTGGAAAGAAATAAAACAAGATTTAGTAAGTCATAAAACAATGCATCGTTTAGTACAAGGCGATGTAGGTTCTGGTAAAACCATTATTGCTGCAATGGCAATATATTATGTAATTAAAAATAGATATCAAGCTGCCATGATGGCTCCAACTGAAGTTCTTGCAAAACAGCATTATCAATCACTTAAAGCTTATTTAGAGCCCTTGGATAGTCGAATTGTTTTGCTTGTGGGCTCTTTAACCCAGAAGGAAAAAAAAGCTGTTTATGAGAAAATCAATCAACACGAGGTGGATGTAGTGATTGGAACACATGCACTGATTCAGGAAAAGGTGCATTTTAAAAAGCTTGCTCTAGTAATAACAGATGAGCAGCATCGATTTGGAGTTAATCAAAGAGAAAAACTAACAGGAAAAGGTGTCTATCCTCATGTTCTTGTTATGAGTGCAACTCCTATTCCAAGAACTCTTGCGCTTATTGTCTATGGAGATATGGATGTTTCTATTATTGATAAACGCCCTCCTGGAAGACAAGAAATAAAAACCTATGCAGTTAACACAAGTTATCGTTCAAGAATTTATCAGTTTCTAGAAAAGGAAATTGACAATGGAAGACAAGCCTATATTATCTGCCCGATGGTAGATGAATCAGAAAAGCTTGAGCTTGAATCAGTGATAGATTATACAGAAAAGCTAAAAAATGCTCTTAACCCAGATCGCTCGATACAGTACTTGCATGGAAAAATGGCGACCAAAGAAAAGACGGCTATAATGGAAAATTTTAAAGATGGTGAAATAGAGATACTTGTTTCAACGACCGTTATAGAAGTTGGTATTGATGTACCTAATGCCACTGTTATCATGATCGAAAATGCAGATAGATTTGGTTTAGCTCAGCTCCATCAGCTGAGGGGAAGAGTAGGCAGAGGTGCTTACCAGTCTTATTGTATTCTAATATCTGATTCAAAAAGTGAACTAACTAAAAAAAGGATGGAGGTCATGGTGCGTTCTACAGATGGATTTGTAATTTCGGAATACGATCTAAAATTAAGAGGTCCTGGTGATTTTTTTGGTATGAAACAACATGGTCTTCCAGAATTCAAATTGGCAAATATATTTGAAGATATTGCCATGTTAAAAGAAACGCACCTCTTGGCAAAAAGTATATTAAAGGAAGATCCATCACTATCATCTGAAAAGTACAAATACTTAAATCAAAAATTACAAGATTTTTTCAAAAAAAATATTGAAAGTCTTGCATTATAGAAAGCTTTTTGGTTGGTGTTACATCATTTACTAGGCTATAATTAAGAACCTTACATATAATAATGAAGTAACCTATATAATCGTTCTCTTCGAAGAGTACAAGTAGACAATTCTATGAATGGAGGATTAATTATGGCTAGGAATAGAAGTGTTGTACCAGAAGCTCGTGAAGCTTTAGAACAATTTAAATTTGAGGTTGCAAATGAGATTGGTGTACCTTTAAAACGTGGATATAATGGTGACCTAACCTCATACCAAAATGGTTCTGTTGGTGGATACATGGTTAAGAAATTAATCGAAAGAGCAGAACAGCAAATGGTCAATGGTGGACAACAATACTAATATCTTGTTGACCATCAACCATCGTTTAAACGAAAATGAATAGACTAGATTAGATTGGTCCTATCTTTTTTTAGCTGCTAACAAAGTTAGTAGCTAAAGCTTTGTAAGAACGAATTGCTTATTGACAATATTTTACCATAGGTTAAAATAGATGTATATTAATTCAAATGTTAGGACTGATGGTATGCGTGTCATAGCTGGCAAGGCTAAACGACTTAAACTAATGGCACCACAAGGACAGCATGTAAGACCAACAACAGACAGAATTAAGGAAACTCTATTTAATATTATAGGGAATCAATTAATAGATGTTCGCTTTTTAGATTTGTTTAGCGGCAGTGGTGCAATAGGTATTGAAGCATTGAGTAGAGGAGCAAAACAGTGTACATTTGTTGATAATAATGATAAGGCTGTGAACTGCCTTATGCAAAATCTGGCTCATACTAGATTAAGTGACCATGCTGAACTCATAAAAAAAGAAGTTTGCAATACAATAGAAGAACTTTATAATAAAAAGAGACTATATGAAATTATTTTTTTAGATCCTCCCTACCATCAAGGATGGGAAGAAAAAGCCTTAACAGCTTTAAATAAATACTCTCTATTGACAGCTGGAGGCATAATAATATGTGAAAGTGCCTTAGAAACATCGTTTGATTTTGTGAAACATCTGTCCTTTGAAATAACTCGTGAAAAGCGATTTAACATTAATAAGTTTACTTTTATAAGCCAAAGATAAAGAAGGTAGTATTATACCTTTTAGTAAGAAGGGAATGGATTAAATGAGGGTTGGTGTATATCCAGGAAGTTTTGATCCGACTACGAATGGTCATTTAGATTTAATTCATCGAGGGATGAAGCTGGTTGATAAGCTGGTAGTAGGTGTACTAAATAATACAAATAAACAACCCCTGTTTTCTGTACAGGAAAGAGTAACGGTGCTGGAAGAGCTAACGAAGGACATGCCCAATGTTATAGTCGATTCGTTTACTGGGTTACTAGTTGATTTCATTAAGAGACATAATGCTCATATTATTATAAGAGGATTAAGAGCTGTTTCGGATTTTGAATATGAGCTTCAAATGGCACAGACCAATTATACTCTAGATAGAGAAATCGAAACTATTTTTCTTGTCACACGAGTTGAGAATTCATATTTAAGCTCCAGCATAGTAAAAGATATAGCAAAATTTGGTGGACATTTTGAAAATATGGTGCCTGAAAGTATTGTTAAAAAGATAAAATATAAATATAATCCATCTGCAAACTAGGGAGGTATAGCAATGGGAAATATATATCAGTTACTAAATGAAATGGAAGATTATTTTGAGGGCTGTAAAAAAGTGCCTCTTTCATCCAAAGTCATGGTTGATATCGACGTTGTTTACGAGTTTTTAACAGATATAAGATTAAAGCTGCCAGAAGAACTAAAACGAGCTGAACGATTATTAAAAGAAAAAGAAAATATCTTATTAGAAGCCCAAAAATCAGCAGAGAATGTTGAAAAAGAAACCGAATCACGTGTTTTGAAGCTGATTAATGAACATGAAATAACACAAAAAGCTTATGAGCAGGCAGAAGAGCTTATTTCAGAAGCAAAAAATACACATAGAGAGCTTAAGTTGGGTGCTTATGAATATGCGGATGAAATTATTGAGACACTTCAAGAAATGGTAAAAGAATCACTCATTGAAATGCATAATGAGTACATTAAATTAGAAAACAATATGCAAAACCAGCTTCAAGTATTAGAAGGTAATAAGAATGACCTCAAGAGTAGAAAGTCTTCTTAGAAATAATGAAACGAATGTCATCTACATAAAAAACGAAAATAATAAAGCAATAAAAAAAGTAATAATACCATTAATGATTTTAGATATAAAGTAACTTTTGCAGCTGATATTAGTCGTTGATAATATACTAGCAGTTTGAGCATAAATAGAGAAACCACCAAAGGCTGTTAGGGTTGAGAGCATGACAAATTTCGTTGCCATAGTATAGGTTGAACTGGATAATAATTCAACACCATTAGCTAACTCTACTGTGCTCAATAAAAATGTGTGGACAAGAGTTGTTTGTAATGGAACAAGACTTAAGCAGCTTAAAATAATAGAAAAGAAAATGATATAGCCGCCTATTTTCACTATAAGGGTTATTGTATCCATAAGACTGCTATCTAGTAGCTTAAAGCTTATGGTATCTCTTTTCTTCTGCAAAATGGTATAGGATTCCTTGAACGTATTTAAGTGGGAGGCATATAAAACCTGATAAATCCAAGCGGTTAGTAAATTAGAACTATAAATAGCGATAAGTATCATAAGTCCTAAAGAAGGTGTTTTAATTAATCCTGTGGCGATAAAACCAATAACAAACATAGGACTAGCATTATTGCAAAAAGTCATCATATACTGAGCCTGCTTAAGAGTAATGTTCTTTTGATTGTATAGGTCAGTAGTGATCTTAGCTCCTACAGGATAGCCACATAATAAGCCAGCTAATAAGCCATAACCAGCTGTACCTGGTAATAAAAAGAGCTTGGACATAAGTGAGTTCAGTAGTCGATTAAAAAAATAAATAAGGTTAGAATGAACGATCATATTGGATATCAAGATAAAGGGAAACAAAGTTGGGATAATCACATTAAACCACAGAAGTAGTCCCTTTTTTGCTGCATCCATAGATATTTTAGGAAGAGAAATGATTAAGACTAATAGTACTATAATTAAGCTATTATAGAGATAATGCTTTTTTAGTTTTAACATAAGGCACCAAGGCTCATTTTTATCTATACAATTATATTATAAAAACATAGAAATATACCTAAGTATTATACAATAATCATGGGTTGATTATAGTCATTTTTCATATTCAGATCATACTTTTGTCTTAAAATAAGATTGTAGCATTCTGTCGCTTTAATTTCATCTAACAGCATATTCTTCTGGAGGTTTTCTAATTGTATAAAAGCATCTTTTACATTGGATATAATTGGTAGTCTTGCAGTTTCTTTTAAGGCTTTTAGCAAAGCACTGCTAGTCTTTTTAAATCCTAACACGCGAATATATTGTGCATACCCATGTTTAATATAATGATTAAAGGAGTCTTTCTTTATATCTAGTAGAATATGGAGCAATGCTCTACGGATCTTTGAGTGAGGATAGCGCTTAGTATTCGCAAAACGGACAATTTCTGAGATGTTATAATACTTTTTTGCAAGCTGTTTAAAACGGTTTTGTATACCTTCGTTGATATCCACATAGTGTTCTAATGAGGAAGAAGGCAGCATAAGTAGCTTATATTGTAGTATAGGAGAATAGTCATCTAAGTAAACGGGGGCTTTTCTTTGCTGTAGAGTATTCAATAATAAATCATAAGCTGTCTTTGGGACAGAAGCTTCAATATCCTTTAGAGATTGCTGATTGAAAATAGCCTTTCGAATGGCTGTTGCAGAAGGTAAGCTTTTATTAATTGAGTCATCATGATAGTGTGCACCCATACGTTTAATGGTATAGGGCTGAATCTTACTATTTAGTTTAATTATGGCTTTAATGTACTCAATTCCAAGAATATTATTAGGTGATTTGATTAATCGACGGAGTGCATTGGTATTTTCTATACTTTCATTATCATCTATACCATCTAAATAATTTAAAAGAGCCATAGCTCTTGATGTAACATAGCTGTATCCTTGTTTCATAAAAGACTTTAATAATACTTTATAGTCTTCGGGTTCTTCTACAAGAACCCGAGCAACTGCTTCTAATAGAGGAATGGAGCCAGCCTCACTACCAAAACATAATGCATCCACGAGTCCTAATTGTTCTAAAAGACAAACAGATGCAAAACTAAAAAACTCTGCACTTGCTGTTGAAAAATGAACAGGTAGTTCTATAACCAAATCAGCGCCATTATTTAAAGCCATTTCAGCTCTTGTCCACTTATCTAGAATGGCAGGTTCCCCTCTTTGAACATAATGACCGCTCATAATAACAATACAAAAATCAGCGTTTGTTACTCTTTTTGCTTCTTCTAATTGAAACTGATGTCCCTTGTGAAATGGGTTGTACTCAGCAATAATACCAACAACTCGCATAAATCATCCACCTTAGGTTAAAAATAATAATGTGTTTAAAATTAGTTTAATGGATTTAATTCTTTTAATCAAGCATAAGTTAAATATGTTCTACATTAATTTTAACCATAAAATGGTAATTATACGTGTTTCTTATCAATCTCTATCGATTATTATTAAGAAAGTGAAAAAAAACAAAAATATATATTGTATACAATAAACATTAATATTATAATGAAAGTGACATTATATGGTTGGTTGAAAGGAGATTATTCTATCGTGAGTTTTATTAACACAATTAAAGAGCGCGCAAGACAAGACAAGAAAACCATTGTACTACCTGAATCCTACGAAAGAAGAACGGTTGAAGCAGCGCATAAGGTACTGGCTGAAGATATTGCTAATGTGATATTGATAGGAAATAAAGAGGAAATTGAACAGATTGGTAGTGGATTGGATCTTTCTAAAGCACGATTTATTAATCCTGAGAGTTTTGATAAAATGCAGGTCTATGTTGAAAAGTTAGTTGACCTTCGCAAGAAAAAAGGCATGACATTTGAAGAAGCTCAGAATCTTTTACTAAAAGATGCTTTATATCTAGGTGTCATGATGGTGAAAGAAGGTTTAGCTGATGGTATGGTAGCTGGAGCAATCAGTGCAACGGCGAATGTTTTAAGACCATCATTACAAATATTAAAAACAGCTTCGGGAACTAAGCTTGTCTCTTCCTTTTTTGTTATGGTTGTACCAGATTGTGATTTTGGTTCTAACGGCACTTTTATTTTTTCTGATTGTGGTTTAGTGCAGAATCCAGATTCCCAAGAGCTGGCTTCAATTGCTCTTAGTTCTGCAAAGTCCTTTAGAACTCTAGTTCAAGAAGAACCTATTGTCGGTATGTTATCACATTCTACAATGGGAAGTGCTACACACCCAGATGTTGATAAAGTGGTTGAAGCGACAAAATTAGCAAAAACAATGGCTCCTGATATTAAACTGGATGGTGAATTACAATTAGATGCAGCTATTGTACCAAGTGTAGGTTCAAAAAAAGCACCAGGTAGTTCAGTTGCTGGACAAGCAAATGTTTTGATCTTTCCTGATTTAGATTCTGGGAATATTGGATATAAGCTCACACAACGACTTGCTAAAGCTGAAGCCTATGGACCAGTGACTCAAGGTATTGCAAAGCCTGTAAATGATCTTTCAAGAGGCTGTTCCTCTGATGATATTGTTGGTGTGGTTGCCATTACTGCTGTACAAGCTCAAAATAATTAAGAAATAAATTAGAAGGAGAGAAACTCTGTGAATATATTAGTTATGAATTGCGGAAGTTCTTCTTTAAAGTATCAATTGATTAATATGGATAAAGAAGAAGTGTTAGCAAAAGGAATATGCGAGAGAATTGGTATTGATGATTCAAGACTAAAGCAAACCTCTCTAGATGGTAATAAAGTTATTGTTAATGGAGATATGCCTGATCATACTCATGCTGTTCAGTATGTAATTGATGCTTTAACATCAAAAGAGCATGGTGTTATTAATAGTATGAGTGAAATTAATGCTGTTGGGCACAGAATTGTTCATGGCGGAGAAGAATTTTCAGGGTCTGTATTAATTAACGATGATGTGATTGAAGCAGTAAAAAAATGTAGTGATTTAGCCCCATTACATAATCCAGCTAATCTTATTGGTATTGCTGCTTGTGAAAAATTAATACCTAATATACCAATGGTTGGAGTTTTTGATACGGCTTTTCATCAAACCATGCCTAAAAAAGCTTATCTTTATGGTCTTCCTTATGATTACTATGAGAAACATAAGCTGAGACGTTACGGTTTTCATGGTACCTCACATAAATATGTAGCCAATCGAACAGCTGAAATGCTTGGAAGAGATATTAAAGATATGAAAATTGTGGTATGTCATCTAGGCAATGGCGCAAGTATCTGTGCTGTCGATAGAGGCGTATCAGTAGATACTAGTATGGGATTAACACCACTAGAGGGCTTAATTATGGGAACAAGAAGTGGAGATGTCGATCCTGCTATTATTCAATTTCTTGCGAATAAAGAAAATATGTCAATTAGTGAAGTAATGGATGTTCTTAATAAAAAATCGGGTGTATTAGGACTATCCAATTTATCCAGTGATTTTAGAGATTTAGAAAATGCTGTTGATGAGGAAAATGAGCAAGCAAAACTAACCATGGACGTTTTTTGCTATAGGGTAGCCAAATATGTAGGTTCTTATGCAGCGGCTATGAATGGTATAGATGCAGTTGCATTTACAGCAGGTCTTGGAGAAAACAATCATCATGTAAGAAGAGATGTATGTAGTTACTTAACGTACCTTGGAGTTAGCGTGGATCAAGAAAAGAATAAGTGCAGGGAGATAGAAAGAGATTTTTCTAATCCAGATGCTAAAGTAAAATCTTTAGTCATACCTACAGACGAAGAGTTAATGATTGCTAAGGAAACGCTAAAAATTGTACGAGCATAAGTACTGTAAGTACTAGGGACGGTTCTTTTTGCTTGCGAAGCATGTATAGTTTGCAACGATTGAAAAGTACCTATACTAAAAACTGGTTATAGGTGCTTTTCAGTCACTATAAGTCTGGTTATTTTTAATGTGTTGAAGGATTTATAATTAAAAAATGGAGAAACTCAAACGATAAGTAGTTGACAAATGCTAGATAGATAGGTATAATAATCTGTGGCTATTTGCTGAATAACTCCATTATTCTATAAATGTCTAGGAGTGGTAGTATGCTCATCAACTTAAGTGATTTTTTTCTTTATGACGGAATGAAAAAAGAGATTCATAAGAGCATTTTATTTGACTCCATCCAATTCGATGGCGATTTATATGAAGTTGTGGATCCTATTAAGTTAAAAATAACCATATTACACAGGGGAAATAGGGAAATCAATTTAAATGGAAGTATTGAAACAACCTTGGTTATTCCCTGCCATAGATGTGCAGAGCCAGTCAACTACCCATTAAAAGCTGATTTTTCTAAAGAAGTGGCATTTCATTCGTCAGAGTTTAAAGACATAAGTTATATGGATGGCTATAACTTAGATTTAGAAAAGTTAGTTTTTAATGAACTGATTATTGCGTTTCCAATGAAAGTTTTATGCCATGAATCATGTAAAGGAATATGTAAGCATTGCGGTAAGAACTTAAATGATGGACCGTGTGAATGTCAGAATGATGATATAGACCCTAGGTTGGCTGTTCTTAAGGACTTATTTAAGGAAGAATGATAAGGAGGTGTCACCATGGCAATAGGACCAAAAGGAAAACATTCTAAAGCCAGAAGAAATAAACGTAGAGCTAATTGGAAACTAACCCCACCTAACCTAGTTAGATGCAGTAAATGTGGAGAGCTTGTTATGCCTCATAGAGTTTGCAAATCATGTGGTACTTATAAAAACAAAGTTGTTGTTGAAACTGAATAATTAAGTAGGGCTGTAATTTAAAACAGCCCTTTTGTTTTACCTAAAAAACTGTTGAAAAACTATTAGAAATCTAGTATATTAGTTTTAGACAGATCTAGGAGGCTTGTTAGAGGATGAATGTTGCAGTAGATGCGATGGGTGGCGATCATGCACCAGAAGAGATTGTAAAAGGCTGTATAATGGCAGTTAGAGAAGATCAATCTATAAATGTCATATTAGTGGGTAAAGAAGAAGAAATTAAGCGTGAGTTAGCAAAATATAACTATTCAAATCAGCAGATTGAAGTGGTTCATGCTTCTCAAGTGATTGATGTTCATGAAGCACCAGTCGTTGCTATAAGAAGAAAAAAAGATGCATCCATGGTAAAAGCCTTTAACCTTGTTAAAGAAAAAAAAGCTGATGCTTTTATCTCTGCTGGAAGTACAGGTGCTATACTTGCGGGAGGCACATTAATTATAGGAAGAATAAAAGGGATAGAAAGACCTGCTCTTGGCTCATTAATTCCCAATAGAAAAGGGGTTACCTTACTCATTGACTGTGGTGCAAATGCAGAAGCAAAGCCGAGTTACCTAGTCCAATTTGCCCATATGGGATCTATCTATTTAGAAAACATAGTTGGTATTCGCAACCCTAAAGTTGCCATAGTTAACATTGGTGAGGAAAAATCAAAAGGGAACACTTTAGCGAAAGAAGCATATGCTTTATTAGAAAAAGAAGATCTGAATTTTATTGGCAATATTGAAGCGCGTGATATCACAGAGGGTAAAGCAGATGTGATTGTCTGTGATGCTTTTGTTGGTAATATTATCCTAAAATATACAGAAGGACTTGGCTTATCTTTATTGAGTATGTTGAAGGAGTCTATTATGTCATCTATAAGAGGTAAAATAGGAGGCATGATTTTAAAGCCTGTACTTTCTGATTTTAGAAAACAATTTGATTATACCGAATATGGAGGCGCGCCTTTGTTAGGATTAGAAGGATTGGTTGTAAAATCACACGGTAGCTCCAATGCCTATGCTATTAAAAATACTGTAATACAATGCCATAAATTTACGAGTCTGCATATTAAAGAAAAGATCGAGCAAAATATTAATCATAAATAATCACATAAGATTATGAAGCAAATTAAGCTTTAAAGCTATTATTATTTAAGAAAGAAGGGGTATTATAATGGAACTCGAAAAGCTTGTTGAGATTATATCAGAATTTACAAGCGAGGATGCTTCCCAGATTGATGCGGATACTAAATTTGTAGATGATTTAAGCATCGACTCACTAGATTTGGTGCAAATTATAATGGCTATTGAAGAAGAATTTGATATAGAGATTAATAATGAAGAAGCTGAAGATTTGATTACGGTAGGAGATGCCGTGCAAGCTATTAAAAACCACAATGAATGACAAAAAACATAAAGCCCTTTAAAGGGCTTTAATGCATTTATTGCTAAAGGGCTGTCGTGTCATAAGACAACCCTATAATTTCTTTATAGCGTTAATGCATTAAGCTAAGTTTAAATAGTTAATTAGTCTATATATCCTAATGGTTAAGCGCAAAATAGTAAATTGGGGGAACTCAAATCAGTTAAAAGTTGTATAAAAATGCAATTCATGCTAAAATATCTCTGTATATGGGTTAAGGAATGAGTTCTTTTGTAAGGAGGGTAACCATGTTAAAGAAAGACAAACTAAAGAGAATTCAATCGATAATTAAATATAGATTTAAGAATCCCAAACTCTTAAGTCAAGCCTTGGTGCATAGTTCTTTTGCTAATGAACATAAAATGTCCAAGTTTGAGAATAATGAACGGTTAGAATTTTTGGGAGATGCTGTTTTAGAGGTTGTAACCAGTGATTATTTGTTTAACAACTATAAACATATGCTCGAAGGAGAATTAACAAAATTTAGAGCAAGCATTGTCTGCGAACCTACTCTTGCAAGCTTATCTAAAGAAATCAAGCTTGGTGAGTACTTGTTACTAGGAAAAGGAGAAGAAAATTCAGGAGGCAGAAATAGAGCATCAGTCTTATCAGATGCCCTAGAAGCATTAATTGGAGCAGTCTATTTAGATGGTGGTATTAAAGCCGCCAAAAAATTTATCTATGCAACACTTCTCAATAACGTTCAAAATAGGCAGCTGTTTGTCGACAGTAAAACACATTTGCAAGAGCTGGTACAAAAAAATAGTGATCATGTGATTGAATATATGGTCGTTAAGGAAATGGGTCCCGACCATAATAAGCTTTTTGAAGTTGAAGTTAGACATAATGGGAAAATACTAGGTCATGGTAATGGGAGAAGCAAAAAAATAGCTGAGCAGGAAGCGGCTTACAATGCGATCAAGAATATAAAATCTCACTAGACAATTGTCAATGTACAGTAGACAATACGAATTGTCCATTGTCCAATGCCTATTGTTTTATTTGAATATTGAGTAATAAGAAGAAAACTTGTCTTTATATAAGATGTGACCATCAATACTTTTATGATGGAGCTAAGGCAGGTATAAGGAATGAGAACATGCATTTAAAATCGATAGATCTGCAGGGCTTTAAATCATTTGCACATAAAATACAATTAGTTTTTAACGATGGTATCACAGGTATTGTAGGCCCTAACGGTAGTGGTAAAAGTAACATTGCTGATGCTGTTCGCTGGGTTCTAGGAGAGCAAAGTGCTAAACAGCTCAGAGGTAGTAAAATGGAGGATGTTATTTTTGCTGGCACAGAGAATAGAAAGTCTGTAGGATATTCTCAAGTGAGTATTGAAATAGACAATCACGATAGAAAGCTTCCAATTGATTATTCTGAAGTAATTATCACTAGAAGAGTATATCGTTCGGGAGAAAGCGATTATTATATTAATCGTTCCTCATGTAGATTAAAAGATATCATAGAGCTTTTAATGGACACTGGTATTGGCAAAGAGGGCTATTCAATTATTGGACAAGGTCAAATTGATAAAATTCTAAGCCATAAGCCTGAAGATAGACGATTACTATTTGACGAAGCAGCTGGAATAGTTAAGTTTAAGAAAAGAAAAGAAGGAGCAGTTAAAAAGCTCGAGGAGCAAAAACAAAACTTATTCCGAGTGAATGATATTATTGTTGAGCTAGAAAATCAGAAGGATCAGCTTTGTGAACAATCCGATAAAGCTAAAGAGTTTCTTAAGCTTAAGGAGAACCTAAAAACGTATGAAATCAATAGCTTTCTAAATGAGTATAGTCAATGTGAAGAACAGATAAACTCTTTTATAGCTAAAGAGAAAATAACCATTTGTGAAATTGAGGAAGCAAAGGATAATTATAATACGAACAAAGCAGACTATGAAAGGCTAAATATAGAACTTGAAACGCTTAATGAATCCATAGATAAAAAGAAAGAGCTAATGGCAAGGTTAAGTATGGATAAGGAAAAGGTAGACCATAGCATCAAACTTGCTAAAGAACAAATGAATAGTATCGTCAATCAAAATAGCCGTCTGCAAGTAGCGGTGAAAACATCAGAGAGTAAACTAAAGGAGTGTAATATTCAAAAGGAATCTCATAGTGATTTAACCAATCAATTTAATCAAAATATAGAAGAAAAAAATGACGAGCTGTTAAAAGAAGAGGCAGTTCTAAAAGTTGTGCAAGAAGATATACGTCAGAATGAAACAACGGTTGAGTCTTCAAAGACTAATATCATTGAAAGAATGAATGAAATTTCATCCATAAAAGGTAAAATCCAAAGGTATAAAACCATAGAAGAAAATTTGATGGATAGAAAAACAACACTGGATGAAAAATCAAGACAATTAGAGCAATCGACTTCAACACAACAAGCAATAAAAACAAGTAAAGAAAATGGGCTTTTACTCATAAAAAAAACATTAGATAATATTCAAGTTAAAAAAACGGAAATAGAAGAGATTATCCATAGTATTGATGAACAAAAGAAAACTACAGTACAAAAACTAAATGATGAAACTAAGCAATACCATCAGTATACCTCTAGATATCATACGCTTAGAGATATCACCAGTCAGTATGATGGTTATACAATCAGTATAAAAAAAATAATGCAGTTAAAAAAGACAAATCCTCATTATAGCAAGGGGATACATGGTGTAGTAGCAGATACGATGCAAGTAGCTAAAAAATATGAACTAGCTATTGAAACAGCCTTAGGTGGCAGTATACAGAACATTATAACTACAAATGAAAACATAGCCAAAGAGTGCATACAATACCTTAAAAAGAATAAATATGGTAGAGCGACTTTTTTGCCTATGTCGAGCGTCAAGCCAAGAGGACAGTTGAATGTACCCTTATTGGATGAGCAAGGGGTCATAGGACTTGCTTGTGATTTAGTAGAAGTTGCTCCATCCTATCGTGGCATTATACGGTATTTATTAGGCAGGGTTGTTGTTGTAAATCATATTGACCATGCCATTTGTTTGGCAAGGAAATATAAATATTCTGTGAAGATGGTTACGTTAACTGGTGATATTATTAATCCGGGAGGTTCTTTAACCGGAGGAAGCTACAAAAATAAAGGGAACCATTTCTTAGGGAGAAAGAGAGAACTTGAGGAGATTAAGAAGCAACTGGATGAAATAGCAGCAACCATAGAAATATCCAAGAGAGAAAAAGATTCTATAAAACAAAAAGAAGACCTTTTGAGGCAGGAAGCCTCTGATTTAGCAAAAGAAGAGAATCAGCTTAAGTTAGAATATCAAGGTGAAGAGCTAAAACTCAATCAAATTGTTCTAGATATGGAGAAAATGTCTGAAGCAATAGATGATATTACGCAGGAACTCTCTGAAATAACCATGCAAAATAAAGATATAGAAGCTTCAGTACATGCTCTTGAACTAGAATTAAAAGGATCAGAAGATGAAAATAATAATGAGGAAAAGAATATTCAAGCATTAATAGAGGTCATACAGGGAAAAAAGAAAAAACAAGAAATGCTATCTAACTGTATTACACAAATTAAATTAGATATCAATTCACTTGAGCAAAAGCAAAAACACCTTATAGAGGATAATAAAAAGTTAGAGCAATCCATTCAAGAGATAGCAGAGGAAGTGATACAAAACAAGGCTGAAATCATGACCAATCAAGAAGCCTTGATTGCTAAACAACAAATCATATCTGATAGTGCTCAATCCATTCAAAAGCTTGATTCAGATTATATTGTGATACAGAACAACTTGGAAGAACTGACATCTCAAAAGACCTCTAAGTCAGGTCAGTTGACATTATTATTTGAGCTTTTAGAATCGACTAATGAAAAAATAAATGTATTAGAAAAGGAAAATTTAAAGCTTCAAAACGCAAAAATAAAATTTGACCTACAAATAGAAAATCTAATCAATTATATGTGGGAAGAATATGAGTTAACGTACTCATCCTGTTTGGACTTTAAAGAAGACTTAGGTACAACTCCATCTATTAAAAAGAGTATTCAAGCTTTAAAAGAACAGATAAAGGTATTAGGAGATGTCAATGTTAATGCCATTGAAGACTATAAATCAGTTATAGAACGTTATACTTTTCTAACAGAGCAAAAGGAAGATATATTAGATGCAGAAGCAAAACTAATGCAGGTCATTGAAGACCTCAATCATGAAATGACAAAGCAATTCAAACAGAAATTTAGCGAGATTATGGAAAGGTTTAATGAAGTTTTTAGAGAATTATTTGGCGGTGGAAAAGGTCTGTTAAAGCTTACAGATGAAGATAATCTATTGCAGTCTGGAATTCATATTACTGCTCAGCCCCCAGGTAAAAAACTCCAAAGTATGATGCTTTTGTCTGGTGGTGAGAGGGCTTTTACAGCCATAGCTTTATTATTTGCTATTCAGAGTTTAAAGCCTTCCCCATTTTGTGTTTTAGATGAAATTGAAGCTGCATTGGATGATGCAAATGTTGAGCGTTTTGCAAATTATTTAAAAAAACTATCCAAGCAGACTCAGTTTATCATCATAACTCATAGACGCGGTACGATGGAAGCGGCAGATACCTTGTATGGTATTACCATGCAGGAGAAAGGAATTTCTTCTTTAGTTTCTGTTAAGCTTGTTGAAAAAGAACTGTAAGGATTAGAACATTATTTAGAGAGGATGTTATTATGATTAAAAAGAAAAAGGGCTTTTTTGGTCGATTGGTTGAAGGACTTAGTAAGACTCGTAATAATATTATGGGTGGTGTAGAGCAGGTTTTAAAGGGGTTTACAAGTATAAATGATGAGTTTTATGAGGAGCTAGAGGAAGCTTTAATTATAGCTGATTTGGGTGTAGACACATCTTTGAAGATTATAGAAGAGATAAAAACTAAGGTAAAACAACAAAAAATTAAGGATACGGATCAAGTAAGAATGCTGCTTAAAGAGGAAATTGTAGACATTATGTCAACACCTCAAGATGCCTATGATTTTATAGATAAAAAGTCGGTTGTATTAGTGATTGGTGTTAATGGCGTTGGTAAGACGACAACCATCGGCAAGCTTGCTCATCAATTCAAACAAAGCGGTAAGAAGGTTATTATGGCTGCTGGGGATACTTTTAGAGCGGCGGCAATCGATCAATTAGAGGAATGGGCTAATAGAGCAAAGGTTGAAATTATTGCTCAACAGGAAAACTCAGATCCTGGTGCTGTCGTTTTTGATGCTATTAAAGCGGCGCAGTCAAGGAATGCTGATTTACTCATCTGTGATACAGCTGGAAGACTTCATAACAAGAAAAATCTAATGGAAGAACTAAGAAAGATAACAAAAATCGTGAATAAGGAATATCCAGAAGCCAACAAAGAGGTTTTACTGGTTCTAGACAGTACAACAGGGCAAAATGCTTTATTACAAGCAAAACAGTTTAAAGATATTGCAGAAATTTCTGGTATAGTTTTAACCAAATTGGATGGTACTGCAAAAGGTGGTATTGCTATTGCTATTGGTTCAGAGCTTAATATTCCTGTTAAGTATATAGGGGTAGGGGAGGGGATTGAAGACCTTCAGAAATTTAGTGCTCAAGAGTTTGCTAATGCTTTGTTTGATGAATAAATTGACAGTCAAAATTTTAGCTTTGGTAATGGGTCAAGGGTGAATAGTATGAGCTCTATAACCCCCTAAACGTCCGTGTTTAGTAGGGGTTACGCTTCACTCCTGTTTCGCTGTGGTGCTCATACTATTCACCCTTTCTGTACCAATATCAGGTGGCTAAAATTTTTCGTTACGAATATATTGAAGAGATAGAACAACTATTTTCTTAACACACACTAGAGAAATTATAAATAAGTGCTTGACAAAATCTTATATATATATTATGATACACCCTGTAAAGTTTTTGAGCTTTACAGGGTGATTTTTATGAATAGTATTATTAAAAACACATTATTATTTGATTTTTATGGTGACTTGCTTACTGATAAGCAGAATAAGATTTATCAACTCTATTACTTAGAGGATTTATCTTTGGGTGAAATATCCGAGCAAATGGCGATCAGTCGGCAAGGGGTTCATGATACGATTAGAAGATGCCATAAACAATTAGATCACTATGAACAGAAATTAAAATTGGTTAAGAAATTTGTAAACAATAAAGATAAAATGATTCATATACAACAGTTAACCCAAGAATTGATAGAAGAGTTAACGAGAGAAGAGGATAAGAAACAGTTACTTCAGATACAGGGGATAGTTAATCAGATATTAGACGATTTATAGATAGGAGGTATTATATGGCTTTTGAAAGTTTATCCGATAAATTACAAGGCATATTCTCCGGCTTAAAAAGAAAAGGCAGACTCTCTGAGCAGGATGTTAAAAAAGCACTTAGAGAAGTTAAATTAGCATTATTAGAAGCAGATGTTAGTTTTAAAGTTGTTAAGCAGCTTATAAACAGCATACAAGATAGAGCAGTTGGTCATGATGTCATGGAAAGCTTAACACCTGGGCAGCAGGTGATTAAGATTGTGCATGAGGAACTTATTCATTTAATGGGAGATAAGCAGAGTGAATTGACCTTTTCAAGTGAACCGCCAAGTATTTACATGATGGTTGGACTTCAAGGAGCAGGTAAAACAACGACTTGTGCAAAGATAGCAGGGAAAATTAGAAAAATGGGAAAAAGACCCTTATTAGTTGCTTGTGATATCTATAGACCTGCTGCGATAAAGCAGTTGCAGGTAGTAGGCAAGCAACAGGATATTCCTGTCTTTTCAATGGGAGAACAGCATAGTCCCGTCAATATTGCAAAAGCTGCATTAGAACATGCACAAAAAAATCATAATGATGTGATTATCATTGATACCGCAGGGCGTTTACATATCGATGAAACGATGATGGATGAACTCATCCATATTAAACAAGTGGTAGAGCCTCAAGAAATATTACTAGTTGTCGATGCTATGACGGGTCAGGATGCAGTTAATGTCTCAGAGACATTTAATGAAAAGCTGGGTATTCATGGCGTTATTTTAACTAAGCTCGATGGAGATACAAGAGGTGGTGCGGCTCTTTCTGTTAAAGCAGTTACGGGTCAGCCAATTAAATATGTAGGTTTGGGAGAAAAGCTTTCTGAATTAGAGGTTTTTTATCCTGAAAGAATGGCTTCTAGGATACTTGGTATGGGAGATGTTTTGACCCTTATTGAGAAAGCACAGGATGCTATAGATGATAAAAAAGCAGCAGAGCTGGAAAGAAAGCTTAGAAAAGCAGAGTTTTCTTTTGAAGATTTCTATGATCAAATGCAGCAGATTAAAAAAATGGGTTCCTTTAAGCAGATATTATCAATGGTTCCTGGACTTGGACAACAGATGAAGGATGTAGAAATTGATGATAAAGAACTTTCTAAAATAGAAGCTATAATTCTATCTATGACCAAAGAAGAAAAAAATAATCCATCCATTATGAATCCTTCAAGAAAGAAAAGGATTGCAGATGGTTCAGGTTCATCCATTCATGATGTTAATAGATTTATAAAGCAATTTGACCAATCAAAAAAAATGATGAAACAGTTTAGTGGAATGATGAAAAAAGGTAAAGCTAAAAAAGGATTATTTAAACTTCCTTTTTAGATAAATGCTAAAAGCAATATGCTTTAGGCTAACAGTTTTTTATTTTTAACCTAATAAGGAGGTGAAAACATGGCAGTAAGAATGAGATTAAAGAGAATGGGTGCAAAGAAAGCCCCTTTTTATAGAATTGTAGTAGCAGATTCAAGATCACCTAGAGATGGCAAATTCATAGAACAGATCGGCTATTATGATCCAACTAAGAACCCAACGGATTTAAAAGTTGATGGAGAATTAGCAAGTAAATGGTTAAACAACGGTGCTCAGCCTTCTGATACAGTAAAGCGTTTATTAAAGCAGGCGGGTGTTGTTCAGTAATCATTTCGATGGAGGTGTTAACTTGAAAGAGTTAGTTGAAGTTATCGCAAAGGCTTTGGTTGATCATCCTAAAGAAGTTGCCGTACATGAAGTTGTAGGAGAACGCTCAATCATATTAGAACTAAAAGTTGCACCAGATGATATGGGTAAGGTTATAGGTAAGCAGGGTAGAATTGCCAAAGCTATAAGAACAGTTGTAAAGGCTGCCGCAACTAGAGAAGATAAAAGGGTAGTTGTAGAAATATTACAATAAGGTTAGGGGTTCCCTAACCTTTCTTTCATTTTTTCACATCCATTATGTAGTTTTATGACTAATAATGATTATCAAAGGGGATAAGCTATGGAAGACTATTTCAATATCGGTATTATTGTAAATACACACGGTATCAGAGGAGAGGTTAAAATTAAACCGACAACAGATGAGCCCAAGCGTTTTGAGCTATTGAAGTCTGTTATGGTAGACCTTAATAATACCATAAAATCCTACACACTAAAACACATTAAATATCATAAACAATTGATTATTGCTCAATTTAATGAGTTAACTACCATGAATGATGCTGAGGGCTTAAAGGGTGGAATTATCAAAATACCTCGTTCTTCGGCACTACCTTTAGAAGATAACGAGTTTTATGTTAGCGATCTAATAGGGCTCAAGGTTAAAACAGTGGAACAAGAGGTGCTTGGTAAGATTTCTGATGTCATTTTTACTGGTGGTAATGATGTTTATGTTGTTAAGAGTGAAGGGAAGAAAGACCTCTTAATCCCAGCTATAAAAGAGTGTGTTAAGACCATAGATTTAACCCAAAAAATCATGTTGGTAGAAGTAATGAAGGGATTGTTGGACTTATGATCTATCATATCATGACTTTATTTCCTGACATGGTTAATGAAGCGATGCAGCACAGTATGATTGGCAGAGCAAGAGATAATCATCATATTCAGATGAATTTTATCAATATTAGGGATTATGCTAACAATAAACACCATAAGGTAGATGATTACCCATATGGTGGAGGAGCTGGTATGGTCATGCAGCCAGCACCTATCTATGATGCGTATAAAGCAGTAGAACGTACACTATCTACAAAGCCTAGAGTCATTTACTTAACCCCCCAAGGGAAAACCTTTAACCAAAAGCTTGCAATGGAATTAGCGCAGGAACAAGAAATGGTTCTTCTATGTGGTCATTATGAGGGCATTGATGAAAGAGTTATAGACATGATTGTAACCGACCAAATATCTATTGGGGATTATGTTTTGACAGGAGGAGAACTCGCTGCCATGGTAGTCATAGATGCGGTATCTAGATTAATACCTGGTGTCTTAAATAACGTTAGTTCAGCAGAAACTGAAACCTTTGATAAGGGACTTTTAGAGTACCCTCAATACACTAGACCTTTGGAGTTTATGGGGCGTAAGGTTCCCGATGTTCTTGTATCGGGTCATCATAAGAATATTGAAGTATGGAGAAATGAGCAAGCCTTAATTAGAACCTATCAAAGAAGACCAGACTTAATAAAGCATACAGATTTAAGTCAACAAGAAAAAAAAATTCTTGATAATTATTGCAAAAACCGCTGATATGTGCTATATTTTTATATTGTGAGTAAGGATGGTCCTCTGTTACAAGTGTAATTAAGAACATCTAGGCGGGAAGGAGGTATACTCATGAGCGAAATTATTCGTAAAATTGAACAAGAGCAATTAAGAGAGAATATTACAGATTTTAACATTGGTGATACAATTAGAGTATATGCTAAAGTTAAAGAAGGTACACGTGAAAGATTACAAATGCTTGAAGGAACTGTTATCAAAAGACAGAATGGCAGTACTCGTGAGACCTTTACTGTAAGAAGGATTTCTTATGGTGTAGGTGTTGAGAGAACATGGCCATTGCATTCTCCGATTATTGACCACATTGACGTGGTTAGACGTGGTAAAGTAAGAAGAGCGAGATTGAACTATCTAAGAAGTAGAGTAGGAAAATCTGCTAAAGTAAAAGAGCTTATAAGGTAATGACAACAAGGGACTATAGACATTAATTAGTCCCTTGTTGCTTAGAAAAAGAGGTGTGGACGATGGAGGATGAAAAGAGCAAACAGAATTCATTATCTAAAGAAATATTGAGTTGGATTATTGATATTGGGATAGTATTGGTCATTGTGTGGATTATAACATCATTTATTGCTCAAAAGACTAATGTAATAGGTCAGTCTATGGAACCAACACTTCATCATGGGGATCATGTCATTATTGATAAAATAAGCTATAGAGTGAAAGAACCAGATAGATTTGATATTATTGTTTTTCCATTTCAGCAAAATCCAGAGCAGAATTACATTAAGAGAATCATTGGGCTTCCTGGTGAAGAGATTAATATAAATGATGGATGTGTCTATATTGATGGCGAACCATTGGAAGAAATAAAAGAATTAGAACTCATAGCAAATCAAGGGAGTCAAACGTACCCATTACTTGTACCAAAAGGTCAGTATTTTGTTATGGGAGATAATAGAAATAACAGTAAGGACAGCCGATTTATTGATGTCGGTACGATACCTAAATCTGATATTGTAGGAAAGGCGTTATTAAGAATATGGCCTTTAAAAGACTTTGGAGTAGTGAATTAATGTAGGTGCCACATTTAATCTTTAGTTAAGTAAGGATAGATGTGGTATTTTTATAATTTTTTGTAAACACTAATTGGTATACTTAATAGAATCTATGCAGGTTCTCTAATAGCATAGCTTTGTACTGAGAGTTAAAAAAAGTTACTGTATTAATATGTTTAGGAGCATATGATTTGTGGCTGTGGGAGTCGGTCGAAATTTTAGCTTTGGTAATCGGTCAAGGGTGAATAGTATGAGCTCCATAACCCCCTAAACGTCCGTGTTTAGAAGGGGTTACGCTCCACTCCTGTTTCGCTGTGGTGCTCATACTATTCACCCTTTCTATAACGCATGTTAGGATGCTAAAATTTCTCGTTACGAATGGTTAAGAAATTGATGTTACAGATTAATAGAATAGAAATAAAATAACAATAGAATAAAAATATACTAAAAATAGAATAAGAGAGGTAGACTCATGAATGATATACAATGGTATCCGGGGCATATGACTAAGGCTAAGAGGATGATGCAGGAAAATATTAAAATGATAGATGTGATTGCTGAGCTGATTGATGCTAGAGTTCCGATGAGTAGTAAGAATCCTGATATTGAGGATATGGCTAGGCATAAGCCAAGAATGATTTTATTTAATAAGATAGATTTAGCGGATAGTACAGAAACAAAGAAATGGGTCAAATGGTATGAAGAGAAGGGTTTTGCGGTTATACAAGTTAATTCTAAAACAGGTCAAGGGGTACAGCAGTTTATAGATAAAGCTAGACTGTTATGTAAAGAGAAGATAGAAAGAGATAAGAAAAGAGGCTTGATTAACCGCCCTATTAGAACGATGGTTGTAGGTATTCCTAATGTGGGAAAATCTACTTTTATCAATAAACTAGTTGGTAAAGCTAGTGCAAAGACTGGTAACAAACCTGGGGTGACCAAAGGTAAGCAATGGATTAAACTTAAGAAGGACGTAGAATTGCTAGATACACCGGGCATCTTGTGGCCTAAGTTTGAAGATCAAACCATGGGTAAGAATCTGGCATGTATTGGATCTATTAAAGATGATTTAATTGATACTGTGGAGCTAGCTGTCTCACTTCTTGAATACTTAAAGGAGCATTATCCTGAGCTTATCATAAAAAAATACCAGTTAGAAACCATAGCTGAAAAGGAATCTTATCAAATTTTAGAAGCTATTGCTTTAGCAAGAAATCTAAAAAAGCCTGGTAATACCTTAGATTTATTAAGAGCATCCAATAGACTGTTAGAGGAGTTTCGTAATGGGAAGCTAGGGGCTGTGACATTGGAAATTGTGAAATAAAAATTAACATTATATCTGGTAATCTCTTCAACTCTATGCTATAATTGAAACAATAATAAATATCAACAAACAGCAAGTATCATCTAAAGATATTTATGAAATAATATTTTGATAGTCATAAGTTATAATAATAATAGATGTCTATCTAATAAAAGGAGGGATTCATATGAAATCTTTAAAGCTAAAAGAAGGAATCACTTGGATTGGGGCATTAGATCCTGATTTAGAGGCTTTTGACATTATCATGTATACGGAGTTTGGTACGACTTATAATTCCTATGTCGTCAAGGGTTCTGATAAAATAGCTGTAATCGAAACGGTAAAAGAAGAGTTCTATGAGGACTATCTCGAAAAGTTAAGAGAAGTTATAGAACCAGAGGATATCGATTACATTATTGTCAATCATACGGAGCCTGACCACGTAGGTTCAGCTGCTCGTCTGCTTGACCTTGCTACTCAAGCGGAATTTATAGGATCAAAAACAGCCATTCGTTTCCTGAAACAGATTGTCAATAAGCCCTTTAAGCATACGATTGTTGATGAGGGTGATGAGTTATCCTTAGGCGATAAAACGCTGCAATTTATATCCGCGCCTTTTCTTCATTGGCCAGATACTATCTATACGTATGTAAAGGAAGATAAGGTTTTATTTACTTGTGACTCCTTTGGAGCGCATTATTGCTTTGATGATGTTCTTTATTCTAAGGTGGAGAACCATAAGGATTACGAAAAGGCTTTAAAATATTATTTCGATATGATTATGGGTCCCTTTAAATCACACATGCTAAAAGCAATATCTAAGATTGAACCATTAGAGATTGATATGATATGCACGGGGCATGGTCCTGTTTTAGATAAAGAACCTATGAAGGTGGTTGAAAAGTGTCAAGTATGGTCGACAGAATCAAATCCTAACCAATCAACAACTGTCATCATGCCTTATGTGTCTTCCTATGGATATACTGCTAAGATTGCACAAGAAATTAAAAATGGTATAGAGAGCGTGGGCGGTATACAGGTAGAGCTTTTTGATATGGAGCATGAAGATAAAGATGAGGTACTTAGTAAGCTTAGATGGGCAGATGGTATACTATTCGGATCACCAACCATTAATAGTGATACTCTTCCTCCAATTTGGGAACTGCTTATACGCTTGTCACCGCTAATACATGGTAGAAAACAAGCTTCAGCTTTTGGCTCCTATGGATGGAGCGGTGAAGCTATTGGCATAATAGAAAGTCGGCTCAAGCAGTTAAGAATGAAAGTAACCCCAGGTCTTAAAATCCTCTTCAGACCGAATGAAACAGAGCTTAAGCAAGCCTTTGACTTTGGTGTTGATTTTGCATCTAAACTTAATTAGTATAAGTATAAACAGTTGGGATAAAACTCAGCTGTTTTTTGATGTTTTTTTGCTGTTGTTGGTTCTGTCTTTCGTATGTTATAATAATTCGTACCTTTTAAATTACGTGATGTTATACATAATGGAGGATGGCTAATGAAAGAACGGTCTATAGCCGATATAAGAAACAAGTTAAAAGATACGCCTTTAGAGTATTTGCCTCAGGAGACACGTAAATATTCAAAAGATCAAAGGATTGGTATTCAAAAGCTTATAGAACAATACAATGGGTACTATAATAAATATTTGGATGAATTAAAGCGATTAGATGAGATGCTTGTTTACGAAAGAAAACATGCAGACAGAGACTATATATGTGGTATAGATGAGGCAGGTAGAGGACCGCTGGCTGGTCCTGTAGTCAGTGCTGCGGTTATTTTGCCAAAGGATCTGAGAATTCTTTATGTTAATGATTCTAAAAAAGTTAATGAAAATAAGAGAGAGCAGCTTTACGATGAGATTATGGAGAAAGCGATCTCGGTTAGTGTTGGTATAGGGTGCGTTGAGGATATTGATACGATTAATATTCTAAAGGCAACTTATCAATCTATGAGAAAAGCGGTAGATGGGCTTTCGATTCAACCCGATGTACTGCTTGTTGATGCTGTAACTATACCGATGATTGAAATTGAACAAGAACCTATCATCAAAGGAGATGCTAAAAGTCTTTCTATTGCGGCTGCTAGTATTATTGCTAAAGTGACGAGAGATAGAATGATGAGAAATTATCACGATCTATACCCAGAATATGGCTTTGATAAGAATAAGGGATATGGGACTAAAGATCATATAGATGCTATTCGATCCTATGGCTTATGTCCAATACATAGAAAAACCTTTACTGTACAACTATAATGGATATAAAGTATTATATATAAATTAGTTTGGTTATAATATAGAGCTTATGGCGTTATCTAGTAAACTATCACTTTGTGAGTGATTAGAGGTGGAACAATGAGGATTAAACCAGCACAGGAACAAATATTAACCTTAAATCAATTATCTAAAAGCAACCAGTCACTATCTCATGTTTCAGCAGGAGATACGCTTCAAGGAGAGATTGTTGATATTAAGCACCATGCAATTCTCCTAAAACTTTTAAATGGACAGGTTGTGAATGCAAAGCTCTCACAGCAGATGGAATTTCAAATGGGGGATAGAGTCACCTTTGAGGTTAAAACAGTGACGGATGAGCAGATAGAACTCAAACCTGTTTTAGAACAAGACTATAATCCGAAATCAAACAGACTATCTCAAGTTCTTCAACAGGCAGGATTGTCTACCAATCCCAAAAATCTTGAGTTGGTTGAGACACTCATGAAACATCAAATGCCCATTGACAAAACTTTTTTGCAGAAAGCCTTAATGCTTAGTCATTCTTTTAAGTCAGTTCCTGTAGAACATCTTTTAATTCTAATGAAGAATGATATACCAGTAAATCAAGATAACTTAAATCAATTATCAAAATGGGTAAACCATCAACAGGATCTAGGAAAAGCTATGGCACAGTTAACAGAAGACTGTGCAAACATAAGCAATACTGAGATGAAAGAACATCTGACAAGTATTCTATCATCGACTGAATCAAAAAATGCTAGTCCAAGTGATTTGGCACTATCAGACAATACTCTAACATTAGGTAAACATTTTTCTACTGAGGAGCTGTCACATTTTGAAGCAAGAATTAATCAAAGTTTAAAACCCTTTGGTCATGAGATTAAGCTGGATAGCAGTACAAGTTTTGGTGAGTTAATACATAAACTAGAATCCATGACAATTCCAGATAAACTCAGACAGTCATTGCGCCATCAGATGACCAGCAGGCTATCCGATGCGTTTAAGGAACCCATGCTTTTATCACCAGAGAGACTGAAAAACGAAGAACCTGTAACAGAGTTTTTTAATAAAACTTATAAAAAAATTATAATTTTACTTGAAACTTTAAGCACTTATCCAGAACAAGAAGGGAGTGCTTTAACCAAACAGGCATCCTTAATTAAGCAAAACTTATCATTTAACCATGCTATTAACCAAAACTATACTTTTGTTGAATTACCCGTTTTGATTCACAATCAAGTGATGGACAGTCAGCTTTATGTCTTTCAAAAAAAAGATACATTAAAAACTAAGAATCCCAATCAAAGAGTGACAGCCTTATTGAGATTAGATTGTGCAGCCTTAAAGCATTTAGATATTTTTGTTGCAAAGCAGGATAAATCCATTGTTTGTCAGTTCTATGTGGAAGATAAAGAACTAAAAGATTTTTTTGCTGGGCATCTTGAAAAGCTTCATGGTATAATTAATAGTAGTGGACTGCATGTTCAAGAATTATCTGTGCAGGTATCTAAAGAGACATTTGATCCCATTAAGGATTTTTTAGATAAAGATAACGATCTAGAACAGAAGCTTCAAAGGTATTCTTTTGATATGAGGGTGTGATAGAAATGAAGCATAGGCTAAAAAAAGCTGCCGCCATAAAGTATGATCCAAGTGAAACAGCTCCTGTTGTTATTGCTAAAGGAAAGGGAGTTGTAGCAGATAATATCTTAGAAAAAGCTGCAACAGAGGACATACCCATTTATAAAGATTCTAATCTAGCGGATGACTTGACAAGGCTCGATATAGGTGATTTAATTCCACCTGAATTGTATCAAGTGGTTGCAGAGATATTAGTGTTTGTTTCAGATTTAGATGATTTGGGGCGGCAGATATATGAAAAAAAATAATAAGCAGTTAGGGGATCAAGGAGAGGCGCTGGCTGTTGCATATTTGCAAAAAGGCGGTTATTCCATTCTTGAAACAAATTATAGGGATAGATTTGGCGAAATCGATATTATTGCTAAGCAGGGAGAATATATTGTTTTTATTGAGGTAAAATATAGAAGTAACATGAAAACGGGACGACCTGCGGAAGCGGTTCATTTTTATAAGCAGAAAAAAATCTGTCATGTAGCAAAGAGTTATGCTAGAAAAAAGAAGCTTTTTCAGCATCCTATTCGATTTGATATTGTTGAATTAGTAGGTGAACGGGTACATATTATTCCATTTGCTTTTGAAACAATTGAATAAAAGTAGCTGGAGGTATGGATGATACAATCAAACGTTTTTCATATGGTTAAGAAACAAGGAGTACATTATTTAACTATACCTGCATTTGAGAAAACTCATCTAGTTCATCACTGCTTTAGTACCCGATTAGGTGGTGTAAGCCAAGGTATTTTTAAGAGTATGAATCTAGGATTTAATAGAGGAGACCGTTCAGAAAATGTGATACAGAATTTTAAAGTATTATGCAGTGCAATAGATGTGGACTATCAACACCTTGTGTTTTCAGACCAAATTCATGAGGATAAGGTGAGAATAGTGACGCACAAGGACAGAGGGAAAGGCATTGTCAAGTCAAGTGACATCAAAGGCATTGATGCGCTTATAACCAATGAAAGCAAAGTGCCTTTAGTTACTTTTTATGCTGATTGTGTTCCACTCTTTTTTTTAGATCCAGTACAAAAGGTGGTTGGATTAGCTCATGCAGGATGGAGGGGTACCGTTAAGCAAATCGGGAAAAAAACTGTAGATCTCATGCATCGGACTTTCAAAAGTCTTCCTAAAGATATCTTAGCAGCTATTGGCCCTTCCATCGGTTCGTGTTGTTTTGAGGTAGATAGACCTGTGGTTGATGCGTTTCGCAGTAGTTTTGATAAGATAGAACAGCAAAGAATTATTTTGGAACAGATGAATCATAAGTATACCGTAGATCTATGGACAGCAAATGAGATTATACTCCAAAAAGCAGGGCTTTTAAAAGAACATATAACCAAAACAGATATCTGTACCCGCTGTCATTCGGATATTTTATTCTCACATCGGGCAACTGCTGGACAAAGAGGTAGTTTAGCCGCTATAATAGAATTAAAGTAGTTTACAGCAAGGAGATTTGAATGAAAGCTAGAAAACATATCATAACACGAGTTATAAGTGATACTATCGCAGACGAATTAGGATTAGAGTCGGGAGACAGTCTCATGGAGATTAATGGTCAGCAGGTAGAAGATGCATTGGATTATCACCTGCTGATATTAGAACAACAGCTTGAGGTTTTAATAGAAAAGCAAAATGGAGAAGAATGGCTTTTAGATATAGAAAAAGATGAAAATGAAGATTTAGGGTTAGTTTTTGAGAATAACCTAATGGATGACTATAAATGCTGTACCAATAAATGTATTTTTTGTTTTATCGATCAACTGCCAAAAGGCATGCGTAAAACCTTGTATTTTAAAGATGATGATGCTAGGCTGTCTTTTCTTCAAGGTAATTATGTTACCTTAACCAACATGAGGGATAAAGATATTGAACGTATTATTAAGTACCATCTTTCTCCGATTAATTTATCGGTTCATACCATGAATATGAAGCTTAGAAAAATGATGCTGAAAAATCCGTTAGCAGAAAAACTAATTGAGGGAATGGACAAGCTGTATGATGCCAGAATAACAATGAATGGTCAGATTGTTCTATGTAAGGGGATTAATGATAAAGAAGAACTGGATTATTCTATTGAACAATTAACCAATTATATTCCTCATATGCAGAGCGTTTCTATTGTTCCTGTAGGGTTATCTAAACATCGAAAGGGTCTGTATCCATTAGAACCCTTCACTTCTGAGGAAGCAAGAGGTGTTCTTAACCAGATACACCAGTGGCAGAAAAAGATATATGATCAATATGGAACGCATTTAATCCATGCGGGGGATGAATTTTATCTGCTTGCTCATGCTGATTTTCCTATGGCAGAGTCCTATGATGGGTATCTTCAGTTGGAAAATGGCGTGGGTATGTGCCGACTGCTTATAGATGAAGTAAAGTCATACCTATCAGCGTTAGAAGGGCACACCAAAGAAAAGAATATTACCATGATTACAGGAGAGCTTGCCTCTAGACTTATTCATCCTTTGGTTGATTTATTAAAAAACCAATTTCCTAATGTTGTTGTTCAAGTGGTTCCTATTCATAACTCTTTTTTCGGTTCTAATATAACGGTTTCAGGTCTGCTCACAGGGCGTGATATTATTGAACAGCTTAAAGGCAAAAAACTTGGTGATAGGTTGTTAATGCCCTGTAATTTATTGAAGCATGATGAAACGGTTTTACTTGATGATATAACGATTGAAGATATTGAAAGGGCTTTACAAGTAAAAGTCCGTATAGTACAATCATCAGGACAAGATTTTGTAGAGGCAATCATTGAATAAAGGAGATTCGAGTGGTATGAGTAAACCTATTATTGCAATTGTTGGTCGACCTAATGTAGGTAAATCGACCTTATTTAATAAATTAGCAGGATCTAAAATATCAATTGTAGAAGATACGCCAGGTGTAACTAGAGATAGAATCTATGCAGACGTTACATGGCTGAACTATGATTTTACTATGATCGATACGGGGGGTATAGAACCAGAATCTGATGATATTATTTTATCCAGTATGAGAACACAGGCTGAAATAGCCATAGATACAGCGCAAGTCATTGTTTTTGTAGTGGATGTAAAAACAGGTCTTACAGATGCTGACTATAAGGTAGCTGATATATTAAGACGTGCACAGAAGCCAGTGGTCTTATGTGTGAATAAAGTAGATAATCTGCAAAAGTCCGAATATGATGTGTATGAATTCTATAATTTAGGACTTGGTGAACCCTTTGCTGTGTCATCAGCACAAGCAACTGGATTGGGTGATTTTCTGGATGAAGTTGTAAAGTATTTTGACCAAGATACAATGGATACGGAGGATGATGACAGTCCAAAAATAGCTGTTATTGGTAAACCTAATGTAGGTAAATCATCTTTAATTAATAAGCTAATTGGAGAGGAAAGAGTCATTGTAAGTGAAATAGCAGGAACCACAAGGGATGCTATAGATACACTTATTCAATATAAAGATAAAGACTATGTCTTTATTGATACAGCTGGTTTGCGTAGAAAGAACAAAATAAAACAAGATTTAGAGCGATATAGCATTATTAGAACAGTAGCTGCTATAGAAAAATCAGATATTGTTGTACTTTTAATAGATGCAGTAGAAGGCGTAACGGAACAGGATGCAAAAATAGCAGGAATAGCCCATGAAAGAGGCAAAGGAGCAATCGTTGCTATTAATAAATGGGATGCCGTTGAAAAAGACGATAAAACCATGTACAAGTATCTAAGGGAGATCGAGGATAAATTAAGCTTTATGCGGTATTCATTAAAGCTCTTTATATCTGCGCTAACAGGTCAGCGTATCAACAAGCTTTTTGAAGCTATTGATACCGTAATGCAAAACCATGCACTAAGAGTAGCAACAGGTGTTTTAAATGATATACTCTATGATGCTATGGCTATGAATCAACCACCATCAGACAAAGGAAAGAGACTGAAGATTTACTATATGACACAGATAGCTATTAAACCTCCGACGTTTATATTATTTGTTAATGATAAACAACTCATGCACTTTTCCTATAGACGTTATATAGAAAATCAAATCAGGGAAACGTTTGGTTTTAAAGGGACACCACTACATTTTATCATTAGAGAGAGAAAGGAAAAGGGCAGGTAATGGATAGAGTCTTATGTGTGGCTATAGGCTATTTAATTGGATGTTTTCAGACAGCTTTTATTCTTGGGAAATACAAAGAACGTATTGATATTAGAAACTATGGAAGTGGTAATTCAGGTACAACCAATGTTATTCGCACAATGGGATGGAAAGCAGGGGTTATCACTTTCCTTGCAGACTTCCTAAAAGCTGTACTTGCCGTACTACTATGTAAAGCCTTATTTAATAGTAATATACTTGGTTTTTATGCTGGACTAGGTGTTGTAATTGGACATAACTGGCCAGTATTTCTTAATTTTAAAGGAGGCAAAGGAATTGCTTCTACGTTAGGACTGCTTGTAGCAACAGATTGGAGAGTTGGTCTTATCGCAATAGGTATTATGGGTATCGTTATAGGGATTTCACGATTTGTATCCTTGGGATCCATACTTATGGTAATCTCTGTACCTATTTCTATGTATTTTATGCATACCAATGAAATTGAATATTTAATTGTGGGCTTAATACTTATGGGGTCTGCCCTATACCAGCATCGTGAGAATATAAAAAGACTGCTGTCTGGCAGTGAGAATAAGCTGGGTAAGAAAAAGAGAAAAGCAAAGGTTTAATGAAATTGGAGAATGTATCATAACAGTGATGTTAGATAGCAAGTGCCAATAGAAGTTGGTTAGGGATAATAATAATGGATAAATGAAAGGTTTATTCGTTACAAAATAAATTGTAACAAAGAATTAAGAATGATAGGCGTTATAGTCATTCTTAATTCTTTATTTAAAAGGAGGTATTCTTTTGTCACGTATTGGTGTTATAGGTGCTGGGAGCTGGGGGACTGCTTTAGCAGTTCTTCTTGATAATAATGGACATGATGTGACACTTTGGTCAGTAATTGAAGAGGAAGTAGAGATGCTACGCACCTTTAGAGAGCATAAGAGAAAATTACCGGGTATACACTTAAATGAGTCAATAAAGATAACTCATGATTTAAAAAATGCAATAAGAGGAAAAGAATTACTAGTTATGGCTGTACCATCAAAGTATGTTAGAACTACCGCACATTCTATGGTGGACTATACTAGTGAGGAACAAATTATTGTAAATGCTGCAAAAGGATTAGAGGACAATACCTTGTTCACCTTGCTGCAAGTCATTGAGGACGAAATTAAGTCTGGTTCATTTGCTGTCCTATCTGGTCCCAGCCATGCTGAAGAAGTAGCTAGAGAATTACCGACAACTTGTGTTGTAGGCTCTGAGAATCAGAGTGTTGCAGAGAAGGTTCAGGATATATTTATGAATAAGACTTTTCGAGTTTATACAAGTACAGATGTAATTGGTATTGAGATGGGCGGTTCTTTAAAGAACGTCATTGCATTAGCAGCTGGTATATCGGATGGCTTAGGATACGGAGATAATACAAAAGCGGCTCTTATGACTCGGGGTATTACAGAAATCACAAGACTAGGCGAAGCAATGGGAGCTAAAAGAGAAACCTTTAATGGTTTATCAGGGATTGGCGATTTAATTGTTACCTGTACCAGCAGACATAGTAGAAATAGAAAAGCAGGACTATTAATAGGCAAGGGCTGCTCTCTAGAACAAGCATTAGAAGAAGTCAATATGGTTGTAGAGGGAGTCTATACAGCTCAGGCAGCTATACATATGGCTAAGAAAGTTAATGTGGAGTTACCTATTATTCAGCAAGTCAATGACGTATTGTTTCATGATAAAGAACCAAGAAGTGCTGTCGATGAATTGATGTTAAGAGATAAAAAAGAGGAACATGTAGATTAACCCAAAATAAGCTTTAGTCATATTCCCACATAAGCATCATATATTTAATTATGAGAGATTAAGTTTAGGAGGATGTTAGTTGTGGCTGAATATGATATTTACAGCGATATAAGAGCTAGGACAAATGGCGATATCTACATCGGAGTTGTTGGACCGGTTAGAACAGGTAAATCAACATTTATTAAGCGGTTTATGGATTTATTGGTTTTGCCTAATATAGAGAACGTACATAGTCGAGAGAGAACTAAGGACGAACTTCCACAGAGTGCTGCTGGCAAGACAATCATGACCACTGAACCAAAGTTTATTCCTAAGGATGCAGCTAAAGTAACCATTCTTGAGGATTTAGAGTTTAATATTCGAATGATTGACTGTGTGGGGTATATGGTTAATGGAGCGAGTGGACATTTAGAAAATGAGGAGGAAAGAAAGGTTAAGACTCCTTGGTATGAAGATGATATTCCATTTACTCAAGCAGCAGAAATTGGTACCAAAAAAGTTATCAATGAGCACTCCACTATAGGCGTTGTTATTACAACTGATGGTTCATTTGGGGAAATACCAAGAGAAAACTACATACAGGCAGAAGAAAGAACGATTAACGAACTAAATGGCTTAGGAAAGCCTTATGTAGTTGTATTAAATTCACTTAGACCCTACTCAGATGATACGACACAGACTGCAAAAGCTATGGAAGCTAAATATAGCGTTCCCGTCCTTCCTGTCAATTGTGACCAGCTAAAAAAGGAAGACGTTGTAACGATATTAGAAAATGTCCTAATGGAATTTCCATTATCCTACATTAATTTTAATGTTCCCAAATGGATAGAAATGCTGGATGATGAACATTGGATAAAAGATGCTCTTATTACAACAGTTAAAGACATTATGTCCAACACTGGATCAATCAAAGATATTAAGGATAATGGTTTTGAAACTATGGAAAATGATTATATCAGCAAAGTTAGACTGGATAAAATCGATCTATCAACTGGCTGTGCAGATATTGATATTAATTTTAGTGATGAATACTACTACAAAGTTCTTAGCGATTATACTGGAACAGATATTGGAGGCGAGTATCAATTCATTTCCCTGCTCAAAAAAATGGGGAAAGTTAAAAATGAGTATGATAAAATATCAGCAGCTCTAAAGGATGTTAAGATGAAGGGCTATGGTATTGTGAATCCTCTATTAGAGGAACTTTCATTAGAAGACCCTGAAATTATTCGACAGGGTAGCCAATATGCAGTTAAAATAAAAGCGGTAGGTTCCAGCATACATATGATACGAGCAAATGTAGAAACTGAGGTTTCTCCAATGGTGGGTACACAAGAACAATCAGAAGAATTCATACAGTATATTAAGAGTGAATTCTCAAAGGAACCTGAAAAGATATGGGAATCCAACATGTTTGGTAAATCGCTGTATGATTTGGTGAATGAAGGGCTTCAAAATAAAATCTATCGTATGCCACCAGATGCACAGGAAAAGCTTCAAGAAACGCTTCAGAAAATAGTCAATGAAGCTGGCGGTGGTTTGATTTGTATTATTTTATAGTTTAAGCTTGAAAAAAAATGGTTAAAATGATATAATAACATTTAGTATATTCGAGTTACTAGATAGAGTGGACGTAAGTCCACTCTTGTTAATTGTTTAGGCTATGATGCATACGACTGAAATGAAAGGGTGATAGCGGCATGTCATTTAGAGAACAAATTGAAGGACTAACAGAGTCTTTGCTCATATCAATTATTGACGAACACCATTTTGAGCTTGTGGATGTAGAATATGTAAAAGAAGCAGGTCAATGGTATTTGAGAGTTTTCATTGATAAAGAAGGCGGCATAACCGTAGATGATTGTGAATTTGTTAGCCGAAAGTTGGAACAAAAGCTTGATGAGAAGGATCCGATAGTCAATCCCTATATACTTGAAGTTAGTTCGCCAGGTCTTGACCGCCCCCTTAAAAAAGAAAAAGACTATCAAAGAAATCTTGGCAAGAAAATTGAAATTAAGCTTTATAAGCCAATAGATAAACAAAAACAATTTGAAGGTCTATTAAAATCTTATGATAAAGAAACGCTAACGCTAGAGATAGAAGCAGGTAATGAAAAGGTTTTAAAGCGCTCAGACATTGCAATAGTAAGATTGGCTATTGAATTTTAATAAATAAAAGGTCTTATAAGGAGGATTAAGATGAATGCTGAGTTTATTCAAGCATTAAGCCAGATAGAGAGAGATAAGGGGATTAGCAAAGACATTCTTATTGAAGCAATAGAAAGCTCATTGGTAACAGCCTGTAAAAATCATTATGGAACATCTCAAAACATTAAAGTGGAAATTGACCGTGATAAAGGAGAAGTTTCAGTTTATGCTGAAAAAGAAGTTGTTGAAGAAGTGACCGATCCACATTTAACCATTAGTCTGGAAGATGCCAGAGAGCTACGATCTGATTACACGATTGGGGATATTGTAATTATTGAAGTAACTCCCAAGAACTTTGGAAGAATAGCAGCACAAAAAGCTAAACAGGTTGTCGTACAGAAAATTAGAGAAGCTGAAAGAGAAGTGCTTTTTAACCAATATATAACCAAAGAAAAGGATATAATTACTGGTATTATTCAAAGAAAGGTTCGCGATAACGTCATTGTCAATTTAGGTAAAGTAGACGCCATTTTAACTGAAAAAGAACGCGTGCCTGGAGAAAAATATCTACCTAATGAGAGGTATAAAGTCTATGTACTTGAGGTTAAGGAAAGTACAAAAGGACCAAAAATCTACATTTCTAGAACGCATCCAGAACTTATCAAACGTTTATTTGAGCAAGAGGTGCCTGAAGTACATGATGGCATTGTAGAGATAAAAGGTGTTTCTAGAGAACCGGGTTCTAGAACAAAAATATCGGTTTATTCCAATCATCCAGATGTTGATCCAGTGGGCTCTTGTGTGGGTCATAACGGTGCAAGGGTGTCAATTATTGTCAATGAACTTAGAGGTGAAAAAATAGATATTATTCCTTGGGATGATAATGCTATCAACTATATTTCATCAGCATTAAGCCCATCAAAGGTTGTCAAAGTGGTGGTTGATGAAGAGGATAAAAGTGCGAAAGTCATTGTACCAGATTATCAGCTGTCATTAGCCATTGGTAAAGAAGGTCAGAACGCTAGGTTAGCAGCTAAATTAACAGGTTATAGAATAGATATTAAAAGTGAGACTCAAGCAATGCAAACCAATTTTATACCTGATGAAGAATAAATAAAACTATAAAGCTAGGGGTGGTTACATGCCCAAAAAAATTCCACTAAGAAAATGTATCGGATGTCAAGAAATGAAAGATAAAAGACAAATGATACGTATTGTGAAGAATAAAGAGGGTGAGATATTTGTAGACAGTACTGGAAAGAAGAATGGACGAGGTGCCTATATTTGTCCTAATAGTGACTGTCTAGAAAAAGCCATAAAAAATAGAGGTCTAGAAAAGTCCTTTAAAGAAAATATACCTAGTGACGTCTACGAAACGTTAAGGGAGGCATTTGAAAACATTAATGAAAGATAAATTTCTCTCGTTTTTGGGCATATGTGCCAAAGCAGGACAATTAAGTTCTGGTGAATTTATGGTAGAAAAATCGGTGAAAGAAAAAAGAGCAAAGCTGGTCATCCTAGCAGGAGATGCATCGGAGAATACTACAAAGACTCTAACCAGTCTTTGCCATAATCATCAGACAACAGCTATCATATATGGAACAAAGGAAACACTTGGTCAAGCAGTGGGTAAAACATACAGAGCATCTATAGCTATATTAGACGATGGTTTTGCAAAAGGTTTACTTAAGCAATACCAACAGTAATCATTCGGAGGTGGTATCATGTCTAAGATTCGTGTATACGAAGTTGCCAAACAATTAGAAATAAGTAATAAAGAACTGATAACCAAATTACGAGATTTAAATATATCCGTAAAGAATCACATGAGTTCTTTGACAGATGAACAAGTAGATAAGATATTAGAGGTGTTAACTTCAGAAAAAGTGTCAGAAGAGCCAAAAGTTGAAATACAAGAGGTTAAGCAGCCCGTCAATAAAAAAGATAAAGGTGAAAAAAACAATAATAAGAAAAAGAATATAGAGCAGGACGATATTGAACCGTCTGTAAAAGACGAAGAAGAATTAAGTGAGATTCTCATTCCGGATAAGATTACTGTTAAAGAACTTGCTGAAAAACTAAGTAAGCCTGTATCAGAAGTAATTAAGAATCTTATGCTAAAAGGTATTATGGCATCTGCTAACCAAGAAATAGACTTTGAACAAGCAAGTCAAATTGCTGAAGACTTTGATTTTATTGCTGAACTAGAAGAAGAAAGAGATATCCTAGAAGAGTTTTTTAGAGAAGAAGAGGAAGACCAAGATAACTTAGAATCAAGACCGCCTGTTGTTGTTGTGATGGGGCATGTTGATCATGGAAAAACCTCTTTATTGGATGCTATAAGAAAGAGTAATGTAACCGCTAAGGAGGCAGGGGGCATTACACAGCACATTGGTGCCTCTGTAATTTCTATTAATAAGCAGAATATTACTTTCTTAGATACACCAGGACATGAAGCTTTTACAGCTATGAGACTTAGAGGAGCTATGGCAACCGATATAGCGATTCTTGTGGTTGCAGCAGATGATGGTGTAATGCCTCAGACAGTTGAAGCAATTAACCATGCTAAAGCAGCGGGCGTTCAGATTATCGTTGCCATCAATAAAATTGATAAGCCTGGCGCTAATCCTGATAGAGTAAAACAAGAATTGGTAGAATATGAGCTAGTCTCTGAGGATTGGGGCGGTGATACAATCTGTGTACCTGTCTCAGCCGTAGAAGAAACCAATTTAGACCAATTACTTGAAATGATTCTATTAGTATCAGAAATGGAAGAGCTAAAAGCTAATCCAAATAAGAAGGCAAGAGGTACAATTGTAGAAGCCCAATTAGATAAAGGAAGAGGTCCAGTTGCTACTGTTCTTGTTCAACAAGGAACCTTAAAGGTAGGAGATTCTGTTGTAGCTGGTACGGCTAATGGTAGAATAAGGGCTATGATTGATGATAAAGGGAGACGTGTTAAAGCAGTAGGTCCTTCTACACCAGTTGAAATTCTTGGTTTATCCGAAGTACCTATAGCTGGGGATGCCTTTTATACCGCTAAAAATGAAAGAGAAGCAAGGCATGTGGCAAAGAAAGTACAAGAAAGAGAAAGAGAAAAGCTTATACAACATACGCCATCCAAAGTAACTTTGGATGATCTCTTTAATCAGATTCAATCTGGTACGGTCAAAGAGTTAAATGTTGTTGTAAAGGCTGATGTTCAAGGTTCTGTTGAAGCCGTTAAACAGAGCTTAATGAAACTCTCTAACGAAGAGGTTGTTATCAAAGTTATCCACGGTGGAGTTGGAGCTGTTAATGAATCAGACGTTATGTTAGCATCTGCTTCTAATGCTATTATTATTGGTTTTAATGTAAGACCAGAAACAAGTGCTAAAGCTGTGGCAGAATCTGAGCAGATTGATATTCGGTTGTATCGAGTCATATACAACGCCATAGAGGATATAGAAGCAGCCATGAAAGGTATGCTAGATCCAGAATTTGTTGAAAAAGTTATCGGGCATGCTCAAATCAGACAAATCTATAAGGCTTCAGGCATTGGAACTATAGGAGGTTCTTATGTTCAAGATGGTAAGATTATGAGAAATTCTGGTGTCCGCTTAGTACGTAATGGTATAGTCGTCTATGAAGGACAGTTAAGTTCATTGAAGAGATTCAAGGATGATGTCAAAGAAGTTAATTCAGGATATGAATGTGGGTTGATGTTGGAGAAATTCAATGACTTAAAAGAAAGCGATGTAGTTGAAGCCTTTATTATGGAAGAAATACCACGGTAACTAAATGTTAATGACTAATTAATTCTATAGATATCAAAGGTTATTCATATACTATATTTAAGTTATAAAAGATATATGAAAGAAGTAGTATTACATTAGAAACTCATAAGATACGATTTTAGCATTTATGATTTTCTAATGTATTAGGTGAGAGGGTTAATGACATGAGAAAAAGTAATAATAGAATTATCAAAATTAACGAAGAAATCAAGAGAGAGCTTAGTCAAATTATGAGAAGTGAGTTAAAGGATCCTAGGATTCATCCTATGACCAGTGTAGTTAGAGTGGATACAACACCTGATTTAAAATATTGCAAGGTGTATGTCAGTGTTTTAGCCAATGATGAAGAGAGTAAGAATACCATAGACGGGCTTGTTCATTCAACAGGATATATTAAGAATAAATTAGCTAAGCTGATTAATCTTAGAAATACGCCTGAGATGACCTTTATTCTTGATCAATCTATTGAGTACGGCATAGAAATGTCAAAGAAAATCGATCAATTAAAAAAACAGGAAAAAGGCGAAGAGTAAACCAATGAAAAGTTAAAGTGAACTTTTAATGGTTCATAGTACGAAGGGGTAGTTAGTATGTTAATGCAAGAACTTATTGATTTGGCAAAAGATTGTAAAACGATAGTTATCGCTGGGCATATTCATCCTGATGGGGATTGTATTGGTGCTTGTTTAGCTTTAGTTCAAATTCTAGAGAAGTATGGTATTTCATCTACACCTATTTTAGTGGATATTGCAGATACCTATAATTTCTTAAAGGTTATAGATAAAGTAGAAGCATCGGTTAAGGATGAAGAAATAGACCTGTTTATTTCCGTAGATTGTGGGGATAAGAGTAGATTAGGTAAAGCTGTCCCTGCTTTTAATCGCTCTAAACTAACTGTGAATATTGACCATCATGTAAGTAATATAGGATTTGCTCAAAGAAACTACGTTGTAACAGATGTTAGTTCAACCTGTGAGATTCTCTACAGTATGTTAGCGGATACAAGTGTTTTAGATAAAGCTATAGCTGAAGCTCTCTATACGGGTATTATTTATGATACAGGAGTTTTTAAACACGATAGTACAGGTTATGAAACCCATAGAATTGCTGGAGAGCTTACAAAATATGGTATCAATGCCACAGAGATTATTAATCAACTGTTTTTTTATAAGTCTTTTACAGCATTTAAGTTATTAGGTATCGCTTGTCAGCAGGCAGAGTTAGCACTAGATGATAAGCTCATTATTTCTTCGCTGACACCCAAGCAAATGCAATCCGTTCAAGCTGATAAAAATGATACGGATGGCATTATTGCAATGATGAATGAAGTTAAAGGAACAGAATGTGCTGTATTTATTTATCCAATGAATAGTGATATGTATAAGGTCAGCTTAAGATCAAGAGGTCACGTCAATGTTTGTCATATTGCCCAGCAGTTTGGCGGCGGTGGACATACAAAAGCTGCTGGATGTTCTTTAACCGGATCGTTGAATTCAATTAAGAAGAAGCTGATTGAAGAAGCTAGCAAACAGCTCTAACTATTTAAAGGAGTATTTACGAACTATGCAGGGCATCATTAACATTTATAAGGAAAAAGGCTGGACTTCTCATGATGTGGTTGCCTATTTAAGAAAAAAATTAAAGATAAAAAAAGTTGGACATACAGGTACACTGGATCCAGAGGCAGAAGGTGTACTTCCAGTTTGTATTGGAAAAGCAACGAAAGCTGCCCAGTATATAACAGATACTACAAAAGCCTATAGTGCAGAGCTTACTTTAGGAATAATTACAGATACGCAGGATCATACGGGTCAAGTCATAGGAACACGTGAGGTTAACTATGAGGAACAAACTCTTAAAGCTGCAATTCAATCTTTTGTGGGAACTTATGATCAAATTCCCCCCATGTATTCTGCATTAAAAGTTAATGGTAAAAAGCTTTACCAGCTTGCACGCGAAGGAAAAGAAATCGAGAGAAAACCTAGGAAGGTTATCTTTTATGATATTCAAATTTTAACCATAAAGGGTCATACAATTGAAATAGCCGTTGAATGTTCAAAAGGGACATATATCAGAACCTTATGTGCAGATATAGGAGATAAATTAGGATGTGGTGCGCATATGAGTGGTTTAATAAGAACAAGGTCTGGTAGTTTTAATATAAATCAAAGTTTACGGTTATCAGAAGTAGACCATCATATTACTGAAAATACGCTGGAAAGAGTAGTTGTTCCTATAGATCAGTTATTTGAAAATTTACAAACCCTAATCATAGATCCTAAATATAATCGTCTACTCTATAACGGCAATCCTCTTAAACTAGAGGATGATTGGAATCAAGTGGTATATGTAGACAACCTATATCGAGTTTACGATGAACATCGTCGGTTTATTGGTCTTTATCAAGCCGTCAGTGTTATAGAAAAGATTGTTCTAAAACCAGTTAAAATTTTTCTTTAAGGAGTTTTCATAATGAAACATATAGCTGGAACTAAAGCATTAAATGTTAAGCACTCAGTTGCTGTTTTAGGAAATTTAGATGGTGTTCATCTTGGACATCGACTTTTGATTGATAAAGCAAAAAGCTATGCTAAAGGGCATCATTTAGAATCGTTAGTTTTTTCTTTTAACAAGCACCCTAGTCATATTATTAATGATAAAGAATCGGTTCCTTTAATCTATACCAGTAAGGAAAAGAAAGAAATAATAGAAAATCTAGGTATTGATGTGTTTGTGGAATATCCTTTCAATCTGGCTGTTTCAACTATGGAACCAGAGGTTTTTATTAAAGAAGTAGTGGTAAATCAGCTGGATGCAAAAGTGGTCATTGTGGGTAAGGATTATGGATTTGGTATAAATAGAAGAGGTGATATTCACTTATTAGAAAGGCTTTCTAAATCCTATGGCTTTGAACTGATGATTATACCCAAGCTGACGTATAAGAATCGTATTATTAGCAGTACATGGATCAGAGAAGAGTTGCTAAACGGTCAATTGCAGCTGGTCAATCATTTACTTGGAAATCCCTTTTTTATACATGGATGTGTCGTAAAAGGGAAACAATTTGGACGTACTATGGGATTTCCTACAGCCAATATAAGACCTAAACCTGAGAAAGTATTACCACCCAATGGTGTTTATGTTTCCAAAGTTTATTTTGAGGATTCTCAGTTTTATGGTCTAACCAATATAGGGATAAATCCTACTATGAATGGAACCAGTAAGGTTGTAGAAACTTACATATTAAATTTTAATAAAATTATTTATGGTAAGCAATTAAAAGTTGAGCTTATACAGTACTTAAGAAAAGAAAAGAAATTCCAATCTACTGATGCTTTAAAAGCTCAGATAACTAATGATAAGCATCAGTTGATGGAAATATTTAACGTAAATACTTGTCCATATAAGTCTAGTTATATTCAGTAATGAAGGAATTGAAATACAAAAAAATGGGTAAACTTAAATGAAAATAAAAATATTTACAAAAAACTATTTATATGATAGAATTTATTGAGTGAACCGTTGCCCAGAAAGTGGATGACTCCGACCTTTTCTTAGCAATCGGTGATTAAAATTTTTTAGGAGGCCAATGAAATGGACAAAGTTACAAAACAAGAAATTATTAAAACGTATGGAAGAGATGAGAAAGATACAGGATCTCCAGAGGTTCAAATTGCTTTATTAACTTGGAGAATCAATCATTTAACTGATCATTTAAAAATGCACAAAAAAGACCATCATTCAAGAAGAGGATTATTAATGATGGTTGGTCAAAGAAGAGGATTATTAAAATATCTTAGAAACAATGATATTCAATCTTACCGTACTTTGATTAAAAAATTAGGAATAAGAAGATAATAAAAGGAGCGGAGTAATCCGCTCTATATTATTACCAATGAAATAGATGAAAGTCTTTAGTTACTAGAAACTGGTCCTTAGTCATTAGTCTTAGAACTTTACATGGTTAGAGCGTTAAGACTAACGACTAACGACTCTAGGCTAGAGACTGAGTTTAAAACTGAAAGGAGTAGTATCATGTCTAGAGTATATTCAATGGAATTAGCTGGGAGAACATTGAGTGTTGAAATCGGCAAGGTTGCTGAGCAGGCTAATGGAGCTGCATTAATGCGCTATGACGATACAGTTGTATTATCCACAGCAACTGCATCAAAAAAACCAAGAGAAGGGATAGATTTTTTCCCATTAAGTGTGGATTATGAGGAGAGACTTTACTCAGTTGGTAAAATTCCAGGTGGTTTTATTAAACGTGAAGGCAAGCCAACAGAGAATGCAGTGCTTACCTCAAGAGTTATTGATCGTCCTATACGTCCCTTATTTCCCAAGGATTATAGAAATGATTGTGCCATAGTCAATACAGTTATGTCGGTTGACCAAGACTGTCAGCCAGAATTACTAGCAATGATAGGGTCTTCTATTGCTTTATCAATTTCTGATATACCTTTTAATGGACCAACAGGTTCAGTTGTCATTGGTTATATTGATGGAGAATATATCATTAATCCTACTGCAGAGCAGAGAGAAGTAAGCGAGATGGCTATAACAGTTGCCTCTACAAGAGACAAAGTAGTTATGATAGAAGCCAGTGCCAATGAGGTCTCTGAAGATATAGTTATTGAAGCAATTTTTAAGGCTCATGAAATCAACACTGAAATTGTCAAGTGGATTGACAGTATTGTTGAAAAAGAAGGTAAAGAGAAGCATGATTATGAAAAATCAGTAGTACCAGAAGAGGTTTATGAGACTATTAAATCCTTTATAACCGATGAGAAAATGGAAACTGCTGTTTTTACAGACGAAAAGCAAGAAAGAGAAAAACGTATAACCAAGATAAAGGAAGCAGTTAATGCTCAGTATGAGGATAATCAAGAGTGGTTAGAATACGTAGATGATGCTGTTTACAAGTTTGAAAAAGAAACGGTAAGACGTATGATACTTAAAGAAAACAAAAGACCAGACGGTCGTGCTATGGATGAAATAAGGAAACTAACGTCAGAAGTGGATATTCTACCAAGAACGCACGGCTCCGCTTTATTTAGACGGGGGCAGACACAGGTGCTAACCATAACCACTTTAGGTGCTTTAGGTGAAGTTCAAATGTTAGATGGATTGGATGAGCTGGAAAATAGTAAAAGATACATCCATCACTATAATTTTCCTTCATACTCTGTAGGAGAAACAAGACCATCTAGAGGACCAGGAAGAAGAGAAATTGGACATGGTGCTTTAGCTGAAAAGGCATTACTGCCCGTTATACCATCGGAAGATGATTTCCCTTATGCCATTCGTCTTGTTTCAGAGGTTGTCAGCTCTAACGGATCTACATCTCAAGGAAGTATATGTGCCAGTACGCTTTCGCTAATGGCGGCTGGTGTACCATTAAAATCACCAGTTGCAGGAATATCCGTTGGTTTAGTTACAGGAGAAACTGATAATGATTATGTTTTACTAACAGATATTCAAGGGCTTGAAGACTTTTTTGGAGATATGGATTTTAAAGTTGCTGGTACCCACAAAGGAATTACAGCCATTCAAATGGATATTAAGATACAGGGATTAACACACGAAATTATTGAAAGATCTATTCATCAAACTAGAAAAGCAAGGTTATATATCTTAGATGAAGTCATGCTAAAAGCAATAGATAAGCCTAGAGAAGAGCTATCGGTTTACGCACCAAGGATTATTCAAACTCGAATCGATCCAGAAAAAATTAGTGAGGTTATTGGACCAAGAGGAAAAACAATCAATAAAATAATTGAAGAAACTGGTGTTAAGATAGATATAGAAGATGATGGACGTATCTTTATCTGTGGTGTTGATACAGAGAAGTCCCAACAGGCACTAAAAATGGTAGAAACTATTGGAAAAGACTTAGAAATAGGCGTCATTTATACAGGTAAGGTAGTGAGGACAACTAACTTCGGAGCATTTGTTGAAATTGCGCCAGGTAAAGAAGGTCTGGTTCATATTTCAAAGCTAGCCAAAGAAAGAGTTGGTAAAGTAGAAGATGTGGTTAAGGTAGGAGATGATATTGTTGTTAAGTTAACGGACATTGATTCTCAAGGACGTATTAACCTATCTAGAAAGGATGCCCTGCCTAAGGATAACAGAGTTTAGATACTATTAGTGTATTAATAACATTTAAGGGGCTGTTTCAGCCCCTTTTTTAATGAAGGGTGGAGCTTACAATAAAAACAAAATACTTAAGAAACGGATTGTGTGTCATCGGTGAAGAAATTCCCTTTGTTCGTTCAGCCTCAATTGGTATATGGGTAAAAAATGGTTCAGTTGATGAAAATAGAAGCAATAATGGAATTTCTCACTTTGTTGAGCACATGATGTTTAAAGGGACAAAAAAAAGGACAGCAAGAGCGCTTGCAGATGAAATGTCTGAAATGGGTGGAAGAATTAATGCTTTTACAAGTAAGGAATATATGTGCTATTATGCGCATACGTTAGATACCCATTTAGAAGACGCGCTGGATGTTTTATCAGATATGCTTCTTCACTCACAGTACAAGGAAGATGCTATAGAAAAGGAAAAAAGTATTATATTAGAAGAAATTAATATGGTTGAGGATTCTCCAGAGGATATTACGCATCACTTGTTAGTTTCAAACACTTGGAGAGACGACCCATTAGGATTAAGAGTCATTGGAACTAGAGAAAATGTTCAGTCATTTAAAAAGCAAGAGATAGTAGACTATATCTCCAGTTACTATATTCCTCAAAATATTGTCATATCTATTACAGGAAAATTTGAGTTTGATCAGATCTGTGATTGTATAGAAGAGAAATTTATTTCATTAGGGGGAAACACTAAACCTATTGAAAGAGTAGCTCATACAACCTATCAAAAAACTTTTTCAACCAAAGAAAAGGATATTGAACAGGTGCATATGCTTCTAGGATTTCCAACCATATCCTATGATTCTAAGGATATTTATTATCTATCCATTTTAAACACCCTGTTTGGTGGTGGGATGAACTCAAGATTATTTCAATCCATTAGAGAAGAGCTTGGATTAGCTTATTCCATTTATTCTTTTTCTGATACTTACAAGACGACTGGACTTCTAAATATCTATGCTGCAACACATCCAAGTCAGGTTGAGGATGTGGTTGTCAATACTTTTGAAGAGATTAATAAGCTGATAAAAGATGGTCTTAGCGAAAAAGAAATATATAAAACCAAAGAGCAGCTTAAGAGTAATATTATTATAGGCTTTGAAAATATGAATAGCAGAATGTCTAACTATGGTAAGACTATGCTTATGCTCGGCAAAATAAAGACACAAGATGAAATGATTGAAGGAATTAACTCGGTGGATAAAAATAGGCTGATTCACTTTGCTCAGCAGGTATTTAACTATGAACAAATGAGTGTGGCGTTAGTCGGTCGATTAAACGAGTTTAACGTTGAAAGGATTGAAAGCTTATGCAGAGACTAAGCGTCTATGTAGAACAGACAGAAGCTGGAAAATGCTTACCCTTACCTGAGTACATGAGTGAAGGGGCTGCTGGTATGGATTTATACGCTTGTCTACAAGAAGAGACAACCTTAGAAAAAGGGAAAATTAAATTAATCTCAACAGGTCTAAAAATCGCTCTGCCAACGGGGTATGAGGCACAGATCAGACCTAGAAGTGGACTAGCATTAAAGTATGGAATCAGCATGGCTAACACACCAGGAACCATTGATGCTGATTACCGTGGTGAGATTAAAGTTATTATGATTAATCATGGAGATGAAGATTTTATAATAAAGCCGGGTGAACGTATTGCTCAAATGGTGATAAATAAAATAGAACAGATTGATTGGCACCCAACGGATAGCTTAGATCAAACGGTTAGAGGAGAAGGTGGATTTGGTCATACTGGGAAATAGTAACAGGTTAAAATTAATCGCTCTGCTTTAAGTAGGGTGATTTTTATTATGCTTTTTGGGTTTTAATCACAGAACAACGTTTCGTCACATATCTTATTAACAAAGTGACATAGGGGTGGTAAATAAATCCATGAATCGTTACAAAAAAATATCGATTATCGGTGGCGACACAAGACAGGTTTACCTAGCTAATAGGTTTTCGGAGGTTGCCGAGGTTAAGATATATGCCAATGAAAATGAAAGACTAAATGATTGCATTCTTCATGCGAGTACATTACAAGAAGCTCTTACTTTCACTTCTAATATTATATGTCCCATACCCTTTTCAAAAGATGGCAAGCATGTATTTGTCAAGCACTCTGACGAAAAAATTCCATATGAACAGTTGTTTACGGATGAGCTACAGGATAAATTGCTTCTATCAGGTCCTTTTAACTGGGAAATTATAGAAGCAGCCTCAGATAAAAATATTAAGCTTATTGATATAACGAATACGGAAGAATTTGCTATCTATAATTCTATACCTACAGCAGAAGGGGTTATAAGTATAGCTATCAATCATCTTGATGTTACATTATTTGGTAGCCGATGTCTTGTATTGGGGTATGGAAAATGTGGTAAAGCAATTGCAAACCTTATGAAACAATTTGAGGCTTTAGTAACCATATGTACGAAAAGCAGTTATGAACAGCAGCTCGCTAATATTCATGGTTATAGAGCCATTGGTTTTGAACAATTAGAAGGAAAAATGTCTAGATATCATTGTATTGTGAATACCATACCTATTAAAGTTTTTGAGCCCAAAACAACCGATCTCAAAAATGATTTTATTTTTATTGATATTGCCAATGCGTATCTAATTCATCATGAACAATTTATAAACGCTAGAGGGATACCTGGCGTTTATTCACCAAAGACAGCATCTGATATTATATTTAGAGTCATTCATAATATCTTAAATCATGAATAAACAGGAGCATAAATGCAAGTAAAAGAAGTAGATACAAACAGTGACTGTTTTTTGAAAGGATTGATTTAAGTGAACAGCTTAATAGGGAAAAAAATTGGGTTTGCACTTTGTGGTTCGTTTTGTATGTTTAAAAAGATATTCCCAGCGATAGAAAAGTTAATGAGTGAGGGTGCAGAGGTTTTTCCAATTATGTCTCACCATGCCAGTTCAATAGATACGAGGTTCGGAAAAGCGAAAGATTTTGTCAATCAATTAGAACAGATGACGGGTCATGAAGTACAAACGACCATTGCCCAGACAGAGCAAATAGGTCCACATAAGCCATACGATATCCTTGTTGTAGCACCATGTACAGGAAATACTCTAGCAAAGCTTGCTCATGCCATAACAGATACTTCTGTTTTAATGGCTATCAAAGCAACTTTAAGAAATGAATATCCTGTAGTGCTAGCAGTATCAACAAATGATGGGTTAGGATTGAATTTAAGAAATGTTGGCATATTAAAGAATATACCAAATATCTATTTTGTTCCTTTAGGGCAGGATAATTATGTTACCAAAGTCAATTCTATGGTGGCTAAAATGGATATGCTCTATGATACTGTGATAGAAGCTTTAAACCATAAGCAGATTCAGCCAGTTCTATTGCAGTATGATGTATAAGTATTAAAAACACATTGATGGAGCGTAAGGTTCCATTATTTGTGTTTTATCCTTATAGAAATTAACATTTGAGGAATTATTATTTCATAAGTTATTATATGCATAAAATTTATAGGCTAAGTAATGCATTTTATTTCATAATAAGGTATGATATAGTAGTATAGGATAGAGAATGGTATAGGGTGGCTATTTCCTTTATGTCAAAATCAATGGTGTGGGTATGGAGGATGATTAAACGTGAAAACAGTGATTCTAAAATTTGGTGGTACTTCATTAGCCACAGAAGAAAGTAGAGAAAAAGCCGTAGATAAAATTATAGAAGCAAAAGAAAACTATGAAAATGTTGTTATAGTTGTATCAGCCATAGGAAGAATAGGTGCTCCCTATGCTACTGATACGTTATTAAGCCTTATTGATGGAAACCGGACGTTACTATCTAATAGAGAAATAGATTTATTAATGTCTTGTGGAGAAATCATCTCTACGGTTGTGATGGCAAATCATCTTAATCGTATGGGAATCAAAGCTTGCGCACTTACAGGTGGTAATGCTGGTATTATTACAGATCATAGTTTTAAGGAAGCTAATATTATTACTATTGAAACTGAACGTTTAAATCAATTGCTTAGTGAAGGTAGGGTACCTATTGTTGCAGGATTTCAAGGTGTAACAACTTCGGGAGACATAACTACAATAGGTCGCGGCGGCAGTGATACAACAGCTGTACTTTTAGGTGAAGCACTCAACGCTGATGCAGTAGAAATCTATACAGATGTAGACGGTATTATGACGGCTGATCCAAGAATATGTCCAATGGCAAAGATAATTAATGAAATCAATTATAATGAAGTCTTTCAAATGGCAGACAGCGGTGCTAAGGTCATTCATAGCCGAGCAGTAGAAATAGCTAGAAGAGCAGGGATACCTCTGATGATTAAGAATACATTTAATAGTTCAGTAGGCACTAAAATATGTGAATATAATAGGATTCAAACTAAGAAACTATTAAAAGATAAGTTGATTACTAGTATTGCGCATCGGTTAAATAGGATTCAGTTTTCAATTAAAGGTAGGTTTGATGATGATGCGTTCTTTACAGATTTAGCTTCAAAAGGTGTTAGTATTGATATTATTAATATTTTTCCTGATAGTAAAGTTTTTACTACTGATATTGGATGTAAAGCAAGTGTGCTTGATTTAGTTCGACAGTATGCCCTAGAGTATAGTATGATTGAAGATTGCTGTAAGGTTACTGTTATAGGTGAGAGAATGACAGGTGTACCTGGTGTTATGGCGAAAATTATACGTGCACTCAGTAGTGAGCAGATTGAAATACTTCAAACGGCGGATTCTTTGTCTACCATTGCTTGTTTGATTAAAGATGCGGATTTGGAACCAGCTGTTAAAGTGCTTCATAAGGAATTTTTGTTAGATGCATAATAAAAAGATTAACGAAAACGGTCAAAATTTTAGCTGATGGGTAAACGGTCAAGGGTGAATAGTATTAGCTCCATAACCCCCTAAACGTCCGTGTTTAGCAGGGGTTACGCTTCACTCCTGTTTCGCTGTGGTGCTAATACTATTCACCCTTTCTGTTAGACGATTTGATGATGCTAAAATATTTCGTTACGAAATAATAAAAGTATAAGCGTAATTGTTGTTTGTGAAGAATTTTAACCTGCTTTTTGTTGGTTATCATAAGGAAATAGGTGTAAACCTCATAGGAGAATCTTAATATAATTAGTAAAATCATGATGATTTGGAATAATACTAATGAAGACTCTCTCATGAAGCTGGAAATCTTATGACATAAACTATTTCTTATGATAAAGTGAGGCACTTATATGAATGAAAATCAAAATATGGATAAAAAGCAGGAAGATAATCAAGAGATTAAGGAATTTGGACAAACAACCCTTCAAAAGAATCAAGATAAAATACACTGCTTAACCATTATTGGGCAGATCGAAGGTCATGTTTCCTTACCTCAACAGAATAAAACGACTAAGTACGAGCATGTTCTTCCGCAATTAGCATCTATTGAAGAAAATGATAATATTGATGGATTACTCATTCTTTTAAATACGGTTGGTGGAGATGTTGAGGCTGGTTTAGCGATTGCTGAGATGATTGCCTCGTTGAGTAAACCAACGGTTTCTTTAGTTTTAGGCGGAGGTCATTCTATTGGCGTGCCTTTGGCTGTATCCGCTAAATACTCCTATATTGTTCCTAGTGCAACGATGACCATACACCCTGTTAGAATGAGTGGTACTGTTATTGGTGTTGTTCAGACCTTTGAATACTTTGAAAAAATGCAGGCGAGGATTATTGATTTTATTACACACAACTCTAATATTTCGACAGAATGCTTAAAAAAGCTCATGCTGGATACAGGTCAGCTAGCTAAAGATGTAGGAACTATTATTGTTGGAGAAGAAGCTGTTAAGGAAGGGATCATAGATGATATTGGAGGTATTGATAAGGCGATTAAGAAGCTCTATCGAATGATAGAAGAAAGAAAAAAAAGGAGTGACGCTTAATGTATTATTCTATTGTACCTTATGAAAATCTTTTTCCACCTGAACCGAATGAGTTTGACTATAAGGAGGTTCAACATAAAGGGAACACACTACAGCTCTATAAAAGAGAAGACAAATACATTATAAAAAGGGTTATTTCAACAGACCCTGCTGCTTATCTTAATGCTAGTATAAGCCCGGGTCAAGAGTTTAAATTTTAAGTTCTAGTAACCTATGTCTTGAAATAATACTATAAAAAGGGTAAAATAGTAAAATAGTCAAATAGAATATCGCTTAATTAAACATATTACTAAGGGGGGCAAGCTTTTGTCTTATTTTTTAGCTGTATTTATGGGTATTGTACAAGGCATAACTGAATTTCTTCCGATTAGCAGTTCAGGGCATCTGGCTATTCTAAGAAATTTGTTTAACATAAATGTAGATAATATAATTTTTGAAGTGTTATTACATTTTGGTACTTTAGTTGCTATTATTATTGCTTTTTATAAAGACGTTGGGAAGCTTATCGTTGAAGCCTTTGGCATCCTTATTGATTTGATTAGAAAAATAATTGCTTTACTAACACGTAAAGGTAACCCTGTTAAGGTCATTCATTCCTCTTACAGAAGGTTTGTTATGCTAATTATTGTAGCAAGTATACCTACAGCTTTTATTGGATTAATAGGTAAAGATTTAGTTGTAAAGGCTTATAATACTATTTTAATACCTGGTATACTCTTATTACTTACAGGATATTTATTACAAGTCACACATAAGCTAAAGCCAGGAAAAAAAAATATGTCAACAGCTTCCTATAAAAATGCTTTTATTATAGGAACATTTCAAGGTTTTTCTATATTACCGGGTCTTTCAAGATCGGGTTCAACCATTGCAGGGGGACTATTAAATGGTCTTTCTAAGGAATTTGCTGTTAAATTTTCTTTCTTGATGTCCTTACCAGCGGTACTGGGGGCAACTATTTTAGAATTAAAAGATATTCCGTCAGGTCAATTGTCAACAATTGTTAGTGGACCATATATTGTTGGCACTATTGTATCTGCTGTGGTTGGTTATATCTGTATCAAAAGCTTAATTGCTATTATAAAAAGGAATAAATTACATTATTTTACATACTATTGTTATATTGTGGGGATATTAGCTATTGTAGCATACTTTATGATATAACATGGAACACTTGCCAGTGACATCAAGTAAGATTTAACATCAATGCTGTAGGGGGATTTGTATGACAACGCAGAAAAAAAACACAGCTAGAAAAAAAACTACCAATAAAAAGACTAAAAAAACATCCAATTCGTCTGTTTCACATTTACAGTATGAAATAATTATATTAGCACTTTTGGCTTTTTCTTTACTATTATTTGTCAGTGTCTATATGAACAAAGCAGGTGCTGTTGGACTAGGCATTAAACATGTTCTTTTTGGTACTTTAGGTATAGGGGCTTACTTACTACCACTCTTTATCTTTTTTGCCAGCTTATTTAAAATCTTTAATAAAGATAATAAATGGCTGGATAAAAAAATATATTTAATCATGACCCTTATCTTGTTTTTTACAATCTTTGCTCATGTACTATCCAAATCTTCTATACATGAAGACATTTATCAAGTAATAAAACAAAGCTATTCAGGAGATAAAGAAGGTTCCTTTTTCTATACATTAGCACATTACTACAGTCTCTCAGTTAAGTATAGAATATCAGGTGGTTTCATTGGTGGCTTTTTTGGTGACATATTACTGCTTTTATTTGATACGGTTGGGACATACATTATTCTTAGTTTAATAACTATAAGTATTTTTATTCTCCTAACAGAAAGATCCTTTCTTAAGATGTTAGCATGGATTATGAAGCAGATAAGATCTGGTGGCAAGAAGGTTAAAGATTCTGTAACAGATATGAAGAATGATTTGCTTACGGAATGCGAAACTGATAACAAGAATGTAACATCAGGCTCAAATTTTCTTCATAGAGTAACCTTAAATAATGAGGTTGTTAAAGAAAATGAAGGAAATAAAGTTAATAATGATAACAAAGATAACAAAGATAACAATAAAAAGGTCTCTGAAGAAACCATTAAAATCATCAATGAAGAATATGCAGATAAGGGACTTGAAAAGAAAGATGATTCTGTACAACAACAAGATAAGAATAGCAGCGAACCAAACAAACAGGATATGTATAAGAGTTTGGCTCAACAGCAGAAGCAGGAAATGACTTATGAATTTCCATCAGTGGAGCTTCTAAAGCAAAATCCTTTTACAGGTAGAAAAGGTTCTAAACAAATTGTTTTAAATAATGCAAAAAAACTAGAAGAAACACTGAGGAGCTTTGGAGTCAAGGCTAAAGTGCTCAATGTCAGCTGTGGGCCTACTGTAACGAGATATGAGCTGCAGCCAGAGCAAGGAGTTAAAGTAAGTAAAATAGTTGGACTTGCTGATGATATTGCTTTAAACTTAGCAGCATCAGGCATTAGGATAGAAGCACCTATACCCGGTAAAGCTGCCGTTGGTATTGAAGTACCTAATAAGGAGGTACAAGCAGTTTATTTAAGAGAGGTTGTGGATACAGAGCATTTCAAACAATATCCTTCTAATGTAGCCTTTTCTTTAGGAAAAGATATAGCAGGTCAAGTTATTATTGCCGATATAGCTCGAATGCCGCATTTATTAATTGCTGGTGCTACTGGTTCTGGGAAAAGTGTTTGTATCAATACGCTCATCATGAGTATTATCTATAAAGCGACCCCTAAGGATGTCAGGCTCATTATGATAGACCCTAAAGTGGTTGAGCTGAATGTTTATAATGGTATTCCTCATTTATTAATACCTGTGGTCACTGATCCTAAAAAGGCGGCAGGTGCTTTGAATTGGGCAGTACAAGAGATGGCTGAACGCTATAAATCCTTTGCTTCTGCGAATGTTAGAGATATAAAAAGCTACAATAAATGGGCAAAAGAAAAAGACCAAGAAGAGCCCTTGCCTCAAATAGTTATTATTGTAGATGAATTAGCCGATTTGATGATGGCTGCGCCTAATGATGTGGAGGATGCCATTTGCCGGTTAGCTCAAATGGCAAGGGCTGCGGGATTACATCTAATTATAGCTACACAGCGTCCTTCAGTGGATGTTATTACTGGACTGATAAAAGCAAACATACCATCAAGAATTGCCTTTTCTGTATCATCAGGAACAGATTCCAGAACTATCTTAGATATGAATGGAGCAGAGAAACTACTTGGAAAAGGAGATATGCTGTTTTATCCAGTAGGTATGCAAAAGCCGCTTAGAGTACAAGGGGCATTTGTATCAGATAAAGAGGTTGAACGTATTGTTCAATTCTTAAAGGAAAGCCAAAAAGCCATTTATAATGAAAAGATAATGAACCAGCTTTCTTCAGATAAGAAGCTTGAAAGCAACAAGTCTGATTTGGATGATTACTTTAAAGATGCTATGAACCTGGTCATTGAAAAGCAGAAGGCATCTGCCTCTATGATTCAAAGAACCTTTAGGGTAGGTTACAACCGAGCAGCGCGTATTGTCGATCAGCTTCATGATGCAGGTATTGTGGGGCCTGAAGAAGGCAGCAAGCCTCGAAAAGTTCTTCTTACTGTGGAAGAATATGAAGCCATGAAGAATGAAGCACAATCAGGCTCAGATGAAATAGCCGCAGAAAAGCAAGAAAAAATAGATGGATAAAAATCAGGAGGTCTTTTATGAAATCTGATATTATAATTGCTAGAGAAGCAGAGATGGAACCAATTAGCAAGATCGCAGAGCAGTTAAACATAAGTGAAGAGGATTTAGAATATTATGGGCGATACAAAGCCAAACTTTCGGATACCTTATGGGAAAAAGTCAAAGACCGTCAAGATGGTCAATTAGTTCTTGTAACAGCCATTAATCCAACCCCTGCAGGAGAAGGGAAAACAACCACAACTGTAGGATTAGGTCAAGCAATGGGACAATTAGGAAAGAAAGCCATTATCGCTTTAAGAGAACCTTCACTAGGTCCTTGTATGGGAATTAAAGGTGGGGCTGCTGGCGGTGGTTATGCACAGGTTGTTCCAATGGAAGATATTAATCTGCATTTTACTGGTGATATCCATGCTGTCAGTATTGCACATAATTTATTGTCAGCCATGATGGATAATCATCTACAGCAAGGGAATGCATTGGATATCGATCCAAGACGTATTGTCTGGAAACGTGTTGTAGATATGAATGATAGAGCGTTAAGGAAAATCGTTATTGGATTAGGCGGTCGTTTGCAAGGTGTGCCTAGAGAAGATGGTTTTATGATATCAGTTGCTTCTGAGGTCATGGCAATTCTATGTTTAGCACAGAACCTTGAAGACTTGAAAAAGCGATTGGGAAAAATAATTGTAGCTTATACCTATGAAGGTAATCCTGTTACTGCTGGAGACTTAAAAGCAGAAGGAGCTATGACAGCCTTATTGAAAGAGGCGCTTAAGCCGAACTTAGTACAGACATTAGAGAATACACCAGCTATTATGCATGGTGGACCATTTGCTAATATTGCTCATGGTTGCAACAGTGTACGAGCGACTCAATTAGCCTTAAAGCTATCGGATATTGTGATAACAGAGGCTGGCTTTGGAGCAGATTTAGGGGCTGAAAAATTCTTGGATATTAAGTGTAGAAAAGCCCAGTTAAGCCCAAGTGCAGTCGTTTTGGTAGCAACGATAAGAGCATTAAAATATAATGGAGGTGTTTCTAAAACACAGCTAGAAGCTGAAGATTTGGAGGCATTAAGTGAAGGATTTTCAAATCTTGAGAAGCATATAGAGAATCTAAAAAAATATGGTATACCAGTCATTGTCACTTTAAACGCCTTTGTAACAGATACCAAAAAAGAGATAGAGATGGTTAGAGAAAAATGTCAAGCCTTAGATGCTGATTTTGCATTATCAGAAGTATGGGAAAAAGGTGGAGAAGGTGGTATAGAGCTTGCCAAAACAATTCTTCATACACTTGAGACAAAAGCTAGTCACTTTAAACCAATTTATGATGAAAAGGATACAATAGAGAATAAAATCGAAACCGTTGCAAGCCAGCTTTATGGTGCAGATGGTGTTATCTACACGCCTCAAGCTAAAAAATCCATAAAAACTCTGGTACAGCATCATTTAGATAAACTTCCAGTATGTATTGCAAAAACACAGTATTCTTTATCAGATAATCCAAAAGCATTAGGGCGACCTAAGCATTTTAGTATTACAGTTAGAGAGATTCATGTTTCAGCTGGTGCTGGGTTTATTGTTGTTATTACGGGAAATGTCATGACAATGCCTGGTCTTCCAAAACAACCAGCAGCGGAAGAGATTGACGTTGATAAGAAGGGAAATATAATCGGGTTATTTTAGGAGGAGAGTTTATGTGTGCTAAACTCATTGATGGTAAAAAAATATCTTCAAAGATAAAAGATGAATTAAAGACTAAGGTTGCACAATTAAAAACAGATGGAATACATCCTACTCTAGCGGTTGTTCTAGTTGGAGAGGATCCTGCTTCAAAAGTCTACGTTAGAAATAAAAAAAGAGCGTGTGACTACATAGGTATACGTTCCTTATCTTATGAGCTGTCGGAAAAGACAACAGAACAGGAGCTATTAGACCTCGTCCATGACTTAAATACAAGAGAGGATGTTCATGGTATATTGGTACAATTACCTTTACCAGGTCATATAGATGAGGAAAAAGTTATATGTGACATCGATCCAAGCAAGGATGTTGATGGATTTCATCCATATAGTGTCGGTAGCTTAAGTATTGGTAAGGAAGGATTTATCTCTTGTACACCCGCAGGTATCATGCAACTGTTAAAAAGATCCGATATTAGTATAGATGGTAAAGAGTGTGTGGTTATTGGAAGGAGTAACATAGTAGGTAAACCTATAGGACTGTTACTTTTAAGAGAAAACGGGACAGTGACCACCTGTCATTCAAGAACGAAAGATTTACCTGAGGTTTGTCGTAGGGCTGATATTTTAGTAGTTGCCATTGGTAAAGCTAAATATATTAATGAGACCTTTATTAAAAAAGGAGCCGTTATTATTGATGTTGGTATGAATCGAGATGAAAATGGTAAACTTTGTGGTGATGTTGATTTTGATGCGTGCTGTGAAGTTGCTTCTGCTATCACACCTGTACCAGGTGGCGTGGGACCTATGACAATAGCAATGCTTATGCATAATTGTGTGATAGCTGCGCAGAGGTTATCTTAACAATTACAGTTGACAAAGGGGGGTGCTCATATTTGGACAGAAAGATTGCATTTATTTCCCTTGGATGCGATAAAAATCGAGTAGACAGTGAGGTTATGCTTGGATTAGTGAGTGAAAAAGGGTATGTTTTAACAGGGGATGAAGCTGTAGCAGATGTGATAGTGATTAATACTTGTGCCTTTATTCATGATGCTAAGGAAGAAAGTATTGAAACCATATTAGAAATGGCAGAGTATAAAAAAACAGGAAACTGTAAAGCTCTAATTGTAACTGGGTGTTTAGCCCAGAGATACCAAGGGGAATTAATGCAAGAGCTTCCAGAAGTTGATGCCATAGTAGGCACGACGGGTTACGATAGTATAGTAGAGGTAATAGAAGGAGCTCTTTCTAATAATAAAGTTATGTGTTTAAAGGATATTCATACTCAACCAGATCCATATATTCATCGTATTATTAGTACAACAGGTTATTATGCATATCTTAAAATTGCAGAAGGATGTAATAAATCCTGTACTTTTTGTATTATACCCAAATTAAGGGGAAAAATTAGAAGTAGGACGATTGAGAGTCTCGTTGAGGAAGCAAAATACCTAGCATTACAAGGTGTGAAGGAGCTTATTATAGTTGCTCAGGATACAACTATGTACGGCATAGATATCTACCATAAAAAAGCATTACCAGATTTGTTAAGAGCACTTGTACAAGTAGAAGCTATAGAATGGATTAGACTGTTGTACTGCTATCCTGAAACGATAACGGATGAGCTCATTCAAGTGATGCAGGATGAGAACAAAATTTGTAATTATATTGATATGCCAATACAGCATATTAATGATACAATTTTAAATAAAATGGCTAGAAAAAGTACAAAAAATCAAATTACAAATACCTTGCATAAGTTGAGGGAAGCTATACCAGACATTTGCTTAAGAACTACACTTATTACAGGATTTCCAGGTGAAACAGAAGAGCAGTTTCAAGAAATGTGTGATTTTATTGAGAAAACAGAGTTTGACCATTTAGGCGTGTTTACTTTTTCTCCTGAAGAAGGAACCAAAGCTGCCAAAATGGATAATCAAATCAAGGAAGCTATAAAGATTAAAAGACAAGAAGTGATCATGACCTTACAGCAAGCAATATCACTAAAGAAGCATAAAGAGCAGATAGGTCGTATTTTAGATGTTTTAATAGAGGGGTATATCCCTGAAGACAACGTTTATTGTGGTAGAACGTATAGAGATACCCCCAATGTCGATGGTATGATATTCATTACGTCACCCTATGAACACTTATCTGGTGATAGAGTAAAAGCTCAAATTATAGGAGCTAATGAATACGATCTAATAGGAGAGATAATTCATGAATCTCGCGAATAAATTAACAATCCTTAGAATCATCTTAATACCATTATTTTTACTTGCTTTATACTTGTTACCAGATGCCTATAATGAACTTGTCGCTATAGTTATTTTTGCAGTAGCGAGTACCACTGATTGGCTGGATGGTTATATTGCCAGAACAAGAAATATGATAACAACCTTTGGTAAATTCATGGATCCATTGGCCGATAAATTACTGGTTGTTACAGCCTTAATTTATTTTACAGAAGTTGGTTTGCTGCCTGCTTGGGTTGTTATTATTATTGTGGCAAGAGAATTACTTGTTAGTGGTTTTCGTATTCTTGCTGTACAGAAAGGCGTTGTTATTGCAGCCAGCTGGTGGGGAAAAATTAAAACTGCAACAACCATGATCATGATAATTGTACTGTTAATCCAGTGGCAGAATTTAGTTTTCAATGCTATAAAAACCATTTTGGTAGTAGCAACCACTGTATTTACTATAATATCTTTTATTGATTATATTATTAAAAATAAAGGAGTGTTTTATGAAT
>JANQFZ010000073.1 GCA_028277605.1 Vallitaleaceae bacterium | reverse complement strand
TAAATATTTATTATAATTTAATTATATATTATACCCTTACCATAGATAATAATCAACTATTTTAATATCATTAATATTTTCATTTAATGCTTGAACGTTGTTTAAAACTAGTTCTGGTTCTGCATTAATCTCTCCTAACTTATAGCATAGCTCTTGATTATTATAAAATAATTCATTAGCTTTTTTTGCATAAGTTTTATTGTTTTCAACAAATGTTTTCAAATAGTTAACAACATACTCATTGTAATAACCATAAATCCAATTATAATAGTGCTCATGCACAATTTGATTATCAGATGCAAAACGATCAATCTCTATTATGATATCTATATCCGTATATTGTTTTAATATTTCATTTAAGTGAAATTTTGACATATGATTTTGAGAGACAATGATATGACTGATTATAGAAATGTCATTTAAAACATCGAAAAACAATTTACCTCTAATGCTATTGATTTCTAGTTGTGATGAAATAATTAGCTTTATACCTGCTTCCTTATATTCATTGCAAAGTATTTCAATAATGTAAGGATTGGATGCAATTATATAAGCAAATCCCATCTCAATTATTTCATTAATATCTTTTCTAATACTATTATATCCTTGAATTGTAAACTCTTTGTTTTCAAAATCAAACATATCGTAAACGTATGCTGCATTTATGCCTTTATTCTTTAGAGTATTTATATCTTTTTCGTCAAACGCATTATCTATTGCTGTTGTAAATAAAAAACAGTCTTTTTGAAAATCTGTATCTTTTCTTCCATACACGATAGTATTTTTAGGTATATTATTTATGTAGTCTTTAGATTTTATAAACGGTAAGAACAGTAGGTTATTTATCATAATAAATTCAATCCCTTTCCTTTATCAAAATTTAATAATGTCAGTGAAAACTACTCCACTATCATGGCATACATGTTATTAATACTATTAACTTTTATATTCTATCCGTTGAACAAATGAATCATTTAATTGGTTAATAAATTCTGGCTTCGTAATTTGTTCCTGCCAGACATAATTATTTTTAATTGCAATATCTCGCTTATCTTTTGGGAAATCCAGCTCTTTTATTGCAATACTATTACAATGTTTACACGTATTACAATTAATTGTATTATGTTTATCACTAAACCAATATGCTCTTAATTTTTCACTGTATTCTTTATCGATATTTATATTAGGAATTAGTTCTAACTTATCCTTAGGATAAATACTATTGCTCTCACATGGTAATGACTCAAAATTACTAATGTTTGATTTTCCTCCATACGTTCCCAATATTTCTTCAATGTTTTCTGGCGTTTCTTTTGATGAGTATAATTCTAATACTCTTACTATCCAACTTGTAGTTGCTAGTCTATCTAACAATTTAAAATTGGAATAACCTATATTGGTATAATTATCTATTTCCTCAGGCAAAAACCATGAAGCCCTCAAAATTTCTTCTGGATAATAATTTCTAATATTTACACATTTGTTCCTATAATAACTAAAATAAGGTGAAGTAAAATCTTTTTGCCTACTATGTGCGCCTTGCATTCTTGTATGACCTTTTTGCCATGGACAATTATTTATGTATACATCATGAGGAATTAGTTTTAATAGCAAATTTGAGTTTTCTCTAATTTTTCTTAGCTCTTTAAAATTTTTCAATAAATCATAATGCAATGTTGCTTCACTACACCCCAATTCCGTGATATAGTTTAATTCTTCCAAACTCTTCACTTTGAAATTTACTGAAGCTGAAATATTTATATCGGGAAAAGCTTGTCTTGTTTCTTGAATTAAGTAAGGATTACACAGTGTTACAGTATTAATACCTAAATCAAGTAATTTTTCAATAAATCCTAAAAATAACTTTTTATAATCTGGGACAAACTCCCTATTCATCATATTAGTACTATTAATGACATAATTAAAACTAATTTGTTTTTCTTTTAATCTAGATATTATTTCTTTTAACTCTTCAAATGTATCTATAAATATACTTTTCTGCGCACGACCTCCCCCAAAGGGATCGATACCAAAATTACCATAAAAGCTATCTACATTTTCTGAATATCCTTCTAATATTTTGTTTACTAACTCAATATCTCCATTGTACGGAATTGAAAATTGACACATACTCATTCCCCTTTCTTATCTCACTAGTTTAACATTTGAATTTTTATTTCTTTTTTTACACTTTTCAATTGTGATTGTAAAAATGAACAGGCACTTATAATTTTTTATAAATATTTTTTTATTTAATAATGATAAGATATTTATTTTAAATAGATGAATAGTATCATAAATTTATTCAACTCAATAATTTATATTAATAAAACCTATGACTATTATTTGCTAAGTTAAATCACTATCGTATTCATTAAACTAACAAATTAATAGCATAATAAAATTATTATTACTAATCTCTTAATTTATATCTATTATATAAATAAGTATTTATAATTAATTTAATTACCCAACTAATTATTACATATTTATATATTTATTTCAACTATTATTTGCATATTTAGATAGTAAAAAGCGAAAATAACAAGAAAATACGTGAAATACTATATGCCAGATATTTTATTGCAACGGATTATATTTTTGTTTATATATAAATATAAGATAATGTTTGTTAATGAATTTCTATAAATAAGTTTAAAGATAAGTGATACTAATACCATTTAGATAAAGATGTGATTTCATGGTAATATATAAAAGCCTACTTTCAGGAAATAAGTTCTTTATCCCCCCGAAAATAGGCATATATAAGCATTTGATAAGTAAGAATTTCTATTAATCTAATATCTTTCAGCCGAATACCTTTTTATTTCACGATAAATGTATTCTATCAATGTTTCTTAGGCTTAGTATCTCTTGTAAATGGCATAATAGAGTATAAGACTAATATCTGGTTTTCTCCTGTACGTCTTAATACCCTGTAGCCTTCATCAGAATTTGTAGCAACACCATTATCATTAGGTCTACAATAACCATTAACTTGGCAGCTGCCATCATCTCTAACTAAAAGCTGACCAAGGAGACCAACAGCTACCCATTCTACTCTTACTTTTCTTGATATGTATTTTTGATTTGAATCATACTCAGGATTTAGTATAGGCTTGCCAGCTTCATATATTGTCCTGCCCCATTCATCTTTTAGATATTTACACTGCCAACAGGTTTCAGCAGTTCCACATGTAATTGCTGGTGTTGCACTGGTTACTCCTAAGATGTATGAGTCCTCAGATGTAGCTTTTCTTATTTTATCTCCTACACAGGTAACAAAATACCCAACATCTATAGCTTTACTATCTATAGTCTCAAACATTTCTGCATAATCTGTACAACATGGATTTACTGTATCTACTGAATTAAAAAAGGCATCGCCATTATTTTTTATACAAGCAGTAATTGCTTTATTTCCAGAGCTTATCCCTCCCGCCATGAACCAGCTGTAGTTGTCACAAGCGTCTCCAAATTTCCCCATAATATGAGCACCCTCAAATCCTGCTGTACTCGTTGTATTTCCCTCTGCGTGTGAAAAAGTACCGCTTGATTCGGTACAGCTTCCTTCTGCATGAGAAATGAATCCACTAGCTATCGTTTGCTCACCTTCTGCATGGGAATTCGTATTACTAGCTATTGTCTGAAATCCTTCTGAATGTGAACCAAATCCACTAGCAATCGTTTGATCTCCTTCCGCATGGGAATATAATCCACTAGCACTGCATTGATTTCCTTCTGCATGAGAACATAAACCACTAGCATTTGTTTGAATTCCTTCCGCGTGAGAACCCTTACTGCTTGCTGTTGTTTGGTCTCCCTCTGCATGGGAGCATTCTCCTGTTGCTTGTGTATCACATCCTTCTGAATGGGAAGTAAAACTAGTAGCTTTTGTACCACTTCCCTCAGCATGTGAAAAGGAACCTCCTGCAAAGGTATTTCCTCCTTCTGCGTGAGAATATTCTCCAGTAGCTAAAGTACCTGCCCCTTCTGCATGAGAGCCTTGACCAACTGCTTTGGTCTTTTGAAGATTTCCGTTAACAACAACACCTCTTCCTTCTGAATGGGAGCAATTACCATTCGCATGAGTACAGCATCCCTCTGAGTGAGAACACGTACCTTTTGCCTTTGTACAGCAACCTTCCGCATGTGAACAGTCTCCAAGAGAGATAGTATTACACCCATCCGCCTCTGAACATAGCCCTATCTGCTGCTTATTGCAATCTGTTTTTTCAACAAGCTTTACTTTTTTTTCTTCACCCATAGCACTCACCTAACCTTACATTTTATAAATATTCTATTACATAATATTCTAAGCTCGTCCATGATGATACTAAAGTATAAATTATTAGTCATTTCTATGTATTGTGCTACAGCCTAAACTAAAAAAAGTATTTTATTGATTTGACAATATATAGATAGATAGATTATTATTATAGTAATATAAATATTTCTTCAATAGTTATATTAGCAAAGCATCTTCATTTATTTAATAAACAATACGTAATAAAATATATTTGAAATACGGTGTCCCAATAAGGGGTGAATCATGAAATTAACCAGTAAAGATATAAAGTTTATAAGTGAAGGCAAACAATTAAAAGAATATATATTGAAAAAATATACAATGAAAGAATACTTAACTTTAACCCAATATACACCCAGCACACTTGAAAGGTACTTAAATTCAAGAACCATTAAGAATAATAAAAGAATAGGTAAGAAGTTTATCAGAGATACAGAGAAAATATTTAAGAATAAATTAGAAAATATCATTCATACGGCTGAAGATCAGTTTAATGACTATTGTTTAGATATTTTAAATGACATTGATGCATACAATGATTTAACAGATATAAATACTTTTATGACTCTTGAAAATAAATCTTTTTCAATTTATAATCAATTACTTATTAAAATTATAACTGCACGTTATAGATACAATTTAGGATCTTATCAAGAAGCATTTATTATGCTAAAAAATGTCATTAAAATTCTTGAGAGGAAAAAAATAATAGATTTAATTTTACTAACTACAGGTGAATTAGGTTATTTGCATATATTGAAAGGAACTATAAAAAGTGGTATTAATTGTTTTGAGTATGTACTAAATAAATATAGCTTAGATACTCTATCTATTAATAGTAGAACAAAATATTATTTTTACATTTTTTATTATAGATATGCTTATTGCCTTAGACATAATAATCAATTGGATAAGGCTAGAGCTACACTTGAGAAAGCACTTCTATATGCTAATCGTAATCAAATATATGCAGTTTATAATAATGATGCTTTAACTTATATAAGTGAACATAGGCTGGAAGTAGCTGAACAAAAATATCAAATTGCTCTTAAGTCTTGTTGTAATAAGAGCAGTCGATTACTTATTTATAATAATTTAGCTTACCTATATGTTGAAAAAGGTAATATTGAAAAAGCACAAAAATACATTAATTATGTTATCAATAATATGGATAAAAGTATGCCGCTTTGCAAAAGACTTAATTATTTTGATTCTTATATACAAATTAATAATTATAATAAACATAAAATAAAAATTTATTATGCGTTAGAATTATTGAGAGATATTGATAAAGCATTTGGAAATGAAACGTATATATCTTCATTTTTGAATAGTATACTAAAGTACTGCACAATCAATAAAGATATGAACTTTCTAAACCAGATGGTACAATTACTAAACAAAAAAATTATTAATACTAATGATGAAATCAAAAGATTAAGGCTAAAAAATTTAGCTTATAATATGTATAAAGAAATAATGAAAGGAGTATAGTATGAAAAAATTTATTATCATGTTAGTAATGGTTATAACTATTTTTACAAATTTACCATCTCAATTTATATTTAATCTAGATGAGTGTCAAGAAACGAGAGTAATCGAAGAAAATCCTGGAGGGAACTAATTTAAGATTTATTCAAGTTTTAATTCTTTTATTTTAAAACAAACACAAAATCTTTGATTTGTTAGGTGTTAGAGTCTATTACATTTGCTAAAATCTATAAAATTGAAAACTTTTTTGACTTGCATAATTTTATATAATTAGTTAGTATATGTTTAGGCATAGGAAAGAAAATGATAGAACACATGAACATAATACTCGTGTTGTTCTATCTTTTTTTATAATTGCATGAAATTTTCTTGTCATTTATAGATTATATCAATATTTGGCAGTGTTTAACCATCGAAAAAATCTCATTTCACTTAAAGCGTGCTTTCCGCATCCTTCTTGATCTGTTCTAAATAATTGATGTACAAACCTTTACAAGAAATTAAATACTCCTTATCAAAATCAGCGTATGGAATGGATTTTCTTCCGCCTTCTATTGAGTTTTTCCAATAAATATAAAGATGCCTGAATGAAAGATAATAGTATTCGTTATACAGAGAAAAGTAAACCAGTAAAAAAGCAATGCCGCTTTGTTTAACAAAATCATTCATGAATTGTATCTGGTGTTCATGGATATTCTGCATGGGTAAATAGTTTTTATTGGTTTCTTTGGCATCAAAACAGATGGGATAACCCTGTACAACCCCAATATAATCTACGGTACTTTTCTGTTCAAAATATGCCAAAGATATGTTACCCTTCTCTGGATCTAATTTAACAGGCTTTATAGGTGTTGGAACTTTCTGAATCAAGGCTAAATCTTTCTCCCTATACTTATCGTTGGTTAAATTAATTAACTCTTCTAGTTGGCTTCCCCTTAAACCTCTTGAGCGCCAATATCCCATGGACGATCACCTGCTTTACTAAAATGTGTGGTTTAGTTCTTTCTCATCTCTTCTATCGCTGTATCTATTTTTGGAAGTAGATCATCCACCTTTTCTTTATTTTTCATTAACTGCAATAGTTCTATTCCTTCAGTAAACCCTAATCGTTTGATAGCATCTATGATTTCCTTTCTAATATCTGGTCGTCTATCTTCAATATGATGCTTCAAAATCTTCAATGCTCGAATATCTTTAGAATTACCTAAAGCAATTATGGCATTTCTTTGTAATAGCTTTTTTCCTCTCCAGCCCGAAGCAGTTCTTGCATATGTTTCTCTAAATGCTTTATTGGATAGATTAAGTATATCTTCCAACTCAACTTGAGATGGAATAATAGATGTTGTAGGCTTTAACATTAATCCTTTATTCTTAGGACAAACCTCTTGACAGCGATCACATCCATAAAGCTGCCGACCCATTTTTTTCTTTAAAAGTGATGGGATTTCCTTTTTACTCTGTGTTAAGTAAGATATACACTGATTAGCATTGATTAAGCCTCCACCTTTTAATGCTCCTGTTGGGCAGGCTTTAATACAAAGATTACAAGAGGAGCAATCTGAAAAAAACTCCTTATTATCGGGTTTGATTTCTAAATCGGTTAGAATATACCCAATAAAAAAACGTGTACCTAGTTTTTCTGATATTAGCATGGAATTATATCCAGCATAGCCTAACCCTGCACGTTCTGCAATAGCTCTATCTGAAAAAGGACTTATATCAACAAAACATTCCGTTTGACAGTCCCTTTGTTTATGAATGAACGCCTCCAGTGATTTTAGCTTATTCATTACCAGTTCATGATAGTCTACGGTCGTAGCAGATGGGGAGATATATCCAATTAACCCATCCTTTTTATCCTGTTCTTTACTACTATAGCCTTCTGCAATAACAATAAAAGATTTAGCATTTGGCATGGTCTTTTCAGGATAGATCATTTTTTCTACATCTGTTTTTTCAAGTTCACACCTAAATCCATTTTTATCTCTTTCATCCAGCAGTTTCTTAAGCTCACGAAATGGTGAGGCATCACAAAAACCAATGACATCCACATCAAGGGTTTGACTATATTGTATTATCTTTTGCTTAAGTGTCATGTCATCATCTCTTTTTCAAAAAGCTGTAACCCTATCTGATGCATCAATTGTGGTTCTGGTGCATAAAATGTTTTTTTGCTTAGGTAAGAGAATAATCCATCTATTTCGTGAAATTGTATCTTATATGCATGGAGTAAATGATACTGTAAACCATTCTTTTTAAATGGCTCATTAATTGTCCTATCCCCATACTTATAATCCCCTAGTATAGGATGCTTTTCATAAGCTAAATGAGCTCTTATTTGATGTGTTTTACCCGTTATAAGTTTGATTTCTACCAATGAGAAGCCTTTATTATAAGCGAGCCTTTTAAAATGGTTTACAATATGGCTGCTATCAGGTACCATTGTGTTATAAATCTGTACCTTATTTCTTTTCTTATCCTTTACTAGATAAGCTTCCATTTCTTTTGTCTGATCTATTTTCCCAGCCACAATAGCCTTATAATATTTGTCAATTTGTCGTGCCTTAATCAGTTGATTTAAGTCCTGAAGTGCCTTCATGTGCTTACCAACCAATATAATGCCGCTCGTATTTCTATCTAATCGATTACATATTCCCGGACGATAACCCTTGGTTATTTCTGGTTGATAAGACTTGCTTTGTACTAGATAAGTATTCACTTCATCAACTAAGGAAGGCTTGTCTGAACCATCGGGTTGTGACATAACCCCAATCGGTTTATTGCAGACTAAAATATGTTCATCTTCATATATGATACTAAAGGTAATCTTAACCTCTTTTACCATCACTTGACTAAATTTGTTGATGGTTTCCTCTGACAAATAGAATTGCAAAGCATCGTTAGCGTTCAGTATCTCATGACCACTTAGTCTTTTATGATTGAGTTTAATTCTTTTTTTTCTTAACATTTTATAGATAAACCCTTTTGAGGCCTGATTTAAATACTTTAGTATGAATTTATCCGCTCGTTGATTGGATTCTTCTTCAGATATAACAATTTCTCTCATGTTTCCTCCAAAAATAGGCATAGCTTTTTTAAATTGTGTAGCTTAATACAATCCGTTCTAGTTCTGTTTGCTTATCTGTATTCAATCGACTGAAATCAATTGAATTGTTTTGTATATACTTTAGCAGTTCTGCAAGGTCATTAAAAAATGAAACCTTAACCTTATGCCCTGTTATTTGAAATAGTTTTCTTGCCCATTCAATTTTATCTTTACCATCTGTTTTACCCTTTATGTCCAATTTTAGTAGAATAACCTCTTTATCACTCAAAATGATGCTATCGAAATAGATAGTTCTGTTTCCTGCTGTCATTATCAATGAATAGAGAGCTTTAAGGTTATCCGTAGCGGTATTAAGCCTTGTATCTTTTAATCTACTATTTTCTTTATAGCGTATAAGAAGGATCAGCTTAACAAAACGCTGTGCAAAGGGCAGTACAAACAATATGGAAATTAATGTAAATAATTTTGAATAATCCAATATAAAGGTAGATAATACATTGAATGTTACAATAAGTATTAAACTACCAATAGAGTATAACAATTGAGTTTTTTTCTGTTCTTTAATATAGCCATACTCCCCTTTAGAGATTTTCATAGGTTTTTCCTTCTTTCTTTTATGACAGCTTAACAGGCAGCTTAATTTCAAAACCAGCACCTTTGGGTTGGTTCTGGTAGGCTCTGATTGTTCCACCATGCTCTTGTACAATTGTTTTTGCAATGGTTAATCCAATACCTGAATTCCCATTTTTTCCTTTATAAAAGCGTTCAAACACCTTATTCTCCTCATTAAACGAGAATCCTACACCATCATCCGTGATATGGATAGCATACATCCCTTCATCACTGCTCATAGCTATGGTTATTTTATGCTCTGCATATCTTAAAGCATTACTAATGATATTAGTAATTACACCACGGAATTTTTCAACATCAATCTGAGAAATAATCTTCTCTGAGGAATGGATTAACTCAATGTTTATCTGCTTATCTTGCGCTATCTTATTAAACTCTTTTACGATTTTTTTTATGGTAACAACGATATTTGCCGTTTCGAAATTATAATTCTCAGGTGTGTTTTCAAGCTTTGTTAAATATAGGATATCATCCACAGTCATTTTCAATCGCTTACTTTGATGTATAATTATGTCTAGACTGTCGTCAACCTCATAGCCATCTACCACACCATCTCTTATAGCTTCAGCATAGCCTTGTATTGACATTAATGGAGTTTTTAGCTCGTGCGAAGCATTTTGAAAGAAACGTCTTCGCTCATCTACATTTAATTTTAGTCTGTTCACCATATTTTTAAATCCGTGATATAAATCTTCTATTTCATCCCCTGTTGTAATTGGGTTAAACGTGTAATCTTCATCTAGAGAAATACTACTCATATCTTTTTTTAGCTTTTTAATTGGATTGGTTATGGAACGCTGAATAAAATAAGAGAATAATAAAGCAACCAAAATGGCAACAATCATGCTAATCATTATAGTGCCTACAATAGATTGTTGAAAGGCTTGTACATTTTTGAGTTTAGTAAAAAGTAGAATATATCCCATAATGTCCCCATTTGAACTTGTTACGGTTTCTTTATAGGTGATGTATTCACTTTTATCTTCTTGACTCATCAAATAAATGATCTGCTGATCAATATCCTTAGAGCTTTTCAGAATAATTCTATTATCTTTATTATAGATAATAAAATCAGCATTGATGATTCGGCTCAATATTCTAAAGTTAGGTGCTAATTCCGGATTATTCTTTAGGTCTTTTCTCCTATTAAAAAAACTCTCATTAACTACTTTTTTAAGGTATTCACTTTGCTGCTTAAGACCGTCTCGAGCCTCTCTCTGAATATATCTGTGTATCAGTACATTAGATAGGAACATAAAAATAATAAACATAACAAACAATACAGCTAGATAGCTGACCATAACTTTACTTCCAATTTTAAGCTTCAATTTTATAGCCAAACCCCCAGACTGTTGTAATCTCTAAATCTGAAGACATATCTTTAAGCTTTTTACGAATTCTTTTTATGACATCATCTATAATTCTATTCTCACCGTAATAATCGAATCCCCAAATTTTTTCAAGCAGTTGTTCTCTTTTTATAGGCATATTTTTATTTTCCATAAGATAAGATAATACATCAAATTCTTTGGTCGTTAGCTTGAGTACTTGCTCACTTATCTCAACATACCTTCTAGACTGGTAAAGCTTAACGTCTTTTATTTTCATATGCCGTTCAACATCACTTGTGTTTTGTTTGTCCAATCTTCTAAATATGTTTTTAATTCTAACTAGAAGCTCTCTAGGGCTAAAAGGTTTAGCAAGGTAGTCATCGGCCCCTAGTTCTAATCCTAATATCCTATCTATTTCTTCTCCTCTTGCAGAGACAAAAATTATAGGGATTTCTGATTTTTTTCTTATTTTCCTACATAGATCTAATCCATCCATCGTCGGCATCATAATATCCATAACAATTAAATCAGGGTCAAGCCTTATCATTTCATCATAAACCGTTGTACCGTCAGAAAAGGTTGTTACCTTATGACCTTCTTTTTCAAGATACTTCCTGATAAGCTCCCTTATATCTCTTTCATCATCCACAACAAAGATATGTTTCATGTTAACCACTCCAAAGTTATTGATATCAAAGTTACTATACCATAAAACAAGAGTTTTTTCAAAAAAATAGCAACTATTGTTAGTGATACCATTAAACTTTAAATTTAGATATTAATTGTTTTAGATCTTTAGAAATATCATTAAGGCTCTCTGATCTTTCACCCAGACTATCAACTATTTCTTCTTGAGCGACTGTATAACTATATATATCATCTACTGACGACTCTATCTTTTCAGAAGAAGCTGAAATGACAGAAAGACAATCATTGGTGACCTTACTAAAATTAGCTTGATTTTTAATCATAGAATTTAATCTTTTTGAGAAATTGATAAATTCTTCAAAATTGGCCATTACAGCATCCATATTTTGACTGGTTTCATTTATCAGCCTTAATTGTTCTATTGTTTCCTGTACATCCATATTCATCGTTTCTATCGTTTCTTTTGTCTCTTTATTTATATCCGATATTAGAGCTTCTATTTTAGTAACAATGTCCGATGATTCATCTGCTAAATTTCTAATTTCATTTGCAACGACACCAAATCCCTTACCTAATTCTCCAGCCCTTGCTGCTTCAATATTAGCATTCAATGATAAGAGACTCGTCTGGTTAGATATGTTTGATATAAATCCTAGGGTATCTTCTATCTGTTGAGTTCTCTTTTCTAATTTGTTAATTGATAATACTGAGAAATCAACCAGTTTTACAACTTTGTTTAATTGAACTATCGATTTCTCTATTATATTTTTTGTACCTTGCACATATTCAACACTTTTTACGATTTTGTTAATATTTTCATGAGACGTTGAATATATTTCATCCATTGAACTGGAGACTTCTTCAAAATTACTATACACGTCAACGATATTCTCATTTTCTATTGAGATATCTTTTTGAACTTCTTTAATCTTCTCTATTGTTGTGCTTGATTTTATACTCAAGTTCTTACTTGTATTTGCCAACTCGGAAGCCATACCTTCAAATCTTACAACGTCCTTATCTATATAGGATACTATTTCCTTAACAACCTTTATTGACGAGTTAATTTCATTAACCAATGTTCCTATTTCATCTTTTGAATTTATCTTAAAATCATTTGTCAAATCACCTTTTGAAAGTGCCCCAGAGGCTTTCATACCTATGCTTATATTCTTTAATAGTCTTCTGCTTATTATCATGGATACAATTATGATTAATATTATTCCTAAAACTATTACTCCCATATCTATGATTAGGAGGTTCGTAAGGGCTTTTGTAATAATAGACCTGGGATAAGCTATCGCTATCGTCCAATCGGTTGACTCAATAGCATTATAAAAAACATAATAATCTTTATCATTATAACGAATTAATGTATTTCCTGATTTGGTTTTACTAATTCCTTCATTGACTGTAGATAGTCCTCCGCTTTCGTCATTGATATTATTATTCATTATAAATTCTTCGTTTGGATGATAGATGTATGTACCATCATTAGATAATAAAAAGGAAAATCCTCCTTCTTCAAGCTCTATTTCATTCACAATTTCTTGTATTTTGGTCAAATGAAAGTCTATTCCTGATACCCCTATGAATTCCCCTTTATCATTGACTAGCTTCTTTACTCCAGAGATAAGTGTTCTTCCTGTGGTATCTTCATAATAGGGTTCCGTCCATTTAAAACTTAAGTTACTTTTACCTATTTTATACCATTCCTTTTCCCAATAAGGAAATTCTTCAAAAGATTGCTCAAATACTGTTGGCTTTCTATTTTCATCTCTTAAAATACATACATAAGGAACCTCAGTACTTACCCGCATTTCTTGCTTATAAAAAGTATAAATTGTTTCTAAATCTTCATTGTTGTTCAAAACATTACCAAAGCTGTTTGTTAAATATGACTTTACATTATCATAATTATCATTATGATAGTTTAACTCTTGGCTCATGGATGATATTGTTTTAACAACGCTTTCAGCACTTTTAATATTTCTATCAATATCATTTGATATTTTTTTTACATTGAGAGTCTCTTTAATTTTTATTTCTTCTTCTAGCTTGTTTTTGGCTGCGTTGTAATTTAGAATACTGATGATAACTAATATGAGACTCATACAAATAGAAAACCAAAAAATTAACCTACCATTTATACTTTTCATAAGATCCTCCTTTGAGATTAGACACTGGTTACTAGATAATAGAAAAATATGCAAAATTCGACAATATAATATAATAAATTATAGCATGCTATGTATAAATTGGCAACTACTGTACAGAGTTAATACAAAGCTACATTAAAATGTATTTAGTATCGTTCACATTTATCACAAAAGAGACACCACTATTTAATAAATCCAATCTCTACAACAAATCATAATAAAAAATATATAATTTCAAATACTACATATTAACCCAAGCTATTATATTTATGTAAAATTTAAGAAAGGAATGGTAATATATGTCCATCCATTCAGAAGAAGATCATAAGATATGTCCACAGTGTAACGGATTAACCAACTATGTCTTTCCGTGTCCCAAATGCGGCACTATGATGGTTGATGGAGGTAAGGTAGATGATTATTATGATAATTACAGTCCCTACCTCCCACAAGTATCCAATGATATCATATCAGATACTTGTATTCACTTATACTACTGTCCTCATTGCGGCTATGATAAAAGAATTGGTATCCAAAAAAAAGACGTTTAAACTTAGTCTATCCAATGCTATAATAGTTTTAAAATGATGATATTTATTAGGAGGACACTATGTGCGGTAGATTAACACTAACGCTTGATGAACAGGCAATTTTAGATATTTTGCAAGAAAGATACCAGATATTTGTGCCCAAAATCATCTATCAGCCTAGATATAATATTACACCCGGTCAAAAAGTGTTAGCTGTCATTCATGATGGAGAAGCATATCGTTTTGGAGAATTGAACTGGGGATTTGTACCGCCTTGGGCTAAAGATAAAAAAACAGGCTATAAAATGATAAATGCCAAGGCAGAAACAGTCGATACAAGACCTGCATATAAACACTCTTTTTTACACAGACGATGTGTTATTCTTGCTGATTCCTTTTATGAATGGACAACTTTTGATGATAAGAAAATTCCTATAAGAATACAATTGGAAGATCAGAAGCTTTTCCCTTTAGCTGGCTTATGGACATCTTATAAACAGCAAAATGAAGTCTTTTACTCCTGTTCTATTTTAACCACCCAGCCTAACGCTTTTATGGCAAATATTCACCATAGAATGCCTGTTATATTAGACCAAGAAAAAGAAAAGCTATGGATGGATACAACCGTAAAAAACAGCGTTATTTTAAAATCATTACTGACATCGTATCCAGCTTCACAGATGCATGGTTATAGAGTATCTACCTTAGTCAATAACTCAAAAATTGATACAATAGATTGTATACGTCCATTTAATGCTCTAGCATAGCCTTTATGTACCAATGGGAGAACTAGCCTCCCAACGTAATATCTGTTGTTTGATACCATTTCAGAGCATCAATAAACTGCTCCTCCTGAAAATCAGGCCAATATTGGTTGACGATATAGATATCTGCATAGACTGATTGAACGGGTAAGAAGCCACTTAATCGTCTTCTACCACCCCATCGTATAATTAAATCCATTCTTGAAATATCATTAGAACCAATATGACTTATTAAATCAAAATTAGTTTGAAGAGGGTTATTATTACCATTATAAGCATGGCTAAGATCCCAATTCCAGTCGTAGTTAACCAAAAAATTGAGATTAATTAGTCCTCGTCCAAATTTCACCCGTTGGTTAGCATATTTTAAGAGAGGCTTAGGAAAAACACTGGATTTGGTATTCCCTATAACCAGTAGATTGGCATCTCTATCTGCTAAATTCTCAACTGCCTCAACACAAGCTTTAGTAAATGCTGATGTTTGTGCTTTGGGTCTTTTTGTATTATCCTTTGTAAAACCGTAGAAAGTAGCTTCCTTAATGCCGTATTTTATCATAAGCTCATAAAGTTGAAATCCTGGTGATAGTCCATGGGCATAACCATCCTGTTTATGCAGATTATTATCAACTGCCCATCTTCTATTGCCATCAGGTATAATGCCTATATGCTTTGGTATTCTACTAAATGTACGTGGACTCATGAAGTTACTCCTTTTTTATAAAATCTACTTATTACCTATTCTTTCAAGGATTGTATTTTTTATACTCATTATAGTGCTTTTATTTTAATCATACCTTTGGTTTGACTTATATCCTGTATAATTCTTGTTTTATCGATATATTTGGGAGCTATTACAGTATAGACTATTTTTTGGCTTTTAGTTAATTCCCTTTTAGATTCTTTATCGTCTATACATATATTTTGGACTCTTATGTTTTTCACTCTCAAGTACTTTTGTAAATTTTTTATAAAGTCTGTTTCCGCCTTATAACTCATTTCTAAATCAAACATATATGATTTATCAATAAATCTTTCTTCTACCTTCTTTAGTATGACCAATGCTATAAAAACGCTAGCTGTAGAGATAATACTAATAAAATACATACCCAATCCAATGGCTAATCCTATACAAGCAACTGCCCATACAGAAGCCGCAGTCGTCAAGCCTTTAACAAGTCCTTTTTCCCTAATTATAGTTCCAGCTCCTAAAAAACCAACTCCTGTAATCACTTGTGCACCCATTCGTCCAATATCAACCTTGAGGACATGGATTAAATCTGGATTGCTTATAAGCAGGGCATTGGTATGATTCACTATTTCTAATTGAATCAACGAAATAATAGCAGCACCAACACATACCAGAATATGTGTTCTAAATCCAGCAGGTCTATTCTTATAAGATCTTTCATACCCAATTAATCCACCTACTGCTATTGCTAGAATAAGTCTAATAATAATTTCGTACTCTTTCATATGAAGTCCTTTAAAGCGTTTATACTATTACTATTATGAAGATAAGGACTACATGCATAAAAATTAGTTTTTAATTATACAGCAAGTTTCTGTAAATATGGATGTAAAAGAAGTACCCAAGTAAAATTCTTACTTAGATACTGAATAGTATTTAATTTAATTCAATTTAAACAGGTTTATTATTCTCCTCATCATTCATTTGCTGCCACGGACATTGGTTCTGTGATGCAAAATGACAAGCTACAAAGTGGTTATTTCCTATATCCTTGAACTCCGGGGTTTTTGTTCTGCAAATTTCTTTAGCCATTGGGCATCTTGTATGAAATTTACATCCTTTTGGTACATTCACATTACTAGGTATCTCTCCGCTAATCTGTATGGACTTCTTTTTTATTGTTGGATCAGGTATAGGAATAACTGATAATAAGGCTCTAGTATAAGGATGAATCGGATTATTATAGAGCTCATTTTTATCAGCTAATTCTACTAACGATCCTAAATACATGACGCCGATTTTATGACTGATATGCTTAACAACACTTAAGTCATGAGAAATAAACAAGTACCCCAGTCCCATAGATTCTTGAAGATCCATCATTAAGTTTAAAATTTGGGACTGAATGGATACATCCAATGCAGAAACAGGTTCATCCGCTACAATAAACGTTGGATTTAATGCTAATGCTCTTGCTATTCCAATTCTCTGCCTCTGTCCGCCCGAGAATTGATGGGGATAACGGTTCATATGATACCGTGCCAAACCACAAATTTCTACAATTTCTGCAACTTTATCTTTTACTTCTTTACCTTTTTTATAAAGCTTATGTGCAACTAACGCTTCACCTACAATTTCACTGACTGTCATTCTTGGGTTTAATGAACTATAGGGGTCCTGAAATATGATTTGCATATCTCTTCTTAAAGATCGCATGGCCTGTTTATTCTTAATGAGGATACTTTCATCGTTAAAAAAAACTTCTCCACTCGTTGGCTCAATTAAGCGAAGGATAGAACGTCCAACAGTTGTTTTACCACATCCTGACTCTCCAACCAACCCTAAGGTTTCACCTTTATCAATTTTAAAAGAAATATTATCAACAGCTTTGACAAAGCTGGTTGTTTTCTTAAGAAAACCTGATTTAACAGGGAAATATTTTTTTAGATTTCTGACTTCTAATAATTGCTTAGGCATTATCACTCATCCTTTCTTGACGAAGAGGACTATCTTGTACAAATGAATCTGCCATGAGGCAGCTGACTTTATGTCCTTTTTTCACTTCAATTAGTTGAGGTTTCATTGTTTTACATTTTTCACAAGCATATTTACATCTCGGATAAAAATTACAGCCTTCTGGTAAATACAGTGGATTAGGAACGGAGCCTTCAACACTATCTAGACGCTTTTTATCTTCTGCCAAATTAGGGACTGAATTTAATAACCCTCTTGTATAAGGATGAATAGGATTGGCATAAAGCTCTTTCACAGGAGCATCTTCAACCACTTGACCTGAATACATCACAATGACATCATCTGCCATATTGGCAATAACACCTAAATCATGCGTAATCAATATTACCGCCGTATTCATTTTCTTTTTTAAGTCATTCATTAATTCCAATATTTGAGCTTGAATGGTCACATCTAAAGCCGTGGTAGGCTCATCTGCTATAAGTATTTTAGGCTGGCAGGCTAGTGCCATAGCAATCATAACCCTTTGCCTCATACCCCCACTCAATTGATGTGGATAATCAAGAACTACTTGATCTGCCCTTGGAATGCCAACTAACTCAAGCATTTCTATGGCTTTTTTATTAGCTTCGTTTTTATCTATTCTTTGATGGAGCATCAAAACTTCCGTGATTTGTTTCCCAATCTTAAAAACTGGATTCAAAGAAGTCATAGGCTCTTGGAAAATCATGGATATATCATTGCCTCTTATTTTGCGCATTTCTTTTTGATTGAGGTTGACCAAATTTTTATTTTCAAAGAAAATGTCACCTTCAACAATTCTTCCTGGTTTATCTATGAGTCTCATAATAGACATAGATGTAATACTTTTTCCACATCCTGATTCCCCAACTATACCTAAGGTCTTTCCAGGTTCAACTGAAAAGCTGACACCATCTACCGCTTTAACCACACCTTTATCTGTAAAAAAGTGTGTTTTAAGATTCTCTACACTTAATAGCTTACTCATTATTCCTCCCCCTAACGTTGTGATTTTGGATCGATTGCATCTCGTAAGCCATCTCCAATTAAGTTAATGCTAATAACAGCTAAAAAGATACATAATCCCGGCGGTATCCATAACCATGGACGATACTGCAATACATAGGAATCTCTTGCAAATTGGACTAAATTACCCCAAGTAGGTGTCGGTGGTACAACACCTAAGCCCAGAAAGGATAATGCTGATTCAGTTAGAATTGCACTTGCCATACCTACGGTTGCATAAACTATAATATAACCCACCGTGTTAGGTAATAAATGTCTAAATATTTTTCTTGTATCGGATAAGCCTAAAGCCGTAGCAGCCTGCATAAATTCCTGCTCTCTTAGAGATAAAATCTGACCTCTTACTATACGAGCTAAGCCCGGCCAACTTAAGAAACCGATGACCATCATGGTGATATACATCTTATATTCACCAGGTAAGTTGTTGCCCACAATAGCTGAAACTGTAATAGCAAGCGGCAAAAAAGGAAATGACATAAAAATTTCTGTTAGCCTCATGAGTATATTATCCAGCCAACCTCCGTAGTAACCTGAAATTCCTCCAACAATACTTCCTAGAATGACACTAATAACTACAGCAAACAAGCCGACCTGAAGGGATATTCTTCCACCATACAGTATCCTAGTAAAATAATCTCTCCCTAAATCATCTGTTCCCAAAAGATGTTGTAAAGAGGGAGGTTTATTGATACTTAGGGTATCAATAGTATCAAATTCATAAGGAGTCAGTAACGGTGCTAGTACAGCACTGACTACCAATAAAGCTAAAATAATCAAACCTACTAGAGCCACTTTATTCTTTTTAAATCTAGACCATACCATTTGCCATGGTCCCATTATTTTCTCTTGATTAGGCACTGCTTTTACTGCAAAGATTCTCATGAGTTTCCCTCCCCTACTTTTACTCTTGGATCGACTAATGCATAACCTATATCTGCCAGTAGATTCCCTATTAAAGTTAGGATAGCAAATAGAAGCATAATCGCCATCATGAGATTATAATCTCTACCGTTGACAGCATCAACTAAAGTGCTTCCAATTCCCGGCCATACGAAAATAGACTCTAGTATAACAGCACCTGAGAATAGTCCAGGAAGCCAAAAACCTAACACCGTTACAATAGTAATTAAAGCGTTACGAAAGCCATGTTTATAAACCACCTTTCTCTCAGATAACCCTTTTGCTCTAGCTGTTCTAATATAGTCTTTATGTAAAACATCCAACATACCATTTCGGACATATCGAACTAAGCTGGCTAAGCTTCCTATAGTCAGAACAATGCCGGGGAGCACCATATGATGAAGGACTTCCTTAACCCTCTCAAATCCTTGAGTTTCCGAGCCAGCATTTATCATACCGTTAATAGGAAATATCTTAAAATGTACAGCTAATGCAAATATAAGCAATAAACCAAAAAAGAAAGATGGCATAGAAATACCTACAAGAGAAAAAACACTAAAAAAATTATCCGTTTTTGAATACTGTTTTTTGGCACATACAATACCTATAGGTATTGATATTAAAAAAGTAAGAAAGAAAACCCCTAAATTTAAAATAAATGAATTAACAACAAAGTGACCAACAATATCCTTAACTGGACGCTTATATATATAAGACTGTCCAAAATCACCGCGTAAGGTTCTGCCAAGCCAATCTAAATACTGTATATGTATAGGTTTATCTAAGCCTAATCGTATTCTTTCGGCCGCTCTTTCCTCTGCTGTAGATTTTGGGTTGAGTTGATTCCCTACAGGTTCCCCAGGGGTTAATTTAATGATAATAAAGATACAAATAGAAATTGTAAGAATAACAGGTATCATATGTAATAACCGTTTAATAATATACTTTAGCACGAACATACCTCCTACTTTAAGACAAATATGTTTAAATTAATACCTTATCAATCTTAAGTATACATTTTAGTAGTTATACGATTTAGAAAGGTATACCATATAAAGCTTTGTAACATCTAATAAATTAGATGTCTGAGCTACACCTTCATTGGTTTGCTGCTTTATACAATATACCTTCTATAGTTTTTTACGCTAAACTAAAACACTTGCTAAAACAACAAGCACTCTAGAATTTAGTCTGCTTCTAATTCAAGATTTTCAATGGAATATACCCAATCACAATAAGGGCTAATATCAAGATTTTTTACACGATTATTTGAGACATCCCATTCTGTTGATTGAGAAATATACATGTACGGTAGTATTTCATTCATTCTTAATCCCCACTCTTGATAGATCTCAGCTCTTTTTTCTGGATCAAACTCTACACAACCTTCTTCTAATAATCTATCAATTTCATCATCATGAAGACCAGTAGAATTAAATCCACCAACAACATCATTTTTTGAGTGGAAAATTTCTGTAGCATCTGGATCGATAGAAAGTGACCATGACATGTTATAGAGATCAAAGTCATAATCTCCAGTATAATACACAATATCCAACAAAGTACTCCAGTCAACTAGATTAGGGGTAACTTTAACACCTATTTTTTCCCAATCTGATATCAGCATAGCAATCATGGTCTCAACAAATTTGCTTTCCGTATAGGTAACCCAGTTTAATTCTAGCTTTTTACCATCCTTTTCTCTGATGCCATCTGAACCTTCTTTCCAACCAGCTTCTTCAAGTAACTGTTTTGCTTTTTCTGGGCTATAATCATACTTATTGAGTTGATCTTGAGGTGGATAAGCCCATGAAACTTGGGATAGAGGGGTGTTACAAACAGAAGCATACCCATTAAAATAAACATCAACAAATGCCTGTCGGTTAAATCCATAGGTTAAGGCTTGACGGACTTTGACATCTGCTAATCTATCGTCCCGCAAATTAAAACCAATATAGCTATAGCCATTATCTGGATATGAATTGATATTCAGACAGCCAATATTTTCAATCTGCTGTTTGTTTTCTTCTTTTGATGGAACACGTGTTTGAAAATCTATTGTACCTGCTTCTAACTCTTGAAACATAGTCTCTACAGTTGTATGTTTTACGATAATATTTTTTATATTAGGTTCTCCTTTAAACCACAAAGGATTGGATTCAAACTTAGCAAATTGCTTTTCTTCATAGTCTACAAAATTATAACGCCCATTACCTATAAATAAGTCTTCATTCATCTTATCTCTTATTTCTGTTGATTTTCCTTTTTCATATTGATAGATATGCTCTGGCATAATGCCATAAGCTAGTTTTTCTATATGGTTAGGTTTGGCTATTTTAAAGGTAAAGGAAATTGTTTGATCATCTATTACCTTTATTCCTTCCACATGATCTGCATCACCATCATGGTACTCATCATAGCCAACCAGCTCATTACCTGCTTCATTTCTACTGCCGTCATAAGCAGGGTCACAAAAAACAGTATAAGTAAAAGCTACATCCTTGGCTGTTAATGGTGTTCCATCAGAAAACACTAAGTCTTCTTTAAGCTTAAAGGTATAGGTCTTATTATCTTCTGAGACTTCATAGCTATCAGCTATAAGCACATCATAATTACCTTCTTTATCGTGAATTACCAGTCCATCAAACATTAGATTAACTATATAATTATCATAAGTAGATGAAGCATATGGAGGTAAAAACTCTCCAGATAATTCACTAGTTCCGACTATAAAAGTATCTGCTGCACCTGCTCTTTTTCTAGCTGCATTTTCTGCCTCTTCACTGCCTTCTATTACTTCTGTGTCTGAAAGCTCTTTTTTCTCAGCTTCATTGGTAGTTGTGTTTGTAGGTTGGGTGTCATTATCTTTGTCTTTTGTCCCTCCACAACCTGCAAATAAAGTGATGGATAAAATAACCGTTAATATGAGTGATGTTAATTTCTTCATACTAAACCTCCCTTTTTTTATGGACTAAAAAGATTAGCCCTTTCATATGAATTAGCAAAGAAATTAATTCATATAGTACATATCAATTTTTAATGAGTTTATTGACATCTTTCTAGTATAAGCAGTATATGATTCGACATATTTAGAGCTTGAATGACTTAGAATTTTGTAACTCATTATTATAATTGATGATATATAATTACTATTATATACCATATTTAGTGATTCATCAACTACTATGATTTCATAAGTATAGAAATCTTCTATTATTTGAAGATTTAGATAGACCTATAGTTTTGTTTCATACGCTGCCATATATGATGAAATTAGCAGGATAAGAAGGAAAAATGAATATTAAAAGCAGGTTAAATGAACACATCAGCTCATTTTACCTGCATATTTCAATATCAAAGTTGATCATGATAAGCAGATTAAAAGGATATAATGTTTTACCCTTTCAACGCCCTTTATATTCCGCTACAGCTACGTATCAAGAAAAAGATGACTGTACCTATAGCACTTAAGATTAATAACGATTTGCCAAAGGTCCTAACATTTTCATTGTCATAACCAAAGGCCATATAAAATAAAGCTAATATGTTGATGAAAGGTATACCAAGTATAATCAAAATAATAATCCATTCACCAATGGATACAGCTTTAGAAGTATTCATATAGTGTTCAATTGTGTCTGAATGATGCTTTCCAATAATCATAGGTTCATAATCATCTGTTTTTATCTCTGCATCATTTAGAGAACGATGACAGTTGGAACAATATCTGGCTGAACCACTATTGATTTCACCACAATGCTTACATATCTTTCTTTTCATTGGATCTCCCCTTTTTATTTATTTCTATTGATTTTTTTGTAGTTTGAACTTGTTTTATAGTATTTATATTTTGATGATGCTATTGATAGGGTTTTTACTTTAAACCTGCTAAATCTCCAACTCTAATATGCATTTTATTCAAGATATACAAAAACTGTGTCAAATATGTCTGATACAAGCCTTTTATAGGTTTATGTATTGGAGAATTGAGATTCGTTTTTAATGGTGGTATAGGGTTTTCATATGTAAAATAAAAAAAAGTATACTTATGTCTAAGTCATACGGTATAATGGTATTTTGGAGAAACTATTTAGCGATTTATTACAGGGGTGTAAGTCCCTTTTAGATATGGAGGAATCATTATGGCCTTTGATGGCACAGTTATTTCAAGTATAGTTGATGAATGCAATGAAAAATTAGCAGGTGGGCGAATAGATAAAATTTATCAGCCTGAAAAAGATGAGTTAATTGTTAGTGTGCGTAATAATAAGGTAACTTATAAGCTCTTAATTACGGTTCAATCCACTATCTCTCGTCTGCACTTAACCCAAGTACCTAAAAAAAATCCGCAAACACCACCCAGCTTCTGCATGCTTCTCAGAAAATATATTGGCAGTGGTAAAATTATTGGTATTGTTCAACCTAATTTTGAGCGTATCGTTGAGATCTCTATTGAACATTTAAATGAATTAGGTGATCTCTGTGTCAAAAAACTGATTGTAGAAATTATGGGAAAGCATAGTAATATTATTCTATGTGACGACCAAAATAAAATTATAGACAGTATTAAACATATCTCTGCACAAGTCAGCTCCGTTAGAGAAGTACTACCTGGACGAGACTACGTTTATCCACCATCTAAAAACAAGGTAGATCCTCTGTTAACCTATAGCATTGAAGCTTTTACTCAGTTATTAAAAGAAAAGCGTACTATCATTCATAAATGTTTGTATTTTAGCTTTAATGGTATCAGTCCTATTCTTGCAGAAGAGCTTTGCTATCGAACAGGTATAAACAGCTCACAATCTGTGGATACACTAACTTCTGAAGATTTTACTTCACTTTTTGAAGCTTTTAATCAAATGATGAAAAGAATTAAAGAAAAAAAAGCAACACCTACAATTATCGTGGACGAAAAAGGGTATTTAGAGTTTTCTTCCATACCTTTGCAATTATTTAAGGATAAAAAACAATTAGTTTTTTCATCTATTTCAGAGGCTGTGGATCAGTACTATAAAGAAAAAGCTAATTCCTCAAGAATCAAACAAAAATCAAGTGACATCAAACGATTAATTACTGTTAATCTTGAAAGGTGTTATAAGAAATTAGATATACAGCTCAAGCAACTTAGAGATACTGAAAACAGAGAGAACTATAAGATTAAGGGAGAACTCATTCATGCTAACTTATATCAGCTTAGTGAAGGAGATACGACTTTAGAAACTATGAACTATTATACTCAAAAGCCGATAAAAATAGCATTAGATCCTACATTATCTCCTGCAAAAAATGCTCAAAAATTCTATAATCGGTATAATAAGCTAAAAAGAACCAATGAGGCAGTTAAAGTACACATAGAAGAAACAAAAAAGGAAATTGAACATTTGGAATCGATTCAGAACGCCTTAGATTTTTCAGAAACTGAAGAAGATATTATGCTCATTAGAACAGAATTAATGACCTATGGTTATCTGAGAGCGAGAGGTAGAAACAAAAATAAAAAAGCATTGGGTAAATCTCAGCTCATTCATTACAAGTCGTCACAAGGTTATGATATTTATATTGGTAAAAATAATATGCAAAATGATGAGCTTACAATGAAACTGGCTTCTTCGCAAGATTGGTGGTTTCACACCAAGGAAGTACCGGGATCTCATGTTATCCTAAAATCCAATGGAGATGAATTGCCTGATAATGCATTTGTTGAAGCGGCGAGACTAGCAGCTTTTTATAGTAAAGCAAGTCAATCCAGTAAGGTTGCTGTAGACTATACCTTAAGAAAAAACTTAAAAAAACCAAACGGTGCAAAGCCAGGATTTGTCATCTATCATACCAATTATTCTATGTACGTCAATCCAAACGATCAAAATTTAGAAAGACAAGAAGAATAATATAAAGCAAGTAATTAAAATAAAAAACTATAAGGGGCATTAAAAATACAGATGTATATCAACAGCCCCTTTAAGCTTTTCTTTAGATTAACTCACTCTTAGCTCTAATCTAAGTTTATCTGCTATTAAAGCAATGAACTCAGAATTTGTAGGTTTACCCTTTCCGTGGTTAATCGTATAACCAAAAAGCTTGTCTATTGTATCCATTTTTCCTCTTCCCCAAGCAACTTCAATTGCATGTCTTATCGCTCTTTCAACACGACTGGATGTCGTATCATATTTCTTAGCTATTGAAGGATACAACAGTTTAGTTATGGAATTGAGTATGTCCATATCATTGATGGCCATGATAATGGCATCTCTTAAGTACTGATACCCTTTAATATGTGCTGGAACGCCGATTTCATGAATAATATTCGTTACTTCTGTTTCTAGATTTCTTGAAGCATAATTGTAATCTTCATGAATAAAATTATGTTTTCTTTCTCTCCGTATCAGTTCCATTTTACCTTTTAACTGCCTAATTCGTTTAACGATTGTCTCGTTGTTAAACGGTTTAATAATATAGTACTCTGCACCCAAACTTAAAGCACTTGCTGTAATCTTATCTTGTCCAACAGCTGTTAACATAATAAACATGGGCGGCTTTTTAATCTCATTATCATCAAATACATTTTCTAGAACACCTAACCCATCTAATTGCGGCATAATAATATCTAGTAAAACGACATCTGGTGATTTTTCTTTTATCTGGTTGACAGCATCCTCTCCATTATGGGCTATACCAACGACAGTAATATCCTCCTTTGAACTCAGATATTCTGAAAGAATAGTACATAATTTAACGCTATCATCTGCGAGTAAGACTTTTATCTGTTCGCTCAACTTATTTCCCCCTTTTGCATATTTTAATGACACAATATTATTATAATACTTCGACCCCATATATTCAATATTAAATATTCGCAAGATTCGACAGATTTAATTGATTTCCTTTTAATTAACCCCTTTTTCTTCCATAAGCATATTTTCTATAAACGTACCGTAACCTTTCTTAGAATCCTGTACAAATACATGGGTTACAGCACCAATCAGTTTATCATCTTGTATGATAGGACTTCCGCTCATCCCTTGTACAATACCATTCGTCTCATGTATCAGACTTTCATCAACCACTTCAATAATCATGCCCTTGTTTATTTTATCGTGATAAAAGACTTTTTTAATAAGTATTTTATAATCTTTTAACTCACCGCTCACATCACTCCGTATGGTTGCATCTCCTTCATAGACATCGTATTTTAAACCAAGTGGCAATACAGTGTCTTCTTCAACTATGTCTTTAATGTTATTATGGATTTTTCCAAATATACCATTTAAGCTATTATGTTTGATTTCACCTAAATGATTTTCATCATCATTAACGATAATACCCGAAATTTCACCTGGTGCACCATTAACACCTTTTTTAATTGTCGTTATCATCGTTTCTACAATTTGACCTTCTCTTATTTCCATCAGTTGCTTTGTATCTATATCGGTAATACCATGTCCAAGTGCACCAAAAGTTTCATTTTCAAAGTTAATATAAGTGACTGTACCAATACCCTGCGTATCATCTCTCACCCATACCCCAATTTTGTATTCATTATTCTGTATGGTTTTAACTGGGACAATAGAAATATCACACTTCTCTTGATTTCTTATGACTTCAAGATGAATGGGTTGCCCTTTGCTATTATTAACAAGCTTGATTAACTGTTCTTTATTATCTATTGGTTTATGATTAACCTTTTTGATATAATCACCTGTATAAAGCTTGCCTTTTGCAGGGTTGTATTTCATGCCATCCTCTGCAAAAACATACCCAGTACCTAAAATAAGAATACCGTCAGTATAGACCGTTACACCTACCGTAAGCCCAGCTGGAGCTATTTGTTTCTCAGGTATAACATCTATTTTAACGGTTTTTACAGGAATCAATCCAAAAAGCTTAAGTTGAACATCGATTTCACCAGTTTTATTAGATTCTAAAGAAAAAGGTGTTCCAAGATTTAATGTAAAATTATCTGTTAGTATGTCTTGATTATTAAACTTTAATACCCCTTGAAGGTTACCATTGAGTTCTGCATTTAAGGGCAGGTCAAAACCAAAGTCCTGCTTTTCATTAACTAATAATTTAATATCCCCTGGGAGATAATAATGAATGACATATTGCATGCCAAAGTAGGCTGCTAAACACAAAAAAATACTAACCAATGCAATCAGTAATTTTTTTTTATATTTCATCCCTTCACATCCTGTTTACTAGAGTAATTACTATTAAAATGCCCTTAGACAAAATTTATTATGCTAGTAAATAGGATCAATTAAATGAAATAATTGTAACAGACCAATAAGAGTTTATGTATTCCACTAAAATGAATAGGATTTACCTAATCAGATTTTAATTGCTTTGCTAGTTTTTTCATTTCTTTTGCGCTATTTAAAACGGTATCCGTTATTTCTACCCCACCTATGAGTCGCGCTAACTCATCAATAGACTGATTATCTTTCATTTGCTTAATCGTTGTTGTCATTTTTTTGTTATGTATAGCTTTATCAATTAAATAATGTGAATCTGCCATAGCAGCAATCTGCGGTAAATGTGTAATACAGATAACCTGATGTTCTCTTGAAATATGTACGAGTTTTTCAGCCACCATTTGAGCTGTTCGACCACTGATACCTGCATCAATTTCATCAAATATTAAGGTATGTATCTGATCCACATTGGCTAAAACTGACTTAATTGCCAGCATCACTCTTGAAAGCTCACCCCCTGAAGCCACCTTAATGAGTGGTTTTAACGGTTCGCCTAGATTGGTGGATATTAAGAACTCAACATCATCCCATCCCAAAACCCCAAAAGTTTTTAATTTAGAAACTTGAATGTCAAATTGTGTATGATTAAAATTTAAGTCTTTAAGAGAATGAAGAATGGATTGACTTAGCTGCTTGGCTTTTTTTACTCTTATAGTACGGATGCTTTTGCATAAACTTTCTATTTCATTCTCTACTTGTAATAGGGTACGACCCAGTTCTTGAACTGTGCTTTCATAGTTTAGTAAGGTTTGAAGCTTATTATCTTGCTGAATGGCATAATTCAGAATATCTGAAATGGTCTTTCCATATTTCATTTTAAGATGATTAATGGTATCTAATCTTGCTTCAGTCTCTTGAAGCTTATGTGGATCTTCATCCACTAGCTCTAAAGCCTTATTCATTTCATGATTGAAATCATGGATAAGCATTTCTATATTGCTTAATTGTTCGTTTAATTCTTCAAGGTTTGATTGATATGCTAATACTTCATTGAGCATTTTACCAGCATATCCAATAGTATCTATTACAGACTGTGACTGATGAGTACCTTCACACATCAATTCGTATACCTTAGCTAGATTCTGCTTGATAACCTTAGAATGTGTGAGTTGTTTGTATTGTTCTTCTAGCTGCCTATCTTCGTCTGGCTTTAATCCAGCGGACTGAATTTCATTTATTTCATATTCCAGAAATGCAATTTCTCTTTTTTTCTCTTCTTCATCCATGGTCAAGTGCTCTCTTTTTTGAAGAAGTTCTTTATAATGCACATACTTTTCTTTTAATGCATTCTTATAATTCTCTACTGCTTGTCCACAAAATTGATCAAGAATAGATAGATGGTTCTTTTTATTTAAAAGGGATTGGTGCTCATGCTGCCCATGTATATCAATAAGCTGTGATGAAATCTTCTTAACAATAGATGAGGTAACTACCTGCCCATTAATACGATATACACTTCTTCCATTACTGCTTATTTTTCTTGATAGAAGAAGCTCTTGGTTTTCTTCCACTTCAATACCATAAAATGCCATTAGCTGTAATACCTTTTTATCATGAACATAGAATAATAGCTCTATTAAAGCACTGTCACAACCATTTCTAACAATAGTTTTGCTGACTTTCTGACCTAAGACAGCATTTATAGAGCCTATAATAATAGACTTTCCCGCTCCGGTTTCTCCGGTTAATATATTTAAGTGGTTATTAAGGTCAATGCTGATTTCTTCGATTAAAGCTATATTCTTAACATGAAGATGACCAATCATTCTAGCTCCTCCATTGATTGATTAATAGATAGGTCTTATACATGAATAATCTTATTTAATTTTTCCATGATATCAATTGCATCTTTTTGTGTTCTTACTGCACAAAAAATTGTATCGTCTCCAGCAATGGTTCCTACTATTTCATCATAATTTAAACTGTCAATAGCAGCACCTACTGCCATAGCCATACCATTTAATGTTTTAATAATAATCAGGTTTTCTGCTCTATCCATGGATGAAAAACCATTTCTAAAGACCCGAATAAATTTCTCATTAAGCTTGTTTTCTTGATTAGGTAAGACCACATACTTCTGTTTACCATTAGCTATTGAGATTTTGGTTAATTTAAGTTCTCTGATATCCCTAGAGATGGTTGCTTGTGTAACAATTAATCCTTCATCCGTAAGTCTTTTAGCTAACTCATCTTGCGTTTCTATATCATACTTGCTTATTAATTGTAAAATTTTAGATTGACGTTCAATTTTCATAAAAACCCTCCTTTCAACACCCCAATTTATGATGGAATTTATCTAAAAACATATCATCTATATATTAATTACCCAGCTTTTTTCTTAAAAGCTCGTAGTAGTTATTTTGTCCTGTTGTAATAAGAGATGTGTAGTACTTAGATTTAGTAATTAAGACTTCTTCGTTTTCTTTCAATACACGTCCTTCTTGACCATCTATGGTAAGCATAATGTCTTGGTCAATGAGACGTTCGTCTTGTGCTATAACTATTTTTACAATGTCTTCTTTAGATAATACAATGCTCCTTGAGTATAAGGAATGAGGACATATGGGTGTAATAATAATCATTTCATCTTTTGGATTGAGTAACGGTCCCCCAGCCGATAAATTGTAGGCTGTTGAGCCAGTCGGTGTAGATATGATAACTCCATCTGCACTGTAAGCGTTCACGAGTGTATGATTAACATAGATTTTAAATCTCAGTATTCTCGATAAAGATCGACTTCTAGTAATAACGATATCGTTGAGGGCGTGTCCAATTTTTTTAGTAGATTCATCACAACATAAATGTGCATCAAGCATCATTCTTTTTTGCATAGAATAATGCCCCTTTACAACCTGTTTCAGTGTATGAACAGCATCGCCTTTTTCAACCTCCGCTAAAAAACCTAAATGTCCTAGATTTATGCCAAGTATGGGTATAGAGTACTCCGCAAGCTCTCTAGCGGAATGTATAATGGTACCGTCTCCGCCAAGTATAATGGCACAGTCAGCTTCCTTATAGACAGAATTTAAATCCGCTCCATAAGGCTTGTTAAGAGATTGGGCAACATGGTTAGGAAGAATAATTTTATATTGATTGACCTCCAACCAATGTATAAGTAATTGTGTGACTTCTAAATTATCATCTTTATTCACATTCGGAATAATAATAAAAGTATCCATATCTGCCTCTTTATATATTTGCTAATTTAATCCATGTTAAGTTTCATGCATTCATTCTTGCTTTTTATGGATTAACCTACATATATTTTATAATTTTTCATGGGCTTGATCAACAATTATTTGAATTTCTTGACTTAATGCTTTAGGTATAGAATCATGAGAAAGGAATAATAAATATTCTATGTTTCCTTCTGGACCTTTAATAGGAGAAAAACTGAGTCCAAGGGGTGTAAAGGCTATACTCTTTGCATAAGCAACTACTTTTTCGATGACTTCTATATGTACTTTTTTATCTCTTACAACGCCTTTTTTTCCGACCTTTTCTCGTCCAGCTTCGAATTGTGGCTTTATTAAACACACGACTTGCCCGTCTTCTTGTAAGAGAGCTTTTACAGGTAGTAAAATCTTGGTCAAAGATATGAAAGATACATCTATAGAGACAAAGCTGATTTTCTCTTTTATGTGATCAGGTGTTACATAACGTATATTTGTTTTTTCTAAGCAAATAACCCGTTCATCCTGTCTTAGCTTCCATGCTAACTGTCCGTATCCTACATCCACAGCATAGACTTTATTTGCGCCGTTTTTTAGCATACAATCTGTAAAGCCACCAGTAGATGCTCCCACATCCATACATATTTTACCTGCTAAGTTTAGCTCGAATTCCTCCATAGCTTTTTCTAACTTAAGGCCACCACGACTGACATAAGGGTTAGGATTCTTTTTGATATAAATGTCCGCATCTACTTTAATTTTTGTTCCTGCTTTATCTTCTCTTTCACCATTCACAAAAACATTACCTGTCATAATAAGTGTTTTTGCACGTTCTCTTGATTGGCATAATGCTCTCTGTACTAAAATAACATCTAATCTTTCCTTATTAGCCATTCGTTTCCCATCCTTAGTATTAATTCAGTTAAGTACACTATCACTATTATTAGCTTTCAAATCTACTTTAATATTGATTTTACCTTATGGTAAATGGATTCAGAATCTAATTCACATAGTTTGTATAACTGAGTAATGTTTCCATGCTGTATAAAAGCATCCTCTATACCTATACAGCTTACCCTGCATTTAGAACTTTTATCCTTAACGTAGTTCAACACACTATGCCCAAAACCACCCGATAAAACATTTTCTTCTATCGTCACAATATGCTGATGTGTTTTGATAAGCTGCTCAATCCTTTCTTTATCAATCGGCTTGATAAAGCGAGCATTGATAACGGTGCATGACACATTCTCATGTTGTTTAAGTAGACTTGCTACCTCTACCGCTTTCTTTACCATTGAACCAACAGCAATAAGAGCAACGTCTTGACCTTTTATTAGAATCTCGCTCTTACCATAACTTAAGGGCTGATTGAACTCAGCAAAATCAGTAAGCGCTTTCCCTCTTGGGTAACGGATGGCTATCGGAGCACTATAATTAACCGCATAAGATAGCATAGACTCCAGCTCATATCTATTTTTGGGTGCTAAAAGGGTCATGTTGGGAATATGATTTAAGAAGGAGATATCAAAAATTCCATGGTGTGTTTCTCCATCTTGTCCTACTAATCCAGCTCTATCAATGGCAAAAATAACGGGTAAATTCTGCAAACATACATCATGTAAAATCTGATCATAGGCGCGTTGTAAAAATGAAGAGTAAATAGCTACTACCGGCTTAAAACCACTTGATGCAAGACCTGCTGCAAAAGTGACCGCATGTTGCTCTGCGATACCTACATCAAAGGTACGTTCTGGAAATGACTTTTGAAATATAGACAATCCAGTTCCTTCAGGCATAGCAGCTGTAATACCTACCAATTTATCATTTTGTCTTCCAAGTTTTTTTAGAGTTTGTCCTAAAACTATGGAATAGGTTGCTTCTTTTGATTTGCTTTTTATTTTACCACTCTCAATATGAAAGGGTGCCGTTCCGTGAAATTTGGTTGGGTTGTGTTCAGCGTATTTTAAGCCTTTGCCTTTTATGGTATTGACATGGACTAAGACAGGTTTATGCAAGCGTTTTGCATAGTTAAATACTGTAATAAGCTCTTGAATATTATGACCGTCAACAGGTCCTAAGTATTTAAAGCCCAGTTCTTCAAATAGCATACCAGGAATTAATAATTGCTTTATACTTGATTTGACATCTCTAACTGTTCTAACGACTTCATCACCTATTCTAGGAATTCTTTTTAGAGCCCTTTCTACTTCTTCTTTTACTTCTGTATATAATGGAACCGTTCTTATGGCATCTAAATATTTGCATAATCCACCGACATTAGGGGATATTGACATTTGATTATCATTTAGAACTACAATCAACTGGCTGTTATTAATACGACCAGCATTGTTTAAGGCTTCAAAAGCGATCCCACCAGTTAATGACCCATCACCAATGACAGGAACAACATAGTAGTCTTCCTTAGAAAGCTGTCTAGCTTTTACAAAACCCAAGGCAGCAGATAGCGATGTAGAGCTATGACCAGTTTCAAAAATATCATGCTCACTTTCACATCTCTTAGGATAACCACTCATACCTTGATACTGTCTTATAGTTTTAAACCATTCTTTTCTACCTGTAATAATCTTATGACAATAGGATTGATGTCCAACATCCCATATTAGTTTATCATGTGGTGATTGAAAAGTTAAATGAAGGGCTAGTGTTAATTCTACAACACCAAGATTTGAACTAAGATGTCCACCATTTTCGCTGAGGACTTGAACGAGGTATCTGCGGATTTCCTTCGATAGAATTCCTAATTCTTCAATAGATAGAGTCTTTAGATCTTCTGGGGCTTTAATTCTTTTAAGAATATTTCCCATATGAACACACCTTTTTAAGTATTTTTTCTTATTCTAAATAAGCTGTATAGATAACCTAATCGATAAACAATAAAATTAGCGTTTCTTAACGCTATTTCTTTGCCCACTGCTTTCCCCCCCACGGTCAGTGCTGCAATAACTGCTGTTATCGTAATACTCAATAGCATAGAAGACGAGTTTTCAATATTTATCTTCACAACAA
>JANQFZ010000023.1 GCA_028277605.1 Vallitaleaceae bacterium | reverse complement strand
AATATGAGGTTCAAAATCTCCATTACGATCACGTGGAATCTTGGTTTCGATCTCACCAAAACGAGTAGATATAGTTTTCTTATTATAGCCATTACGACTATTTCCAGAATTGTTACCAGAAGGGTTATTTTTATCATAACCTAAGTGATTATCCAACTCAGACTCTAAGGCTTGTTCTAAGGTATCCTTAAAAATTTCTTTTAAGGCACTATGGATTTCTTCGATACTTCGACAATTATTGGCAAGTTCTTTAATTGTCATGTTTTCATAGTTTAGCATAAATGATCATCTCCTTGTTATTGGTAATTATAACCATTTACACTAAACTCTAAACATTCTCCTTTCTAAGTACCTTAAGACTCTTAAGGATTTTAAACTTAACTTTAGGGAGATTATCTCATACCATGACAAGCTTTTCCATCCACCCTCTTATTTGACGCTTACCTTTTTTTAATTGATTATCTTTTTCTCACAATCATTTGCAGCTTTTAGTGAATCGTGCGTCTTATGGCATTTCTCACATTCATATCTAGTTGGTAATTTCCTAGCCATATAATCATTCCTTTCTCTAGACTAAAATAATTATTTACCTTTAACTTAAAACATCCCTTAACGCTTTATTCGGTACAATATTAATTAGATTTATGCTATCTCTATGGTTTTCTGGTTTACTTATAAAAACAGAGATAGTATCTCCATGTACAATCTCCATATTTCTGCAACCTTTTTTGATTCTTCCATAAACACCATTAGTTATAACTTCCTTGCCTTCTACAAATCTATTCATTTTTTCCATCCTCCCTATATTACTGAATTCAAATCCATACACCAAACTTCAAATACACCCTTTTTCTTTTCATCTGTAAATAGATAAAACCTTCATCTTTTCCAAATTCATGTTCTGTGTCCTCTGTGCCTTTGGGATAGTATCTACAAAGTGCGTCATACACCTTTTCAATGTCAAAGACAATTAAATCTCATTGTTCACTTCTTTTATAAACTGTTCCTCAGTGTATTCTGATTTCTTGCAAACAAATACATCTGTGATAAATCTTAATAACTTGCATGTTAGTTCTACTATGTTTTGATATTTATTGTTTGTTTATTTATTTATATTTGTATTTTTCTTATTTTGTTTTTATTTGTAAAAATTTAAAATAATATTTATTTATTTTTTAATTTCCGCTTTATTTCTTACATGTTTTATGATATTATTGTAGAGTTGAAAGGTTAGCAATAAATATAATTTAAAGGAGAATAACATATGAAAAAAAAATTTTTAGCTTTACTTCTAGTTTTTAGCTTTATTTTAGTTAGTGCATCTACTGCTTATGCAAGCCATAAACAATACATGGATTTTAATCTAACTGAGTATCGAGAACTTAAATGGATGTATATTGATAGTAAAGACATACAAAGTGGTGACGGTCTATATATTAGCGTACTAGTGGTAGATCCAGATGCTACATATCAAATTAGGGTATGGGAAGAAGGCAATCACATGAATATATATGAAGAAGATTTTACAGGTGATATTACATCTGAGGAATTATTAAAGGAATTAGATCCTGATCTTGACTATGAGGTAAGAATACAGAATATGTCTAATGTCAGGGTTAATGGTATGCTGCAAGCTCATATATGGTAGTAAATTTTACATAAACAATTGTTGCTAACTTCCTTCAAAAGCTATCTATTATATTTTTTATAGGTAGCTTTTACTTTTAATAGTTTACCCTTAACTTAGTTTATGCGTACGTTCTATTTTGCTCTCCACTGCTATATTCCTCCTGCTCCTGCTGAAACATATCTTTGATATCCTGTTTAATATTGGCTCGTTCCAATCTAAATTTACCTATGCCTAACTTAACTCTTAATAATTCTTTAAGTTTACTTACCAATGATTCTATATCAAAGCTTGTCATGTTATGAAATAATCTTCCTAAAGTCAAAATACCTTAAGTATATTAATACTCTTAGAGTTACATAATTATCTACATATCTTTTGAATTATTGGATCCCAAGGTAGATAGTCTTCTAAGAATTCTGGATACTCTAAGAATGTAGTACCTGGAATATCACTTAATAAAACTGGATATACTTGGTTGGATTTAAACCATTTGCTTTTGCCGTTTCGATTAATGTACTCCTGCACTAGCACTTGCTCCTCTGGGGCTTCCACTAAATAACCAGTTCTTACGGTACCTTAAGACTCTTAAGGATTTTAAACTTACTTTAGGGAGATTATCTCATACCATGACAAGCTTTTCCATCCACCATCTTATTTGACGCTTACTTTCTTTCTCTTCATCATATCTGCTATAGCATTATTTTCTTCAATTAATTCATTGATTAATTCATTAAATTTCCACTTTTTGGAGTGCTCTGTTACGGCTGCAAAAATCGGATTCTTGATTTTAGATGCTTTTATATATTCAACAAATTGATGAATCTCTGAGTCAGATAAGGCATTGAATAGGATGATTTTTACTTTTTGATCCTGTGGACGATTCTTATCATATGAATTCGCTTTAAGAATCATTTGTTCTAACGTTAAATGAATCATATCCTCTTCAATAGCCTTTGCTTTTACAGTATATGTCTTAATTGAATAATGGTTGATTAGTTCAAAAGTTTCTTCATCATAGCCATAAACTAAGATGCAACTATGACCTACTGGTCTTACATTATTATCAATATTGATTCTTTCAAATGTCATACTCTAATCCTCCGTCTTGTTATTTACGTCAATAATAATCTTATTAATATATCTCGGTCTTTACTGTTAATCATCTTATTCTTTAGCTATTGTTTGTTCTGTTGTTGCTCTGTTGTTATTCTATTGTTTACTATATTATTATATCAGATTTTACTCCTGTAATACTAATTCCTATAAGTTCTCTATTTAAATATACGTCATCAAAAACGTCATATACAGTTCAATCATACTCTGCTATTGTATAAGCGCAATAAAAAAACGCCTTTTATTCATATGAATAACCGACGTT
>JANQFZ010000022.1 GCA_028277605.1 Vallitaleaceae bacterium | reverse complement strand
AATATGAGGTTCAAAATCTCCATTACGATCACGTGGAATCTTGGTTTCGATCTCACCAAAACGAGTAGATATAGTTTTCTTATTATAGCCATTACGACTTGTTTCGTTATATTAATTGTAGAGGACATTACATTAGAAAATGGCGTTGATATATCTTTTATTTTAGCTCCGTTTTAATCATTATCTATTATTAGGGGGGGCTCCCCTATGTTTTGATGTTTATTATCAACACCCCACTATCAAGATATGTGGAGGCAGTTATGGGGATAGAAAGAAAAAGGTGCTAGCTGTAAGTGTCTTTTAAGTGAATATTGAAGTGTACAGAATGTTCCCTCGGACTATTATTTGGGGGAATTTTTGATTAATTTAGAAGCTGCATTGTTATTATTACAAGAAAACGGCTCTGTTTAATAATTTATGTGATTAATTAATAGATAGAACAAACTGTCTAATTTTATGCATGCAATGAAAATGTATTGACTGTAACTGGCTTATTATTGATTGTTTTGATAGTGCTTTTTATCCTCATTATTTTTTAATGTAAAAGCTATGGAAAGCTACTTTTTCAATATGTATTTCTTTTATAAGTATTCATGATATGACGAGTTAAAGATTGCCAAAGAATTTGTTTAGTTACTACTAAAGATTATGTTAAAGATAATGGGAGTTTGGAAGTAACTTTTACAACATGTTCTTCACTAAATTCTAGTAAATAGTAATTTGTTTAAATACTAAATCGAGCAATGAACTAAGGAAGTGGACTACTAAAGAAGCTATGCCAACGCCTAGGAACTGCTCGGGAATAAGTCAAGCTATGTAATACAACCATTTTTTAAGAAAAACGAGGAATAAGCCTAAAAAGAGAAGGTGAATATATGTCTAAAAAAAGACAAAATAGGCGTGTATGTATTAGCAGGCAATATTATAATGATTTTTCATTATTTAAACCGTTTAAAAGTAAATTATATTGGCTAGTTCTTTTAGGTATTGCATTAATTTTTACTAGTTTTATTGTACTAATAACTCCTTATTTAGAACAAGCCCCAATTGGGATATTAATGTATATTAAAATGTTTTCATCAGTTGTATTTGGAGTATCCATTTTAATTTTACTAGCAAGATTAATAATAAACACAATACTTGACTTAATATATTCAGATGGTAAAGGAAGACTGTTACTTATAATACTGTTAATTCTATTCACATTAAGAGCCTGTGCAGAAATATCACGTTCAGCAGGGAAATAATGATATAAAATGTTTTGAATGTAAAATGGCTTCATTCAATTAATATAATGCATTTTTACACTATAATTAGTTGTCTCAGGTATTGCATTAAGGTGTATTTGACGAACGAGAAAATCTTATAAAGAGAAGTTAGAGTCAATATTTAATGAAACATTAACACAGAGGATGAATTTATCAACTGACAATTCATAAAAAGTTTAAAAGGGAAATTCATTATTTCCTTAGTGGAGAGTTTTTGAAGGATAGATATTTGAATAGTATCCTTCCGAAGTAGTAAGGGCGAAAGGGATTCTTATATAAGAATCCCTTTATGATATGGAGGTGTGTATTTATGCCGTTAATTATTAAAATAACTGTATTATATGCTATACTATTTTTATTATCTTTAATTTTAAGAAAACTTGCAAAAAGAAAACTTGATAGACCTAGTAAATGTGGTTATACAAAAAAATACTATTGGAATAAGAAATACGTAGTTTTAATAATGATTTTTTTTGACCTAATTATGTTTTTTTTAATTGTAGGATTAATTATTTCTATAGATAAAAATGAAATATTAGTATCTATAATATTTGCCATATTAATAATGTGTATACTTATTACTCAAATAAAAATGTACTTAAGAATTAACAAAACTTGTTTAATAATTGAAGAAAACAGTGTAAGCTACTTTAATGGAATAGTAATAAAAAATAAAATAATGTATAATACAATTAAAGCTATAAATTTAATAGGGAGTAATTTAGTAATAGATATTTACAGTTCAAACACAAGAATCGTAATTCCATTTTATTTTGAATCTAAAAAAGAATTAATTAAATATTTAAAAAACAAAGAATAAGATAATAATTTTAGTTTAAATTGACATTGTACATCTTATTGCCTAAATTAGGTTTCATAAACACGTCTCTTTGCATAGATTTTTAAAAATACAACCTAAGTTAACTAATATTAAGGATATTACTATGATGAAAAAACAAGAAATTTACCCTGTCATAATAAAAGATCTAACTGGAAGGCATTATTATTTGGCTTTTTGTTAGCTGAATTTTCAATAATTTAGTAATGATGGTAAGAAATAAATATTTACCATTTGAGTTATTTATTAATCAAATCATTTAATTATTCAATATTACTCATCCCCTTGAATGTAAGCTACTCTAATGACTTTGGCTAGGAGGAAGTGGTCTTAGCGGCCCGTGAGAAAGACCCTGAAAAGATTTAGGAGGGGGGAAGACCTTAAACCCACTTCGTAGCACCAACTCCAGATTTATTGTAGGTGAAGTGTTACTATAAGTACCACATAGAGTTCAGAAATATTCTAATTGAATTAATGGACTAATTATCATAATTGGTATTATATGTATTGGATATAGGATATTGTTTATGTAGTTCTTAAACAGACGCCTGTGTCAACTTAACAAATTGCTTCGGTGTTATCTTCTTAAAGGATTTAAACTGTCTTATAAAATAGCTCGTATCCATAAATCCTACATGGTAACCAATTTCTGTTACGGACATAGAGCGATGAATGAGAAGACGTTCTGCTTCCGTAATGCGAACAAAATTCAGGTATTTGGTAAAGGTTATACCAGATACCTTTTTAAATTGTCTAGAAAAGTAACTATAACTTAAGTGGCAGTATTTCGCAGCATCATTTGCAGTAATGGCATTTCGGTAAGTATTATGAATAAATTTAAAAGCAGGTAATATAGAATGAAAATCAGCATAATTAAAGGAATGACTTAGAATATCTATTCCCACATACTTTAATTCATTAACAAAAGTATAAAAAATAAAAAGCAGTTTCGACTTAACAATAAATTCATAACCATAGAGCTTTTCCTGAAAGTAAGTCATGGTATCCATGATGGCTTGTACCATTTCTGTTGTAACCCTATCCTTACTAAAATACTTATTTGACGGTTGTATCGGATGGATAATCGGGAGTATATTTTTCGTCATAAAAGAATCAAAAGGTGAATCAAAAAGGATATCTGGATCAAATTTAATAACAGCATATTTAAAATCCTCTGAACCAATACCTTTAATAGAATGCACATCTCTAGGCAGAATAAATACCAAATCCCCCTCATTTAGAATCATGGTATGACCATTAATAATCAGCTGTCCACTACCAATGGTTACATAGAGCATTTCAACATAATAATGCCAATGAGGTTCAATCGGTAGATGATCTTCCATAGTGCTGTTGTAAAAGCAATAAAACATATGCTCAGGGGATAGAGAAAACTCTACAGACTGTGAATCTTCAAAGTAAATCGTCATGGGTTCACCTCATTAGTGTAAGAGTATCATATAAACCATTCATACATATAGACCACAAAAATTTTGCATTTTTAACTAGTTATATTATATCACACCAAGATAGATAAGAGTACTATGAAAAAGTGGCAACAATACTATTACATAATGAGGAGGCATATTGATGATTAGACATTCTTTAAATGGACAGTGGCAAATGAAAAAAACAGGTACCGAAGTAGTCTATCAAGCTAACGTACCCACTACCATGTATGAAGTATTATTAGAAAATAACGTTATTGAAGATCCGTTCTATGGTGAAAATGATGTCAAGCTAACAGCTTTATCCGATGATGACTATACCTTTTATAGAGATTTTGAAGTTGATCAAGACCTCATGGCATGTGATGCCATTGAATTAGAGTTTCAAGGACTGGATACGCTGGCAACCATTCGTATCAATGGTAGAATTATTGCTCAAACCAATAACATGCACAGAACTTATCGATTTCAGGTTAAGGACTATTTGCGCCAAGGAACCAATCATATCGTTGTAGAGTTTAAATCACCCACACAATTCATTGCTAAAGAACAAATGAAAGATCCTTTATGGGGGATTGAAACAACCATGGATGGTTATGAACACTTAAGGAAAGGGCATCATATGTTTGGCTGGGATTGGGGACCTCAGCTTCCAGATATGGGTATATGGCGAGATGTAACCCTATATGGTATGACAAATGGAAAGATAGAAGACTTCTATGTCGTACAAATGCATGAAAAGGACAAAGTAGAATTAAAAGTTCAAATTGCAGCTCAGGCGCTACTAGAAAATATGAAAGTAAATGTAGAAGTGCTAGATGCAGAGAATACTACTGTAGCTAGTACACTAGTGACTCCAATAGAAGGATTCAATACTATAGAAGCATTTTTAGTCATAGATCAGCCTAACCTGTGGTGGCCTAATGGCTATGGCACCCCTTATCTATACCGCCTTTCTATCACATTGTTAAATGGGGAAGAAATGGTTGACAAAATAGAGAAGCGTATTGGCTTGCGAACAATAACGATGCATAGGGAAACGGATACATGGGGAGAAACCTTTGACTTTAAAATAAATGGTGTTCGCATATTTGCAATGGGTGCAGATTATATTCCAGAAGATGCTCTCATTACAAGACCAGACCAAGGCTCTACTAGACAACTTATCAAGCATTGTGCTAAAGCTAACTACAATTGCTTGAGAGTTTGGGGCGGTGGTATTTATCCTAATGATTTATTTTATGATCTATGTGATGAGTATGGTCTCATCGTCTGGCAGGATTTTATGTTTGCTTGTGGTGTCTACCGTTTAACTAAAGCCTTTCGACAAAACATCACTGCAGAATTCATAGATAATATTAAAAGAATTAGACATCACGCGTGCCTAGGTTTATGGTGTGGAAATAACGAGATGGAATGGGCATTTGTTGAATGGGATCTTCCTAAAGATGAGCGTCTACGCGTGGATTACCTATTAATGTATGAAAAGCTGATACCAGAGGTTTTAGATGAGTATGATCCACAAACCTTTTACTGGCCAGCATCACCAAGCTCGGGAGGCGGCTTTGATTCTCCTAATGATGATAATAAAGGAGATGTTCATTATTGGTCTGTGTTTCATGGCAATGAGCATTATAAGAAGTTTAGAGAACATTACTTTAGATTTGCAAGTGAATATGGCATGCAAGCCTTCCCAGATATGAAAACCGTCAAATCATATGCACCAATAGAACAAAGAAATGTTCTTAGTCCGATCATGGAAAATCATAATAAATGCATAAAACCTTATAATGGAAATATTAAGATTTTAATGAATATGGCGTTTGAGTTCCTCTTACCTAAAGAGACTGAAGACATTGTCTATATCAGTCAGATATTTCAGGGAGAGACAATTAAATGTGCCGTTGAGCATTTTCGTAGAAATAGAGGTCGCTGTATGGGCTCAACCTACTGGCAGGTCAATGATAATTATCCAGTTGCTTCATGGGCATCCATTGATTACTATGGGCGGTGGAAAGCCTTGCATTATTACGCTAAAAGATTTTATGCACCTGTTTTGCTTTCAGCTTGCGAAGAAGGAACCATGGGTCACGTGCATTTATCTAATGAACAGAGGACTGAATTTAGCGGTAAAGCAAAATGGCAGCTAAGACATATAGAAGATGGCGTACTAGAAAGTGGTACCTTGTTAGTTTCGGTAGAACCGCTTAAAACCAAGAGCATCCTAGATGTTTCTATTGATAAATATGTCAAGGCATACGGAGATGAACGTTCGATTTATCTAAGCTATCAATTATATGACAACGATGGAAACCAACTATCCTCTGAAACGCTTTTATTTACTTATCACAAGTATTTTAAGTTTCAGACTGTGACTATAGATGTTGGCGTTATCATCGAAAAAAATAAGTACTTTATAACCCTTACATCCAATCAGTTGGCTAAATCGGTGGGTATTCATTTTAAAAACGATGATATCCTTCTTTCTAACAATTACTTTGATATATTACCAGGTGAATCCGTAAGAGTTGAAGTAGAAGAAATCCTGGGTAAGAAAGACATGACCACTAAAGAGCTGATGGATCAGATTGAAGTAATGTCTGTCAATAGGAGTCAGTTAAGTTAAAGGTATAAAGAAGTAATGTATTATTGAATTTCCCCATTTTCTATACTTGCTGAAGGCAGTCAAGTTTATAGATATAGGGTATCCACAGGGGTGAATCGTATTTAGCTCCATTCAGCTAACGGCCGATTAGCAGGGGCAGGTAACCCTATACAATTACTTTTGTAGGATTTTATAACTTATATGGGGAAATTCAAATACATAAAATATAGTATTTTGACGAATTTCGAGTTGATTATACAGAACAACTCACCTATACTATATATAGTGATTTTTTGATAGAATACTTAGGAGTGCTGAGGATAATGAATAACAAACTAGGACATGGACTTGCTATCATAACGGTTTTTATATGGGGGATAACTTTTATAGCCACAAAGATAGTTCTAGAAGAGTTAGACCCTGCTGAAATACTATTTTATAGATTTATAATGGCCTATATATTACTATTAATACTACATCCAAAGCAGATAAGGTTCACAGACGTAAAGACGGAGCTTATTTTTTTGGGGCTAGGTTTATCTGGTGTAACCTTGTATTTTCTAGCTGAAAATATGGCGCTTCAATACACGCTGGCTTCCAATGTAAGCCTTATCCTGTCATCTGTGCCTATTTTAACAGCCTTATTTGCTCATGTACTGACGCATGATGAAAAGTTGAAATCAAGTTTTGTATTAGGATTTATAGTTGCGTTTCTTGGTATGGTACTGGTTATATTTAATGGTCATGTCCTAAAACTAAAGCCTTTAGGGGATCTGTTGGCCTTGTTAGCAGCGGTTACGTGGGGAATTTATTCCATATTATTGAAAAAAATAAAGAAGATGCATCCAGATTTCAAATCTATTTATATTGTGAGAAAAACCTTTTTTTATGGCGTTCTACTATGCATACCGGTTCTCTTAGGGCTATCTTGTGATTTGAAGCCAACTACGTCTTTGAATGTTTCATTTTTAGGGAATATTTTATTTCTTGGAATCATCGCATCAGCCTTATGCTATGTACTGTGGAATCAATCTGTTAACTTAATAGGTGTTATTAAAGCCAGCCATTACATTTATTTTATCCCTGTTATTACAATGGTAGCCTCAGCGATTGTATTGAGAGAAACCATCAATCTATTAATGGTAGGTGGATGTGGTCTAATTCTATCGGGGGTTTATATTTCTGAGAGAGCCTAAACTTAAGGCTATGAGAACTGTAAAAACGATTTTATGAAAATGACATTGAAAGCCTCTCCTTTATATCGCATATTTTACATAATATACTCCGTTTACAACAAAATATTAATAAAATTTTACAAAAGGTATTGAAAAAACGATTTTACAGTGGTATACTTAACTAACAAAGCCAAATTATATGACCAAACAGAGGTAAAAGTCTATACAAAGAACTTAGTTTTAGAGGTAAAAGTGTTTTTTATTTTTTAATTTGTAAAAACGTTTTTATGATTTAGGCTAGAAACATATGGCAATATAACCATAAAACGAATTAATTAACTAACAATACTGTATTTATTGTATATCAGAAAAACTGTAAATATGAAACAAATCAATACTTGATTATCGTTTGTACTTATGCTTTAGAAGTACATCAAAGAAGTGCTAAAGAAGAAAATAGTATTCATTGTTATTAAGCTACTCAATAGGAGATATAACCAGCATTTAAAGACTTTTGTATGTGATATTAATGAAGTGTAGAGGATAAACGTTCATATTCTTAATACATAGAATTATAGATGGTAGGTTTGTTGGTTGCTATGAAAATAAATAAAGGAGTCTATCTTTATATGCTGTGATTGAGCATATTGATATAGAATTGTTACCTTAAAAGAGAATTTCATATTAAGTAGAATGAGTCATTGCCATAATCTTATGATAGAACACTTATTGCATTGATGACGGTTATTTATTATGAAAGCTCTTAAATGAAATATAGTAACAAGTTTTACAAAATTTAAGGAGGGTTTTTAATGAAAAGAAATGTGGGAACGCTAGTTTTTTGCTTTGCTTTAATAGCATCACTATTGGTTGGATGTGCTCAACCTAAAAAATCAAATGATAATCAGCAGACGACAGGTAATCAAGTGGATGATGACACAAAGGATAATGACAGTCAAGAAAATAATCAAGATAATAAAGCCGAAATAGTGATTACACCAACTTATATAGGAACTAAGAATGCTGATATTGTATTCACTTGGCAGCCAGTTCCTGCGCATTCCATGTTTAGCACCAATCAAGCTAGGGTGGATTTTATTAAAGGAAAGTGCAAAGAATGGGCAGAGAGAAATCCTGGTGTAGGTGTTGAGATTATTGAAACAACCACTAACATGAATGAAGCAATGGCAAAAAATCTTATTCAGTTAGCATCAGGAGCTGAGGTTCCAGATCTAACAGCTATTGACTCATTTATTTTCAAAAGATTTGCTCCTTATGCACAACCCATTGATGATATTTTGAGTGAGAGAGCTATTGATGTTAACGATTTCTTTCCATTTATTCAAGAGCAAATTAAGCCTGAAGATAAAACGTTAGGTATTTGGTATACAACGGATGTTCGTACCCTTTATTATAGAAAAGATCTTATCGAAACACCACCAACAACTGTGACAGAAATGTTAGAGGTTGGTAAGAAAATGAAGGAACAAGGATTAACAGGTCTTGTTTATGCAGCAACAAGAGAAACAACCTTAACCGATGTTTTATTACCTCTATTCTGGGGTCAAGGCGGTAATCTTGTTGATGAAGCAGGTAAGCCTGTGTTCGGTGAAGGTGAAAATAGAGAGTACATGCTAAATGCTTTAAAATTCTATAGCGATACTATCCAATCTGGGGTAACACCAGAACGAGTCTTAAGCATTGCAGAAACAGGCTTTAGTAGTGATGTAGCTTCTGGCACACTTGCTATGTATTATGCTGGTAACTGGGATGTTAAAAATCAAAGAGGTGTCATGGGAGACCAATTTGATGAAAAATGGGATGTCGCATCACTACCCATGGTTAATAGTGGTGATAGACAGACGACAGCTGGTGGATGGATTTCCACAGTTTTCTCAAAGGATGAACAAATTCGTAAGCTTGCTGCAGATTTAGCCATAACTGTTTACGGTGATGATGTTGGAATGGAAGGCTGGTGTTCTGTAGGAGGTTACTTACCAACAAGAAAAAGTATCTATGAATCAGCTAGCTTTAAGGATGATCCTTTTATTAAAACATTTAAAGACGAACTTAACTATGCAAGAATAAGACCAGCAGCAGAAATTTATCCAGAAGTCTCAGCATCACTACAAGATATGGTTGAAGAATTAGTCATTGGAACAGATAATATTGAAGGCATATTGGATCAGTCCTATCAAGAGGTATTAAGCGAATATGAAAGCTTGAAGTAGTCTGTCAAGTATGAGCAACTCAAGAGATGTATTAGCTTGGCGTCTAGCCAAGCTATTCCATATTTGTTTTAAGAAGGAGCAGGATGACTTTGACTAAACAAAAAAATCAATTACCAGTATTCAAGAAAATGAGCACACAGCCTTGGTCTTTATTAGCACCATTACTTATTGTTCTTTTAGGTCTATTTCTATATCCCATTATAGAAGTTATACGTTATAGTTTTACAAATTTACGATTTGGTAGAATCGAGTATGCTTATACGCTTCATTCCTTTAAAAGCGTTTTCACAGATCGTAATTTTCTAGATATGGTCAGAATTACATTTACGTTTGTTATTTTCAGTGTTACCTTTCAATTAATCAATGGCTTTATTGTTGCCTTTGCTATTTATATAGGAGAAAAGTTAAAGCTAAAAGGCAGTGTTTTTGTTAGAACATCGGTTATTATATCTATGGCTATTCCTGGAATTATTATAGGTGTTATATGGAGGATGATGTTAGATGAATCACCAACAGGTATACTCAATTATTATTTAAGTCTTTTTGGATTTGGACCAGTTAGATTTTTAACCGATCCTAAGATAGCTTTGATATCTGTTATTATCGCTAATATATGGAGAGGAACTGCTAACAACATGATTCTACTCTATGCTGGATTAAAGACCATACCAGAATCCATCTTAGAAGCAGCAGATGTGGATGGGGCTGGTAGCTTTAGAAAAGTTTTTAGTATTATTATACCTTCTATTTCACCTGTGTTAATGATCTGTGGTTTATTAAGTATCATTGGTACATTTAATACATTTGATATGATTATGTCATTAACAGGCGGGGGACCCGCAGGGGCTACGGAAGTACTCGCTTTAAGCAGCTACAAAGAAATATTTGTCAATTATAGCTTAGGAAAAGGCTCGGCAATAGCGGCGATTATTTTACTTATCAATATTATTATGGCAATGATCTACTTTAATATGAATAAAAAGGTTGAGGTGTAAAAGATGAAAAATAAAAAGACACGTGGAAAAAAAGTCTTAATCTATGCTATTTATATTTTAACAGCCATATTTTTTCTTTTCCCGCTATTTTGGACATTATGTTTGTCCATGAAAACAGTGCCCGAGTTATTTCAAGTGCCCCCTAAAATACTGCCTAAAACCATACATTTTAATAATTATATACATATCATAAAAAATACATTGGTATTAAAATATTTGAAAAACACCTTTGTATTGGTTGGTGCTACAGCCTTTGGAACACTTTTAATATCCATACCAGCGGCCTATGCTTTTTCTAGAAATAAATTTAGAATCAAGAACAATATGATGTTTGGTCTGCTTATTTTCCAAATGATTTCTCCGTTGGTTATTGCGATACCTTTATATAGTTACCTTGCTAAATTGGGTTTATTAAACAATTATCTTATATTAATTATGATTTATATTGCCTTGAGAGTACCTTTTACGACTTGGTACATAACAGGGTATATGAATACCATACCAAAAGAACTGGATCAAGCGGCGAAAGTAGATGGATGCAGTCGTATAAGAATTATTATGTCCATTATCATGCCTGTGTGTGTGCCGGGTATTATTTCTTCAATTATCATTAATGCGATGTCCGCATGGTCACAATTCATTATTCCATTTATTCTCGTGGATAAAGGAGAGAAATTACCGTTATCTGTTGGAATTATTAACCTGCAATCAACAAGTGAAGCCATTACGACCCATTATCTTGCTGCTGCTTGTATGATATCTGTTATACCAATGGTACTTTTGTATATCATTTTCCAAAAGTTCATTGTATCAACAATTTCTGGCTCAGTAAAAGGATAAAGTACAACAGATTTTGGCTGTCATAGTATGATGGATTATACCAAAAAAGGTCATGGAAAAAAAGATTTATCTTTGTTACAATTTAAGTAATTAATCCAAAAAAGGAAAGCTCTTATTATTACCTTATAATAAATAAGACCGACTCTATAGGAAAGGTGATGGAAATGAAAAAGAAGAGTGTTTCCATTAAAGATGTAGCTAAAGTCTGTAATGTTTCTGTTTCTACCGTTTCAAGAGTTCTGCATAAGTATCCCAACGTTCCACCTGAGACAGAAAAGCTGGTTATGTCAGCAGTAAAAAAGTTAAACTATATTCCAAATACAGCAGCTCAAAGCTTAATTAAAGGCTCTTTGAAAAATATAGGAGTTGTCTTTACACGTTCAGCAGAAGATGCCCTAGTCAATCCATTTTTTGCAGATGTATTAAGAGGTATTGGCTCTGTGACACAGAATAAGGGGTATTACTTACAGTTGTTGTTTTATAAAAATGCGAAAGAAGAAAAAAAAGAAACCATAAGGCTACTGAGAAGTGGTCGTTTAGATGGCGTTATCTTATTGGTTTCTAGAGTTTATGATGATTTAATCTACAGCTTAATTGAAGAACATGCAAAATTTGTTTTAAGTGGTAGAGTTATGGAAACCATGGGCTATAAAAAGGAACTTTACACGGTCAATACCGATAATGTTGGAGATAGTTATAAGGTGATTCAGCATTTAATTCAATTGGGTCATGAAAAAATTGTTTTTATTAATGGTCCAAGAGAATTTGTTGTGAATGAAGATCGGTATGCAGGTTATAGGAAAGCCTTTATTGAAAATGGCATTGACTATGATCCGCATTTGGAGATACAGACCAGTCATTCACCACAATCGGTTAGAGAAAGTGTTATAGCCATGTTAAAAAAACGAAAAGACGTCACAGCGATATTTGCTAAAGATGACTTAAAAGCAATAGCAGCTATCCAAGCCATCAAATCCATGGGCTTAAGAGTTCCAGAAGATATAGCAGTTATTGGGTTTAATGATTATGATATTGCTAGTATGGTTGAGCCAAAATTAACAACCGTAAGAGTCCCAATCTATGAAATGGGAAAAAGAACTGCTGATATGCTGATTAATCAAATCGAGCAGAAAGAGAGCCAAGAAAAAACGGCAATTTTTCCAACAGAACTCATCCTTCGTGAATCATGTGGTCATCATCTGTATAACAGAAGTTAGGGTCATAGGAACTTTGCTGTTAGATTAAAAGACATGTATTTATTCGCGAATTAAATTTATCAACAGCAAACACATGATTTAAGTGAATGTTGTGGATAAAATCTATCATTATTTAGAGAAAATGTGCATAACTCATAGAAACTGATGATAAACACATTTTGTAGTGGTTTTGAAAAGACAAATAATAGTAAGCGTAATGAAGGGAGACATCATGTCTAAGAAAAAAGTGCATATCATTTCTCACACCCATTGGGATAGAGAATGGTACTTAAATAGTAAATATACAAATGAATGGTTAATTCCTTTCTTTGATAAGCTGTTTAATATTCTTGAAAAAAGAAAGAACTACGTTTTTGTTTTAGATGGACAAATGTCAATGATTGAAGATTACTATAATGAATTAATGAAAAAAGGGATTGGCATAACACCCTACCAAAATAAAATTAAGACGTTTGCTTCTCAAAATAAATTATTTATTGGTCCCTATTACTTACAGCCCGATTGGCAGCTTATAAGCGAGGAATCCTTAGTTAGAAATCTGCTAATTGGAAGTAAAATGGCTGACTTGCACGGTGGAAGTATGACAGTAGGATGGCTACTTGACAATTTCGGACAAATATCTCAAGCGCCTCAAATCCATAAGCTATGCCATTTAAAGGGATTGTATACTTGGAGAGGCGTTGAAATGGATCCAGAGAATGTTAAATCAGAGTTTGTATGGGTCTCACCAGATGGTAGTAAAATTCCTGTGGTTTACCTAGTCAACAGCTATAGAAATGCCATGAGATTAGCAGAAAATGAAGACATTATGGAAAAGAGAATTTATGATGAGGTAGATATGCTTAGTCCATTTGCTTCAACTCATCATCTACTACTTATGAACGGCTACGATCAGGAAATGGTACCCGATGATTTTCTACCGATGATTGAAAATGGTAAAATGGACTCGGAAGAAGTTGAAATCATTCAAAGTAACCCTGTACAGCTTATGGATGCAATTATATCTGAAAGCAGTGACCTGAATGAAATTGAGGGACCCTTGTACAGTGGTCGGTTTATTGCGGTCTTCCCTGGGGTTATGTCTGCAAGAATGTATTTAAAACTACTGAATGACAAAGCAGAAAAAAGTCTAACCCATTATGCAGAACCCTTAAATACACTGATATGGGCATTGGGTGGCGAGTATGAATACAGTCCGCTTCAACAGGCGTGGAAACTGCTACTTAAAAATCATCCACATGATAGCATTTGTGGTGTCAGTATTGACGATGTTCATATTGATATGGAAGAGCGCTTTGAGGTCATACGACAGCTATTGCATGAGGTTATAGGACGTAAAGCGGGTCAACTTGTGCATTCTATCAATACATCAGAATGCAAGAGTGATGAGAACTATGTTGTGTTTAATCCATCATCATACACTAGAGATGAAATATTAACTATTAACGATGCCGTTTATAAAATAGATTCGATACCATCTATGGGATACAAGTTAATTGAAGCATCTGAACAGAGCATTAATTATCCTGTAACGGTTGATGGTCATACGATATCCAATGGTTTAATAACGGTTACAATTGAAAAAGATGGTTGCTTCAGCCTTAAGCATAAAGGATCGAATATGACCTATACAGGTTTAGGTGTATTGGAAGATAGAGGTGATGCGGGAGATTCTTATAATTATTCCTATCCTGATGAAGATTTAACCATAACATCAAAGGGTATTGAAGCAGATATTAAAACACTAATACAGACACCAGAGCTGGTTAAAATTCAGGTAGAAGCAGCTATAGAGATACCTATTTCCTTAACGCAGGATCGTAAGAAAAGAAGTACAGAAACCATCAGAATGCCTTATGTTACATCCATCACCGTTAAAGCTGATTCTGAAGTTGTTGAGTGTAGAACAGAGGTTAAGAATACGGCTAAGGATCATATTGTACGTGTCCTATTTCCTTCTAATATTAAGGCTGACTATGCTCATGCAGGCAGTCCCTTTGACATTACGAATAGACCAATAACGATTGAAGAATATGATGAAACCAGTATACCTGAACAAGTTAAGAAAGTCATTATTGGTGCAAGAGAAGTAAAGCCAAACACCATTTTCCTTCAAAGAGAGCTGGTAGACCTTACCGATGGACAAAAAGGTCTAGCTATCTTAAATAGAGGCTTACCAGAATATCAAGTGATAGAGGACAATAACACTATAGCAGTCACTCTTTTCAGAAGTGTTGGATGGATAGCAAGAGAAATTAATACAAGAATAGGGGATGCTGGTCCTGAGATTATGATTCCAGATGCACAATGTTTAAGACAAATGACATTTAACTATGCCGTTTACGCACATGCTGGCGATACAGATTCTGGTGATGTGGCAAGAAAGGCAGATCAGTACAATAAAGAAGTTCTAGTGATAAAGACCGATAAACATCAAGGAAATTTACCTTCTAGTTACAGTTTGTTGGATATAGAAGATGTAAAGCATGCAGTTAAAGTAACGGGAATTAAACGTGGTGAGGACGGAGAATCACTGATTCTAAGATGCTTTAATACAACGGATAAAACCATTTGTACACAGCTAAACTTAAAGTACCCTGTTGAAAAGGCTTGGTATGTATCATTACTTGAAAAACCTATGCAGGAAGCATCTTGTCATGACAACCGTGTAACCTTAGAGCTAAAAGCGAAGCAGATTGTTACCTTAAAAATTATGATAAAGAGAGACAGCTATGCTTTAAATCACGCTGACTTTGCAGATGTCTTAGATTTAGAAACCAAACATGATTTTGAAGCTTATCCTTCTGTGGCTTACGTCACAGAGGAAGAAATACAAGCTGAGAAAGATAGAGCTAAAGCCTTAGAGGTTGGATTAGATAATCCAATGCTAAGACGAACAGCACTAGAAGCACAGCTATCTGCAATATTAACTCAAGATAGGTATCATGAGCATCAAACAAGAAAGCTGGGCTATAAGCTCAATGATGCAAGAGTTAAGAGAAGAGTGTACGATTACATTAAGGAATATAGAAATGAATAATATCCTGCATTCATAAGATTGATAGAAAAACTAAAAAATAAGACGGTATAAGCTTATTCTTCATTCAAGCTTATGCCGTCTATTATATTTTCGCATTAACCTTTTTTGATTTTGCTTATTTTCATATGTACTTAATATTGACACCCCCCCAATATAAGATTATAATAATTCTATTGATATCATAATTAGATATCAATAATCGATATAGACATTGATGTTTAATTAATCATATTTAAGGAGTCATACCATGAAGGATAAAATGTTAAGAAAGCTTTTTTTAGGGTTTATTGAAATTCATATTTTACATCATGCTGATAAAGCTCCAATATATGGTGTGTGGATGATGAAAGAACTTGAAGAGCATGGCTATAAAATAAGCCCGGGTACGATTTATCCCTTATTACGTAAGATGGAGAAGCAAAGGCTCCTTATCAAAGAGGAAAGAATTGAAAAAGGTAAACAATTAAAGTACTATACGACTACGCAGCTTGGTAAAGAGATTTTAAAGGAAGCAACACTGAAAGCGGCAGAGCTTTTTCATGAGATCAGTGAGATGGAGGATTAAATGATAGTATTTAAAAATATTCATTTGAAATTTCAAGATAAAGTATTGTTTGAACAGTTCAATTTGGAGATTACAGAAGGAAGTAAGGTTTTATTAAAGGCACCATCAGGGAAAGGGAAATCTTCTCTAATTAAAATGCTTCTAGGTTTTATAACACCCGATAAGGGAGAGGTGTATTTAGATCATAAGAAGCTCAATAAGCAGACGCTTCCTTATTTCAGAAAAAATATAGGCTATGTAAGCCAAGATGTTGACCTTAGAAATGAAAAAATGGAAACTCTGCTAGAACAAATATCAGGCTTTAACAGTAATAAGCATCTCGATTTTAGTAAGGAAAAAATTGCATCTCTTTTTACTTTTTTTGAACTACATAAAGCTCATCTCACTAAGACACCCAAAGAACTTTCAGGGGGCGAAAGGCAGCGGATGGGTCTGGTCATATGTGCTTTACTGGATAGAAAAGTTTGGCTTTTAGATGAAGTAACTTCAGGGCTAGATGAAGCAGCCAAAGAAAAAGTAGTTAACTATATTATGGAACAGAATAAAACGATACTGATTAGTTCTCATGATAAAATTTGGACTGAGAATAAAGAAATCTCTATTAAGGAGTGGTAAACATGGTAGATTCAATTTCTTATCTATCCATAATGACTTTAATTCTGTGGCTTATACCTATTATCTTCATCAATCGCTATTTTAAGTTGTCCATCAATAAGAAAATTGTTTATAGTATTATTAGAATGCTGATACAACTCACCTTAGTAGGTCTTTTTCTTCAAGGCGTTTTTGATTTAAATCATGTATTTATTAATATTGGCTATCTTGTGATGATGATTGCTGTTGCAAGTTTTTCAACCATTAGAACCTGCCAGATTGACCTAAAGAAATACAGCTTACCCATACTTCTTTCTTTTATTCTTCCAAATCTCATTTTGGTTATTTTTTTTAATGCGTTTGTCATTGGTTTAGACACTTTATGGGATGCACGGTTTTTAATTCCGATTGGTGGTATGCTTCTAGGAAATAGCTTAAGTGGTAATATTATTGGTATCAATCAGTTTTATAAGACTATAAAAGAAAATGAGAAGCAGTATTTTTATTTATTAAGTTTAAGCGGTAATCGATTAGAGGCGTTAAGACCCTATATTAAAGAGGCATTACTTGCCTCCGTTAGTCCTACCATAGCGTCCATAGAAACCATAGGACTTGTTGCATTACCAGGTATGATGACAGGTCAAATATTGGGAGGTTCCTTACCTTTAACGGCAATAAAATATCAAATTGCTATTATGATCACTATTTTTATAGCTCGGTATATTGGAACACTCTTGGTGATTATCTTTACTGCTTCTAAGTCTTTTAATGATTATGATGTATTGGATATGTAGTTTCAGTTATTAAACTGGCAGATATAACTGTTTTGATGCAATACTTCAAAAGAATAGCCTTTTTCTCTGTAATAGGAAATAATTTCAGGCAGGGCTTTAGCAGTTTCAGCATTGCGTTTATTCATATGAAGCAGGACGAGTAAACGATCCCGATCCAGTCCTGTTTCTACTACTCTGTTGTAGATTTCTTGGCTTGTTTTTTCGGGACCAATAGAGTCATCACCACAGCAGTTCCAATCAAAGTAGATATATCCCTTACTAGAGAGGAGTTCTTTAATTTCCTCTAATAGTTCTGGGGAGCTTCTGCTAATATTAGATCCGCCTGGGAATCGGTATAGTTTTGGAGGAAGTGTAGTCGTAGTTTCTTCAACTAAGGCTTCTAGCTTCAATATGTCCATATAGAAGTTTTCCTTGGATTGATAAATATATTTGTAATCATGAGAATACGTATGATTGGCAATAACATGACCTTCTTGAACAATCCTTCTATAGGCAGTTCTTGCCGTTTCTGTTTCGCTGCCATTAACGAAAAACGTTGCTTTTATGCTTTCTTCTTTTAAAATATCTAATATATCTAAAGTCACTGAGCTGGGACCATCATCAAAAGTGAGATAAACCGTCTTAGTTGTTTCTGAGCTTATAGCTTTGATTTTCTGTCTTTTATTTACTAACTGATCTGTTAAATCATTGATTTTATTTTCTAAGCGACCAATATCGTCTTGATATTTTTTTTCTACTGCTTTTTTCTGGTTTTTCAAATCATCTAACTGCTGCTGGATAAAAGTCATTTCATGCCTCATGCTCTCTAATTCATTATATACGCCTACTTTAGAATATGCAGTTATTTGGTTAACAACTAAAGGTGATAATGCAGCTAAACCAAATAATAGATATAGTGCTGTGCCTTTTGGGAATAGTGAACTTATTTTACGTATCATAGTTTACACCTTTTCATTATTTTTCTAATCCTAATATATGATACAAGCTTCAGTTTTAGGATAAAAAAATTAATCTATAAACTGAAATGGAACTTATATAGATTGTTTATACTATTCGTGTTATAATAGGGTTAAATCTAGTTTCATGAATTATATTTTTATTGGAGTGATCCCTATGGGTTTAGACCAATTATTAAAAAAACTAAAGAATAATGGTTACAAAGTAACACAACAACGAAAAGCTATTGTACAAATACTTGTTTTAAATAAGGGTAAAATAATCTCTGTGGAAGAGCTATTAAAACAAGTTAAAAAAATATACTCAAAAACTAATCTAACGACGGTTTACAGAAATCTTGAGATTCTAGAGCATATACATTTAGTACACAAAGTGATGAATGAAGAAGGTAAAGCTTATTATCATATTAATGAGCTAGATTCCCACCATCATCATATCATCTGTAAAGGTTGTGGCAAAACTGAGGTGGTCGAGTATTGCCCAATTGATTACTTAAGTCAAGTAGCCAAGGATAAAAAAATACGGCTTACAGAGCATAAAATAGAACTCTATGGTTATTGTGAAGAGTGTGAGAAGTTAAACGGATTAAAAGAAGAAGATGACAAGATACACTAAAACAAGTCGTTTTTATAACGACTTGTCTTAATAATTTTACTTTTAATTTATAGCTGTTCCAATTTTTCAAAAGCATTAGATTCAATTAATTCTACAACTCTATCCATTATTTTATCGATGCGTTCATCCTCTTTGTTAAGAATAGCTGTAAGCCTAGTGATTCTGATTAGCTTTGCTTTTTCATGTTCTAGTTCTTGGAGCTTTTCTTTTAAATACTCGGCTTCTTCATCTTTATTTTCTAATCTTCTGTTGATATAAAGTGCTTGAATATTAATCTTATCTAACTCACTAATATCTTTTGCAAAATTATCATCATTAACTAAATAGTTCTTATCAATTTCAAAATACTGACTTAAATCCTTAAGTCTATGCTTTGGAATAGGTCTTCGTTTTTTTATCCAATCAGAAAACTGCTGTGGTGTAATCTTTAAGTGTTTTCCAATCTGCACATAGGATTGATGGTTAATTAATATGAGATATTGTAATACAGTTTTTGATTGAAATAATTTTTTTGTAACCATTTCTTCACCTTCTTAAGACATATTTTATGTCATTATAACATGAGACATAAAATATGTCAATGTCTTTATCTAAATCCATCAGTAGTTAATTAATGGTTAAGTTGAATATATAGAGAGCATTTTAGTAATATAGAACTGCACTGTAACATATATATAATAAGAGTCTACGGTAAGAATAAAGGAGGCTTATAACAATAAATATAATAGCAATAAACAAATAGAATAGGCAGGTTATTGATGAAAGGATTGAAACAATTTATTCTCAATAGTGATGAAGATATAAAAATACTAGTAACTTATCGAGTACTTAGCTTATCTGGTACATCCTTCATATATATTACTATATCAAATCATGACTTCATTAATAAATTTTGTGTTGTTTTATGTATGACACTATCTTCTATGCTACTTTCCTATTTGTTTGTTAAGAATAAAGATTCTGTGTGCCATATTAAGCTTTTAGTATGGATAGAAACTCTAGGAAATAGTCTTATACTTATACCTTCTGGAGGATTCTATAGTCCCTATGTATGGTATGTGCTCAATACCTTTTTAATCGCTTCAATGAAACTGAAAAAGAAATATGCATGGAGGGTGCTTTTAACCTATCTCATAGCTTCATTATTCTTTGAATGGTTTTGTCATAATAATAACCATAAAAGCCTTGTGTTCATAATTCAGGATAGAGAAAGTCTTATATTAGGTTTGGTTTTAATGTCTTTAGGATTAAAAAGTGTTGCTATCCTCTATAGAAGAATTGAAAAGGAAAGAAAAGCTTTAGTTCAGACCAATAAGCAGCTCATATTAGCACATCAAGATTTAAGAGAGGCATTAAACTATATTATATCACTTTATCAAACGGTTCTTTCTATTGCAAATCAAAAAAATAAACCTCATTTAATTCGTATTATTTTAGAATACACTAAGAAAATTACAAAAAGCAAAAAGGCTTTTTTTATACAGGCTAAGAGTCACCGTCTGTATGAAAATCAAGAAAATAAAAACACCTTACAAAATGAGGAATTTGAGAGACTTATAGTTGAGATTAAGAATACTATGGCGAAAAAAGCAATTATCCGTACATCTGAAAGTATATGTATAAGGGGTAAAAGATATAGATTTCATAAAGTCCAGTCTCTTTCAAAGGATTTTGGTCTGTTATGTATTGAAGAAAGTACACCTATAAAGGATACAAGATATATAACATTTATAGATCCTCTACGATTTATATCAGATATCAGTGCGCTTGTTTTTGAAAAATACGAATTAGAAATCATGAACGAAGAACTCATAGTATCGGAAGAGCAAAATCGTATTGCTAATGAAATTCATGATAGTGTTTTACAACGATTATTTAGTGTTTCTTGTGGCATGTATGCTTTGTTAAGGAATAGTACACAGATGAAAGAAAAAAAGCTAGCTGAAGAATTAAATTTTATGAGAAATACAATAGACAAGTCAATGAAACAGCTGCGCTGTATCATTTATGGCTTAAGTAATAATAGTGCAGAAAATATTTTTGAGGTGTGTCTGCGAGATTATATGAAAGAGGTGGGTAAGCTCAATCAAGTAGTCATAACCTTGGTTTTTTCATGTCAAGAGGAAAGACTTTCAACAAGATATAAAAAAGTGCTATATCGTATTATAAGTGAATGTATTGGTAACGCTATTCGTCATGGTCAATGCAGCTTTATTGAAGTAAAACTGTGTCTATTAACCAATGTGCTTCAATTGGTCATTATAGATGATGGCATTGGCTTTGAAATAGAACAACAGAGACATAAAGGGCTTGGGCTGAGGAACATAATACAGCTTACAAAATCTCTGAATGGGTGTGTGGATATTAAGAGTCAAAAACTGATAGGAACTACCATTACTGTTACTTTACCAATGCATACAATGGATAGTAAGGGGGCGGTAGTATGAATCTACTCGTTGTTGATGATCATCCTTTAGTATGTAAGGGATTGATTGCGCTACTGAATTCAGAAGAAAATATTGATGAGATTAAAGAAGCATCCAGTGTTGATGAAGCATTGGTAAAGCTTCTTCACTATAAACCAGATATTACTTTAATTGATTTAAAACTAGGAAAGGAGGATGGTATAGATATTGTAATAAAAGCAAGAAAAAAAGATATCCATTCAAGATTTATTATTTTAACCTCTTCATTAAAACAATCGGACTTTTTACGTTGTAAAAAAGCAAATGTGGATGGTTACATATTAAAAGAAGCGTTTGCAGAAGATATTATTTATGCCTTACATGTTGTAGGGAGAGGAAAAAAGTTTTTTGACTCTCAGGTATTACAATATGAAGAGCTTACAAGTAAAGAAAACTATCTAAAAGACTTAACCTCAAGAGAGATAGATGTTCTAAAAGAAATAGGCAATGGATTAAGTAATATTGAAATTGCTCATAAACTATTTATTTCTGAAAATACAGTAAAAAAGCATGTCAGCCATATTTTTATGAAGCTTGAGCTGACACATCGAACACAGGCAGCTTTATTGGTAAAAGAAAACTGTTTAGACAATAATTTAATGTTTTGAGGAGGGGCTAACTTGCATAAACCATTGGAAATACATAAAAAGATTTTTATAACTGTTATTTTAGTGGTTGCATTCTTTAGTATTATTGGTATGAGCTATTGCTACTGGAATGACAATATTAGTATGAATATTTCAGTTTCCACTATTACCAGCTATGCAAAATTTGAACTAGAAGATGCTGGAGAGGAAACTGATTCTTTTGTGTATGTGATTGATAACATTAATACACAAAACAAAGAAATAGAGTTCATTATTCGTAACTTAATAGAAACACCACTTTTATTTGATTTTTCTAATCTTCTAGACGCTGATTGTGTTCAAGAGATAGAAGTTACTAATCATACGTATTCTACCACTCAAACCTATAAAAAAGAGGAAAACTTTGCATCTGTTATGGTGGAAGGGATGAGTCGTTTAAAAGTAAGGCTGACAGTTAATCAAGAGACATTTAAGAAAACCATTAAGATACCTTTTTCACCATCTTTACCAAACCAAGAGGCATTAGAAGTAACCTTTAATATTGAAAGTATGGAGAACTTAGAGTGTGTTAATACAACGCCATCCGCTATGATTGTAGAAACAGGGCTACAATAAGAGATTTATTTTCCAGTTTTATCGATGAGTTTTTATTACTTATCGTTAAGTATATGGAAAGGAATGGATAACTATTGAAAAAGACTTTTTTACCAACAAGGAGATCTAAGACAAAGGGTTTACAATGTATAATCATTTTAGTAATAATCTATTTACTTGATATCGCTATACCCGTATATGGTTTAGATACGATAACCTTTAATTATGGGATTAAGCCATTCCTATGGTGCTGCACAATTTATTTAAACTATCGATGTCCTAGATTAAGCCCTAGAAGTAAGCAAAGGAACAGAAACCGCATAAAATGGTCAGCATTTTACTTTGCTGTTGTCTATGTTCTTTTTCAAGTGATGTTAGGACTGTTTTTATCATTTGGATTGAGTCCATATGACCATTCTTATAAAGGAATACTAACCAATATAATTTTTGTAGGAACTCGGTTAATAGGGCTTGAGATGATAAGAAATACGATAGTTCAAACCTTTACTAAAAAAGAAAAGATAACCACTTTTATCATAATTGCCTGCTTCATAACTATAACTACACTGTCTTTTCACCATTATACAAGACTCAATAATATGAAAAGCTTGGTAACCTATTGTGCAGAATTATTTCTTCCCTGCTTCTCTGAGAATCTATTTTTAACCTATGTGGTGTATCTTGGTGGACCTGTACCTGCAATACTATATAAAAGTATCATGGAAGGATTTCATTGGTTTTCACCTATTTTGCCAAACTTAAATTGGTTGACCAAAGCACTATTTGGTATACTATTACCGCTTTTTTATTTTTTGATTTTGCTCAATATGAGACTTACTGCAACTAGAAGAACTAGAAAAACTAATAAAGAAAAAGAGTCTTTATTAGGATGGTTGTTCATAAGCTTTATTAGTATTTTGGCTATCTGGTTTGTTATGGGTGTTTTTCCAATCTATCCTTCCGTAGTCGTTTCTGGCAGCATGAAGCCTATGATACAGCCAGGTGATATCATACTAGTCAAAAAGGTGACAAGCCTAGAAGAAATAAGAAAGGAGGATGTCATCCAATTTGAATTGGATGGTATTCTAATATCTCATCGTATCATCAAAATAAATAATACCTATGAAGGGGTAAGCTATGAAACAAAAGGAGATAATAATTCAGTTGCTGATAGCAGACTTGTCCACCCAGAGCAGTTAAAAGGGAAAATAGTAAAGGTGGTACCTAAGCTTGGTTTACCAACCCTGTTGATAAAAAACAAAGATCCAAATCAAGCGGTAGAATTCTAATTTAGGAGGTATGCTATCAACTTGAAAAAAATAAAAGTTAAGAAAAATATAAAGCTAGGGTTACTAATACCGTTAATTATCCTTTCACTATTAAGTTTTTACCAGTTTGCTGTACAGATATTTATGGAAAGCTACACGGAAATAACTCAGTCAGTCTATACATATCAAAGTACAAGTTCTATAGATTATAATATGAGTGTTAAGTCTAATCCTTTATTTGATAATGAAATCTTAGAAAAAAACCAGATCTATATTACACAATATGTTAACGCTCTATTAGCGGTTCTAGATTATACCTATGTTGGAAGTGAAGTATCAAACATAAGTGGAAACTATAAAATTATAGCTCAAGTAGAAGGATATATTAGTAAGGAAAATTCAGTTATACCAATATGGCAAAAGGACTTCATTTTGCTACCTGATTCATCTTTTGAGGATAAAAGTGATACTATCACCATACATAAAGATGTAGCACTTTCAATCTATGACTATCAACTCTACGCAAAAAGAATTATTGAAGAAACTAAAATCAATACTCCAGTAAGGCTCAAGCTTATTATGGATGTTCAAGTAACTTCAGATACTAAGCATGGAAAGGTAGAAGAAAAGCATCAGCCTTATATAAGCATTCCTTTGAATACATCCTATTTTGAAATAACAGGTAATCCTTTGGAAGATATCAATAATACTATAGATAAAACAAGTACTATGAAAAAGCCCATTAATAAAAGGTTGATTATTATATGGAGTATACTATTAGGACTTGGTTTAGTAGGCTTACTATTTATAATTATATTTGTTAAGGTGCACGTGGAGCATGATCGACAGTATGAAACACTTAAAAAAATATTCCAAAAGCATGGAGATAGTTTGGTTGCTGTTAAGACTGAGATAGGCATACATAACGAATACACTTACTTTGTTCAGAGTTTTGAAGATTTAATTAGTCTTTCTGATACACTCAACCAACCTATATTATATACTTACCATAGTGAGTTTTGTATGATGACGAAGTTCTATATTTTTCATGATGACAGAGCATTTATCTATTATGTGGAATAGGTTAATGTATTTGGCAAGTAAACTTTAGAGTTATTTACTTGTAGAAAATTTAGTAAAGTGATGGGTATAACTAAAGCCAAAAGCAAGAGCTTTTGGCTTTAGTTATAGTATCTTTTTATCTTAATGATTCCATTGTGTATAATTGAGTTTTAAGTTAAAAGCAAAGCAATCATTGCCCACTCTTTGTTCTGTTAAGGCAGTAGTACCATCTGATAAGGTTACTTTTTCAGTAGAAGATTCTTTGAAGTATATGTCATAACCTTGATAGGTTCCTGATTCAGTACCATTTATTTCTAGATAATCACCAGGATAGAGAACAAGTCTATTACCATCACTATAGTTCTTTAGTTTTTTATTTAAACCATCAATAAAGCCGTCAAAAGTGGAATAGCTTTGTTCAGGGTGAATGGGTGGTTCAAAAGGATTGACTTCTGTATCGTTAAGTATGTCACTATATTTAACCAATCTTATGTCACTAATAGTGTATCTAAAAGTATCCTTTAATTCGGCACCTGATGTTAAGATTCCTTCAATATTATCTACAACAGCAGGAACCGTTCCAGTATTGACTATTCTAAATTTAATCCATGCACCTGAACCCGGATATAGATTTTTGGCACCAAAGCTTAAGGTGTGACGGTCATCACTTCTCTCAATTTCAGTTATGCTCACAACGTCCATATCCCATTCAAATGGAGAGGAATCGGTAATTATTTCTTTGACGATATTAGGTGGATCAAATTTATATACAACTTTATAGTTATCATAATCTTCACCGAAAAAATCTAGAAAATATTTAGAATTACCAAATTCTAAGTTAAATGTCCCTGTTTTGACGGTATTCGTTATAGTTAAAGTATCATTCCAATAGGCATAACCAGCACCCATTAATAAAACAGTACATAATAAAAGAGCAAATAAAAACTTAAACTTTCTCAACGATAACTAACCTCCTTGTCGTACTATTGTCTATCATAAAAAGGAAAGCAGAGAATAGATTCTCTGCTTATGCACTAGAATTTATTTTGTGTTATCATTAAACTGTTTGAATTTTGGTATGAGTGTAAAGACTAACTCACCGCTATTTTGTGTTGTATTTGGTGCGTCCTTATCAAGATGAATGATGACTTCTACATCAGGGTTTTCGTTTACATCAATAGGTAAATCAACATCTATAGTATCAGATGAGCTAAGGTCAGATAATTGGTATACATTGTCACCGATTTTTACAGATATATCTAAATAGTCTATTGTTTCACCATCAACCGTATAATCTATTGCATAAAAGTTGATAGGGATAGTACTATTATTTTTAATTGTAGAACTTACTTTTACTGCACAATCTGGAAATAACTGAGGTGCAGCAATTTTAAGCATATCATTTTCGTCGCCATTCTCTTCATTAACAATATGGATATCTGCTTTCATATAAGTGTCATCTGTTAACTCTTTGGGATCAATATCATAATTGTCATAGGTTAGTACATTTAGGTCAGTAAAAGTAACATCCAAATTACCAGTTGCAACTGTATTCTCAATCGTTAAGGTGTCAGTCCAATAAGCATAACCTGCTCCCATAAGCATAATTGAAGCTACTAATACTAAAGCTAAAAATTTTGTTTTTTTCATTACATTCTCTCCTTTTAATTTAAATTTCTTAAGGCCTTTAAGATTAGAATTCATATAGCAATATGAATCATGATGCAATACTATTGTAAAACACGAAATGGGTGATGACTTCCTACGAAAGTTGAAATGTGAGATATTCTTTTGAGGGTGTTTAAATCATACGAACGAGCTACAAAATTCTTATGATACTACTTTTTATTAAGAAAAGCATGCTACATTAGTAGTATTGATAAGTAGTCTATGTAATGAAGCCAATTTTTGAAGAAAAAGGTATACTGTAGAAAAAGTTGAATAGGTAGACGATTTATGACCAATTATAAAGGGTTACTCAGTTTCAAAAGAATAGTGCCTATCATCTGTATTCTCTTATTCATTGTACTTCTCATTAGGCATACCTTTGCTACTCATGTTAAGGATGAAGCTTATATTATAAGTTTAACCATTCAGGCTAATGGGGAGATTAGTGTCGATAAGAACTTATTTGGTGATGAACTATGGTATCCTGGTTATTCTAAACAAGGTATTATACAAGTGTATAATCAGTATAGGACAATGAAAATAACCGATTTATTAATTCTTACGGATTCCCATGAGATGCTGGACGGAAAAAACAATAGCAGTTTCCAACTATTGTTTGACCACCTGTACCTATCTCTTAGTAAAGCTGTACTTAATGAAACTATTATTGAAAAAGTTAGTCTTAGTGACTTGAAAGAAAAGTATCACTTAAGCGAGAGTCAGCAGATTTCATTAGCTAAAGGATGTATGACACAGCTGCAATACACTTTAAGTATGGATGAAGCAGCTGGAAATGAAACTGAAAACAAAATATTAAGTGCCATGCTGGTCTTCAATGTTGAAGATTTAACTGTTCCTGAAGAACCTGTTTATAAGCCGCGCAAGTATTCCGTACCTAAACCTAGACCTACGCATTGGGCATGTAACTGTATAGAACAACTAATCAGAGAGGGTATAATAGAGGGGTATGAGTGTGAGAATGTTAACCAATTAGATTTCTTTATGCCTGATGGAGAGGGTTATTTATTACTCTTAGACAATAAAATCACTAGAGCTGAAACAGCAGTCGCCTTATGTAAAGCTTTAGATATTCAACCCATACAAGGCAGTCTGCCCTACAGTGATGTTTATCATTCATGGATGAAGTCTTATATTCTAGCAGCAACAAAAGCTGGAATTTTCGAGGGGTATCCTGACCAGACATTTAAACCCTATCATCCCATATCGAGAGAGGAAATGACAGCAGTACTTATGAGAGCATTTAAAAAAAGCTATCATCCAAGCTTTGAATTGGATTTTAAAGATAAAGATGATATTGCAGAATGGGCTTTAAAGTATATACGAAATGGTGTTTATAATCAGGTCATTGAAGGATACCCAGATCGCACTTTTAGACCTAAGCATGCGATAACAAGGGCAGAAGCGTTTACCATTCTATGTCGGCTATTAGGGCTATGTGAAATGTGTGTAGAATAGTGTAAGTTATGGAGCTCATTTCACTTTTTTTTGAAAAGTACCAATCTGTGTCGGTTTTTACATTTAATTTTTCTCTTCTAAATATTATAATGAAATTACCATAAACCAAATATTTAGGGGGTAATACAATGAAAAAAATGATGAAACAGATTCTAGCGGTACTTCTTGTTACAGTTATGATAGTGCCTTTAGCTGGATGTGGTTCAAATGGAAATTCAACGGATGATAACTCATCATCCAATAGTGATAATCAAGTAACAGATACTAACGATAATGATAACAACGTTGTAGAAGATAACAATGGTAGTGAAGATGAAGTTATTACGCTAAAAATTTACGCTCAGTACTCAGATGATGATACAAAGATCCCTTATGATTACGCAGTACAAGAACTAGCAAAAGAATATCCTAATGTTAAGCTTGAATTAGACGTACAAGCACAAGACGATGGTCAAAAGCTTCAAACCTATGCAGCAACTGGAAAGTTACCTGATATTTTCCAGATTGGTTTATCTCAAATCAATGCATTTAAAGAGTCTGGTAATATTTTAGTATTGGACGATTATGTAAAAAGCACAGGCTTTGAAGACAAACTTAATGAAGCAAATAAAAACTTGCTTTATGTTGATGATGGTCACGCTTATGCTTTTCCATATGCAGGTAACGAAATGGTGTTATGGTACTATAACAAAGCGTTATTTGAACAGCATAACGTTAAAGTTCCTGAAACCTATGATGAGTTATTAGAAGCAGTTGAGAAATTTAATGAAGTGGATATTGTTCCACTATCAGTTTTTGCTAAAGAAAAATGGATCTGTGTTGCTTTATATGATGCCTTTGCAACTCGATTGGAACCAAAAGGTGTTCTTAAATTAGATAAAGGTGAAGCATCAGCAGAGGAGCCAGCTTACGTAGAAGCAGCTACAAAGCTTCAAGCGCTTGTAGAAGCTGGTTTATTAGCAAAAGGTGCAACGAATATGAACTATGACCAATCAAGAGCTTTATTCTATGAAGGTAAAGCGGCTATGTTCCTTAATGGTCAATGGGAAATCGAAGATTCAACCAATGCACTTGGTGAAAATGCAGACTGGATGTGGTATCCAACCTATGCAGAAAATCCAGATGCTAAATATGCAGTCAGCGGTAGTGGTGCTCCAGGTGGTTATGCCGTATCTCCATATTCAGAGCATAAAGACCTAGCGGCTGAGGTAGCTGCGTTCATAGCTTTAAAATATGCTGAAGCTAAGTACATTTATCGTTCTAACCCTATTCTAGCTGCTAAAATCGACCCATCATGGGAACCAGAAAAAGAAATGTCTCCAATGATGCAGAAGTTAGTTGATGAGCTAGATAACATTACAAGTTATTCAGTTTTTGACTGGGGCTTATCTAATCCAAAAGTTAAAGTTGCACTTGAGGATCAGGCTCAATTCATTCTAACACCAGGTTATACAGCAGAAGAGTTTACAGAAGCATTAGATAGTGAAATGAAAAGAATTTTTGAATAAAGATAAAGTCAAACAATCTCATATTTAATATGAGATTGTTTGACTCATAAACAAAAGCTGCTTTAGTCTAAGAAAATATAAAAAGTGGTTTTGTGTTTTCTTAGGCTAATGCTAAGCTTTTCTTTAAATCAGCAGCCATTAAATAAAAACTTGTTCATAGGCTTTTAGCCTTGAGCTAATCGAAAGGAATGATTTTTGATATGGATAGGTTTTTTAGTAATAAGAAAGCAATATTCCTCTTTGCAGCACCGGCATTAGTATTATTTACATTAATGATTTTTTATCCTTTGTTACAGGTCATTTACGGTAGTTTTTTTGAATATAAAGGACTCAATCCAGATATATTTGCTTGGTTTGATAATTATAAACGTTTATTTCAGGATAAGCTCTTCTATACTTCTGTAAAAAATGGTTTGATTTTTGCGGCTGTGATAACTGTGTATCAAATCTTGTTAGCTACCATTCTTGCTTTTGCGGTATCTAATGCAAAAGTCAGAGGAAGAAGTTTTTTTAGAGTAGTATATTTTATTCCTGTCGTTTTATCTGTTACAGTTGTCTGCCAGTTATGGCTTTCCGTTTTCAACGAGCAGAATGGTTTATTAAACCGCTTTTTTGAAATGATTGGCATGGAATACAGCCAAGGATGGTTAAGTGACAGGCATCAGGCTATTTATCCTATTTCATTCACCAATGCATGGCAGTATATGGGCTATCATTTTGCTTTGCTTTTAGCAGGTATTAAGTCCATACCTAAATCCTATTATGAAGCAGCTAAGATTGATGGGGCAAGTAACTTTAAAGCTCATATGAGGATAACGGTTCCTTTACTTCAAGAAACCTATAAATTCTCACTTATTATGGCCGTTACAGGTGGTTTAAATGCTTTTACCCAAATGATGATTATGAACTCTGGTGGTCCGGGTACAGCAACCTATACATTGACCTATATGATGCTTCGAGCTATTAATAAAACGTATGAGTTCGGTTATGGTATGTCCGCTGCAGTATTTCTAGTGATTGAATGTTTAATTGCTACAATCTTTATTAACAAAATCATAGCTAAAGAAAGAATCGTTTACTAGGAGGTGAAGATGATGACCAGCAATGCTAAAAAATTAACCGTTAGTGATATTATATATAAAGTTTTCTTGTGGGTATATGCCTTAATTTCCTTATATCCTTTAATATGGATGGCGTTTAACTCCTTTAAGAACAATAATGAAATATTTGAAAGTAATCCATTTGGAATACCAACTGTCTTAAGGATAGAGAACTATACAAACGCCTTATCTCAATATAACGTTCCAAGATATTTTGTAAACAGTTTAGTTGTATCTATTGTAACTGTAGCTCTTACGATCATATTAGGTCTTATGTTTTCTTATGCTACAGCTAGAATGAAGTGGAAATTTCAGGGTGTTGCTAAGGTGTATGTGGCAATGGGGATGTTTATTCCTATACAAGCACTCTTTATACCCATCTTTTTGCTGATTAATGATATGAATCTATCCAATACTTACTTCTCCTTGATTCTGCCATATACAGCTTTTAACCTAGCATTTACAACCTTGGTATTCTATGGCTTTTTAAGAGGGATACCAATAGAGTTAGAAGAGGCGGCTTGTATCGACGGAGCTGGTATTTTTAGAACTTTCTTCTCAATCATTGTACCTACAGTTAAACCAGCGATTGCGACTTTAATTATCTTTACCTTTTTACAAGCATGGAATGAATTTCCTCTAGCACTGGTTTTAATCTCAGAAGAATCTATGAAAACCCTGCCTTTAGGTATTTTATTCTTCCAAGGATCCTTCTCAACAGAATGGGGACCTATGGCAGCAACCATGGTAATAGCCAGTCTGCCAACGGTACTTATCTATATTTTATTTAGTAGTCAGGTAGAGAAAGCAATGACGATTGGTGGAGCGGTTAAAGGGTAATCAAGATACCATATTAAAGAATTAAAATATGTGTTTATAAAAGAGAGTCAAAAGGTCTATTTTTATTTTGTACGAGAAATCTAACATGCCTTTATATATTTTGGAAAGGATTAATCGTACTAGCTACTAGACTTTTGACTCTTTAGGTTTATAATTGTCGATATATAAAAAGGATTGCGGGATTAGACGGAGAATATATTAGGTTGATAAAGCAAATCTAAATAAAGGAATAGGGTGCTAATAATATGTCGATTAAATATGATGAGCAAAACAAACTTTTTCATCTCAAAACGAGTGATACAAGCTATGTCCTTCAAGTATTTAAAAAAGGATATTTAATGCACGTTTATTATGGCGCAGCTGTAGCTGACCCTTGTACAGATGACTTAATCAGCTATGAGCCATTTAGCAGTTTTTCACCCAAGCCAGAACAAGACGATAAGAGCTTTTCATTAGATGCTATACCAAGAGAGTATCCTGCATATGGTAATACCGATTTCAGAACGCCAGCCTTTCAAATAGCTTTAGAAAATGGTACAAGAATTACGGATTTAAAATATGCCAAACATAATATCTATAGTGGGAAACCTGCTATAGAAGGCTTACCAGCAACTTATTGTGAGGATGGCGATAAAACAGATACATTAGAAATTGTATTGAAAGATGAAATAGCAGGCTTATCGGTTGTTCTTTACTATTCTGTTTTAGAAGATTATAATGTCATCACTCGTTCTGCAAAATTAATGAACGATGGAAAACAAGAGCTTAAATTATTAAGTGCTCTTAGTATGTCCATGGATTTTTACAATGATACAGAGTTTGAGTTGATGCATTTACATGGATCTTGGGCAAGAGAAAGGCAAATAAGCCGTATACCAATTGGCATGAGTCATCATGTTGTGGATAGTAAAAGAGGAGCCAGCAGTCATCAGCAAAATCCGTTTATGGCTCTGCTAAGAAAGAACACTGACGAAGATCAAGGCGAAGTTTATGCCTTCAATTTAGTTTATAGCGGTAGTTTTATTGGTCAGGTTGAAGCGAGCCAATATAACAGTACGCGAGTCAGTATGGGAATCAATTCCTTTGACTTTGGATGGGTTTTGAATCCTAGTGAAGTCTTTCATACACCAGAAGTCGTAATGGTTTACAGCAAGCATGGTCTCAACGCCATGTCTAATAAATTTCATAGGCTTTATAGAGAAAGATTGTGCCGTGGCTTATATCGTGATAAACAAAGACCTATCCTAATTAATAATTGGGAAGCGACGTATTTTGATTTCAATGAAGAAAAAATTGAATCCATTGCAAAAGCTGCTTCTGAATTGGGAATAGAGCTTTTTGTTCTTGATGATGGCTGGTTTGGTACTAGAAACTCAGACGAGAGTTCTCTAGGAGATTGGTATGTGAATAAGAAAAAACTACCGGGTGGCTTAGAGCGTTTGGCTCAGACAGTTAATCAGATGGACATGAGCTTTGGTCTATGGGTTGAGCCTGAAATGATATCACCTGACAGTGAACTGTATAGAAATCATCCAGACTGGTGCTTACAGGTACCAAATAGAAGTCAATCAGAAGGCAGAAATCAGCTGGTGCTGGATTTATCAAGAGAAGATGTCTGCACCTATCTGGTTGACGTATTATCTAGTGTCCTATCGTCTGCTCATATCACTTATGTTAAATGGGATATGAACCGTCATATGACAGAGGTAGGTTCGTTGATCCTGCCACCTGAACGGCAGAGTGAAACTGCTCATCGGTACATGCTAGGATTATATCATGTCATGGAGACACTAGTATCGAAATTTAGTGATATTTTATTTGAAAGCTGTTCGGGCGGTGGTGGAAGGTTTGATCCAGGTATGCTGTATTATATGCCTCAGACTTGGACGAGTGACAATACGGATGCTATCAGCCGTCTATATATTCAATATGGAACCAGCTTAGTGTATCCACCAGTTACGATGGGGTCCCATGTTTCAGATGTGCCTAACCATCAAGTGGGGAGAACGACTTCCTTAAAAACCCGTGCTATAACTGCAATGGCTGGTAATTTTGGTTATGAATTAGATGCTGGCAAGCTAACGGAAATCGAAAAAGATGAGATCAAAGAGCAGATAAAACTATATAAAGCTATTCGCCCGATGGTACAGTTTGGTGACTTTTACAGACTGCTTAATCCGTTCGAGGGAAATAGAGCAGCATGGATGGCTGTATCTAAGGATCAGTTGGAGTGTGTTGTCTATTACTATAGAATACTCAAGCAGCCTAATTTACCAGCATTTCGGTTGAAGCTAAGAGGACTTAATGAGACAGTGCAGTATCAACTGTTGACGACAGATAAGGTTTATTATGGTGATGATCTGATGCATAGAGGTATTGCCATCCCTCATTATGAACATGATTTTTCGGCTGTACTCATAAGACTAAAAGCATTAGAATAAATTTCAACAAAAAAAATCAATACAATATAACACTACACTATAGCAATATAATATAACATAAATACAATAGACATAAATAAAACAAAATAAAAAGTTTTGAATCAGTAGACTCACGGATAGCCTCTGTCTACTGATTCATTTTTTCATACTGGCTGGGTGTGATACCATAGTATTTTTTGAAGCTTTTGCTAAAATAGCTGGAATCATTGTAGCCGACTCTTTCTGTAATATCTGAGAGCTTGTAAATACCTTGTCTTAATAATGTTTTTGATTCCTTCATCCGAACATAGGTCATATACTCACTCACGGTCATACCCATTTCTTTTTTGAACATAGAACGCAGATAAGTCTGATTGATAAATTGGGCTTTAGCAATTTTTTCAACGGTTAAGCTGCTGTTTGAAAACTGCGTATCAATATATTCCTTTGCTTTTTTTGCAATTAACCAAGAACGCGTGGTTTTATGCTTGAGTAGATAGGTGATAGTCTGTGTATATAGGTGAATGATCCATTCCTGCTGCTGTTTGATAGTGGGCAGGGCTTCTAATTCGGTATACGGCGAAAAGTTTTTACCTAGGATGGCAGGTATTTCCTTCCCAGATTGTGTTATAAAGGATAGGAGAAGCGATATAAGTCCCATATGGAGAACCTTAGTATAATCTGAAGAAACCTTATTTTTATCAATATGTGAAAAAAGCATATGAAGAATGTCCGTGGTTTTTTCCAGATGATATTCTCTCAAATAGCTTAAGATATTTTCGTTAGTTTCGGCTGTATAGAAGCCGAAATCTTTATTTTCCTGAGGAAGCTCCCTATAAAAGATAACCTGATTGATACCCATGGTATATTTAGCGTTAAGAGCATTCATGGACTCTAAATAGGATTTTTTTAAGCCTTTGTAACCAATGTAAATATTGCCTATGCCGATGGTAATACCAAAATTCAATAGTTTATTCACATGAGATTTTAGCCGATTATACCCTTCTATATTGAATTTTTTTTCAGCTTCTAATGTTTTGAATTCAATAATAGATATGATCATGTTGTTATAATCAATAAATGAAATGTGGTTGCCGTCAACTTCAATAATTTCATTGAGTATATTGGTTACAGCAAAACGCCAAACTACCTGTTTTTGTTCTTCATAATCATCCTGCATATCATCTAATTCAATGGAAGCAACCAAAAAATGCTTGGTATGCATTTTGATGCCTAGTCTTTCAAGCTCTCTATCAATTTCATCCTCTTTAAATATGTCATCTTGATGCAGCAGATGACTAAGAATACCATTCAATATAAGATCCTTTTTTTCTTTGTCATAAGCCTTTAGCTCATGTGCTTTTTGAATCGTATCCTTAAATTTAAGCAATGTAAGAATCAGTTCTTCCTTTTCAAAAGGCTTAAGTATATAGTCTGAAACACCTATTTTGACAGCTTTTCTTGCGTACTCAAACTCACTGTGTCCAGTGATTAATACAACGCCGATATCGGGGTAAAGACTATAAAGCTTCTTAGATAATTCTAATCCATCCATATGGGGCATATTGATATCTGTAAGAACAATATCAGGGTAATACTGTTCTGCCTTTTCTAATGCCTCTACCCCATTCTTGGCTTCACACACAATGGTGAATCCGTAATCTGCCCAATGAATGGATGTTCTTAAATATTCTCTAAATAGGGGTTCATCATCTACAATCATTATTTTAATCATCTAATGTCACCTCGTAGTCGATAGGTAAAGTAAGAATTACTTCAGTGCCTTCGCCTTCTTTGCTTTTAATGGTTAGCCCATATGTTTTTCCAAAAAACAATTTTATTCTATCTTGAACACTATATAATCCATAATGGGTTTTTTGTGTTGTGTTGGTTAATAAGTTATCTAATATTTTTTTTGGGATACCAACACCATTATCTTTAACGATAATACGTATAGCATCTGCTTCCAATGTACCTGATAGGGTTATTTTTCCGAAGGTACCGCTTGGCTTTAAGCCGTGATAAATGGCGTTTTCAACAATAGGCTGTAAAGTAAGCTTAATTATCTTTTTATTTAGGATACAGGCATCAATGCTAATATTGTATTCAAAAACGTCATAATAACGAATTTGCTGTAAGGCAAGATAATCTTTAACATTTTTAATTTCTTCTTCAATAGTAATGATATCTCTGCCCTTACTTAAGGTTACTCTATAATAATCGGCAAGAGCTTTGGTTGCTCTACCAGCATCTTTGTTTCTACCCATTTCTACTAAGGTATAGATTACATCTAAGCAGTTATATAGAAAATGGGGCTTAATCTGTTCTTGAATTAAGGCTAATTCATATTCGCGTTTTTTCTTCTGTTCCTTCTTCACTTTGTTCAGCAGTTCTTTTATTTTATGAGCCATTTTATTAAATCCACAAGCTAAAACACCAGTTTCATCCTTTGTGTTGACCTTAAACGTAATATCAAAAGAGCCTTGACCTATCTTTTTCATGCCATAGGCTAATTGGCTTAAAGGAGTGATTATAACATAGGATAATAGACGGCTTCCTAGCATCTGAGAGATTATAGCAGCGATGATAAAGAGGATCATAATGATCGTTAACTGCGAGAGATCCTTCGTCATATCAGACATCATTGCTGTACCAATCAGCTTCCACTGCATGGTATTAAAGGGTAAGATGGTTAACAGCATATCTCTTTTATCAATGTGCTGGATACCAGAATAATTTTTAAAGGTTTTAAGTAAGGACACAACCCTTGAGTTGGCTACAGGCTTAAGAAGATAGTCTTCTAAATTAGAAGCAATGACCCGTTGATTATCATCAACGATAGAATAAGTACTGTATTGATGTTCAAATATAGTCGATAATGTATCTTCTCTTAGATTAACAAAAAGATAGCCAAGTGTTTTGCCTGTCTTAATCTGAATGACCTTTTTACCGAGGGTTAGGACAGGTGTAGACGGATCTCTAGTCAAATAATTTCTTTTTTCCATTTCAAACCAAAGATTCTTCCCTGTTGTTTGTTCAAGCTGCTGCATCATGGAGCTATCGTATGCGGATTGATTATTATCATGGAGCTGTGCATGAGTAGAATACACGCTGTGATTGGTGTCAATAAAAGCTATAGAGTCTATACCATCGAAAATAAGTAAACTGAAGCTTAGCTCATTGGATAGGGCATTGTAAAGAGACAGTCGTTGGGTAGGTGTTCCATCTGTGATGTAACGTTGAACCACTGTATTGATATTGATGGTCAATCGGTTGGCACAGTTTTCTGCATCCTGTAAAACATCTTCTACCTGATTAATAATAAGCACGCTGTTATCCATGGCACTATTAAAGGTTCTATTAATGATTGTATTTCTATAAATATTGTTGGATACAATAGCAAAAAGTAATATTGGGATTAAGCTCAGTGGAAGATAAAAGACCATTATTTTATGCTTTATTGGTAAATCACCAAAGGAACGTTTCAGTTTTTTAAACATATCTGCCGCCTTTTTTAATGTCGTTGAATCGATAGCCATATTCATTACTACATTGATGAGGTTTAATGGTATTAATAGTAATAATAATACTAATATTATAACATGATTATTTAAGCGTCACAAAGGGAACGCGTGTAAAATTCAAAATAAACCATGCACATTTCAAAAAAAGAAAACCTATCACTATCTATTGGTTGTAACTTTTGATATAATTATTATTCCATTAGATAAAGATATCTTTCATGATCCTTATAGCATTAGAATCCAATAAGAACAATTAAGAGGTGAAAGAAAATGAAGTTATTTAATATAGAAGGCTCTTTTTATGATTTTGGTACAAAGCTTTTTGATATTTTAATGCTTAATATATTATGGGTGATCGGTTCTGTTTTAGGTCTAGGATTAACGCTTGGAATAAGTACGACTGCCTTATACTATACGATGGATAAAACAGTTATTCACGGCAGGGGCTACTTACTAAGAAACTATATGAAAAGCTTTAAGCTTAATATTAAACAAGCTACAATTATTTGGATTATCTTAGCTCTAGGCTATTCTCTGATTGCTTTTAATTTTTATGTCATGGATATTTTGAAGTCTAACAACTTATTGGTTATTATCATTCACTATTTTGTCTTAGTTGAGCTGGTTTTTATTACGATTTATATATTTCCTTTGTTAGCAAAATTAGAGCTGTCCATTAAGGATCTTTTTGTTAAATCCCTCCTACTTGCGCATAAGCATTTTTTGACTTCTATTACCTGCGTTTCTATCTATATTGTTTTTGCACTACTAATTATCAATGTACATGCTGTTTTTGCTATTATAGCAGTGAGTGGTAGCGGCTATATGATTTCTCGATTAATTATAGGTATCGTACTGCCTAAATACGTATCTAAGGAAAAGCTTACGACCTTTCATGAAGAATAAGGTTAACAAGGAAAATGTTTGCAAAATGTCATGGTTTTATTATGGTTATGTCATACTGATCGTGTATAACTATTATATACCCCTAAAAACTTTATAGTTTCCTATAACTATTATCTCTCAATCTCTCTAAAAGCTCGGATGAAATTCCGAGCTTATTTTTTTGGTAGGCACAACATTAATTATTAGGTTTTACCGTTGAAACGTAAATCAAAATATGTATAATACTTGGATAAGATGCTATGAAGATAAAACAAAAAAAGTCGTCAATAGATAAATAGTGTTGATTAACTACGACGACTTTTATTAAATTGATAGAGTTAGCATTTTCTGCTTTTTATGTATTTTTTTAGCTCATAGAATAAATTTATATTATGCTTAATTTTAAATCTATAAATCAGAAGTGGAAATAATAAAACCAACATAATGACTATACATTTAATGACTGAATGAGTTATCACAATTGGTGCTGCCTCATTGTATTTTTCTTGTATAAGTTCTTTAGGCATACCTGGATAGTCTCCGTTTGAAATATTAGTTAATGTATAAGTAGCAGTCCATAAGGAATAAGCAAATCCAATTGAAAAAGCGTGAGCAATGGAATATAGAATCGTTTTACGATATCTTCTAAGTATATCAAGGTATGCCTTTTTTTTATTAATTATCATTGCTTTTCTCCTAACATAAATCAAGATTTATAATAATGATGACATGATAATTGGTGGCATTTACTGTAACTAAAAACTTTAACAACTACATGTAGAGTGCAGGATACTCAAGAATTTAATTTTTTGTATAATCTATTCAATATATAAGTTTACTAATATCCAACATCCCCCATTAACCTCAACTGTTGATTAACACTTATTATTTATGGCTAATCACTTATATATAATACCATGTTTTTGATTATTTTAGTATCTCATATAAGATGGAACTTATTAAAAGAATACGATTTAAAGTTTTCTACATTGTATTGAGATGAGTATATAAAATTCTATGAAATAAATTGGGATTACATTAAAAAGCAAAAATTTTACTTTTCATTTTATATGCGTTTGGTGTAAAATTATTCATAGGAAATTACTTTTTCTATTTAATAACCAACTTTACTTTAGAATATGTGGAGAAACAATCAAGAAACAAAGCATTAACAAACTTAATAATATAAGTACATTAACCTACAATAAAGGAAGATATCTAACGATGAGACTAAGAAATATACCAGGAGCACATGAGACTTTAAACAGGCATTCTCATGTGATAACAAACCCAGAAGACTATAAAGGCAGATGGCATGCTTACTTTAATAATGAAAATCCAATACATATTGAAATAGGTATGGGAAAAGGACAGTTTATTACATCTTTAGCTCACCAAAACAGAGGGATCAATTATATAGGCATTGAAAAATTTACGAATGTACTGGTTAGAGGTCTTAAGAAGATAGATCAGTACAAGGACTTTGAGCATCTTGTTGTTATTAGAATGGATGCGGAAGGACTCTTCAATGTTTTTGAACATGGAGAAATTGATGGAATTTATCTCAATTTTTCAGATCCATGGCCTAAGGAACGACACGATAAAAGAAGATTAACTCATAAAAAGTTTCTAGAAATATATAGGACACTCCTCTCTAAACGGGGCAGTTTGCAGCTCAAAACAGATAATATTCACCTTTTTGATTATAGTATTGAACAGTTAAGTGAGATGAATTGGTATGTAAGAGAGATAACCAATGACCTCCACAATAGTTCGTATGCTGATGATAATATTATGACAGAATATGAAGAAAACTTTGTACATCAAGGGATTCCTATTTGCAGGCTAAAGGCTTCTATTAACGAAGAATAGTTAATTGATAGTTATAGAAATCATAAAAATAGTATAGAGATGTATAAGTAAATAGGAGGAGTATGGATGAAAGAGAAGGTAAGAATAAAAAGAGATAACAAACAAGATTTAACTTTTATTGATTATTATAAGATTAAAGATTTCCAAAGCTATCGGTACGGTTTACTTAGAACATTCTTCCAGTCACAACAAATTCTAGTGATGATGGATACCAACCTTGGATGTATAGAAAAGGTAGACCATAAAGAAGCTGTACAAGCCTTTGAAAAGAAACTGCAATCTCGCCATATTCCATGTGCAGTTTTTCCTATACAGAATAGAAGGCAACCTTCTATATTAGGAATACTTATGAATAAAAAGCAGAAGGAAATGGCTTATAAGCTTATATTTACTTGTTCAGGCGATGATATTACAGAATCATTTTTTAAAGAGTTTTTAAGTACCTATGATATAGAAGTAGGCATTGGTTTTGTAAAAGATGTGGATGAGATATTTGAAGCATTTAGAAGAGGGTACTTAGAAAACTGCTTTAACTCAGACTATTTTGAACAGGCGGTTTTTGATTCTATTTTTCTTAAAAGGATGAAAACGACTATGCCTGTATCTATGTTGGATTAAATTAAGTTCATCTTACATTGCTCGTCTTACTTTTTTGTTATTTGTAGTTCCATAGTATTGATTCTAATAATATACTATTAGTAAAAGACACAGAAGGTGCTTCTGACTTGAAATTGAAAGATAAGATTAAGTATAGATATTTGCAAAGAAATTATAGGCGAAGAATTACAGAGCATTCAGTAATAAAATTATTGGATGATATGGAGACTTTTCTTCATTTGAAAATAAGGGAAGTGCGTAAAAGCGATAAGTATTAAGTGTTTAAGAACCACATATAAAGCCTATGCTATATAGCTTATTAGGATAAATGAAGTAACCAAAGAACAAGAACGAGAGGAGCAACGGGGAATGTTCAACTTAAACTTGGAAGAGAGAAACAAGTTAATTAAAGAGATACAGAATTTTTTTCAAAATGAAAGAGATGAAGATATAGGTATTATTGCTGCTGGTAAGGTTTTAGATTTTTTTATTAATATATTAGGGGTTTACATACATAATAAATCTTTAGATCAAACAAAGAAGTGGATTACCCAAAGGCTTGAAGATATTGAAATAGATTATGATATGCTGTATAAGTGAAAACTGAGTATTATTTTATCATATTGGGGATGCAACAAAAAATGTGACAATAAGTTAAGATACATCTCCATGATTGTAGAGGCGTCATTCCTAGAGAGGTATGATGCCTTTCTTTTGGATAATAGCTTTCTAGTAGTCGTTAATAAGAACTTTCATTTCAGCTTTTGATTTATGTCTACTTGGGATAACCAGCTGATATTTAAGCGTCTTAAAAAAGAGACTGTCATAGAAAGTGTGTAAAAAATTTCCAACCTTGCTAAAAGCTAAATAAAAAGCTAAAAACATCACAGGATATTATGGGAGCTTCCCTAGATATTACACTTAAAAAACTTGTACTCCAAAAATGATGTACAAAGATAGTAGTATCTTATTTGAGTGAAATTATGGGAATATTACAAAAGAAACATAAGAATAGCCACCCCAGCATACATAGTTAGGATGGGATTTTACATACTTAGTCTCACACTACCGTGGATTAAGATAATATTTGTTATGTCAAAGTATGTGATATGAATATTTTGAAATTAATGCTCATCAATTTCAAATATAACATTGTCTGAATTACACTCTATTCTTGCTCTTCCACCAATAGGTAAGGTAAGCATTGGTGTTGTATGACCTATATCCACATTAACTAATACAGGAATCTTACTCAATGCTTTTTTAGATTTAATAATTTTATACAACTTCTGTTCAGACATTCTACTCATTAGTTGAAATCTTCCGATTATAATTCCCTTAACTAATTCAAACGATGGTTGATGAATTAATGCTTGTAATTGTCTATCAAATATTTCTGGTGATGACAATGAACAGTCTTCTATGATTAAAATACTATTCTCTAATGACGGCATATATTGGGTACCGTGTAATAAGTTAAATGACGAAAGATTTCCCCCTATAATAACACCTTCAGCATTTCCAAAATTTATTATTTTATAACCACTATTTTTATAAAATTTTCTTTCACTCTGATTCTCAAACCATAAGTCATCACTCCACTCGTCAGAAGACTTTATTACGTATTGATTACTATTCATTACACATGATGTAAAATATCTAAGTGTATATTCTAAACCTTTTATCATACCAAATGTTGAAAAATGCGGTCCTAAATATGTAACTAATCCAGTTTTTTTATATATTGCATTATTTAACGTGGTTATATCAGAATAGCCACAGATAATTTTGGGATTATTTTGAATAATAGAGTAATCTATATAGTCTAACAATTGATTAGAATTAAACCCACCTATTGATGTAATAATACCGTTTACACTACTATCCAAAAATGCATCATGTAAATTTTTAACTCTCATTTCAATACTAGATGATCCAAACTCATCTGATTCATCAACAAAACTTGCATATTGAATAGAAATCCCAATCTGTTCAAGAGTTTTTATCGCTACTTTTCTAACGTTATCAGACACTATTTTTAAGCTTCTTGAAGGGGCAATAACTACTATTTTATCACCTTTTTTTAATTTATTAGGTAACATTATTATACTCCTTACACTGTTATTCTTGAGTTCATTTCATTATCAAGGAAATTCAAAAAAACTTTTCTCCACTCATCATCAACAATTATATATTGGTCTGAGAATACACAAAATTTCTTACACCGCCACCATTTATATAATTCCTAGTCTAACGGGCTAGACATATCTTAATACAAGAGGCTATAATTCGTTTTACTCGTAAGTCTTCGTATAAAAATATAGATATGCATATAAATAGAATACTCCTCAAAATATACATATCTATGAATTCTAATATTATCTAGTTTAAAAAACCATATTCATCTTAAAACATGAAGCACGATAATTTATATGGTACATCTGAAGTACTGCCATTCCTATTAATAATTACATAGGTATAATCACCAAATTTCATATCATCTTTAAAGAATAAGAATTCACCTTGAACATCATTATTTATTTGTAGAAGGTTGTTGGACGAATCTCTGAATTGCACCTCAATATTTGCGCCTGTTTGTAATTTGTCAAAATCAAATCGAAAACACATTGCTCCTGATCCTGATGCAAAAGATCTAATCATAAATACATCACGATTATCTGTACTACTAACTGTACCATTAACAGTAGTAAGATCATCTTTTAACGCTAATACCGGATTAGCCTGTTCTATTGAATCATTTATTTCTGTTTCTGATATAAAATATTCTGCAGCATTAATTACAACGCCTTGAGAAAGTACAACTCCCATTACTAAAAATAAACATACTATTCTTTTTTTCATATTATTTACTCCCTTGTTTTTTTTTACTTAATTTACTCTTAAACGTTATCAATAAATTTCTACCAACTCCCTGCTTTTCATCTTTTAAAATGAAGTTAGATTTATTTACTAAAACTATTTTACTGACAACATATATACACAAATTCGTGTAAGCATATAAATTGCAATGTATAACTCTTTTTTGTATAGTATAATAATTGTTTTGTGAAATTATATAAAAATTTATCAGTAAAATAATAATTAGTATTGTGATTTAATATGCATAAGTATATTTT
>JANQFZ010000047.1 GCA_028277605.1 Vallitaleaceae bacterium | reverse complement strand
AATAGGAGAATTCTCTAAGTTTGCAAAGGTCTCTACAAGAATGCTTAGATATTATGATGAGGTTGGATTATTTAAGCCTTTAAAAATTGATGCATTCACAGGATATCGCTATTATTGTGCAAGTCAAATACCAGAAATAATTAAAATCATTACCCTTAGAGATGTTGGATTCAATATATCAGAAATATCTAGATTAATTGAGATAGAAGACGATGAAGCTATTATTAGAGAATTGAAAAGAAAGCAATTCCAAATTGAGGAAAGTATTAACCATGAAAGAAGAATAATATCTGATATTAATAATCTTATTTCCTCATTAAGAAAGGAGATAGTGACAATGGATTATAAGGTTAAACTTAAAGAAATACCTAGTTATAAAGCAGTATCACTAAGGTCAGTGGTAGAAAACTATAGTAAGGAAGGTGATTTATGGGCTTCCTTAGGTGAATTTGCCCTACAAAACCAACTACACCCTGTAGCAGCACCCTTTGCAATATATCATGATGGTGAGCATAAGGAGAGCAATGTAGATATTGAAGTTTTAATGCCAGTGGAAAAGTTGCAAGAAAGTCAAGGAAAATTTGTTTTTAGAGAAGTTGAACGCGTATCATGTATGGCAACACTTTTATATAAAGGACGTTACGAAAAAATTGATAAGACCTTTTTCTATCTTGCAAAATGGATTGAAGACAGTAAGTATGAAACCTTTGGAAAAGCACGCCAGATGTCTATTAAGGGTGAATGGAATGAATCTAATCCTGATAATTATCTTATAGAAATCCAGATGCCCGTAAAAAAATAATAAAATTACCTTTGAATAAGTCATAAAACTCACAAATAACAGTTTTTTGAGTATAGATAATTTAGGGTAACTCCGAGGTATTTCTATGAAGTTATTAAGTTTAGTGTAGAGGGTGTGCAATGTATTCATGATGAAGCATCATCCAGTGATAAATGGAAAATATGGTAACCATTGTGTATCTAATTATTTTCTATAAAACATAAATATATAGTGATCATAAAGTATGTCCATTAATCAATAGTATGTTATTGATTAGTGGACTTTTATAAAATAATTCCATAATTAAACAAATTTTTTTGGACACAATAATTTATAATTGATATAATAGTTAAGAAGATGTCAAAGTACATTTAACAAACTAACCGAGTTCATTCAGAAAGGAGTATCCTTTCATGGAATTATGGGATATTATAGATGAAAAGGGTAATCTAACAGGTAGAACAATTAAAAGAGGTCAGTCCCTTAATGAAGGGGATTTTCACTTGGTTGTTCATATATGGATCATTAATGATGCTAATGAATTTTTTATTCAAAAAAGGGCATCTCACCTAAAGCTTTTGCCTGATATATGGGCAGCGACAAGCGGTTCTGTAATAAGTGGTGAAGATAGTTTAAGTGCTGCTATTAGAGAAACTAAAGAAGAAATAGGTGTAGTCCTTAATCCTACAACCATGAGGGTGCTTAAGAGGGTTAAAAGGAAGAATTCCTTAACTGATGTATGGGTTGCTAAGCAAACATTCTCAATAGAGAATGTTCAATTACTCAAAACTGAGGTTAGTGATGCTAAATGGGTTACTCAAAGCACACTAAAGCAAATGTTAAATAATAAGACATTTTTTGATTACGGAGAAGAATACTTTAAAGAGATTTGGAAGCTTTAAAATGACTGAATAAGTTAGCCAAAACCACTAAGTACAAAGTGGGAAAATAATCTATATGGAGGAAATGAGAATGAAGTTAGCAATTGTTTATTACAGTCAATCAGGGAATACAAGTAAGATGGCAGAAGTTATTGCAAATGGTATGAAAACCGTTGAAACTGTTGAGGTGGGACTATTTGATTTGGATAAAATTGATTATAATTTTTTAGCTGAAAGTAAAGCGGTTATCTTTGGTACACCCACTTACTATGCAAATATGTGCTGGCAGCTTAAAAAATGGTTTGATGAACCAGATCAGAATTGTAACCTAGAAGGAAAAATTGGTGGTGCTTTTGCTACAGCTAATTTTATACAGGGTGGATCAGAAAATGCGATTCTAACAATTATTAACCATCTGATGCCTAAAGGTATGCTGGTATACTCCGGTGGAACAGCATTAGGCAAACCCTATGTCCATTTAGGACCAGTTGGCATTACGGAATATAAAGAAACTCACGATGATCTGGCTTTTAATTTTGGAAAACGTATAGCTGAAAAAGCAAAACAACTCTTCCCAAATGCATAAGTAAGAACTAAATCTTTACAGGCACTTTTAAATATCTAAACCATATTCTATATTGAGATACTTATATATGAGTGAGGTATTTATGGATTTCTATAATGGACCAATGGATAATTCTTATCCAATTTTTTATAATGATCCAGATGATTTAGTAAAAGCACTAGAATTAATAAAAAAAGCTATTGAGGGTGAAAAAGAGGATGAAATGTTTTACACTCAATTAATTCAAGCAGCACCAACAGAAGAGCAGAAACGTATTATCCGTTCTATAAGAGACGATGAGAAAAAGCATGATGCTTATTTTAGAGAGATCTACGAGGATTTGGTAGGAGATGTGCCAGATCGGTCTTTAGAGGTAACGAGAGTCATTATGCCTATTGATTATATTAGTGGATTAGGTAGAGCATTCGCTGGTGAAGTACAAACAGTCAAAGAGTATAGACCAATTCGGGAAGCTATGCCTAACCAGTATTATAGGGATATTCTATTTGAAATCATAACCGATGAATTAAGACACGCAGCACTTTATAATAACTTGCTCATTATGAATCAAAATATGACTAAAGATAAATACGAAGACAAACAAATGAACAATAAAATGAATAAAGGAAATAAAAACTATAAGATGTATAAAAGATAGTAAGCATTTATCAACAAATGATTCAGGTAGAATCAGTATAACCGTAATCATAACCCCATTGTTAAAAGGGGATAAAAATTGGGTAGAATTAAAGCTTACCCAATTTTTTGTTTTACTTTATTCTAATAATATACATTAATACACATTGCAAAATAATGAATCAATCATTAACATAACTTAATACAAAAACCATATAAAAGTAATAGAATTAAGGCGAGTACACAAAGCGTTAGGGTAAATTATTTTACTCTCCTCTATTATGATTAATTGGTAAAACTATGGTATTATATGCATCAAAAATCGCTATAATACGAACATTTTCTTAAAGTAATAAAATAATATTCGGTTTTTTATCTTGACTTTTGCATCGTGTATAGGTAAAATAGTTACAAAGTTACTGGCGAGGGGTCTTCATAATGAATATATTGCAAAAAAAAATAGGAATTATCGGTGGTGGACAACTAGGAAAAATGATGATTTTAGATGCGAAGCGATTGGGTTTCTATGTGATAACACTAGACCCAACCATGGACTGTCCATCCCATAGTATATCTGATGAGCATATGGTTGCATCTTTTGATGATGTAGAGGCAATTATACAGCTGGCGGAGCAGGTGGATGTCATAACCTATGAGTTTGAACACATCCATGTTGAAGTTCTAAAACAACTAGAGGCAAAGGGTTATTCAGTGTATCCTACAGCCAAAAGCCTAGAAATCATTCAAAATAAATTCATTCAAAAATCCAAGCTTCAAGCCCACAATATTCCTGTTCCTAGATTTGAAACAGTAGATACTGTAGAGGATATTAAACAGGCAGGGAAAATGCTTGGTTATCCACTTATGCTAAAAACCTGTTTGGGTGGTTATGATGGTAAAGGTAATGCTGTTATCCATAATCAGCAAAGCATTGAACAAGCTTTTCAAGCATTAGGAGCTGGTCAAACACCATTGATGATAGAGGCATTTGTGCCATTAAAAAAAGAAATCTCTGTTTTAGCCTGTCGAGGATTGAGTGGAGATATCTCTGTTTATCCAGTAGCAGAAAACAAGCATCATAACAGTATATTAGACGAAACAATTGTACCTGCTGACATTTTTGAGCCATGTAGAAAGAAAGCAATGACATTGGCGCATGAGGTTATGGAGGTATTTTTTGGTGTAGGCATGTTTTGTGTTGAGATGTTTGTGACACAGGATGATGCTATTGTCATAAATGAAGTAGCTCCAAGACCGCATAATTCAGGACATTATACTATAGAAGGATGTAAGACATCCCAATTTGAACAGCATATTCGGGCAATAACAGGACTACCTTTAGGGGAGGTTGAGCTGATACAGCCAACCGTTATGAAGAATTTGCTGGGACCACCACTGACTGAGGGTAGAGCTTATTATGAAGGCGTTGACAAAGCCTATGCTCTGCCAGATGTAAAGGTTCATATATATGGAAAAACATACACCAAACCATTTAGAAAAATGGGACATATTACAGCAACCGATCAAGATAAGTTTGAAGCATTAAGAAAAGTAAGGCAAGCACATCAATGGATTAGAATAGGAGGAATAGAAGTATGACACCAAGCTTTAAAACAAGTATTGGTATTATTATGGGAAGTGACTCTGATCTACCAGTAATGAAAGAAGCAGCTAAATTATTAGATGAGTTAAAAGTATCTTATGAATTAACGATAGTGTCTGCACATCGAACACCAGATAGACTCTACAACTATGCAAAAAATGCGAAAGATAAAGGACTAAAAGTAATCATTGCAGGTGCTGGCGGTGCAGCACATCTACCGGGTATGGTTGCTTCGTTAACAACCGTGCCTGTTATTGGCGTACCAGTAAAAACTCATGCATTAAATGGGGTAGATTCTCTATATTCTATTGTTCAAATGCCCCCAGGGATACCTGTTGCAACGGTTGCTATTAACGGTGCTAAAAATGCTGCATTACTTGCAGCACAGATGATGGGTCTCACTGATAAAGTACTTCAAGATTCCATAGAAACATACAGAAAAAACCTAGAAAAGATGGTAGAACAAAAAGCACAACAATTAGAAGCAATGAAATATAAAAACTATTTGAAACAGATGTAATCAATAAGGAGGATGTGTTATGAAGAAGCTGGATTTACTCTACGAAGGAAAAGCAAAACGCGTCTATGAAACAGAAGATGAAACTATTCTGATTGTTTCTTATAAAGATGATGCAACAGCTTTTAATGGTTTAAAAAAAGGAACAATAGAAGATAAAGGTAGTGTCAATAATCGTGTATCCAATTACCTTATGAAGGTACTAGAAGAACAAGGTATTCCAACGCATTATGTTCAAGAATTAAGCCATAGAGAAACGGCTGTAAAGAAGGTGAAAATTATACCTTTGGAAGTGATTGTAAGGAATACCGCAGCTGGTAGTTTAGCTAAAAGACTTGGACTTAGTGAAGGAACTAATCTTAAGCGAACCGTCTTAGAATACTGCTATAAGAACGATGAGTTAGGTGATCCTATGATCAATACTTATCATATTGAGGCAATGGAATTAGCAACAAAAGGAGAATTAGAGATTATAAATGAGTATGCAATGCAGATTAATACGGTATTGAAAGAATACTTTAGCAGAATAGGCATTCAATTGGTTGATTTTAAATTAGAGTTTGGAAAAACTAAAGAAGGACAGGTCATCTTAGCAGATGAAATATCACCAGATACCTGTCGATTATGGGATAAAGCAACTGGGGAAAAATTAGATAAGGATAGATTTAGACGTGATCTAGGTCAGGTTGAGGTCGCATATCAAGAAATACTAAATCGAGTATTTAATAGTTTTGACAGCCTACAGGAACAATGGAGGCCTAAGCATGTGGAACGATAAGTTAAATGAAGAGTGTGGGGTTTTTGGTGTCTATAATAAAAATGGGTTTGATACCTCTAGGCTTACCTACTATGGATTATTTGCGCTTCAACATAGAGGACAGGAAAGTGCAGGGATTGCGGTAAATAACAATGGAACGATCATCTACAGAAAAGAGATGGGTATGGTATCTGAGATATTTGATGATGTCGTGCTCGATCACTTGAAAGGTCATTCAGCTATTGGTCATGTTCGGTACTCAACCAGTGGAGAAAGCCTAGTAGAAAATGCTCAACCCTTGGTACTAAAATACACCAAGGGTCATATGGCAGTTGCACATAATGGTAATTTGACCAATGCAGCCATACTTAGAAATAAGCTGGAGGATCAGGGAACGATATTTCAAACCACTTCAGATACAGAAGTCATTGCCGCATTACTTTCTAGAGCAAGAATAAAGTATAGTTCTATTGAAGACGCTCTTAAAGAGGTTATGACCATTATTGAAGGGGCTTATTCATTAGTTGTTATGACCCCCCATAAGTTGATAGCTGCAAGAGATTCTTATGGTATGAGACCTCTAGTCCTTGGAGAAAAAGAAGAATCCTATTTCTTTTCCTCAGAGTCTTGTGCGTTTGATGCGTTAGGAATTAACCTAATTAGAGATGTTAAACCCGGTGAGATTATTATTATTGATAAGCATAACCTAAGAACCATACAAACAGAACGCAACAAGAAATCGGCCATGTGTATCTTTGAATATATTTATTTTGCAAGATCAGATAGCGTTATGCAGGGTTTAGAGGTCTATCAGGCACGATATGAGGCTGGAAGGCAGTTAGCTAAAGAATATCCCATAGAGGCGGATGTTGTGGTTGGCGTACCCGATTCAGGCATTCCTGCGGCTCATGGATTTGGTCATGAATCAGGAATACCTGTTGTTAGTGGCTTTGTTAAGAATAGGTATGTTGGCAGAACCTTTATACAGCCTAGCCAAGGTATGCGAGAAAAAGGGGTTCATATGAAATTAAGCCCTATTAAGAGTCAAATCGAAGGAAAACGTGTGGTTATGATAGATGATTCCATTGTAAGGGGTACAACATGTAAGAGGATTGTTAACCTGTTAAAATCTGCTGGAGCAAAAGAGGTTCACGTTAGAATATCATCTCCGCCAGTTAAGTATTCCTGTTACTTTGGAATAGATACACCAGAAAGAACCAACTTGGCAGCAAGTATGTATTCAGTTGACGAAATTAGATCGCTTATTGGTGCCAAAAGCTTAGGTTTTATAAGTAAGGAAGGTTTATTAAACACATGCAGGGGAGCCAACTGTCATTTTTGCTGTGCATGCTTTGATGGCAATTATCCTCAGAAAATTTATGCTAAGGAGGATTCTCAGGATGAGTGTTGATTACAAGCAGTCAGGAGTAGATATAGAAGCAGGCTATAAGGCAGTTAGCTTAATGAAAAAACATATACAAACAACCTATAGAAAGGAAGTTCTAACCGATATCGGTGGTTTTGGGGGACTGTTTTCATTGGCACAACATACCATGAAGCATCCTGTTCTTGTCTCTGGTACAGACGGTGTGGGTACGAAGCTCAAGATGGCTTTTTTAATGGATAAGCATGATACTATTGGTATTGACTGTGTAGCTATGTGCGTGAATGATATTATCTGTTCAGGAGCTGATCCCTTATTCTTCCTAGACTATCTTGCCTGTGGTAAAAATATACCTGAGCGTATTGCAACCATCGTCAGTGGAATAGCCAATGGATGTAGACAGGCAGGAGCGGCATTAATTGGCGGTGAAACTGCTGAGATGCCAGGATTCTATCCAGAAGACGAATATGATTTAGCAGGCTTTGCTGTTGGAATTGTTGATAAAGATCACATCATTGATGGTTCAACTATCAAAGCAGGCGATGTTTTATTGGGGATTGCTTCCTCTGGTATCCATAGTAATGGGTATTCCTTAGTAAGAAAACTATTTAACCCAACAAAAGAAAACCTAAACCAATATGATAAGGATTTACAAGCTTCTTTAGGAGATGTATTGATAACTCCTACAAAAATCTATGTCTCTTGTATTCAGAAATTAAAAAAACAGATAACTATAAAAGGTATCGGCCATATCACAGGTGGCGGCTTTATAGAAAACATACCAAGAGTTCTACCAAAAGGTAATAAGGCTCTTATCCACAAAGGAGCGTGGGAGATTCCTTCAATATTTAATAAAATAATGGATTGTGGTGTTGAAGAAGAAGTGATGTACAATACTTTTAATATGGGTATTGGCATGGTGCTTGTTATAAGTAAAGAAGATGCAGAAGAAGCCCTACAGATATTAGAATCCACTGGAGAAAAAGCGTATCTTTTAGGAGAGGTAATCACTGGTCAGGATGGTGTAACACTATGCTAAGGCTAGGTATCCTTGTATCTGGTGGAGGAACCAATTTGCAAGCCATTATTGATAATATTGAGAATGGGGCATTGTCTAATACTAAGATTACTACAGTTATTAGTAATAAGGAAAAGGCACATGCCTTAGTACGTGCTAGACAATATAACATAGATGCTTGCTGTTTATCACCAAAAGATTATCCAGATAAAGAAAGTTTTGACTGTGCTTTAAGAGATTATTTTATTAACAAAGAAGTAGATTTAATTGTTTTGGCGGGATATTTGGTCGTGCTGGGAGAAAGATTTGTCTCTGCTTTTCCTAATAAAATCATAAACATTCATCCTTCATTAATTCCATCCTTTTGTGGAGCAGGATACTATGGTTTAAGGGTACATGAAGCTGTACTAGAACGAGGCGTTAAGATAACTGGTGCAACCGTACACTTTGTTGATAAAGGAACAGATACAGGACCTATTATTTTACAGAAGGCAGTGGAGGTTTTACCTACAGATACGAAAGAGATTTTACAGAAGAGAGTAATGTTGGAAGCGGAATGGGTGCTTTTGCCAAAAGCTATTCAGCTATATGGTGAAGGTAAGATAAAGGTTAAAGATGGAAAGGTTTACATTTCTTAAATGTTTAATAAAGATTTGTTTCAAGGAGGACAGTCCAAATTTTAGCTAACTGGTAGGGTTACGCTACACTCCTGTTTCGCTGTGTAGCTAATACTATTACCCCTTTCTGTAGATATAGTTATTGATGCTAAAATTTCTCTGTTCTGTATGATTTGATCTGGCTATGCCTTTTACTAAGCTAATTGAATTGTAAGAGGATGCAAGTGTATCATATAATTATATATAGGATCAAAATTAGTTGCATATAGTCTATATATAGTAAATGTAGAAATATATAAAACAGAAAAATGGTAAGTGTATGAAAGACATATTGGTTTATATGAAAGGTAGTGATAGTATGAAACTGCTTGTAGTGGGCAGTGGTGGTCGTGAGCATGCGATTGTATGGAAATTGAATCAAAGTCCTAAGGTAAGTGAAATATATTGTGCGCCGGGAAATGCAGGTATTGCTGATGTTGCTCAGTGTGTTGATATTAAAGCAACAGATATAGAGGAGTTAGTAAAGTTTGCTAAAGATTATTCGGTTGATTTGACGGTTGTTGGTATGGATGACCCACTGATGATGGGGATTGTGGATGCTTTTGAAAAAGAAGGGTTAAGAATATTTGGACCTAATAGAGCTGCTGCACTTATTGAAGGTAGTAAAGTATTTTCAAAGGATTTAATGAAAAAATATGATATACCTTCAGCAGCGTATGAGGTTTTTGAGGATTCAGTAAAAGCACTTGATTATTTAAAGCTATGTCAATATCCAATAGTCTTGAAAGCGGATGGTCTTGCCTTAGGGAAAGGTGTTTTGATTTGTCAATCCTTTGAAGAAGCTAAAAAAGGTGTTCAAACCATCATGATAGATAAGAAATTTGGAGAAGCTGGGAATCGTATGGTTGTAGAAGAATTTATGATAGGCCCAGAGGTTTCTATGTTAGCTTTTTGTGATGGCGAACATATCATACCAATGGTCAGTGCACAGGATCATAAACGTGCGTTGGATGGAAATAAAGGATTAAATACTGGTGGTATGGGAACTTTTTCTCCAAGTAAGTATTATACCAAGGAAATACATAAGCAATGCAAAGAGACTATTTACCAACCAACCTTAAATGCTATGAAAGCTGAGGGAAGACCGTTTTCGGGTATTCTATTCTTTGGTTTAATGCTCACAGAAAACGGACCAAAGGTATTGGAGTATAATGCTAGATTTGGAGATCCAGAAGCACAGGTTGTCTTACCACGATTAAAAAATGACCTGCTTGAGATCATAGAAGCTGCATTAGAACAGAAATTACATACCATTCAGCTAGAATGGAAGGAAGAATCCGCTATCTGCGTTATACTAGCATCAGGAGGATATCCAGTAGCCTATACTAAAGGGTATGAAATTACAGGTTTAAACAACCAAACGGATAAAGAAGATGTCACAATCTTTCATGCAGGAACAACATTAAAAAATGGTAAAACAGTCACCAATGGTGGACGCGTTCTAGGCATAACAACACTAGGACAATCCATAGAAGATGCAAGACAAAAAGCCTATCAAACAGTTGATACTATTAACTTCGACAAGAAGCAATATAGAACCGATATAGGGAAGTAAAGAAGTGGTAGGGACGGTTCCTGCTGCTTTAGATTTACACTTAAGGCAACCGTCCTTTTCATATCTTAGTAAACAAGCTAAAATACATTAAAAAAATCGTCATAGCTTTTATTAATTAGTGTTTGATTGGTTATTTTTTCGGATGAATATAGTCCGTATTGACGTTGTATCGCCCATTGATTTTGAAACGAATTAAATTTAGCTTTTGAGCTTTCAAAACCTTGCTTTATAGTCTCTTCACTTGTTATATCAATATTAGAAAACCAACTCATAATATCCTTTTTACCACTGACTTCATATTTTGTATCCAGTGAATAATATGGATCGCAATAAGTATCTTTAACAGGAAGTTCTGATAGTTTAACTCCTATCCTCTCTTCAAGCTTTTTAGATAATACTTTTCGAAATTCCTTAGATAAATCTAACCTTGTATTGTGGTAATCAATATTTTTTGCTGCTCTCTTATTATAAGCAGACATAACCATGTCTCCAACATTTTTTGGTAAATGTTTTTGTGATATGTATTTCATTTGGGTAATGCCTAATCCTAATTGTGCAAAGTGGGCATGCTTTAGCATAGAGGACTTATCTAAATTTTTATTGATTGCTTTCATCGCTTGAGTGGTTATATCTAGCTCATCAAAAGTCATATCTACGCCATTAATTGTTAATTTACTATCCAAATCTTCAGTGTTAGAATTATTCTCTGCTAATAAAGTTCCGTATTCCTTAATAAGTGAGGTAAATTGGTTTGTCAGCTTATCAATATCTTCATGACTGGTTTTCTTCATACTGAAGAACTCAATTGCACCTTTTGCATAATCATAGGATAAAGATTTAAGCGATCTATCGTATAATTTATCAGATCCATAAAAGACACTTGTTGGTATATCTTCATCTTTAAACGCTTCTGGATTAAGATAAGCTGCATATCTCTTGGCTCTAGTTTTAACAAAATCAAGTGATTTTGTTAAAAAATAATGGTGGGTTCCTTCATTTATGTATTCAAATCTGGATTTGACTTGATCTTGAGGTTTAATATCCTGAACTAGTGATTCATCAACTGAACTGTTATAGGGGTCATCACGGCTCAAGTCAAGCGTAACAAAGTTACTATGATCTAATTGTCCAAATTTAAATTGTATATCATTACTTGTACAATCATTTAAATTTGGAGGAGCTGTTAATGTGTTTTTCTCATTAGGCTTATACACTTCTGGATGCATGTTATAGCTGTCTACTCTCATAGTTTTGTTCACCTCACATTTATATAGATAGTAGAATATTTAAGACTACTGCTATTCTACTCATATATAAATATCGTCATATAGTTAAAATAATATAAGTCTATACTTATACGCTATTAGAAGTATTAAAAAGACAAAAAGCAACGGGAAAGCAACGGGGACGGTTCCTGCTGCTTTAAAACACAGTAGAACATTGTTTTTATAACATTGTTTTGCTATTCTATCTAACCTTTTGTATATACTTTGCAAACTGGATTATGAGGATTACATAGCACCATCATAGTAACATCATTTCTCATTACTAAATCCTTAAAATCAATAGAATTTTTACATCTTTACATTCACTATCCCATTTATATATTCTAAACATATTTACACTTCCTTATTTAGTTTTCTTTGCAATAACTTCAATTTCTATCAAAGCATTTTTCAAAGGCTGCCCAATGTATATTTCATTTTTCTTTATATAGTTATCACATGATTTGCGTTCATCATAGTATCCACAATTTCTTCCATATTGCTGATACGACCAACCATTAATTGATCTTTAAGATTATAAAAATCAATACAGGTACCGCATCCTATAAGTTCTATCCCAGCTTCATATAATCCATTTAATGCATCTAAAACAGGTGAACCTTTTGCAAGAAGCTTAACACCTGCATTATAAAAGATAATGGTACTAGGTTTTTCCTGTCTAATCCATATTTTTTTAAGAAATGCTCCCATCAGTTTTTTTCCTAAAACTTCATCACCTCTTCCGAAGCATTCATCATTGATAATAATAATAGTTTCCATTGTTTTATCTCCTGTTCATAAATTTTTTCTAATGATTGTTGCATGTAGCTTTGATTACTGTATACTTAAAACATGTAATGGCACATAAAAATCTACCAATTATTATAAGACAAATGTTTAAAAACGTAAATATCTAAAAAAATTTTGTATATTCTTCAATAGAAAAAACCCTACAGTACTCAATGAATGAGTTTTATAGGGATTAATTAACCGTGCCTTATCCTACCTGTTTTTACCACTTATCATAATGAATTTTAGTATCATCAAATCTATCAACATAATTATTTTTTTGATCTGAATATCCAAGAGCAACAACAGAATAGGGTACAATTGATTCTGGTAGCTTAAACATGTCTTTAATATACTGCATTCTTTCTTCAAATGGAGCGTTTGCTAACCATACACTTCCTAATCCTTGTTCTACTGCTTCCAATAGAATATTCTGTGTGGCAGCACCTAAATCCTGCTGCCAGCATTCTGGCACTCTCATTTTTTCTTGATTAGCCAAAACAATAATGGCAGCTGGAGCTTTAGCGAGCATTTTAGAGTATGGACTCATTTGAGATAAGGTCTCTAATTGTTCTTTGTTAGTTAGAACTATAAACTCCCAAGCTTGCTGGTTGTAGGCTGAAGGAGCCTGCATTGCGGCTTTTAATATTTTTTCTAGTTTATTTTTCTCTACTTTTGTATCTTTAAAATTTCTAATACTTCTTCTGATATCTATTGTTTTCATAAACAACACCTCACTAGTATAATATTATTGTGTTATGACTTTATATAAGTTGACTTCCGCTGGTTGTTCAAGTAAGTGTTCGAATTGAGGACAAATGGTTTTAAAGTGATTGGATGCCCTGTGTAGTTCTATGGACTGCTCGTTCTTCCATTCTTCTATAAAAGTCAAAACACAGGGGTTAGATACTTCTTCATATAAATCATAAGAAATACAGCCCTCTTCCTTTTGACTTTCTTGAACAAGGGGTTTTGCAAGTGATCTGAACTCTGATATTTGATCCTCTTTTACAATATTCTTAGCAATGATTTTAATCATAGATACCTCCATAAGTTATATGATAAGTTACTACATTAGGACAAAGACATTATAAAACTATCAAAAGAATCACATTTAAGCAAGTAGGCACTTTTTGGTAAGTTATCTTACCAAAAAGTATGAATTGAAGTGTTATAAGGAATTATTCAGATGATACTCTTAGCTGATACCATTTTTAGTTATATTAAAACTTAGACCTCCTGATTCTTGAATTTTATTGGTGAGTGATGTAAAATTGAGCTATCTGTTGTGAAGGGTAGGAGTCTTAATGCTTAAATATAAAGGTAAAAAGTTTGTATGTTTTATGGATCTTGGAATGGAGCTGATTCGTGGGAAATGGAAAGCGGTTATTTTATGTCATCTTAATCGAGGACCAAAGAGGTTTCTTGAATTACAGAGAATTACTAGTGGTGTGAGTCAGAAGGTTTTAACACAAAAGCTTAATGAGTTGGAAAGTGATGGGTTAATTCTTAAGAAAAGATTCCCAGAAGTGCCACCAAGAGTTGAATATAAACTATCAAGCCTTGGAAAAGAAATTTTTCCTTCGCTTAAAATGCTTGAACAGTGGGCGGTTAAGAATTTTAATCATTTGTTAGATTCTGATGAAAAAGATTAAGCATTGTAAAATGCACACACTATGATTCTTGAAAGTGATTGACAAAAAGTTGTTTTTAATATATATTTATACCATCCATTGAATACAAAATAATCAATTCGCTAGGGGAGCCATTGGCTGAGAAAGTTAACACTGACCCTTATACCTGATCCAGATAATGCTGGTGGAGGAAAGCAGATGCATATCTATAATCTCAGCATTGACACCCTCCTGCGATAGTACAGGAGGATTTTTTATGTTTACTCAATTTCAAGAAGCACTTGCAAGTGGTGAGATGCAATCTATTGTTACATCTACAATAGGGCAGATCATCTTAGGTATTTTGTGTCTTATACTTCTATTAGGTGTTCTAATTATAGGAAATAGAGGAAAAAAATTTGATACGAAAGAATTTACTTACACAGCCATAGCCATAGCTATTGCCTCTGCCTTATCTTTGATCAAGATGTTTCAACTACCTCAAGGGGGATCAATTACACCCTTTAGCATGTTGTTTGTTGCACTTATCGGTTATTGGTTTGGTGTTAAGCAGGGCATTACTGCTGGAATAGTTTATGGTATGATTCAATTAATGTTAAATCCTTATGTTGTACATCCATTGCAATTACTCTTGGATTACCCGCTTGCTTATGCAGCATTAGGACTTACAGGACTATTTAAGAGTAGTGAAGATGGTATAATAAAAGGCATGGTTATTGGATGTTTTGGAAGATTTTTTTTCCACTTTCTATCTGGATTTATTTTCTTTGCAGAGTATGCCCCAGAAGGGTATTCTCCAATGACATACTCCTTAACGTATAATATATCCTATATTGGTGTCGAGTTATTTTTAACCATTCTTGTTTTACTCATACCAGCTCTAAATAAAGCATTAAAAACAGTAAGAATGCAAGCAGTAAAATAAAAAAAAGAGAATAAGGGAAACCTCACTAAAGGGGGCGGTTCAAGCAAAAGGAACCGTCCCCTTTACTTATACTTGAAATAAGGAAGGGGTTATGCTAATATAATTATAAATCTTAATATAACGATATTACGATATAGTGATAACGTCAAATAAATGAATTGAGGTGAAAGGCATGTCGGGTAATGATTTATCCATATGGGTAGCCTTAGGGAATGGCTTTATATCTTTTTTTACACCTTGTGTTTTACCCTTACTGCCTATTTATTTTGGATATCTTGCAGGAACATCTATTGATGATATACAGAATGATAAGAGTGTTAGAAAAACAATGATTCAGAATACGATAGGTTTTGTTTTGGGTCTTTCTTTTCTTAATCTTTCTTTAGGATTTGGTGCTAAAGCGATTAATGTATTCTTACTTGAGTATAGTGACATAATCAGAAGAGTTGGTGGCGTACTCATTATACTATTTGGTTTATATTTTATAGGGCTTTTTAAGTTTAAGTTCCTAAATAGAGAAAGAAAAATACACTATAAAAATTATACGCCTAGTTTTCTAAAATCATTATTATTAGGCATAACCTTTAGTTTTGGATGGACTCCTTGTAATGGTCCAATATTAGGCAGTATTTTATTATTAGCAAGCTTTGAACAAAACTATATAAGAGCTGGTGGTTTGATGTTGGTTTATTCTCTTGGCTTTGCACTGCCTTTTATTACTTCAGCCATTTTACTATCCTTATTTACTCAGTTTTACAAAAAGATCTTTAAGTATTTTGATACGATTAAGTGGATTGCAGGGGTCTTATTAATTATTATGGGTGTGCTGCTCTATTTAGATAAGCTGGCTCTGATTTACTAAAGTCACAAAAAATATACAACATGCCTATTACTCTTGTGTCATTTTATAAAACGAAGTAAGAAGTTTATTTAAGATAGATGACTTAAGTATAAGCTCAATCAATGCTGTCAACTCTATAAAGGTAGGTGAGGTGATACAGTGAGAAATAAGATTTATATAGTACTTGGTATTGTAATCATAGGATTTGCAATCTACGCATTGCAACAGGATCAACCCCTAAAGGAGCAAGATACTCGTATAGAAGAGCAGGATCATGCTGATAGTGCAAATGAATTAGACCAGCAGGAAAGTGTTAACGAAGATACAACAAATCAAATGACAGAGGAACAGGGAACTGCAAATGAAGAGCAAAATGCAGAAGAACAAGAGGAAAAAGATAAAGTTAAAGCACCAAACTTTACACTAGAAGATGGAAAAGGCAATGAATACACCTTATCCGACTATAAAGGGAAAATCGTGTTTGTTAATTTCTGGCAGACATGGTGTGGACCATGTGTAAATGAAATGCCAGATTTTCAAAAGCTTCATGAGAAATATAATAATGATGAAGTCGTTATTCTAGCCATTAACGTACAGGGTAATTATAAAGAAATGTCACAATCCAAAGTTATTGAATGGGTAGAAGATAAAGGCTATACCTTTCCAATCCTCTATGATGAGGAAGGACTTATCAGTGAGGAATACCAAATTATAGGGTATCCTACGAATTATATTGTAGATAAAGAAGGGTATATTGCTACAGGAACATATGGAATGACCTATGAAATGATGGAAGCTATAATTGAACAAATAAATAAATAGTCATCTAAGGTTCTCACCATTATAATATGGTGAGTTTCTTTTGTTCCCCATTTTTTATCTATGGTATAATAAGGAAGTAATACTATATAGGTTTAAGAAAGTATAATCAATCATGAAATATATAGAAAGTGGGTAGAGCATTATGGCGAAATATAATAAGCAGCAGACAACAGACTTAAATAAAAAGGTCAACCTTTTATATAGACAATTAGGAAAAGTTGTGTATAATTGTAATAAAGAAAATTCCCAGCAAGTGGAACTAGAAACCAAAAGACTAAAAAAGAAACTATCAAAAACAATCAATAAAATTAAGGTAATTGAGAAGACTATGAATAAGGACTCAGCAAAAGAACAGCCTGTCATTCTATCCTTTGAAGTGAAGAAGAATGAAGACGGGATACCATTATATCGGTTTTGTCCACATTGTAAAGTTGGTAATCATCCAGATGCTACTCATTGCATAAAATGTGGTAAACCATTATACTAATTCAAGTAGTAAGGGGGATAAGCTATGTTATGTGAACATTGTCATAAAAATATTGCCACCGTTTTTTTAAAAAAAACAGTCAATGGAAAAACAACTGAAATCAGACTTTGTGAAAAATGTGCTAAAGAATTAGAAGGTATCAATATGGATAGTGACCTGTCTTTCCAAAATTTACTCAGTGGATTTATTAACGCATCAGAGAATAACCTCTATGGTATGAATCAATTTCACCATGTTATACCAACTTGTAGTCATTGTGGTATGAACTATACAGAATTTAGAAAAACAGGTAAATTAGGCTGTGCCCACTGCTATGATACCTTTTCAAAAACACTTATGCCTGTGATTAAGAGAATTCACGGCAATACCATACATTCAGGAAAGATTCCTAATAGAACCGGTGGAAAATTGAGAATTAATAAAAGAATTCAAGAGCTTCAAGAGCAGCTTCATATGGCAATTGCTAAAGAAGAATACGAAAGGGCAGCTCAATTAAGAGATGAAATTCGTACACTAAAAAAGGAGGATTAGGTCATGATATGGCAGACATCCGCTAATGATCCAGATTCTGATGTTGTGTTATCCAGCCGCATAAGATTAGCACGTAATTTAAAAAAATACTCTTTTCCGAGCAAACTCGATACCCTTGAAGCTAATAATGTTATACAAGCCGTTAATGATGTATTTTCTAAAACATCTTCAACGTCAGATAGAGTTTTTGATATAAAAAATATGGATACCGTTACGCCAGTCGATAAAATCGCAATGATGGAAAGGCACGTCATTAGTCCAAATTTCATTAGGAGTTCTATTCCAACAGGACTCATTGTATCTAAAGATGAAACTTTGAGTATTATGATTAATGAAGAGGATCATCTAAGAATTCAGTCCATTGCAGGTGGTCGAAATCTACAGCTATCTTTTGATAATGCAAACAAAATTGATGACTTAATTGAGGAAAAGCTAGAATATGCTTATAATGAAAAGTTAGGATACCTAACCACCTGTCTTACCAATGTAGGCACAGGTATGCGTGCATCCTATATGGTGCATGTTCCAGCACTAGAAACAACAGGACAGCTACAGTTTATACTCGAAGCCATTGGAAAGTTTGGATTAACAGTTCGAGGCATCTATGGTGAAGGAACCAAAGCACAGGGAAGCTTGTTTCAAATATCTAACCAGATAACCTTAGGACATTCAGAAAAGGAGATCATAGACAATCTGAACAGTGTAACAACTCAGATTGTTGATCAGGAACGTCTAATGAGAACCAAGCTTTTGAAAGAAAAAAAAATTACGATTGAAGATGCAGTTTATCGTTCTTATGGTGTTTTATCCCATGCTAGAACCTTAACCTCTGATGAAGCTATGACATTATTATCGGATATTAAACTAGGCTGTGCCTTGGGTATACTAGAGTTTGAAGAAAAATTTCATATCTATGAATTGATGATGCTGATACAACCAGCAAATTTACAAAAAGCAGCGGGTAAAGAATTAGATGGAACAAGTAGAGACATTGAACGAGCTGCCTATATTCGACAATCATTACCTAAATTAAAATCGTTGTAAGGAGGATGACCGCTATGATTGGAAGATTTACTGAAAAAGCGCAAAAAGCAATAAATTTATCCCAGCAAACTGCAAAGGAACTGGGACATGGTTATGTTGGAACAGAGCATTTATTATTGGGTCTCATCAAAGAAGGTAATGGATTAGCAGCAAAGGTATTATCAAAAGAAGGGGTTACTGAAGAAGTTATTATCAACAAGCTAAAGAGCATCGTTCAATCCAATAAAACACAAGCAGAAGCAGAAGACTTTACACCTAGAGCTAAAAGAGTGTTAGAGTTAAGCTTAAGAGAAGCTATTAGAATGGGAACAACAATTATTGGTACAGAGCACATATTAATTGGACTGCTTAGAGAATCGGATTGCATTGCTGTTAGGCTGTTGAACAGTTTAGGAGTCAGTCCTCAAAAACTTTATCAGCATATAGTAAAAGCCTTTGGTCAAGATTCTTCCTTATCTAAAAATCTAGATAAAAGCGGAGCTAAGGATGGAAAAACCAGTACTCCTAATCTAGATCAGTTCAGTAGGGATTTAACCAAAATGTCTTCAGAAGGTAAATTTGATCCCATCATTGGAAGAGATAAAGAAATAGAGCGTGTTATACAAATATTAAGCCGTAGAACAAAGAATAACCCTTGTTTAATTGGAGAACCGGGTGTAGGTAAAACCGCCATAGCAGAAGGACTAGCACAAAAGATTACAGAAGGAAACATACCTGAAATATTAAAGGAGAAGCGAGTGGTAGCTTTAGATTTATCTTCTATGGTAGCAGGATCTAAGTATAGAGGAGAATTTGAAGACAGAATCAAAAAATCTTTAGAAGAAATTAAAAGTGCTGGTAATATTATTCTATTCATTGATGAGCTGCACACCATTGTGGGTGCTGGAGCTGCTGAAGGTGCTATAGACGCCTCCAATATATTAAAGCCCTCATTGGCAAGAGGTGAGATTCAGCTCATAGGAGCCACAACACTGGATGAATATAGAAAGTATATAGAAAAAGATTCAGCACTTGAAAGAAGATTTCAACCTGTAAAAATAGAAGAGCCGTCTGAGGATGAGGCTATTGACATACTAAGAGGTTTAAAGGATATGTACGAAGCGCACCATAAAGTCCATATCACAGATGAAGCTGTTATTGCTTCTGTTAAGCTATCTAATCGATATATTACCGATCGTTACTTACCAGATAAAGCTATTGATCTCATCGATGAAGCCGCTTCAAAGGTACGATTAAGAACCTTTACAGCACCGCCAAATATAAAAGAACTTGAGAGAAAGCTGGAAGATTTGGAAAAGGAAAAAGAGCTCGCTATCAAGACAGAAGAATATGAAAAGGCTGGAGAAATCAAGCAGCAGCAGAATACAATAAAAGAAGAGCTTGAAACTAAAAAATCAGACTGGCATACAAAAAGTACAGAAATGAGTCAAATTGTAACAGAAGAAGAAATTGCTGACATCATATCAAGCTGGACTGGAGTTCCTGTTAAGAAATTAACTGAGGAAGAAGGAGAACGACTCAAAAATCTAGAAAAAACGCTTCACGAAAGAGTGGTTGGTCAAGATGAAGCCGTTACAGCAGTTTCTAAAGCTATTCGGAGAGGTCGGGTAGGTTTAAAGGATCCCAAACGTCCAACGGGTTCATTCCTATTTTTAGGTCCTACAGGTGTCGGCAAGACAGAATTAACCAAAACGTTAGCTGAAGCGCTGTTTGGTGATGAAGGTGCATTAATTCGTGTGGATATGTCCGAGTATATGGAAAAACATAGTGTCTCTAAGCTGATTGGTTCACCTCCAGGTTACGTTGGGTATGATGAAGGTGGTCAGTTGAGTGAGAAAATTAGAAGAAAGCCCTATTCCGTTATTTTGTTTGATGAAATAGAAAAAGCACACCCCGATGTTTTTAATATACTACTGCAAGTTTTAGATGACGGACATATAACCGATGCACAAGGTAGACGGATTAATTTTAAAAATTCCGTTATCATTATGACCTCTAATGTCGGGGCGCGTAATATTATTTCTAGTAATAGACTTGGGTTTGCATCTACTGAGGATGAAGAAAAGAATTATGATTCTATGAAAAAGAATGTGATGAGTGAGGTCAAGCGGTTGTTTAGACCTGAATTTCTTAATCGTATTGATGAAATGATTGTATTCCATAGCTTAACCAAGGATAATATAAAAGCCATTGTTAATATCATGATTAAAGTATTAGCAACAAGAATGGAAAAGAATGTTGGTGTCCATTTAGAATTAACAAAGGAAGCAGAAGAATATCTAGCTGCTGAAGGCTTTGATGAGGCGTATGGTGCAAGACCTTTAAGAAGAGCTATCCAATCCAATATAGAAGACAAATTGGCTGAGAAGATATTAGAAGGTCATGTGAAAGAAAATGATCGTGTTTTGGTTGAGTTAAAGGATAAAGAACTCATCTTTACTGTAGAAAAATAAATCTGAGAATTAGTTAGTAACTAAGGTTTCTTTGTATAAGAGAATAAATGATACTAATGTGTAATCACTTAGGTATGTGTACTTTAACTTAGTATACATACCTATAATATTTATAGTCTGGGGGCTAGAAGGATGGATAAAGTGTTTAATGAAATACCTACTTCTGATTCATGGAAGAAAATTAGCTTAGTTGAAAAAGGCTGGTCAAACGATAAGAAATATTATATAGAAACACAAGATGGGACACGTTTATTGTTACGTGTTTCAGATATTTCACAATATGAACGCAGAAAAAAAGAGTATGATATAATTCAACAACTAGATAAATTAGATCTACTAATATCAAAACCAATAGATTTTGGTATATGCAATAAAGGAAAAGATAGTTACACACTTTTTACATGGATTGATGGAAAAGATGCTGAAGCAGTTCTTCCTGCATTAACAGACATGGAGAACTATCATCTAGGATTTGAAGCAGGTAAAGTATTAAGAAAAATACATGAAATTCCTGCACCTCAAGGCCACATATCATGGTCAGAACGATTTAATAAAAAAATTGATAGAAATATAGAAATTTATAAAACCTGTGAAATTCAATTTAAAGGGTCAGAAAATATAATAGAGTACATGAATGAGAATCGATACCTCTTAGAAAATCGGAAGCAGTCCTTACAACACGGAGATTATCATGCAGGGAATATGATAATTACAGAACAGTCCAAAATAGGAATCATTGATTTTAATAGAGTCGATTATGGCGATCCTTGGGAAGAATTTAATCGTATCACTTGGTGCGCAGATATTAGCAAACTATTTGCTTCTGGACGTATCAATGGTTATTTTGATAATGATGTACCTGATAATTTTTTCAAATTAATGGCTCTATATATTGGATGTAATCAGCTTTCATCTATTCCTTGGGCTATTCCATTTGGACAGGCTGAAGTTAACATCATGCTTAATCAAGCTAAAAATGTTTTAGATTGGTATGATAATTTTCATACCTATGTCCCAAGGTGGTATGTTAAGAATTATATTTAACCTCAAGTTATTATTAATAAAATATGTACAACATTTATTTTAAAAAAACGGATACGGGTTGCCATCACATTCAATAAGCATACCATTTAATCTGTTTGCTTAATTTTTTACTATTCAAATAGTATTTTAGTACTTCTAAAGCTTGATAGTAATCTATTAAATTAAATCTTGAACAATAAAAGGTATCACCTTCAAATGTGGTTAATGTTATATCGTTTTTACTATCTATTAAAGCTTGATTATCACAACAAGATATTCTACAATCTTCTGATTCAGATGAAGGAACAAAAAACAAAAGACTTTTCTCGCTTAAACCTAATCCTATTTCTATGTAGTCTTTTGTTTTATCAGACTTTATGATTACCATTTGTGAATCATTATTTTTTTCCATAGCAATAGTTTTCTTATTGACAAAGCTTATTACATCTTGAACATTTTCAACTTGGTATTCTATATGATTACACAGGATTTTATACATTATCTTTATTTCCTTTACTTGATAATAGTAAACAGAACATTAATAAACACATCTTATTGATTCAATACTGAATTCGGACGGTTCACTATTGATATAGAAAATAAAATAAAAAGTACAGTAAAATGCAGTTACAAAAAAAGTTTACATAAATATCCAAAGAGCCAATAGACGAAATGAAAAAAACTATTCAAAATGGCTCATATAAAGTTTATCACATATTTAGACGAAGTCAAAGGGAAATCATTGAGTACAATAGCAAAATAATATTATTATAACTGTATGTTGTGAGAATTATGATATAATACTCATAGAAATATTTTTGAATAAAAGGCTAATAATAAAGGGTATGTGTATTTTATTGGAGGGGAATAAAAGAGTGAGTAGTAAAAAGATAGCTATAGGAGTAGATAATTTTAAAAGACTCATTGATGATGGGTATATGTATGTTGATAAAACTTTATTAGTTAAGGATATTCTAGATTCAAATTCTAGTGTAGTTCTTATAACAAGACCAAGAAGGTTTGGAAAAACACTGAATATGAGTATGTTAAAATACTTTTATGAGATACCTGAATGCCGTCAATATGAGATGGAAAATGAAGATGCGTCTTATCTTTTCAATGGACTTAAAATATTTGATGACCAAGAGTATAGGAAAGAGCAGGGTCAATATCCAGTAATATTTTTAACACTAAAAGGAGCAAAACAAATAGATTGGGAAGAAACATATGAAAATTTAGTAAAGATAATAGCAAATGAATATAAGAGACATCAATATCTACTAAAAACAAATGTATTAGACTGTAAAGAGAAAGAAATGTATCAAAGAATCATAGAGTTAGAAGCAACTAATAGTGAATATACAGATGTAATTTTTAATCTATCCAATTACCTTGAAAAATACTTTAAAGAAAAAGTCATGGTCATTATAGACGAGTACGATACACCAATACAAGCTGGATATATTAATGGATACTATAAAGAGATCATAGACTTTATGAAAAGTATGTTAGGAAAAGGGCTTAAGGGTAATAATTCACTAAAGCAGGGCGTTCTAACAGGTATAATGAAAGTGGCAAAGGAAAGCATATTTAGTGATTTTAACAACCCAAGAATTTACACAGTACTCACCAATGATATGTCTGATAAATTTGGATTTACGGAAGAAGAAGTAGAAGAAATCATAAAAAACAGAGGTCTATATGAGCAAATAGAAGAAGTAAAAGCATGGTATAATGGCTATCGATTTGGACTTGGAACAACCATATATAACCCTTGGAGTATATTGAATTATGCTGTCCAGCCTGAAATGGGATTAAGACCCTATTGGATCAATACAAGCGCAAACCTTGTCATAAAAGAAGTCATGCAGTTAGATAAGGTAGAAGGCAAGAAAGTAGTACAGGATTTACTTGAGAGGCGGTCAGTGGAGAAGGAAATAGCAGAAAATGTTATCTATGAAACCATAAAGACAAGTCCAGAATCAGCATGGAGCTTTTTGCTGCATGCAGGGTACTTAAAAACAACCAACAAAAGAAAAATAGAAGATGTAGACGTTTATAGTTTAGCCATACCAAACACAGAAGTATCTCTTATATATAGAAGAATGTTAAAAGACTACTTTGAAGAAGATTTTAAAATATCGGATTACATGAGATACTTAAAAACAAGTCTAATCAAAGAGGATATAGAAAAGCTAGAAATGATACTACAGGAACTCTACTTAAAATATATTAGTTATAACGATACAGGTGTGGGCATCATAGAGCAGGAAAGCAGGCACGAGAACTTTCATCATGGATTCATATTAGGGTTGATGATGTTTGCAACTGACCGCTATCATGTAAAATCAAATAGGGAATATGGTTTAGGAAGACCAGATATCGTACTAGTACCAAAGGATAAGAAAGATAGTGCCTATATATTTGAGTTCAAATGGGCAAGCAAAAAATCTAAAAAGACCTTAGACATGTTAACAGAAGAAGCAGATAGGCAAATAAAAGAAGGAAAATACGTTGAAGGTATAGCAAAGACACATGATATAGATAAGATAAATAAGATACCAATAGGATTTAAAGGGAAAGAACTAAAAATTAAGTATATATTATAAGACAATTAGAAATATTACCTCTAGCCAAGGTGCAAGAAATAAGCTATAATATAGTTATTCAACTTTTATCGACTTATTTTTAGGAGGGGTTTTTAATGGCTGTTATTGAAGAGCTTATTAGGGTTGAAGATGATAAAACGTTAAGTTTTGGTAATTATTTAATGGACGAAAAAAAGAAAATCCTAGATTTTGAATTTGAAGGCGATATGTATAAAGTAAAAACTTATAATAAAATTACAAAGCTAGAAAAAAACGGACGTTTATTATATGAATCTGTATCGGGTACAACTGTTCATAATTTTAACCTTGATGAAAAAGAAATTATTTTCAGTGTTGAAGGAAAAGAAGACGCTCAGATAACTTTAGAACTTGATGTAGAACAAGACTATAGACTATATATAGGACAGGTTCAAGTTGGGAAAATGAAATCTAATTTAGCTGGGAAAATTAGTTTCAGTGTTGATTTTTGTAATGGTAGTCAGCAAGTAGAGATTAAAAAAGTATAATGTTTATAATAGGTAATGAATGTTAAAGAGTAGAGCAGCTGAGACTGCTCTTTTCTTTTTTCATACCAATCTATACAAATTTTAAACTTTTAGTAATCCAAAGTATAACTTGTACAATATACTATTGTAAAGGGATATATGTCTAACCATAAAAATGTCAAATGTTTCTAAACAATATTTATTAGATCGATACCTATGATAAATATAAATTTGTATATGAGTTAGTCATTTATGACTTTTATCATATAAACTATAATAAAGCTATAGTCTTGATCGTTTTTTTATTAACAATCTAATCATAAACATAGCTTAGATGAAGTTAAAGATTAGAACTATCCTATGTGGTAAATATGTATCCGATGAAGTAAAGGAGGTAGAGTATGAGCGAAAAAAAGATTGAAGTAAAATTTAATAAACCATTTAAAGGAGTTCTTATGGCTCCTAAAGCTAAAGCATGGGTTGGGTGTGAAGAAGGGTGTCTAGCTCCCTATGATATGCTTTTTGGTGCTTTGGCTTCATGCATGTATGTTACATTTGCCAATATTGCCAAGAAAAAATGTATACATTTTGATGAAGCAGATATTAATATAACTGGTGAGAAAAGAGATGAAGTTCCTGCAACCTTAAAGTGGGTTAAGGTGAGTGTGAAAATAAAAAATGCAGAAAAGCAAAAAGGTTTAATAAAGGCAGTAGAATTAGCCAGTCAGTATTGTTCTGTTTATCAAACGCTAGCACAGGTTGCAGATATGTCATGGGAAGTAGACTTTGAATAATAGATCCAGTTAATTAAAATGAATCAAGTTGTTGGTTATGATACAATAAAAAATATAAATTCTAACCTTTATAGGAATTAAACGATAGAATACTAAACAGATGAGGGTGTACGCAATGGCTAAAGCAAAAAAGAACTATTATTGTCAAGAGTGTGGTTATGAATCGCCTAAGTGGCTGGGGCAGTGCCCTGCCTGCAAGCAATGGAATACCTTTGTTGAAGAACCAAAAGTTACTATTAAAAGTAAGCATGCAAGAGTCCAGCTAGAACAAGATAATAAGCCTATTAAGCTAAAGGATATTGTTATTGAAGATGAAAGGCGTATGTCTACTCAGATTGGAGAGTTAGATAGAGTTCTAGGCGGCGGGATTGTTACAGGTTCTCTAATATTGGTTGGAGGTGATCCAGGAATAGGAAAATCCACTCTTTTATTACAGATGTGTGAAAATCTAAGTCAGCAAACAGCAGATGTTTTATACATTTCTGGTGAGGAGTCCTTGCAGCAGATTAAATTAAGAGCTAATCGTTTATCCATAGATAGTCATAATCTGACTCTGTATTCAGAAACCAATCTAGAGTCTATTGAACAGGTTATTAAAGCTAATAAACCAGATACGGTTATTATTGATTCGATTCAAACCATTTATAATCCAGAGATTACTTCAGCACCCGGAAGTGTTAGTCAAGTACGTGATGTGACAGGATTACTCATGCGTCTTGCTAAGGGACTTGGAGTTTCCATATTTATTGTTGGACATGTCACAAAGGATGGTTCAATTGCAGGTCCTAGAGTATTAGAACATATCGTGGATACCGTTTTATATTTTGAAGGACAAAGAAATGCTTCTTACCGTGTTTTGAGAGCAGTTAAGAATAGATTTGGATCTACCAATGAAATTGGTGTGTTTGAAATGAGAGATATAGGATTAACTGAGGTTAAGGATCCCTCAGCGTATCTATTATCAGGACGACCTATGAGAGCAGCAGGATCCATTGTAAGCTGCTGTATGGAGGGAACAAGAGCAATGCTTGCCGAGGTTCAAGCACTCGTTAGTCCTACTAACTTTGGTATGCCTAGAAGAACAGCGACAGGAACAGACTATAACCGTGTTGTCCTTTTAATGGCAGTACTTGAGAAAAAGTTGGGTATGCAGTTAGCTGGATATGACAGCTATGTCAATATAGCTGGTGGTATGAAAGTTAGTGAACCATCGCTTGACCTAGCCATTAGTATTGCGCTTGCTTCAAGCTTCAAAAATAAACCCATATTGGATTATACCGTTATTATGGGAGAAGTAGGGTTAACGGGTGAAGTTCGGGGCATATCTATGATTGAAAAGAGAATACTGGAATGCAAAAAACTTGGATTCAAAAGATGTATCATACCAGAGTCTAACCAGTCTACATTAACCCAAATAGATGGGATATTGGTCATAGGGGTAAAAAACTTAGAACAAGCATTAACGCATTGTTTCTAATTTAAAAAACATCAACAGTAATAATCCATACATGTTGATGTTTTTTAAATTAATTCTTAATTTTCTTATAGAGTCAATTATTCAGCAAAATGTAACGCGCCGCCTTCAGATGCTAATACAGCCTCATGTATGGATTCTGCTGTTGTTGGATGCGCATGTATGGTTTCTGCTATTTGTTCTACAGTAAGTTCGTTATTAATAGCTAATGTGATTTCAGCAATCAAATCGGTCGCATGTGGTCCAATAATAGTACCACCAATGACTTTACCAGAAGCTTTTTCCTTAATAATTTTAACAAAGCCTTTACTTTCACCTAGAGTAAGTGCTTTACCATTAGCAGCAAATGGGAATTTACCTATTTCAACATCGATACCTTCTTTTTTAGCTGCTTTTTCACAGATACCTACCATAGCTATTTCAGGTTGTGTAAAGATAGCACTAGGCACGGCTGTATAAGACATTTTGGTTTCTTTTCCTAATATATTTTTAACGGCAACAATCCCTTGGTGTGAAGCAACATGTGCAAGTTGAATGATATTGGTTGCATCTCCAATAGCGTATATGTTAGGAATGTTGGTCTGCATATACTCATTAACCTCAATACCTCTTGTTTTCTCATTAATTTTTAAGTTGAGTTTTTCAATATTCATACCATTGTACACAGGTTTTCTTCCGACTGCCATCAGCACTTTGTCGGCGGTAATGTACTTAGTTGTGTTATCCTTTGTAAAAGTAACAATGCATTGATCATCTTCACTCTCAGCAATAGACTCTACTCTGGAACTCGTATAAAGCTGTATACCATTTTCCTCAGCTATTTGACTAATTTCATTACAAACATCTTCATCACATGGAGCCAGAATACTATCTAAGAACTCAATAACAGATACCTGTACACCTAATGCAGCGTAAATAAAAGCAAACTCTATACCGATAACACCACCGCCTACAATAACTAAGCGTTCTGGTAATGTATCTAAATCTAATGCTTCCTTACTAGTGATTACATTGGGCAGCTCAATGCCTTCAATAGGCAGATTAGAAGATTCTGAACCTGTAGCGATAATGATATGTTTACTTTGAATGCGGATGTCTTGATCCTCTGACTGAACTAAAACAGTCTCTTTATCTATAAGACTACCAAATCCTTTAACAACCGTTATGTTATTTTTATCCATTAAATACTTGATACCGTTAACTAATTGATTAACAATAGAATTCTTTCTTTGAATGACTTTTTTCATATCTACTGAAACACCTTCAGCTGATAAGCCGTATTCTTCAGCAGATTTTAAATCATTGTAAACTTCAGATGAACGTACTAAAGCTTTTGTTGGTATACATCCCCAGTTTAAACAGGTGCCTCCTAAGAATTCTTTTTCAACTAAAACCACTTTGGCACCTAGCTTAGCGGCTTGGATGGCTGCAACATAACCGCCTGGACCTCCACCGATTACGGTTATATCACTTTGAAGCATTTGCTTCTGTGATGTTGAGGCAACTGATTTTTCTGTTGGACTTTCTTTTTTCTCTTCTTTAATGTCGTTTTGTACTTGAACCGATTTTTCTTCGTTTACTTCTGCTTCTTCTATAACAGCTAAGACATCTCCAATTTTTACTGTATCGCCTACTTGAAGGTCAAGGCTTTTAATGGTTCCTTTTATTTTAGGTGTTACTGCTGTATTCCCTTTATTGGATTCAATATCAAATAGAACCTCATCTGAATTAATATTATCTCCAATTGTTTTATGGATAGTTCCGATGACCCCTTCACTTTGTTCCCCAGATAAGGATTCTAGTTTTATTTCTACTGCCATATTAGCCTCCTAAATTAATAGAGGCAGCTAATAAACTGCCTCTAAAATATCTTGTTTGTTGCTATATGATTCATTTATTATAATATTCTAATTCATGAGCAGTTTTTGATGACCTATTGAAAGTCTTTTTCAAATTCATTAAGTGCTCCTAATAAAGCTGTTGAAGCGTAAGCAATAACAGGACCTCCACCCATTATAGCTGCTACATATGCAGTTTCTAAAATTTCATCGCGTGTTGCGCCTAGTTCAAGACTCTTTTGTACATGATAAACAATACAATACTCACAACGACAATGCACAGCAATTGCTAAGGTCATTAATTCTTTAGTCTTAGCATCAAGAGCTCCTTTACCTGAAGCACCATGAAGTTTACCAAAAGTACCCATAAATTCTGGATTAGCTTTACCCATTCCTTGCATACCTGCACCAAAATCTTTGTTCATTTGTCTATAGTCTTTTGCCATTATAAACACTCACTTTCATTTGATTTTTTTGTTGCTATATAAGAGTATACCAGTTACATCCATGTATTTCAATATTAAAATATAACAAAATAACTTTTTTATTATATTAATTTTGATTATATACTTTTTACTTTTTTGGGAATGTATGAAAAATTTTCTACATACATTATAAAGTAGTCATGCCTTATGGACATAGACTGATATATGTACAATTGGAAGCATATAAAACTTTTTTTCCAACACTTGACAACAAACATGTGTTCGTATATAATTATGACGAACATATGTTCAGGGGTTTGTTGCATTGCTTGTCTAGGCATCCATACTAAAGGATTAGTATGACCATAGTCTACGCATATTATACAGGGAATGAGGTTAGCAGATGAGTATCATTACTATTTTTAATCTTTATTATGATAGGTTTTACTTTTTTTTAAATTTGCTGATGGAGCATATAGTACTTACTTTTACAGCAATATTCCTTATTAGCTTCCTAGGAGTCTTATTAGGTATTTACATTACTAGAAATAATAAGATGGCAGATATTATTCTAGGTGTAGCAAATTTCATATATACCATACCATCAATAGCTTTGTTTGGATTTTTAGTTACTATAACAGGAATAGGCAATAAAAGCGCCTTGATTGCCTTAACAGTATATGGCATATTACCTATGATTAGGAATACCTATGTAGGAATTATGGAAGTTGATGAACAAGTCGTTGAAGCAGCGGTTGGTATGGGATGTACCGATAAGCAGCTTCTATTAAAAGTACAGTTACCTATAGCTCTTCCAGTGATATTAGCAGGTTTTAGAACGATGGTGGTGATGACCATAGCGCTTGGAGGCATTGCCTCATTTATTGGTGCTGGTGGACTTGGAGTTGCTATCTGGCGAGGTATTACAACAAATTTCCCTGAAATGACGGTTGCTGGAAGTTTATTGGTGGCTTTATTAGCTATCTTTTCTGATTATGGATTAGGTCTATTGGAAAGAAAAATAGGAAAAAACATCTATGGATATAAAAAAGGAGCTGAGACCATTGGTTAAGAAAATAAGTTGTATGATTCTAATTTTAATTTTTGCATGTATTGGCTGTGGTAAAAAAAGGGATACGCTTGTAGTAGCATCCAAGCCGCATGCAGAGCAGTATATACTGGCAGAAATGATAACTTTACTGATTGAAGTACATACAGATATTAAGGTAGAGCAAAAGTTGGGAATTGGCGGTGGAACTTCAAATATTCATCCTGCCATGGAAAAAGGTGAGATAGATATCTATCCAGAATATACAGGAACAGGATGGCTATTTGTTTTAAAAGAAAATTTAATGGATGATTCAGAGAAAATGTATGATGAAACCAAGAGAAAATACTTGGAAAATTATAATATCCACTGGCTTAATTTATACGGCTTTAACAATACTTATGGGCTTGCATTGAAAAAGTCATTAGCAGAAGAATTAGGGATAAAAACGTATTCTGATTTAGCCAATAAAAGCGGTGACCTGATATTTGGTGCAGAGTATGACTTCTACGAAAGAGAGGATGGGTATACAGGTCTATCCAAAGCATATGATTTTGAATTTAAAGATGCTGTAGAACTGGATATTGGTCTTAAGTATGATGCAATTGAGTCAAATAATGTGGATGTGATTAATGTTTTTTCTACGGATGGACTTTTATCTAAATACAACTTTCAGATTTTAGAGGATGATAGACATTATTTCCCAGCTTATCAGGGGGCTACTCTGGTAAGAGGTGAGGTTCTAGAAAAGCATCCAAAGCTTGAAGACTTGCTTAATCAGCTAGGGGGCAAAATAGACGATAAAGTGATGATAGAACTCAACTATAAGGTTGAAGGAGAAAATGAAGACCCTAGAGAAGTTGCAAAGGCTTTTCTAATAGAAAATGGTTTAATTCAAGAATAGAGCAGGTGTAAAGATGGCATTAATAAAATTTGAACAGGTATGTAAAAGCTATGATAAGTCTCATATGGTTATCAACCAACTTGATTTATCCATACAAAAAGGAGAATTTGTTACCTTGATTGGACCTTCGGGGTGTGGCAAAACAACACTATTGAAGCTCATTAATGGCCTAATAAAACCTGATAGTGGTCAATTATATATTAGCAATAAAAGTATTAATGAGTGGGATCCGATTGAGCTTAAAAGAAACATGGGTTATGTTATTCAGCAGGTTGGGCTTTTTCCTCATTTAACGGTCTCTGATAATATCAGCTTTGTATTAAGTTTAATAAAAACTCCTAAAAATCAAAAAGACCAGAGAGCTAAAGAGTTGATAAAGCTGGTAGGTTTAGACGAGGTATTTTTACATAGGTATCCTAGAGAACTAAGTGGCGGACAAAAGCAAAGGGTTGGTGTAGCCAGAGCATTAGCTTCTGATCCAGAAATAATTCTAATGGATGAACCCTTAGGTGCCGTTGATGAGATAGCGAGAAGAAGTTTACAAGATGAGTTGTTAACTATTTATCATAAGCTTAAGAAAACCATTGTATTTGTGACGCATGATATAGGGGAGGCTCTAAAGCTTGGAAGCAGAACCTTGTTGATTAATAATGGAAGTATTGAGCAGGTAGGAACTAAAGAAGAGCTTATTTTCTCTCCAGTTAACCCATTTGTTAAAGAATTTATGGGACTAAAGGGTTTTACCTCGTATTTAAATATTGCTACATTGCGTGATGTCTTTAGTTCCATTAATGAAAAGAAAAAGCAGTTGTATTTTACTAAAAGAGAGCCTTTACTCAACTTAGAAGCTCCTATAATTGAGGGTATAAAAGTAATGTTTGACCATGGTATCCATCAGGTTGGGGTAAAAAATACAAGTGGTGATGTGGTTGGAGAATTCTCTTTATCTCAGGTATTTAAGCCTTTAAATAAAAATTAACCTGTAGTACCTAATGAGTAACTGTTATATTTAGTCATTCAGAAATCCATAAATATAATGATTAACTATGATTAGATGAGAATAGGTAAGAGTTTTGACGAACTAGAGCAGATAGATTATAATAAAGGCTGTGGACAAGCATGGTAGAATACCGATAAGGAGAGATAAAATGAAATTGATATCTTGGAATGTAAATGGTATTAGAGCGTGTGTTAAAAAAGGATTTTTAGACTTTTTTAATCGTATAGATGCTGACTTCTTTTGTATTCAGGAGAGCAAGCTACAAGAGGGACAGATTGATCTGAAGCTTGATGGTTATTATCAGTATTGGAATTATGCTGATAAAAAAGGGTATTCTGGTACAGCAATATTTACGAAGGAAAAACCGATAGATGTATTCATGGGTATACAAATGGAGGAGCATGATAAAGAGGGAAGAGTGATTACCTTAGAATATGATGATTTTTATGTTATGACGGTATATACTCCCAACTCAAAGAGAGGTCTAGCTAGATTAGATTATCGTATGCAATGGGAGAATGATTTTAGAACCTATTTAAAGAAATTAGATGCTGTTAAGCCAGTTATTATTTGTGGTGATCTTAACGTGGCACATCAAGAAATTGATTTGAAAAATCCTAAATCTAATAGAAAAAATGCTGGTTTTACAGATGAAGAACGAAGTAAGCTGACAGAGCTTTTGGATGCAGGTTTCATAGATACCTTCCGTTATTTTTATCCAGATAAAAAACACATGTATACATGGTGGTCTTATTTTTCTAATGCAAGAGCCAATAATTCTGGGTGGCGAATAGATTATTTTCATGTATCAGAGAGATTCAAAGAAAGGTTAATCAATGCTCATATACATAGTGAAGTGCTAGGATCCGATCACTGTCCAGTTGAATTAGAGATAAATTAAAATAGAGTTAAGTTGAAGAGGGGCTGCCGATTGAGGACAGCCCCTTACTTTAGTTTATGATTAATATTGTAAGAACTGCTCGATTTGTTCTTTGGTGGTTTCTAATGAGCTTCTCCAAAAATCAGATGAATGCGAATCAATGTCCAAAGTCTTAAGAACATTGTGTATGCTATTTCGACCAGTCTCCATCAGCAATGCATCATATTTGGATACAAAATCAGAACCAACTTCCTTGAATTTTGCATATAAACCTTTTGCAAATAACTCACCAAAGGTATATGGGAAGTTATAAAAATTATAATCTGCATAATAATAGTGTGGTTTACACGCCCACATATAGGGATGCAAATATTCAGGATCTAACCCATCACCGTAGGCTTCCTTTTGTGCTTCTATCATGATGGTCTTTAAATCATTGACAGAAAGTGATGCTTGCTCTCTACGCTTAAATAATTCAGTTTCAAAGAGATAACGACTATAAATATCCACAACCACTTGAGTAGACTCTGTAATAGAAGTATCTAGTATGACTAGTGCTTCTTCTTTTGTTGCTTTGTTAAGTGCAGCTGTTTTAGTAATGATTTCACAAAAGATAGAAGCTGTTTCGGCTAGCGGCATAGGATAATCACTATTGGTATACGTAGCATCACTAAGTACATCACCATGATAGCCATGTCCTAGTTCATGGGCAACCGTTGTAACACTGCTAAAAGTTCCAGAGAAATTAGTGAGAATTCTACTTTCTTTAATACCATGAATATTACAGCAGAAAGCACCCCCTACTTTACCTTCTTTTGGTTTAACATCAATCCAATTTTCATCAAAAGCTCGTTTGGCATAACTACCAAGCTTTTTGCTAAAAGTATTAAAATTGGTTTCTATAAAATCCTTGGTTTCTTCGTAAGTAAAGGTCATATCTACAGTTCCTATTGGTGCAAAGAGATCATGAAAAGGCAGACCATTTTTATGACCTAATAGCTCAGCCTTTTTCTTAAGGTACTTACGGAAAAAAGGAAGGTATTCTTTAACAGCTGTTATCATAGCGTCTAGAGTTTCCTTATCCATTCTTGAATGAACCAGTGTCATTTCAAGTGGTGAAGCATAGCCTCTTTTCTTAGCTACGGTGATGACTTCACCTTTAATAGCATTTAGACAAGAAGCAGATACCTTATCGATTTTTTCATAAGCCTTTAGTTCAGCTTCATAGGCTTTTTTTCTAACTTCTGGATCTTTATCATGTGCTAGATTTCTAACAACGGTTAATGTTTTTTGCTCTCCATCCATATCCACAAGCAATGAAGAAGCAGTGGCATCTTGAAGCTTATTCCATGCGTTAGAACCTGTGTTTTTCATTTCTGCCAATAGTTTTTCTTCTTGCTCGGATAATAAGTACTGTGATTTAGCTTTATTTTCCTTAAGCATAAAAGCATGTTCTTGTAGAATAGGTGAGGCTTGAATGAGGTCATCTAGATTATCTATTTTACTAACAAATTTTTGAAGAGCTACCTCAAGCAGAGTCATATTTGGCATAATTGCTTCTACTCTTTCAATCAATTTAAGAGCCTTTTCATCATTCGTATTAACAGAGTAGTTAAGATTGCCATAAGCATCAAGAATCGTCCATAAGTCACCAATTTGGTTGTTATAGTCTATATATTTTTCTAGTTTGGAAACCGCATTATCTGTGGATGAAAAACTGGTATTAGTAAATGCATTAGCTGTGTCTAATAATTCAGTGATTCTCTTTAGGTCTTGTTCCAATGCTTGTGAATCAAAAGATGTGTACAACTTATCCAAATTCCAATTGTAACTCATATTTTATTCCTCCTTTAGTAAGAATTCTTTACATAAACAACTTACATAAACTTGTTTAAACTGTCAACAGGTTTTGCTAAATAATATCCTTGAGAGTAATCTATGCCAAGAGATTTTATTTTATCGTATATTTCTTTATTAGAAACAAATTCTGCAATGGTGGATATACCCATTTTTTTAGCAAAAGTATGGATAGTTTCTGTTACAAGCTGTGCTGCTCGGTCGTGAATAATGTTTTGTATGATCGAACCATCAATTTTGATGCAGTCAATATTTAATTTAAATAAATAGTTAAAGTTAGAAAAACCAGATCCAAAGTCGTCAATAGCAAAACGTGCGCCGTAGGATTTTATAGTATTGACAAATTGTACGACATCTGAGAAGTTACTAATACCCTCAGATTCTACTATCTCAAAGATGACATGTTCTGAATTTGGCGAGTTCTTTAGCTTGTTATAAATATAGTCGCATGTATCCTTATCCGTTATGTCTTCAACATCTAAATTGACAGAGAAATCAAAGTCCGTATCTTTAAAGACTGCAAAGGCTTTATCTAATATAATTTTTGTCAATTGTTTATAGAGGTTAGTTTTCTTTGCAATATCTAAAAAATAGTAAGGTGTGATAACTTTATCGTTATCATCCATAAGTCTCATTAAAACTTCAAACTTATAGATTCTTCCTGTTGAGTTATCGTAGATTGGTTGAAAAAACGGGATGATTTTATCTTCTGCGATAGCTTTGCGGATTTTTCCTGACCAAACAAGATTGTTTTCTACTTCATCCTCAAGTTTAAGTGCTTCACTATAAACAATAAAAGGAACTCTATTATTTTTAGCATATTCTTTTGCCATACTGGCATGACGATAGGCTTGAGGATAGCTGCTAGTAGCTATGGTTGTAGTTAGAAAAATTTTATGTTCAACATTGAGGAAGCAATGACTGTTAATAAACGCATGTAATGCTTCCATATCCTTAATAAAAATTTGTGAAGCATCCGTATTATAGCTTACCACTGCAAAAATATCAGAATAAATGCGATAAGTATAATAATTTCTTGCATCATTATACACTTTTATAATAGAAGCAAACTCTACTAATATATGATCGCCAATGGTTGTTCCATAAAAATTATTAATATTAATAAAACTGCTGATATCAATTAAACTAAGCAGTATAGGAGATGAATCTGAATACATCTCATTAAAGGTATGAAGATTAGGCAGATTTGTAAGCTTATCTATATAATATTGATTAATTAATGAATTGTTTTTAGAGTGAATGGTTTCTTTGTATGTTTCGCTGATGATGCTTAATTTGTTGCCTGTATTTTTAATAATATCTAATAAGCTAAAGATAACGCTTTGCTCGTGTTTTGGGATAAAAGAAAGCAGATTATCAATAGATACTATTTCATTTTCTATTCCCTCGCTTAAGCCAACTATGGTAATATTTCCAGTTTGTAAAGTATTCTTGTTATTTCTATAAGAAAATTCCCCACTTGTAAAACAGCAAGTTATATAGTTGGGGTCATAAGTTGTATTATAAGGATCGTCTTGTATGATTGGAATAAGTCCAGTAGTGGCAAACATCATCAAAGTTTCATATTTCATACCTCTTAGTTTTTCACAATGATTTGATAAAATTTCTAGGATTCTTTTTAAATCAATCATACCAAAAGAAATTTTTTCATTTTCTCTAAGATGAGCAAATGTTCTAAGATGTCCATCATTAGTATAATCAAGAATTGGACAAGCAGTTAAGGTATCTTCGTTGTCCACTAGTAATGGGAAATCAATTCCAAGATAGGGTAAGTCATTGTCCTGTATCCGACCAATATAATTTGTATAGATTTTTTCTGCTAATATACTATCTATCTGTTCAATTAGGTTATAACTGCTACTTGTAATTCGGTGCTCCTTGCTTATAGCAGACCATGCATAGCTATTGTAAGTGGCAACGGTTAGAGCATCACTGTTTAAAGCAATACCAATAATACCATGAGGCAGTATGGAATCATTATTAAATAAACATCCATTCTGGTGATATATAAAACCGCCGCATAGTGTCACATGTTTGGCTTCCTTATTAAAACCTTTTGTAAATCTGTCTCCATCTATGCTTGGATCATTCATAAAAGCAATAATTAGCTGAGTATTCTTGCTTGTTAGTTGTTTAGCAAATTTTTGACCTACTGTAAAGCTGCTTGTGTCATCATACGTACAGGCATAACTGACTAATTGAGTATGCTCAAAATCAGTGATGGATATAACGGTACCCTGCGACATCTTAACACCATTATATAATACCTTAGAAGTCGTTATACCTAATACTTCTGCATTTGGCATGAGCTGAATTAACCGTTTTTTTATATCAGATATAAATCTATTATCATCCGCTGTTGTAGTTACTTGTATTAACAGGTTTTTAGCTTTTGATAATTGTTTTTTTCTCACATAGCTTTCTATTTGATTAAATTTTGTGTATAATAAATTATAGGTTTTCATCGGCTACCCCTTTATCGATAGTCAAGTTCATGAGCACAACACATACATTATAAACCAAAATGCATATAAATACCATTTATTTTATAATTTTTAGCTATTATAACAAAATTTGACAAGGAGGGATTTCATGCCTTGGTGTCCCAAATGCGGAACAGAATATGAAGAAGGTGTACAAACTTGCGTAGACTGTCATATTGCTTTAGTAGATAAGATTGAAGATATTGTAGACTGGGCAATTTTACTAAAGGTCAAAAGTGAGGAAGAAGTCAGCAAAATAAAAAAATATCTTAACTATAGTCATATTGAAAGAATTAAGAGTGATAAAGATGATGTCAATGACTATTATACATTATCCATACCCTCACAGCAGCTAAAAGAAGCAAGAAAATACATGTCTGTTTATCTATCTCATGAACTAGATAGAGAGGATGTAGAATATCTAGTCAATGAATATGAGACAGAACCATCTGAGGATGAGAACAAAATTAAAGATAGTCATTCCAGTATGATATCTTTTGGCAGTGTAGGTGTTATCAGTATTCTTGTGGGCTTACTAAACATGCTTAATATAATTTCTATACCTAGATTTAATAGCGTTCTATTGAGTCCAGTTTTAATAATTCTAGGACTTTCATTTATATGGATTGCCATTAGCAGTTATAGAAAGTATAAGATCTATCAACAAACATCAAACAAAGGTAAAAGTAACGTGGATGAGATACTACAGTGGTTTAATGCGCAATATACTAATGAAGCGTTATATAGTAAATATCTTGCCAATAGAGAAGAAACGGATGAAGGTGCACAGTATTTTATTCTTATAGACGAACTAAAGACCGAACTCGTCAATCAATTTCCACAGGCTGACCCTAAATGGATTAATACTGCTGCTGAAAGAGTATATGATCAGTTAATATCCTATGCGCAAGAAGCCAGTGAATTGAGGTAAGACTAGATTATACTAGTCATATTACCTAGTTAATAAGCCATAACAAAGCATACTAAATTATTAAAAACATTAAATTGGAAACTTAGATGGGATAGAAGCCTACATTTGTTGCAAGGGTTTCTATCTCTTAATTTATCTATTTAATTAATTTATATAATATTTTTTATGGCATTACTTCTCCATATTCCTATCCTTACAAATAGCTATAAATTTTTGAGCTGCAACGGATAGAGGAATGTTTTTTTTGGTTGTAATGGCTAGGCTTCGACTGGGGATACTGTGCATAATATGAAGTTTAAAAATTTTGGATTCTAAATCTAAGCAGTAGTCAGGAACAAATGAAATTCCAAGTCCTATCCCTGCCATTTGAATCAGTAAGTCAATACTCCCTAATTCAACTTCAGGGGAAACAGACAGACCTAAACTGTGAAATAAGGTGTATAAGAACTGACGTGTGGTTGTTTGTTTTTCGAGCATGAGAAGGGGATAGTGTACCAATTCACTGAGAGTTAGATTTTTATTTTTTAAGTGAGCATATGCTGGTCCAGCTATAAAGCAGTCTTTGAAGCTTTTAAGTTTGGTAACGCGCATCGAGTCGTTGATAGAATCGTTGGGCAAATTGGTTACAATAAAGTCTACAGTGCCATTTTGCAGGAGATCGACACACTGAATGGATGTTCGATTGGTGATTTGAAGTTTTATATTTGGATACTGGGTATGGAAGTGGTGGATGATTGGGAGTAAATAGTATTTGCAAATGGTGTCACTAGCCCCTATATGAAGATGTCCCATATTTAACTGCTGGGTTTGATGTATCTGATCTTCACCATTGTGTATTAGGTTCATGGCTGGTTCTATGTGGTTGAGTAGTAATTGACCTTCTTTGGTTAAGTGGACTTTTTTGGTATTTCTTATGAACAGATGAGTATTTAGTTGTGTTTCTAAGGATTTTATGGATTGACTGATGGCAGATTGGGAAATGAATAGCTGTTTGGCGGCTTCTGAGAAGCTCATGTTTTTGGCTGTGTAGTAGAAGACTTTATACAGCTCTAGGTTGATTTTCATATATTAGTACTCCTTATATTAAGTATTAGAATTATTAATTTTACTTCTTAATAATAGCATGATAGGATGGGGGTGTAAATGATTTTACTTCAATATATCTGTAGTTTTGTTGAATTTACTTTGAAATATGAAGTACTTTTTAAAAAAAGTGTGTGTATTAGGTGGGGTTTGTAGGTGGACGGTCAAAATTTTGGCTTTGGGTGATTGGAGGCAAGTATAAAGGGTATTAGCTTCATAACCCCCTAAACGTCCGTGTTTAGTAGGGGTTACGCTCCACTCCTGTTCCGCTGTGTAGCCAATACCCTTTATACTTTCTGAGGTAAGTTTGGTGGTGCCAAAATTTTTCGTCTTGAAGGTTCGGACGGTTATGTATATAGTCAGAGTTAAAAAATGATTAAGAAGGAAAGATAAGAATTTTAACTTTAAAAGGTTAGTCTATGGTTCATCACGTGGAAGTAGGAATGACTATAGTTGATGTAAGATATAGGGTGGGCAAAGTTTGGTTTGCTATTGGTTGTAAAGAGGATAGATGGAATGATTGAAATGACAGATATAGATACTATTATAATATAGGAGGTCTTTTTATGAGTAAGGTACGTAGAGTGTATGTTGAGAAGTGCATGGGGTATGATGTTGAAGCTAGGCAGCTTTTTGAGTCTTTGGTTCGGGATTTGGGTGTAGTGGGTTTAAAGGGACTTAGACTTTTGCATAGATATGATGTGAGTCATATTTCTGATGAGGCGTTTGCTCAGGCTTTGCATACGATTTTTTCTGAGCCGCCTGTGGATAGGGTTTTTGAGGAAGTACTGCCTTTTGATTCGGATAGAGTGTTTGGTGTTGAGTTTTTGCCTGGGCAGTATGATCAGAGAGCTGATAGTGCCAAGCAGTGTATTAGTATATTGACTTCTGGTGAAGAGGTTATTGTAAAAGTGGCGAAGATTATTGGCTTGGATGGGGAGATATCAGAGGATGCATGGGAGAAAATTAAGCGTTATTGTATTAATCCTGTGGATTCTAGAGAGGCTGATTTAAGTAAACCTCAGTCATTAGAGGTAGCATATGAAGCGGCAAAACCTGTAGCTCAATTGGATGGATTCATTCATATGGATCGTACAGCACTAGAATCTTTGTGGAAGGATTTAGGCTTGGCTATGAGTATGGAGGATCTGCTTTTTACTCAGAATTACTTTAAATATGAAGAGAAGAGGAATCCTACCCTAACAGAGATTAGGGTATTAGATACCTATTGGTCGGATCATTGTAGGCATACGACTTTCTTAACAGAGCTTAAAGATGTTGTTTTTAATAAGGGTAAATACAATGAGCCTGTAGAAAATGCTTATGAGGTCTATATGGCAGATAGAAAAAAAGTGTATCAAGAGAAAGAAGAGCAAAAGCCTGTTTGTTTTATGGATTTGGCTACATTAGCTATGAAAAAACTTAGACAAGAAGGTAAGTTAGATGACCTTGAGATTTCAGATGAGATCAATGCTTGCAGTATTCGTGTTATGGTGGATGTGAATGGACAGGATGAGGAATGGCTGGTGATGTTTAAAAACGAAACCCACAATCATCCAACGGAAATTGAACCTTTTGGTGGTGCGGCGACCTGCTTAGGCGGTGCTATACGAGATCCTCTCTCAGGGCGTTCCTATGTTTATCAGGCAATGCGAGTGACAGGAAGTGCGGATCCAACGGTTCCTATTAATCAGACACTTCCAAATAAATTACCTCAAAGAAAAATAACGACTGAAGCAGCTCATGGTTATAGTTCCTATGGTAATCAAATTGGTTTATCCACTGGACTGGTTAGAGAGATTTATCATCCAGGGTATTGTGCTAAACATTTGGAAATAGGGGCTGTTATTGGAGCGGCTCCTAGCAGCAATGTAATTAGAGAAACTTCAGAACCTGGTAATATCATTGTCTTATTAGGTGGAAGAACAGGTCGTGATGGATGCGGCGGTGCTACAGGGTCTTCCAAACAGCATACGAAAGCATCTATCCATACTTGCGGAGCAGAGGTACAAAAAGGTAATCCTCCTACAGAAAGGAAGATCCAAAGACTCTTTAGGAAGCCAGAGGTCAGCCAAATAATTAGAAAATGTAATGATTTTGGTGCTGGTGGTGTATCCGTAGCCATTGGAGAACTTGCTGATGGGCTGATTATAGATTTGGATGCTGTTCCAAAAAAATATGCAGGGTTAGATGGTACGGAATTGGCTATTTCTGAATCACAGGAAAGAATGGCGGTTGTATTAAATGAGGAAGATGTGGATGCATTTATTCAGCTAGCGGAAGAAGAAAATCTTGAAGCTACCATTACTGCGGTAGTTACTCAAGATAAGAGACTCATTATGAAATGGCAGGGAGAAGAGGTAGTTAATGTTAGCCGTGAATTCTTAAATACGAATGGAGCAAAGGCTAGGACTACTGTTGAAGTACTACCCCCTCAAGAAGATAAGACTTACTTTGATTCGGCACTCAATACATCCCATAGCCTTAAGGAACAATGGCTGGATAGGCTAAAAGATCTAAATGTATGCTCTCAAAAAGGATTAATTGAACGCTTTGATAGCTCTATTGGTGCTTCTAATGTACTTATGCCATTTGGAGGAAAATATCAGCAGACACCAATTGAAGTAATGGCATCTAAGCTGCCAGTGCAAAATGGAGATACAACTACAGGAACCCTAATGGCTTATGGGTATCATCCCTATTTATCTTCTTGGAGTCCATTTCATGGGGCTGTGTATGCAGTTGTTGATTCAGTAGCTAAGATTGTAGCAGCAGGAGGGGATTACTCAAGGATTCGATTTACTTTTCAGGAGTATTTCAAGCGGTTAGGAACCGATCCCAAAAGATGGGGTGAGCCGCTAAGTAGCCTGCTTGGAGCCTATTATGCTCAGAAAATGCTAGAATTGCCTTCTATTGGCGGTAAAGATAGTATGTCAGGAACCTTTGAGCAATTAGATGTACCTCCAACGCTTGTTTCTTTTGCAGTAGCTGTGGTTGATGTTCAACATATTCTATCACCAGAATTAAAGGAAGCAGGGCATTCACTGATTGCTATTGACCTTCCTAGAGATGCCTACAATTTACCAGATTTTAATGCTCTTAAGTCAAATTATATGGCTATACGTCGATTAATTACAGAGAAAAAAGTAATGGCTGCCCATACTATTGGGTGTGGTGGTATAGTAGAAAGTATTTCAAAGATGGCATTTGGAAACAGAATTGGAGTTAAAATACAGCCAGATCTATCTAAAGGGTACTTATTTGAACCTAAGCTTGGAGCTATTCTATTAGAAGTTAAGGATCAAAGAGATATAGAAGCAATAGGTGCTATTCCATATACCATAATCGGTAAAACTATTGAAAAGGCAGTTATAGACTATAAGGAGACCCATATAGAATTAGACGAAATGCTAGAGGCATGGCAAAAGCCTTTAGAGAAAATATTTTCAACCCAACCCAAAGAGCAACAAACCAACAGGTTTTCTACAGACATGTATCATACAAAAAAAGTCTATATCTGTAAAAATAAAATCACAAAACCTACCGTATTTCTACCTGTTTTCCCTGGAACCAATTGTGAGTACGATACTCAAAGGGTATTTGAAAAGGCAGGTGCACAGGTTGAAACCATGGTATTTAAAAACTTACAGCCAAATCATATAGAAGAAAGTGTCCAGCAGATGTGCCAAAGAATTAAAAACAGTCAAATCATTATGCTGGCAGGTGGTTTTAGTGCTGGTGATGAACCTGATGGTTCAGGTAAGTTCATATCTACAATTTTTAGAAACGCTAGAATTAAAGAGGCTGTTGATGATTTATTACAACAAAGAGATGGACTCATGCTGGGTATTTGTAATGGGTTTCAAGCTTTAATCAAGCTTGGTCTTGTACCATATGGTCAAATCATGGATTTAAATAATGCTTCACCAACCTTGACATACAATACCTTAGGTCGCCATGTATCCTGCATGGTGCAAACCAAAATTGTATCCAATCTTTCTCCGTGGTTTTCTAAAGCATCCGTAGGTGATATTCATACGATCCCTGTATCTCATGGCGAGGGACGCTTTGTTGCTAAGGAGGGAGTTATCAAGAGTTTATTGGATAAGGGTCAGGTAGCAACACAATATGTAGATTTGAATGGAAATCCTTCCATGGAGTGTCCCTATAATCCCAACGGATCAGTATATGCGATTGAAGGGATTACCAGCCCAGATGGTCGAGTATTAGGGAAAATGGGGCATTCAGAAAGAATGGGTTCTCATGTATCTAAGAATATCATAGGAGAAAAAGACCAGATGCTCTTTCAATCGGGTGTTGCTTATTTTTCAAACTAGGCAGTATATTAGATTGACCTCTATTCTTATGCTATAATAGGATTAATTAAAAGATTGAGTATTTTTTTTACAAGGTATTTTGCATCTATACTTAAGGATGACTCTATCTAATATAGAAAATGAGTCATTCTTACTTTTTTAAAATAGTGATACTGTTAGAAAAAGTGAGGTAAAATGATGACGACAACCAAATTAAAAATCATAGCTTGTGTAGCTATGCTTATTGATCATATCGGGTACATTTTCTTTCCTGAGTACGTCGTATTACGACTGATTGGTAGGATAGCCTTTCCTATTTTTGCATTTTTAATCGCTGAAGGCTACTGTCATACAAAGCATGTAGGTGCTTATTTATTGAGATTATTTTTATTTGCCTTACTATCAGAAATACCGTTTGACTTGGCTTTCTCTGGACATATTATAAACTTTAATTATCAAAATATTTTCTTTACTTTATTACTTGGACTTTTAGTTATTGTTGTCTATGATAAGCTGTTCAGAACTAAACCCATAATAGCTATACCAATAATGTTGGGTATAGCGGCTGCGGCTGTATTTTTGAAAACAGATTATGATATTTTGGGTATTGTAATGATTTTTACTTTCTATATCTTTAGAAATCGATTTGCACTAAAGGCTTCTGCAATGACGGCTGCAAATGCAGGGTATATAGCTATGCACTTATCGTCTCCTCTTCAAATCTTATCAGCTTTAGCTCTGCCTTTTATTTATGCTTATAATGGTAAGAAAGGGAGAAGTATTAAATATTTCTTTTACTTATTTTATCCAGGACATCTTTTATTGCTGTATTGGATATATATAGCGGTATAAAAATGTAAGGTATAATCCAGTCTCCTATGCTCTTAATGTTTCTTTCGTATGATATGACCAGTTGTTGAATATAATATATAGATAACAACGGTTAGGGAAGTATAATACTATGAAAAGAACATTAAGAGTTTTTAATTTATTGGGTTTCTTACTTGTAATTACGGTTAATTTTTTAGCTAATTATCTGCCTATAGGAGGGAAAACAACAGGAGAGGTATCTAGATCTATCAATACTTTGTTTACGCCTGCTGGCTATACATTTATGATATGGGGTCTTATCTATTTGCTGCTCCTTGGGTTCACCATTTATCAGCTTTTACCCAGTCAAAAATATAGCATACCTGTTCATAAGATTGGCGTTTATTTTTTCTTAACTTCGCTTATGAATGCTTTGTGGCTTTTTGCATGGCAGAATGAGAAGATTTGGCTTAGTCTTATAATCATGGTTTTATTATTAATATTTCTTATAGAAATATACAACCGTCTAGATATAGGAAACTGTGATGTAAGTTGTAAGGATAGACTATGGATACATGTTCCCTTTAGTATTTACCTTGCTTGGATATCCGTGGCTACCATAGCTAATACTGCAGCAGCACTCAAATATTATGGATTTAATGGATTTGGACTATCTGAAACGGTTTGGACTGTTATTGCTATTATATTGGCTGTAGTGTTGACATTTGCTGTTGTTTGTAAAAATAATGATTTAGTCTATGTTCTAACTATTGTATGGGCATTAACAGGCATCTTAGTACGGCATTGTGGCGATAATACAGCTATCACTGTGACTGTTATCGGTGGTATTGCTTTATTAGTTTTATTGGCTTTCAATAAGTTTAAAAAATATTTTTGTTTAGAGTAAAAATCACTTATTTTTCTTTGGTATACTTACCAAATACAAAAAGTAGAGAAACAGGCCATAATACAGTAGTAACCATATGACTTAATATGCCTTGAATGATTACAAGTCTTTTTGTGATTTCTGAGTATTCTGACGGAGTAATATCTCCAAAACCTATTGTAAAAAAAGTTGTAATACTAAAATACAGGGCATCAAGGTGACTTGCAATTTCTTCGCTGTTTTGAATACCTTCATTAAAGATATTACCTAAATACGTATATAAGACAGCGAAAGAATCTAATATAGAGTATAATAAGGTGAGATACAAGATGAATAATAATATCGTTTTAATATAAAGTTTTCTAAATAAGCCAGCTATTGCTGTGGTCTTAACATGGTAGCTATTGATATTATAGGAAAGAACAATAAAATTTATAATAGAACTAAAATAAACGATACATAGTAAAAGAATAATGATATTGGAACGTTCTTGATTTAGATTTTGTGAATTTAATCTGAGCATACCTAATGGTATATATAGAAGAAGAACAATATTTAGGGTAAGTCCTTTAAAAAAAGATTGTGTACTCCTATAGACTAAATAAGCACATAAGGATGCTATAATAATAAACTGTATTGAAATGGTTTGAATAAACACTAGAGCTGTTAATAAACCTATCAAAAAAATAGGAATCAATTTCTTAATCATAAAAATCCCTTCTAAATTAATCCATGAAAAATAACTTTGGAAGGTATACTAAAATGCTTATAGTCCTTTTGCTATATAGGGACTGCAGGCTTTGCAAAGTATACCTTCCATTAAGTCATTCCAAATCTAGTCAGTGTCCCAAAACAGTTTTATAATAGAATATCTAGCCTTATGGTATAATAATTATTATAAAGTGAATCGTCTTAGATGATACGCTCTTTTTAATATGGGTTTTATATATCTCTCATTATAATGGTGGATGAGTCGGAATTATTCAAGTTTGGATAATATATTATCAAATAAATCTAGTTCACAGCGACCTTCAATAAAATGCCGACAGGTCTCACAAGACCTCTTCTTAGGATTAACTTCATTTGTTAAGCCTTGTGGATTTTCCCTACGACTATATCGATTGCAGTTTTTCGCTATGTGTTCATAAAGCTCACCATTATTTGTGTTGATACTATCTAAACTATTAACACGGTCATCTGGACTAATCAGACCGAATAGAGGAAAGAATCTTATCATAATAATCGATCTGACAATGATTATTTAAAAAGTGCTCACAATTTAAGCAAGATGTCGTGTCAACAGTTGAGTTGGTTAAAGCATCTGTATTTTGTCTAGGCGAATAGTGGCTGCAATTTTTTGCTACAATAGAAAAATTGGATTTGTTGTTCATCTTTATAATCCCCTTTCCATATCAATAGATTCCTCATAATTGTCTTGAGACATGACAATGGGTGGATCATTACCATCATAGTAAAGATAAGTGTGAGATGGCTTGTTCGTATTCATTGAATAAGATGAAAAAAGCCTAGGGTAACGATGCAATCTAGGTGTTTTTGAAAAACGTATCATATTAGCCTCCTAGATAAATAGAGTCATACTTGTACACTTTTATTATTTGTTTATTTGCTTAAAAATATTTATCTTAAAAATGCATCAAATGGAAAAAGAGTGTAGATCAGACATAACCCACTTAACGTCCATGATTATCTATTAACAGTTTTTACTAGCTTATGTTATAATGATGGTTAAGCTTCAATAGTAGAACTGATGATAAAAAATGAGAGAAGAGTAGATAGGAGAATTACCTATGTATGACATTGTGGTTGTTGGGGCAGGTCCTGCAGGGGCGGCGATTTGCCGATTATTAGACAAACGCTACAAAATTTTATTAATCGATAAAAGAGATTTAACTAATATAGAAGATGATGGTAAAGACGAAAAAAGCTGTGGTGGTTTGCTGGCTCCCGATGCACAGAAGATGCTTGCTAAGATTGGATTAGGTGTACCTAAGAAAATATTAGTTGGACCACAGCTATTTACAGTGAAATCCATAGATTTAAATCATAATATTGAGAGATACTACCAGAGACATTATATCAATGTGAATAGAAAAAAATTTGATCAATGGCTTGTATCACTTGTGCCATCTAATGTCGATACATATTTTAATTGCTGTTACAATTCTTTCCAAAAAGAGGATAATAGAATTAAAGTTAAGTTGAAAAAAGGAAATAGATATACCTATGTGTATACTAAGATTTTAGTAGGAGCTGATGGAGCAGCATCAAGCATTAGAAAGCAACTGTTTAACCATGATGCTTGTCCAAAGATATATGTATCTATACAAGAATGGTATGAAACTAAGTACAGCATGCCTTTCTTTACATCTATCTTTGACAACGCCGTCACAGATTTTTATTCTTGGACAATTCCTAAAGATAATCAAATAATCTTAGGTGCTGCTATCCCTAAAGATGAGCATCCGTTAAAAAAATTTGAGTTACTTAAGTCAAAGTTGATAGAGTATGGTTTTGATTTTAAGAACTGCAAAAAAAGAAAAGGTGCTTTGATTTTTAGACCTATGAGATTGAATCAAATCTGTACAGGTAACAATACACTGGCATTAATTGGAGAAGCAGGTGGATTTATCAGTCCTAGTTCAGCAGAAGGAATAAGCTATGCTATAAAAAGTGCCATAGCTTTATCAGACAGCATTAATGAGAAATATACGGATTTTACTTCGCTTTACAATAAGAAAGTAAAGCCTATTAAGAGGAATATACTAATAAAAAATCTTAAAGTACCATTCATGTACCAAAAGAATTTAAGAAATATCATTATGCGTTCAGGTGTTTTGAGTATGACAATGCATCCAAATATTTAGGGAGCTATCCATGGACAGCTCCAGTAGGAAATAATTGCTAAATAAATTAGTCATCACATTTTGAACATTGGCATCTGCATTTACATGCTATTTTTAATAATAAAATGGCAATAATAAATGAAGCTAATGTACTAACTAAAGCAAATAAATTACCAGTGACAAGTATATCAACAATTAAGTCAACGACGTCAGGCTGCCTTGCAACTCCTTCTACTGCAAATCCTGTTGCTGTTCCTATACCAATACCAACACCTATGCCGCTAAGCATTGCAATACCAGCACCAAGAGCTGCTAGTCCACGGGTAGAACAGTTTTCACAACATTTAAGGCATGGATCATAGCATCCGCCTTTTTTTGCTATACGAACAAGACAAAGAGCGATAATAAAAGCTGCAATAAGCGGTACGAGAGCATACCAGCTACCCAATTTTAAAACTTCTAGAATAGAATCAATAGCTTCTGGTTGTCTAGCAACGCCTTCAGCAGCAAAGCCTGTTGCGATTCCAATACCGTATCCAACACCATTACCTACCAGCATAGTAATACCTGCTCCTAGAGCAGCTAATCCGCAATAATTTTTACTTATCATACTTTTCCTTCTTTCTTGATTTTGATTTATTATATTCATCTAATAGTATTGTGTTAATAGATCAATCTAGGTAAGTGAAGAAGCTGAGTACATATAAAAGTGCTTGAATCGTGTATGGATGTATGCTAAACTTACACATAAATTATATCTACTAGAAGTGAAAGGAATGAAAGTAGTGAAGAAGGTTATATATAGCGGCATGCAGCCAACAGGTGTCATCACTTTAGGCAACTATCTAGGAGCCCTTAAGAACTGGGTAAATCTTAAAGATGATTATAACTGTATTTTTGGTGTAGTAGATTTACATTCACTTACAGTTAGACAAGAACCTGCTCAATTAAGAAAGCAAGCAAGAGATATATTAATTTTATATATAGCAGCTGGTATTGATCCAGAAGAAAATATCGTCTATTTTCAATCACATGTACCAGCGCATGCAGAACTGGCATGGGTTCTCAATTGCTACACCTACATGGGTGAATTGAGCCGTATGACCCAGTTTAAGGAAAAATCCAGTAAACAGGGTGAAAATATTAATGCTGGTCTATATACTTACCCTACCTTAATGGCGGCGGATATTTTATTATATCAAACCGACCTTGTTCCAGTTGGAGATGATCAGAAACAGCATTTAGAGATAACAAGAGACATTGCACAGCGTTTTAATCAGGTCTATGGTGATGTATTTAAAATACCAGAGCCCTATATAGCAAAAAGCGGTGCAAGGATAATGAGTCTTCAAGAGCCTACGAAGAAAATGTCTAAGTCAGATACCAATCCTAACGGCTATATTCATTTATTGGATGAACCAGATGTAATTATGAAAAAAATTAAACGAGCAGTCACCGATTCTAACAGAGAGATTGTTTATTCGGCAGATAGACCTGGTATTAAAAGTTTAATAGATATTTACCAATGTTTTACACAGGAGAGTATTGAGACAATTTTAGATCGCTTCCAAGGTAAAGGCTATGGAGAGTTAAAGCAGGCTGTAGGAGAAGTTATCGTTGAGGAATTCAAGCCTATTCAAAACAAATTTAAAGAATTGCAAAAAGATAAGGCTTACGTCGACAGCCTAATTAAGAAAAACTCAGAAACTGCTAATTATCTAGCTAATAAAACGATGAGAAAAGTCAAGAAAAAATTAGGTTTGCCACCACTTGTAAAATAAATGATGATACGATAGAAATGCTAAACTATAGATTGGAAATTTCTGATCTATAGTTTTTTTATGTGCGCCCAGCATGGGCGTAATCTATAGGGTGAAAGTCCCGAACACCGAAGGTGATATAGGTGTTAGCCAAGAGCAAGGGTGTCCAT
>JANQFZ010000011.1 GCA_028277605.1 Vallitaleaceae bacterium | reverse complement strand
CTTGGTGGTGTGAGAGGTCGGTAATTGAATTAATCAATTACCTCCTACTCGATTTTGACTTAATAATATGTTTTTATAGACTCTTGTGTTTTTTTAAAACCTAATGCTAAGAAAATTATGTTTTAGTTATTAGATAGGGTATTACTTCCTATACATATAAGCTGATAATTAGTGTAGCAATAACAATAGAAATGCCAGATAAGATAAAAGGAAGGGTTATCTTTAATGGGAGTGGTTTTTTTTGCATTATCTGTTGTAAAGACTCTTCTTTTTGTCCTAAAGTTCTCTTTCTATTTACTAGAGAAGCAACTCTTTTTAAGGAATACTTAGCATAATTAAAAAAACCTTTTTCATCTGCATAAAGAAAAAAACCAATGGTAACATATATATAGCCAATGGTAAACAATGCATTAATATAAGAATATGTATAAAAATCACAGATCCATGAGAAAATAAAAGCAATGGTCAAAGCAATAACTATCAAAATTAAAAAGTGTCTAAACTTATTTTTCATGTATAACACGCCTTTATCAATTGTTTTAAGTCATTTTATCATACCTATTCTGTCAGCACAATGTTAATTTTTTGAGTTATCCCTTCATTTTTTCTTTTCTTATAGACAGACAAAAAGCATCACAATTGTGATGCCGTTATTTGTAAAATGTCATTCATTCAGTTAATGGCTAACTAGCTTCTGGTCTTATGTAAATGTAAGAAAATAGTGTGTTTATGTTATCAGTTGTTATATCATGAATATTAGCTTCTTCTGCTGCTTCTTTTACAACATCGTAGGGGATTTGGTAGATATATGAAATATCAAAATAAGTATAGGTAGCAGGTAGCTTTCTTTGGAGCTCTCTAGAAAACATTTTACAAATTTCGCTACTTCCATTCTGCATAATAATAAAAAATGATAATCGGTTAATAACTTTCATGTTAGCATGTTGCATTATTGTTTCAATTTCATCCATAGATAAATTCAAAAGTTCTGATACTGTATCGATCGTATATTCATCACTTTCTTCAGTTTTTAAAAAAAGATCAATACTTTGGAGTTTTGGAGCAAGTGTAGAATTATAGTATTCTAAATAAGTCATCTATATGTACCTCCTAAAATAAAAAAAGACGCCAATCAATACCTTAATTATAATACAAATTCCCTTGTAGAATCAAAGCAATATATGGCAAATATATGGATAGAAATACCGTGGATATAGATAAATAAAAAAGAAGAATAATGACATAATAGTACTATGGAGGTGATAAACATGGGATATAACAGACCAGTAAATCCTAATGCAAGAGAAGCTCTAAGTCAATACAAATATGAGATTGCAAATGAACTTGGTGTTAACTTAAAACAAGGTTATAATGGTGATTTAACATCAGCACAAGCTGGTTCAGTTGGTGGCGAAATGGTTAAAAGAATGATACATCAACAAGAACAGCAAATGTCTGGTGGAAACACACCACCTAGTACTCCATCACAATACTAAGAAGTTAAAATCCTAGAATTAATTCTAGGATTTTTTATATGCCGTAATAGACTTATCTTAACATAATTGAATCAACAAATGCAAGCTGTTAAATTTATGTTTTTTTTAATAAAAGTTAGTTAAATATGCTAGGATAAGCTATTTTTGGATACAATAATATCAAGGGATAAAAATTCTATTTATTGCCTTTTTCTAATGCTGAGGTTAAAGAATATCCTAAGTCATGTTTCATTAATTCTCTTAGCAAAAAAACTAGCATTTAAATAAGTGGTATGGTATAATATACAAATGGTTAAATAGGGTGTGCATGCCCTTTATATAGACATATGTAACATAAGGAGGAAACATTGAATGAATGCTAAACTAGAGAAGCTGGAGAACAGCATGGTGAAATTAACAATTGAAGTCGATGCTGAGGCTTTTGAGGAAGGTTTAAAGGTTGCTTATAATAAGAATAAGAAGAAGATAACCTTACCTGGTTTTAGAAAAGGAAGAGCTCCAAGACAGCTTATCGAAAAAACATATGGTGCAGAAGTATTTTACGAGGATGCTGCGAACTACATAATTCCAGATGCTTATGATAAAGCAGTTGAAGAAAAAGAGCTAAAAGTGGTATCAAGACCAGAAGTTAACGTAGAAAAAATTGAAAAAGGTCAGCCATTTATTTTTACAGCAGAAGTAGCTGTTAAACCAGAAGTGACACTTGGGGACTATACAGGTCTTGAAGTTAATAAAATAGATATAGTAGTAGAGGAACAAGAAGTATCAGCAGAAATTGATAAGGTTCGAGAGCAAAATTCTAGATTAGAAATCGTTACGGATCGTCCAATAGAAGACAAAGATATGGTTATCATTGATTTTGATGGTTACATTGATGGAGAATCTTTTGAAGGTGGAAAAAGCACGGATTATTCACTAACGATTGGATCACATACATTTATAGATACTTTTGAAGAACAGCTTATTGGGAAAAGTATGGATGAAGATGTAGAAGTTGACGTTACTTTCCCAGATGACTATAAACAAGAAGATCTACAAGGAAAGCCAGCACTGTTTAAAGTTAAAATTAAAGAAATAAAAGTTAAAGAATTACCTGAGTTAGATGATGAGTTTGCTAAAGATGTATCGGATTGTGAAACATTAGAAGAATATAAAATTGAAGTAATGGATAAACTTAAGGAACAAAAAGAAAAAGAAGCCGTTAACCAAAAAAGAGAAGCAGTCACCAAAAAAGCTGTTGAGAATGCCACAATGAATATACCCGATCCAATGATTGATCTTCAAGCAGAGAATATGGCTTATGATTTCGCTAGAAATTTACAATATCAAGGACTTCCTATAGAGCAGTATTTCCAGTATACTGGACAGAATATGGATTCATTAAAAGAAAACATGAAAGAACAAGCGACTCAGTCCATACAATCTAGGTTGGTTTTAGAAGCCATTGCAAAAGCAGAGGATATGCAGGTTACTGAAATGGAACTAGAAGAAGAGCTTAAGTCAATGGCAAAATCTTATAACATGGCGTACGAGGAGCTAGTTAAGACGGTTAAAGACAATGAAAAAGAGAGCATTAAAGAAGATTTGATGATTAAAAAAGCTTTAGAATTTATTGAGCAAAATGCAAAAGAAGTGTAATAAGTTGAATAAGAATTGTGTAATATACAAAACAGGAGGTCAGTGATAATGAGTTTAGTCCCTTATGTCGTTGAACAAACAAGCAGAGGAGAACGATCCTACGATATCTTTTCAAGATTATTAAAAGACAGAATTATTTTTTTGGGAGAAGAAGTCAATGATGCAACTGCTAGCTTGGTAGTCGCGCAGTTACTATACTTAGAATCTGAAGACCCAGATAAAGACATTCACTTATATATTAATAGTCCAGGAGGCTCAATTACAGCTGGTATGGCTATATATGATACAATGAACTATATAAAACCAGATGTTTCTTGCATATGTATTGGAATGGCTGCTAGTATGGGTGCATTTCTATTAGCCGGAGGAGAAAAGGGCAAGAGGTTTGCATTACCCAATTCAGAAATTATGATTCATCAGCCTTTAGGTGGTACTCAAGGTCAGGCGGTCGACATCAAAATTCATGCTGATAGAATCATTTCCTCTAGAAATAGACTTAATGAAATCTTGAGTGAAAAAACAGGTCAGCCATTAGATATTATTGAAAAAGATACAGATAGAGACAACTTTATGACTGCTGAACAAGCACTTAAGTATGGTTTAATTGATAAAGTTATAGAAAAAAGGTAGCCCCTTAGAGAAAGTAGGTGAATAGATGGCAAATAAATATGATGATAAAAAGCAATTAAGATGTTCATTTTGCCACAAATCACAAGATCAAGTAAGAAAGTTAATTGCAGGACCAAATGTATATATTTGTGATGAATGTATTAAGTTATGTGCAGAGATTATAGAAGAGGAATTTCAGGATTACAAAGAAGAGCAGTCATTAACTAATGTTCCTAAACCTATTGAAATCAAAGAGTTCTTAGACCAATATGTCATTGATCAAGAAAACGCCAAAAAAATATTATCAGTAGCGGTATACAATCATTATAAACGTATAAGAAGTGAACGTTCTGACAAAGATGTAGAATTACAAAAAAGTAATATCGTTATGGTTGGACCAACAGGATCTGGAAAGACCTTATTAGCGCAAACCTTAGCCAAAATGCTAAACGTTCCATTTGCTATTGCTGACGCTACGTCCTTAACTGAGGCTGGTTACGTAGGAGAAGATGTTGAGAATATTTTACTTAGGCTTATCCAAGCAGCAGATTTTGATATTGAAAGAGCAGAACAGGGAATTATTTATATTGACGAAATAGATAAAATTGCAAGAAAATCAGATAATCCATCGATAACAAGAGATGTAAGTGGAGAAGGCGTGCAGCAAGCTTTATTAAAAATATTAGAAGGAACTGTTGCTTCAGTACCACCTCAGGGTGGAAGAAAACATCCTCATCAAGAGTTTATACAAATTGATACGACCAATATTTTATTTATATGCTCAGGTGCTTTTGATGGACTGGAAAAAATCATTGAAAAAAGAATTGGTAAAAAGGCCATGGGATTTGGGGCGGATATTGTTAGCAACATCAACAAAGATATAGGTAAAATATTAAAACACCTGCTACCTCAAGACTTACTTAAATTTGGTTTAATACCAGAATTTATTGGTCGTGTACCGGTTAGTGTAGCCTTAGAAAATTTAGATGAACATGCATTAGTAGAAATATTAACTAAACCTAAAAATGCTTTGGTTAGACAGTATCAAAACTTATTCGCTATGGATGACGTTGAGCTTGAGTTTGAGGAAGATGCTTTAATGGCTATAGCTAAGAAATCATTAGAGAGAAAAACTGGAGCAAGAGGTCTAAGAGCAATCTTAGAAGAGACCATGACAGACGTAATGTATGAGATACCTTCTAATGATAAGATTGAGAAATGTATCATTACCAAAGATACAATTGAAAAGGATGAATCTCCAGTCATAATAGCTAGTGGAAACATACAAACATTGAAACCAGTAACCAAAAAAAGAAAAAAGCAAAAAAATGAAGATGAAACAGCTTAAGCCATTCCCACAAGGAATGGTTTAATTAACCCATTTCTAGAATTACTTCAAGGTGATGTTAGAATGTATTGCTACAAATGAAATAATAAGTTAGAATATTTGATTATAGTTTTTTAGTAAGAAAGTGGGTATGAGGTATGAAGGTCAATAACGTTGAACTAGATGTTGTAGCTGGAAATAGCAAGCAGTTTCCTGATTCAGATTTAATAGAAATAGCTTTTATTGGAAAGTCCAATGTAGGCAAATCTTCACTTATCAATTCCTTAATTAATAGAAAAGCTTTAGCTAGGACTTCTTCAAAGCCTGGCAAAACACAGACTATTAATTTTTATAACGTAGAAAGTAAGTTTTACTTTGTAGATTTACCAGGTTATGGTTATGCCAAAGTATCTAAAAAAGAGAGGGAAAGATGGGGGAAGTTTATAGAGCAATATCTTTACACTAGAAAGCAACTTAAACTTATGGTTTTGCTAATTGACATCAGACATCAACCAGGACAAAATGATAGACTCATGTATGATTGGATTGTTTATCAAGGGTTTGAGCCTCTTATAATAGCAACAAAGATGGATAAGCTTAAAAGAAGTCAGGTAAACCAAAGTGTACAATTAATTAAAAATACCTTGAATGCAAACACTGAAAATATTATTCCTTTTTCAGCTGTTACAAAACAAGGAAGAGACGAAATATGGCAGTATATTGAACAACTCTATGTTCAATAGATTATTATATTTAGTAGTCTCATTTCATAAGATTACTTAAAAGGTTACCATAGATGGTATGTGAATTTTTTTTCCAATTATCACATATTTTAACTGCATGTTTTTTAGAGAGAGTCATGATTTTTATTTCAATTAGTGTATTCTTTTTATCCTTTGCTAAGCAGTGTACCGTGTAGTCACCATTTTTTTCAGGTGTATAATCTGCTGTAATTTCATATTCTTTTTTTAGCTCTATTTTATTATTTTCTAAGTAATTCATTACAGATTCCTTCATGCTGTCAGGCACTCTATTCTCAAAATATTCTAATGTTTTTTTGCCTTGTTCTGTAATTGAATATCTTGTTGTATGACTCATATTTTCTGTAATGACAAGTTTGGTTTCTACTAGCTCAGATAAATAATATTGAAGAGAAAAATAATTGGTATACTCATGGTTTAATATAAATTCGGATAGATATGTATAACTCATGGGTAGATGAATTTTATCTAGCATGAATAAAATAATAAGCTTATTAACGCTTAAGTCATAATTGGTTTCCTTCATAACATCCCCCTATACTAATTGGTCTAAAGGCTAAGGTTTGTTTTATTTTACCTCATACTATACCAAATAACAAGTAAAAATTAATTACTCAATGTGTTAAGATAACATTTGCTTTAGTATCTCTTATTTTTTTGCAAATATTTATTAGGTAATGCCATTCATTTTCAGTACGGAGACTTTTTACAATCTGAATAAATTCCAATTTTATATTCTTAACTATATTTTCTTTTATAGCTACTTCATTTCCAGATTCACGATCTAGAAAATGTACGATGGTATCCATAGCTTGGTCTGTTAAGTTATTAGGCAGATAAGGTAGAATGATATCTAATATGGTTTCTAATGCTTGATACTGCCTTTCAAATGGGTTATCCTTATGACTCTCTAAATAGCAATTCAAGGACTGAACATCAAAAAAAACAATATTATTTACTTCAGAGTAATCATAATAAAATAAAATATGCCTAAATTGTTCTAACTGATATATTAGATCAGATTCACTTATAATCTCTCGCATATAGTTACCAACTTTCATCTTACTTAAGCGTTAATACTTATAGAATGAATGTATAGTGTTGAAAAGGTTTACTAATAATATATGCGAGATAAGAAACATTAAAACAAACAATATCATCCACAAAATCATCATTTTGATAGAATTTCAAAAATTTGAATAAAAAATAGAATTAAATACATGATTTAACAGCATTTGCTACACAATGTGCAATAGCTGGATTAAAAGGCTTGGGTAGAATCATATTTTCGTGTAGTTGTTTTTGATCTACAACGCCAGCAATAGCATGGGCAGCCGCAATCATCATATCCTTTGTGATTGTAACAGCTCGACCTTCAAGAGCGCCTTTAAAAATACCAGGAAAGGCTAAAACATTGTTTACTTGATTTGGAAAATCTGACCTTCCAGTTCCAACAATTCTTGCACCTGCTTTTTTTGCTAAATCTGGCATAATTTCAGGAACGGGATTAGCCATAGCAAACACTATGCTATCTTGATTCATGGATTGAATCATAGATTCTGTTACAATATTAGGGGCAGATACGCCAATAAAAATATCACTGTTAACCATAGCATGTTTTAGTGTTCCGCTTATATGATTAGGGTTAGTTAACGAAGCCATTTGTTTTTGTGCCCAATTGAGCCAAGAGGCATCTTGATTTAAAATACCTTGCTTGTCACATAAAACAAGATGTTTAAAACCTTCATGTAATAGCAATTGAGCAATTGCTATCCCTGCTGAACCAGCACCATTAATAACAATTTTACATTTTTCTTTATTCTTTTTTACAATTTTAAGAGCGTTAATAATCCCTGCTAAAACAACGATGGCTGTGCCATGTTGATCATCATGAAAAACTGGAATACTAAGCTGTTCTTTTAACTTTGATTCAATTTCAAAACACCGTGGAGCTGAAATATCTTCTAAGTTAATACCACCAAAAGTAGGTGAAAGATATCTAACCGTCTTAACAATTTCGTCGACATCAGTTGTATCTAGACATATAGGTATAGCATTAATATCTGCAAATTCTTTAAATAATACAGCTTTGCCTTCCATGACAGGCATGGCTGCTTCTGGTCCAATATTACCTAAACCTAAAACAGCTGTTCCATCGGAAACAATTGCAACGGTATTACCTTTCATTGTATAGGTATATACTTTTTCTTTGTTCTGAGAAATAACTTTACAAGGTTCAGCTACACCCGGTGTATAAGCAATGGAAAGTGCTTCTGCGTTATCCACCCTTGCTTTAGCTTGAACCTCAAGCTTTCCCTTCCATGCTTCATGCATGGTCAATGCCTTGTCGTAAATAGACATAGATTTCATTCCTTTCATCCTATAATGCTTTTTATTGTATCAAATTTAAGTGTATAAGTCACTATAAAACATTTTTAAGTCTATCCTTTTTATGAATCTCTTTTAATGTAAATATAATTAGAAACTGTCAATTGATAAAATGTGATGCAGGATCTGATCACTATTTGAGTGACTTATATAAAGGGTTAATAGTATTTTTATGGAGCTTAACCCCTATACTATTAACCCTTAGTTATTTCATCTCATAGTTATATAACATAAATAGCTTGTTTATCTATACGATCTAATATTAATTTATCATATCTTAAACCTATTGATTATTGTTTCAAGCTTACTAGATAATTCAGCTAACTGTTCGGAAGATGCTGATATAATATTTATGGTAGAACTCTGTTCTTGGGTGGAAGCTGCAACTTCTTCTGTTCCTGCAGCGTTTTCCTCTGTTATACTAGCTACATTTTCAATAGCCTTACCAACTAAAACCGAATTGGTACTAATTAATTCAGAAGTCTTGGAAACCTCTTGAGTATTAACTATTACTGCTTCAACAGCCTCAAGTATGCTTTTGTAAGCATTGGACGTTTGTTCAGAAGCGCTATTTTGTTCTTTCACTATAGACTCAGCTCGATTCATTTCTTTAACTGCTTTATCCACTCCCGTTTTTATATCACCTATTAATGAGCCTATGTCACTAGTAGCATTGCTTGATTGCTCTGCTAATTTTCTCACATCTTCAGCAACAACAGCAAACCCTTTACCTTGTTGTCCTGCTCTAGCAGCTTCTATTGCCGCATTCAATGCTAATAAATTGGTTTGTTTTGCTATACTTCTAATAAGTTCCACTATCTGACCGATTTCCTGAGATTTTTCATATAGATCAGCTATCTGATATGAAACATTTTGGGTTGCCTTAGTACTTTCTATCATTTTACTCTTTTGATATTCTAATATCTTTATTCCTTCACTAACGGTTTCCATAGCATTAGTAGTTGCTTTTTGCGAATGTTTGGCATTATCACTTATGGTTGCGATGCCGCCTATTAATTCATTAACCATAACGTTACCCTCTTGTGTTGATTTAGCCTGTTCACTAGCTCCCTGAGCTAACTCTGATATAGTTGTAGCTACTTGTTCTGCTACTTTATTTGCCTCTCTAGATGAAGCTAACATTTCTTGTGATGCTGATGAAACGGTTATTCCCATTTGATTCATCTCACCTATCAAGCTACTCATACTTTCAATCATTTTATTAAAATTATTTGCTAACAAACCTATTTCATCTTTACTCTTTACGTCAACTGTTACCCTAAGATTTCCGTCAGCTACCTCCTGAGTGATAGCTATCATCTTATTTAATGGCTTAATCGATCGAGTAACTATTAGATATACCACAATGATGATGACGGCTAGAGTTATCATTCCAATGAATATCATTATATTTCTAAAAATGTTTATTTCTTGTGTTAATTCCGAATAATTTACTGTCATCGCTATAGACCATCCGGTAGATTCTAGTGGTTCAAAGGCTGCAATTTTATCTTGCCCTTCGTACATGTAATGCTCTAATCCTTCTTCACCCTTTAACATTTTTTGAGTTATAGCTACTAAGCTTGTATTATCATTTTCCAAAAGATTTTTATCAAGTATAAATTCGGCAACAGGATGAGCCATTACCACACCTTCTGAACTGAGCATATAAGCATAACCATTTTCACCAATCTTTTCTGCATTAACCATATCTGTTATGAGAGATAATTGCACAGAACCTCCTATAAGACCGATTACTTCACCACTATCGTCTTTTACAGGTGTTGCAATAAAGATAACAGGTTTCCCTGTGTTTTTAGAGAGAATAGGTTTTGATACTACGGTTTCGCCTTTCATGACCTTTGGAAAATACTCTCTTTTACTTATATCACCACCCTGTCCAACCGTACTGTTAAATTTTCCAGTGGTATCACTAAATGTTATTGCATCAAACTCGTGGAATAATTCTTCATTTTTTAAAGCATAATCTTTTAAACCGTTAAAATCCATATTTTTTACTGGACTTATTGTAGCCAGCATTTTAACAATTGATTTCCATTCACCAATTTTTTCTTCAGTAGAAATCACAAGCTTTTCTACTTTAGCTTTTGTAATTTTTTTTACGTCATTATCAAGCATACCATGAGCCTGAAAATAAGATATCAAAGACAGTGTAGTAATACTTAATACTACGACAACTAGAACTGGAATTAGAATCTTTGACTTTAAGCTTTTCATCATACCATCTCCCATAATCATATAGTTTTTTGAATAGTTGAATGTATAGAAAAAATATCCCTATGATAGAATTCGATGTTTGTTAAATTTTTCCTTTTAGTTTACACATATTATGTCGAAAGATAGGAGGAGAAACACAATAAAAGTAAAATTTTATTCTAGTATTACAGGAAATAAATATAATGAACAGGAAACAAAATATTATACTATTGAAAAGGCTAACTAGAATAAGTATAATTGAAAATAATATGACTACAAAATAGATAAAAAGGAATGGATAGCATGTTTAAATGTCTGCGTTCATGGAAGTTTAATGTAGGTATTGCTGTGATTGCTTCTTTAGTTTTATACACAATTAAGCTTATTTCTGTACATCAAACATTACCTTCAGTACAATGGAGCAGAGGCATTGAGTTAGGAGCGGTTGATGTTGATAAAGATGAGAATATATTTAATAAAAATCTTGTTACAAGGTATGAAGATATCGATAGAAGTGAAATTACTTTATTCTTGGTGTATGATAATACTCTTGAGTACAAGAGATTTGATGAGCTGGGCGAACCAGTTTTCTCTTATAAGTTCTATGAGTCATTTTCTAAGGTATCAAAACTTAGTTGTTGTTCATGGTCGGAAGATACTTATCTAGTGCTTTATAGTGATGGCGATCTTAAGTCATTGGTTGTTAAGCGCTCTAATGGTCGGATAATTGAAAGTAAAACGCTTTTTAAGGATGTTAAACACTTCAATCATGATGGTCAAATGGTTATATTTAAAAAGGATAATAATTTAATTCTTTATGATATTCAAACACACACATCTAAAATTATTTTTTCAGGGGAACTAAAATATTACGATGTTTATTCATGTAAGAATAAGCATTATATTGTCTATGAGTATGTAAATGATAGTAATAATTGGGTAGGTCAGTATTTACAATTGGATGAACAATGGAAGGTTTTATCACGTCAAAAATTATATGCAAAAAACAGGTTAAGCGCCTTTACCACATACAATGATATGCGCGTTGAAAATGGACGGTTCTGTCTTGTTTTATCTAAAAGAAATGAAAAATCTAATGATAAGAAGCTAGCTATCATTACCTTAGATGTTCAATGTCCACAAGTTATTGATAGGTATGAAATAAGTGTTATACCATCGTATGATAAAGCTGTTATAGAAAGAGTTGAAAAGGATTCAGTAAGTTTATTGTATCAATGTGTTACGCCCTATGGTACTAATATTATGAAAGGCATAGTACATAATGGTGCTATCAAACAAACCAAAACGCTGACCAATACAAAACATGCAAGCCTTGCACCTTATAGTTTTATGATGAACGGCTATAACTATTTGCAGTGGTATGATATAACTGATAATGAGAAAATATACTATATAGCTTCTAATAATCCGATATTAATAAATAACTCTATAGGATTACATACCATTGAACCTCTTCACATAGTACTCACCATCATCCTAGTTTCTGTTTTTATTTTATTAATCGGTGCTATTGTTTGGGGAATAAGCATAATTGTTCCAATGATAATTGTAGCGGTTAGTCAAAGGTTATTAAGACATAAGAGATGGGGCAATCGGTTTAGCTATTTAATTGGAGTACTATCTTTTACAATATTACAAGTATATTATACCAATCAATCCATATTAAAAAATGAATCTTTTAGAGCTTTACTACCTTATCAGTCCTTAACTGTTATTATCATACTACTTGTTGCTATAATGTTAGTATCCATTCGAAGCGCTTTTCTATGGGGAAGAGAGAAGGAAACCCATCAACCGATTACTATTCTTGCAGTTTTTGCAGCTATAGACATTCTTTTATATTCTTTTTGTGTTTTAAGCTATGTTGCGACTGGGTTTATTATTACATCTCTATAAGGTAAGACACAAAAAAACCAATTACATTGACTTATTAGTTAAACTATTATACTATATAACTAACCATATTCATTCTAACATAATAAGCATATGAGCAACATGCTGTGTATAATCTATAAAAAGATAGGAGATGTGGTACAACCATACAAATGCTACTAGAATGGTCTATTGTATGGTTTTTATATGTTCGTACTATGATCTTAGGGGGCTTTAAATTGGGAAAAAAGTATATTATGGCATTGGATCAAGGAACAACAAGTTGTAGAGCCATACTCTTCAACAAAAAAGGTGAAATAAAGGCAGTTGCACAGAAGGAGTTTAAACAAATATACCCTAAACCCGGATGGGTAGAGCATGATGCAATGGAAATATGGGGTATACAAAGCGGTGTTATGCGAGAAGTACTTGAAACAGCAGGTGTTTTGGTTGGAGAAGTAGCTGGTATTGGAATTACCAATCAAAGAGAAACTACAGTCGTGTGGGACAAGGATACAGGCAAACCAATATATAATGCCATAGTTTGGCAGTCTAGACAAACTGCTGATATTTGTGAAGCATTGAAAGAACAAGGCTTAGAAGAATATATAAGGAAAACAACAGGATTGGTTGTTGATGCTTATTTTTCTGCAACTAAAGTGAAATGGATATTGGATCATGTAGAGGGTTCGAGAGAAAGAGCTAAGAAAGGCGAGTTGCTCTTTGGGACTATGGATACATGGATTATATGGAATCTGACAAGGGGAAAAGTGCATGTTACAGAATACTCTAATGCATCAAGAACCATGTTATTTAATATTAATACTCTGAAGTGGGATGAAAAACTCCTAGAGTTATTAGATATTCCTATAACCATGATGCCAGAAGTGAGACCATCAAGTGAAATCTATGGTTTTACTAATGAAAAGACTTTTGGTGGAGCACAGATTCCTATTGCTGGAGCAGCAGGAGATCAGCAGGCTGCCTTATTTGGTCAGGCTTGTTATCAACCAGGTATGGCTAAAAATACATACGGTACAGGTAGCTTCATTCTTATGAATACAGGTGATAAGCTTATACATTCTAAGAACGGTCTATTAACGACCATTGCATGGGGCATTGATGGTAAAGTGGAATATGCTTTAGAAGGCAGTATCTTTATTGCTGGCGCAAGTATTCAGTGGTTAAGAGATGAGATGAGATTGATTTTTTCAGCAGATGAAAGTGAGTATTTTGCATCTAAGGTTAAGGATTCTAATGGTGTTTATGTTGTTCCCGCATTTGCAGGATTAGGAGCACCCTATTGGGATATGTATGCAAGAGGTGCTATAGTTGGTATGACAAGAGGAACCAATAGAGACCATATTATTAGAGCTACACTAGAGTCTATTGCTTACCAATCTAAAGATGTTATAGATGCTATGTGTGAAGATTCTGGAATAAAACTGGAACGTTTAAAGGTTGACGGGGGTGCTGCAGCTAATCGTTTCTTATTACAATTTCAAGCAGACATTTTAGGTGTGCCAGTGGATAAGCCTAAAATTATAGAAACAACAGCATTAGGAGCTGCTTACTTAGCAGGTTTAGCTATAGGTTTTTGGAGAAATAAAGAGGAAGTAGTAGATGGGTGCTGTATTAATGAAAGCTTTAACCCTATTATGAAATCTGAGACAAGAGATAAAATGTATGCAGGATGGAAGAAAGCGGTAACAAGAGCAATGGCATGGGAAGAATAATCAAAAAAAAATAACCACATGTTTAACATGTGGTTATTTTGATGAGGGGAGTATAAATAATTAATAAGGGGTTATATAGTTTTTGATCCGTGTGTTCCAAAAAGAAGGGAGAACAACACAAATCATATTTTTATTATAATATACTTCTCATGATATTTCAATAAAAAATTAATTTTTTTTTAATATTTTTTTTATATATAGTGATAACTAACGTGTAATTTCTTCAATATAAATATTAGGGTCCCCAATTAAATCGACCATATGTGTATCTAACTGTACCATCGGTCTTGAAGGAGAGTTTTTATGTATAAAGACAATTTTACCTTCTTCTCCTGTGGATAATCTTACATATCGTCCTACATAATTATGTGCAATTCTGTCAAGAAAAGCATATAAAAACTTGGTATCCAGTATACCGTACGATTCTTGTTCAAACATTTGTATTACTTTAAATGGAGAGTATTTGTTATGATAGGATCGATGGGATGTCATAGCGTCATAAATATCTAAAATTGAAATGATTTTAGCGAAATCAGGAATTTGATCTCCTTTTAAACCAAAAGGATAGCCAGAACCATCAATCTTTTCATGATGCATAAGTATGGCCATTTTAATATCCTCATCTATCGACAAACGCTGTACCATTTTATAACCTAATTCACAATGCTTTTTAACGATTTCAAACTCTTCTTTTGTTAGTTTTCCAGGCTTATTTAAAATGCTGGTATCTATTTGTATCTTGCCTATATCATGGAGTAACCCTGCTACGGTTAAATTGATAAGCTTTTGTTGAGAATAGTTAAGCCATTGACCAAAAACAAAGCACAATAAAGAAACATTTAAACAATGTGTATAGGTATGGTCATCAACATCCTTTAAATTATTGAGATAACTAAAAAGATCGCTTTTGGATTTTAACGAGGTGAATAATGAGTTACTTAGATTAAATAAATCATTTAATTCAACATGGTTACCTTCGCTTATATCGAGTAAATGCTGTTGAAGCACTTCGTGTTTTTGTTCGTAATTGGTTTCAAAAGCTTTAAAATGAACAGAATTTTTTAAGCGTTTGGGTACTTGTTGTTCTTGTTGAGGTTCTACATGATCAATAGACTGTCGAATAACAATGCTTAAAATTTGATAGAGCTTCATTCGAAAAATATGTTTTTGAGTGATTATTGATCCTTTTTGAATTAGCAGCATACCGTTTGAATTAATAACGTCTTCGTCTAATACCATTCCTATTTTAACTTCATCAAGAATTATTCTCCTTGGTTCATAATTCAACATATTTATCCCCTACCTAAATGTTTTACCATAATATGTAATATTATATCAAAAATATAATGAAAATTAAATATTAATTTTGTATAAATTATGATGGATTGACAGATAATAACAATGTAAACTATAAAAGGAGGACTATGTATGGCAAAGTCAAAAAGAAATAAATCTAACAGAAATAATGACATGAATACTGAGTTTGCAAGAGAAAACATGGTAGACTCAAGAGAATCTAGAGAATCTTCTAGTGATAAATCTGAAGAAGACACTAGTAAAGACGACCTGGTATAAGTATCATAACACAGATCAAAACTAGGACAAAAATACTATTAACTAAGGTATGCTGTTTATTTAGCATACCTTTCTTTTAGACCAAATCTTTTTTAAAGGAGCATCTCGCTTTATGCTGTCGGTGTTTGAAAACCTTCCACTGTGAACGTGATTTAATATTACTTTCTAATTGAGGGTTACAATCCGCAATCTCAATACCAAATGCATGAAAAGAATTAATAAATTCTCTAAACAGTACAGCATTTAAACCAGAAGCCTGATACTTTGGATGGACAGCTATCAGGACTAGTTCGGCTCTATTGTTTTTTCTAAGAGCTCGTAATATGTGGAAGAAGCCTTTTGGAAAGAGTTTTCCTTTTGCTTTTTTTAGTGCTTTAGATAAAGATGGAAAGCAAATTCCGAAAGAAACAACATCATCGTTTTCATCAATGATAAGCTTAATAAAGTCTGGTGTGAGTAAACGAATGTATTGATTGATAAATACAGACATCTGTTTTTTTGTAATATGAGTGACTTGATAGAGCTCTTCATAACATGTGTTAAGAAGACTAAATAATTTAGATATATAAGGATATATCTCCTTTATGTTTTTAAGCTGCAATACTTTTATTGGATACATTCTCAAGGCTCTGTCGGCTATAGCATTAATTGTACTTGGAATGCCTTTTGGCATATGCAGTTCATATTCATACCATGTAACATCTTTTGCATATCCTAATTGTTTTAGATACTTTGGGTAATAGGCATAATTATAGATCGTAGTCATGGTTCCAATGGTTTCAAACCCCTCTGTCAGCATCCCTGCTGGATCTAAATCCGTAAAACCAATGGGGCCTATAATCTTAGTCATACCATTGAATTTAAGCCATACTTCTGCTGTGTTCAGCAGTGCTTTTGCCACTTCGTAAGATTCAATAAAATCAACATAACCAAATCTTCCTGCTTTAATTCCCCATCTTTTAATAGCTTCATGATTAATAATGGCAGCTATACGTCCTACAAGTTTGCTATTCTGATAAGCTAGCCAGTATTTAGCTTCACAAAAATCAAAAACTGGATTTTTATCCTTACTAAGCACATTCATTTCATCAGCTATTAAAGATGGAATAAAATTAGAACAGTGTCTATAAAGCTTAATAGGAAATGTAACAAATTTTTTAAGCTCTTTCTTAGTAGTTACTTCCTGTACTTGTATCATCATTAAGCCTCCGGAATAATACTTCTACTATGCTATTGAGTATAATAATTGAAAGGCAAGAAGTCTAAAGTTTTTGTGAGCCCTACATATATTAAGTATAGCATATTATTATCTATTTTGTCTCATTTGACTTAATCAATACATGTCATTTATCATTTGCTATTATAAAATATAGCATCTAACCGTTGTACACATAAAAGTATTTGTTGCAATCTAAAAAAAGGATACCATATCTATAGATTTTAAAGTAGCCTATCAAGTAAAAATTGTTTACTATGAGTATATCGATTAATAAAATAAGAACTATTAAAACTGGGAGGTTAAGGTAATGTTCTTTGAAGTTGAACGCATGAATCAAATACTACAGGAGCTAAAGGAATTAAAGTATGTAGAAAAAGAAACCATCCATAGTTTAAAGATGAAGGAAGGCTTCTTTAAGTACCCAAATGAAGCAGATGAGGATAACTCACCTTGGATTAGCTTTGATGAAAATTCAAGATGGGGTGGCGCAGATACCTATGCATGGTTTAGAACACAGGTTAAAGTACCAGAAAAATATGCTGACAAAACTCTTGTATATCAAGTATTCACAGGAAAAGAAGGTGAATGGGATGCAAAGAATGCGCAGTTTTTAGCTTTTGTTAATCAGCAAATCGTACAAGGATTAGATACCAATCATACAGAGATTCTACTGACAAAAGAGGCGAAAGCAGGCGAAACCTTTACCATTGACTTGCAAGGGTACAGCGGTACGATAGATAGACTTTCTGAATGTAAAAATAGGCTGTGTGTTTTAGATGAAAAAATTGAAAAGCTTTATTATGATCTTTATGTTCCGTTAGAAGTGGTCTCTCTGCTGCCTAAGGAAGATAAAACACGAATTGATACCATTCAACTTTTAACAACAGCTGTGAATATGCTGGATTTAAGAAAATCCTATAACCAATCATTTTATAAGAGTATTGATGAAGCAATCCAATATTTACAAGAAGAATACTACACAAAATTCGGTAATAATTATGATATTATTGCTAAATGTGTCGGTCATACCCATATTGACGTTGCATGGCTATGGGATATAGCTCAAACTAGACTTAAGGTACAGAGAAGCTTTGCAACCGTATTAGAGCTTATGAAGCATTATGATAACTACATTTTTATGTCCAGTACACCACAAATATATCAATTCTTAAAGGAGGATCGTCCTGAGCTCTACGAAGAACTCAAGAAAAGAGTGAGAGAAGGACGGTGGGAGCCTGAGGGCGGTATGTGGGTTGAAGCGGATTGTAATTTAACCTCAGGAGAATCATTGGTTCGTCAAATTATATATGGAAAGCGTTTCTTTAGGGAAGAATTTGGAGTAGAAAATAAGATACTATGGCTGCCAGATGTCTTCGGTTATAGTGCTGCCTTGCCTCAAATACTTGATAAAACCGGTATTGAATATTTCATGACAACTAAAATCAGCTGGAATGAGTACAATAAACTTCCTTATGATACTTTTGAGTGGGTTGGTATTGATGGCAGTAAAGTGCTGACGCATTTTATCACAACCGCCAATTTTGACGACCTGCCAGAGAAATTTTTCACGACCTATAATGGTTATATTGATGCAAAATCTGTTAAAGGTGCATGGGAAAGATATCAGCAGAAGAATCTTCACAATGAGGTTCTTATTAGTTATGGCTACGGTGATGGTGGTGGAGGACCTACTAAAGATATGCTAGAAGTTGCAAAAAGACTTGAAAAAGGGTTAAAAGGTGCTCCGAAAGTCCAATTAACAACCTCTATTGACTATTTTAAACACTTGAAAGAGACGGTAAGTGGTAATCCAAAACTGCCAAAATGGGTAGGAGAATTGTATTTTGAATATCACAGAGGAACCTTAACAAGCATGGCAAGAAATAAACGCTACAATAGAAAAGCAGAATTTCTATATGAAGCTGTAGAATGGCTTTCCTCAATATCGTCACATGTCACAGGTGCCCCCTATCCAAAGGAAGAACTCCGTCATGGCTGGGAGATTATTTGTCTTAATCAATTCCATGATATTATACCTGGATCGTCGATTAAAAAAGTTTATGACGATTCCAAGGCACAATATGAAGACATAATCAGCAGCGCAGAAGCTTTAAAGGACAAAGCGTTACATACAATTGTCTCACAGATAAATACTGATGGAGATTCGGTTGTTATTTTTAATGGTTTATCCTTTAATAGAAATGAACTTATTATACTAGATTATAAAGGGAAAGCAGCTATATACGATGGTGATTGTCAGTTAGATGTACAATATACGGATGAACAGATAATGTTCTATGCTGAAGATATTCCTGCCAAAGGTTATAAAGTTTATTCAATAGTTAAAGAAGAAGTAGAAGCTACTACTACTTTGATTGTAGAAAAGAATTATATGGAAAATGATTTTTTCAAAATAACCTTTGACCAAAAAGGTCATATGACTTCATTAATGGATAAAAGAGTGAATCGAGAAGTCTTAAAAGAGGGTGAAAGAGGAAATGTTCTTCAAGCCTTTGAAGACAAGCCTCATAATTGGGATGCTTGGGATATTAATATCTATTATCAAGAGAAAATGTGGGAAATGGATCATGTGCAGAGCATAGAAGTCATAGAAAAAGGGCCATTAAAAGCCTCCATTGAGATTAAAAGGCAATTTTTAGATTCTACTATAGCTCAAATTATTACCATCTATAAACATACACCTAAGATTGATTTTGATACAACTGTTGATTGGAAAGAGAGCCATATTTTAGTAAAAGCAGCCTTCCCAGTTGATATTCACTCAGATAAAGCCGTCTATGATATACAATTTGGTAATGTAGAAAGACCAACCCATTGGAACACCAGCTGGGATACAGCAAAATTTGAAGTATGTGGACATAAATGGGCAGATCTTTCTGAGGATGATTATGGTGTCAGTTTAATGAATGATTGTAAGTATGGGTATGATATTAAAGATGGTTGTATGCGGCTAACATTATTAAAGTCAGCAACCTCACCAAATGAAGAAGCGGATAAGGAAGTTCATTATTTTAAATACACCTTATATCCTCACATTGGAGATTGGAAAAAGGGTGGAACCGTAAAAGAAGCCTATCAATTAAATCTACCAGTGTATACTGCGCTGACTACTACCAATAACGGGGTACTCCCTCAAACATTTTCTTTTATAAGCTTTGATAAAGAAAATGTTTATGCAGAAGTTGTTAAGCAAGCAGAAGGGACAAAGGAGACTGTTATAAGAGTGCATGAATGTTATAATAGAAGAACTAAAGTAAAAGCCAGCTTCTTTAAAGCATTAACAGAGGTAAAAGAATGTGACTTAGAAGAAAGAAACATATATCAAACCATTCAGTGTTCAGATACATCCTTTGAATTTGAAATTAAGCCTTATGAAATAAAAACATTTATTATAAAATAAAGACAAATCATCTAACAAAACACAAATTAAGTAATGGATTGCACTCATTTGTCGATCCATTACTTTTTTTAGTTTGCCCAGCATGGGCGTAATCTAATCGGTGCAAGACCGTAGTGTGCCTTGATAGTGGGAAACACATAGTCAAAGACAAGGGTGTCCATC
>JANQFZ010000025.1 GCA_028277605.1 Vallitaleaceae bacterium | reverse complement strand
TCAATGCATTTCATCCTCTCAAACGTGCATTTCGTCAGAAATCATTGAAAAAATATAAAGAAAGTTATATCATGTATTTAAGATGAGCCAGTCAATATTGATAGTATAATGGTTGCAAAATGATTTTTAGAAATTGCTGAAAACATTGGTTTAGATCATAAAAAACTTCTATATAATCAGCCACCATTCATATAGAATTACATAGGCGCCTATGGTAACTTTTGGAGGAATATAATGTCTAAAATTACCATTCAATTAAAAAGACTTGGAGTACATGAAAATCAGTTAAAAAGTATCGCTTATGATACAAGACAAATTAACAGCGAACTATCAAGAGTCAAAGCTACCTTAGATTATGACGTAAAAAGTAAGAGTTATATTAGCAGAGACTTTCAATACTTAATAGATGAGTTGGAACAGATAGAAGCACAAATTTATAGAATGGGAGAATTTATAAGAGTAACACAGAGAGCATACCATGAGGCTGAAAATAAAATAAAAGCATGCTATGCAGAACTTGAACAAGAACATCCAAAACGAATACTATCACGTAACACACACTCCCCTACACAATCTTTTAGATTAAAGGATAGTATTCTAGGTATAGGTAAAGCACTAATCATATCAAGTCTCAAGCACTTAAATAGGTTTTTCATAAATAAAGGACAAAAGTTGACACATCAATGGATATCCAAGCAGACTAGAGTTGAGGCATTAATTAAACTAATTGATGGACAAATAGCTTTTTGGTGGGAAGAAGAAAATAATAAAGGAATAGGACAAGCTGATTGGACTTATCATCAAAAGATAGCGCATGAAAATGCAGAACAACTAAAAATAAGACTTGCACAATTAGATAAGAACTATACAAAAGATGACCAAGCAGGTAATTGGGAAAGATATAAATTTGAAAACGCATTAAGAACAATACAAGAAAAATCAAGTCAAATCTATGATGAGCAGAGACAAGAAGCACATGCCCTATTTAAGGATTACCCTAGTCCATTTCAGAAATGGAATTATGATGGTGGGTACGATCATATGCCTAAGGTAACAATAGAAGAAATTAATGAACTTATGAAATTAGCAGCAGCAACTGAAAAAGCAAAAGAGCTAGGAAGAAATGTATTTATCAAAGATATTGAACTTGATGAATCAAAATTCATAAAAACCACAGGCTATGGTGTAATGTATGATGAAAGAGAACTAACACTAAAAAGTTATAATGGTGAATACTTTCATAAGTATAAGAGGAAAATCATTGAGTGGATGTCTGGTTATGAAACCAGAAAAAAAGTCCCCATCAACTTAAACTATAAAGACTACAAAGAAACTAGATTAGAACTATTTGGAAATGAAGATGAAGGTACATGGGCAGATTATCTAAACCTATATGGACCACAGATAGAGCTTTACATTGCAGACAGAGAATCACCACAATATCAAGAACAACAGCTTAATAAAGCCGTAACCTTAGGGTCAATTTTAGTTACAACAGCGTATATGCTCCCTTTAGCTATTGAAGCAGCAAACTATTATGGCAGTACCTTTGTTAATAAAATAAGTACAGGTATCAATCAGACGTTTAATAACGGTGTACCCCAATTAGTGACTTCTGGTGGTTATTACGAAGGTATGGTAGCTGCTTCTGAAGGCAGCATA
>JANQFZ010000056.1 GCA_028277605.1 Vallitaleaceae bacterium | reverse complement strand
TTATATTATAATAGATTTTATAAATATATAAGATAATTCTTTTTTGCTAATAAGCAGAGGAGAATGGTGTATGGAGGTATTATGAACGAAATTCATGTTAATCAAATTATTGAAGTATTAAAACATATGTGTATTGAAACCAATTGTATTGCCAATGAGGATATTTTAAAAGCCATGAGAATGCACAGAAAAACAGAGGCATCCCCTATTGGACAGAATATATTAGACCAAATTCAAAGAAATGCAGAGATTGCAAAAAATAAAGGTGTACCCATTTGTCAGGATACAGGTATGGCTGTTGTGTTCTGCGATATTGGACAGGAGGTTCATGTCATAGGAGGTTCCATTAGAGAAGCCATTAATGAAGGTATACGACAAGGGTATGTGGAAGGATATTTAAGAAAATCTGTAGTAAAAGATCCTATATTTAGAGAAAATACGGGTGATAATACACCAGCTATTATACATTATGATATAGTGCCAGGTAGTGAAATAAAACTAACTTTGGCGCCTAAAGGATTTGGTAGTGAAAATAAAAGCAGAATTTATATGCTTAAGCCGGCGGATGGACTGGATGGGGTCAAGAAGGTTATTATTGAAGCAGTTGAACAAGCGGGAAGCCATGCCTGTCCACCGATGATTGTAGGTGTGGGTATCGGAGGAACATTTGAACAATGTGCCATTATTTCAAAAAGAGCTTTATTAAGAAAAGTTGGTGAGAGATCAAAAATTGATTATGTGAGGGAATTAGAAAATGAAATGTTAGAACAAATCAATGAATTAGGGATTGGACCACAAGGATTAGGTGGAACAACAACAGCTTTAGCAGTACATATTGAAACCTATCCTACCCATATTGCAGGACTGCCAGTAGCAGTTAATATCAGTTGTCATGTAACAAGACATGTAACACAAATCATAAAATAAAAAAGCTGGTTCAAATATAAGGAAGGAAAATGAGAATATGATAAAGAAACTAGATACACCTTTAACCATTGAAAAAACTCAAATGCTAAAGGCAGGAGAACAAATAGAATTATCTGGTACGATATATACCGCTAGAGATGCGGCTCATAAGAGGTTGGTCTATCAACTAGAAAATAACAAGTCTATACCATTTAATCTTGAAGATAATATCATATATTATGTGGGTCCAACTCCAGCTAAAGAAGGAGAAGTTATTGGTTCTGCTGGACCAACAACCAGTTATAGAATGGATCCTTATACCCCAAAGTTATTAGAGCTAGGTCTAAAAGGTATGATTGGTAAAGGTAATCGGAGCGATACAGTGATACAGAGTATGATAAAAAACTCAGCTGTTTATTTTGCTGCTGTTGGAGGAGCAGCAGCTTTATTATCCAATTGTATTATTAGTTCTGAAATTATAGCTTTTGATGATCTAGGAACAGAAGCAGTAAGACGACTGAGAGTAAAAGATCTTCCTTTGATTGTGGCTATTGATACCTTTGGTAATAATTTATATGAATCTGAAAAGGCGAACTATAGAAAAAAATAGTAAGAATAATAGAGTATTCATTACCTATTGAATGCTAACACTAAAATATACTGGAATATACTAAATTGTGGTGGCATCCACAATTTGTTATATTTAAAAAAGTAGTATATAATGGTTGAACCTTTAAAGTTTATTTAGAGAAGCAGTCACCTTATTGTGTAGAATGAATTGAAGTTTATAATCTAAATTAAGGATTATCCGTTAGGAGCTGACATTGTGCATCAAGAAGTTTCAAAAAAAGAAAATATTTGTTTATTTCATATTATTCTATGTATCCTAGGTAGCGGTATACTGTTAATCTTATTTAACTATTTGCTAAATATGTTATTTAATCATGCCTCTGTTGTTGATTTACTAACTATATTAGCAGCAACATGGATCGGTTATGTTTTGATTAGGAATTATTTTCTATTTTATAAGTATCAATTGATAGAAGAAGACCTAATTATTAGGGAAGTGTTAGGTTCTAAAGAAAAAATAAGACTAAATATTAATGTGCACCAGATTAAAAAGATGAAATCAAAAAAACATAAGGACTATAAAACAGACAAAAAAAGAAAGTATTTTTCCAAAAACAGGATGTATAATGGAGAAAATACTAAGGAAGGCTATTATTGTATTTATACAGATTTTGATAAAGAATACTATTTTGAAATTCAGCCAAGTAAAAAAATGTTAGAAATAATTACTAAAAAAAATGAAAAACTTATGACAAAATGTTAAAAGTATGTTAAGATAAATCTGATAAAAAACTAGGGAGGTTTTTTTATGCTAAAAAAACTATTATCATTAACTTTAGTACTTACTATAGTATTGTCCATGTCTCTAACTGGATGTGGTCAAAAGAATAACACTGAAAACGGCGATGACAATCAACCTTCTGTTACGGATGACAACAATCAAGATACAGAAGATAAAGATACGTCAAATGATAATGAGCAAGACCCAGACACCACACAAGATAACATAAAACCTGAAAAAGAAAAAGCTACTATTCCAGTTGCTATTGGTATGGTAACAGACTCAGGTACGATTGATGACAAATCTTTTAACCAAGGAACTTGGGAAGGTATAGAACTCTATCAAGAGCATACCAAATCAGATATTCAATACATTAAGCCTGACGGTGAATCTAAAACAGATTATCTTAAGTCAATAGGTGATTTAGTTGACGGAGAATATCAGATTATTGTTACACCTGGTTATAAATTTGAAGAAGCAATTTATGAAGCACAGGATAAATATCCTAATACTAAATTTATTTTAATTGATGGAATTCCAATTCCTAAGCCAGATGATTATGGTAATGCTAAAGTAGCAGATAATACTGTATCTGTTTTCTTTACAGAACACGAATCAGGCTTTTTAGCAGGTATCGCGACAGCATTAGAATCTAAATCTGGTAAGGTTGGTTTCATTGGCGGTATGGAAATACCACCTGTACAAAAGTATGGATGGGGATTTGCTGCAGGTATCGCTTATGCTAATAAAGTCTATAACACAAATGTTACTGTTCAGCAATATATTTATCAAGGAACCTTCTATGAAACAGAAGCTGGAAAAGCTTTAGCAGGTGGTATGTATGACCAAGGGATAGATATTATCTTTGCTGCCGCAGGTGGAGTTGGTGGTGGAGCTATTAATGAAGCCAAAGAACGTACAGTGGGTGGTTCTACTGTATATATTGTTGGTGTTGATGTTAACCAGTATGCCGATGGTATTTATGAAGGGGATAAATCTGTTATATTAACCTCAGCAATGAAGCGTATTGATAACGCAGCTTATGATCATATAAAGCTTTTCTCAGAGGATAAATTCCAAGGTGGACAATCCATTATAATGAATATCAAAAATGATGGTGTTGGATTACCTAAAGAAAATCCTAATTTAGCAGAGGAAACTGTTGCAAAAGTTGAAGAAATAAAGGAAAAAATGATTGCTGGTGAAGTGGTTGTACCAGATAATGCAGAAGGATTAGATGCTTTTTTATCAGAGCAAGGATATACCACACCTGAAGGTGTTAAATATTAATAAATACGAATAAGATAGAATCGTATTAAAAGCTTATATAATAATCCCTCCAATTGGAGGGATTTATTATTATGCCCATCTTTATTAAACATTATATAAAAAATACAAAATATCTCATGGAATGTATAGGTTAGACTATTCGAGAAGCGCGGTTTGTGGTATAATACTTATGTTTACAGAAAACATACACCATGGACCTAAATGTTTACCATATATCATATACTAATTTTACTATAGAAATAACTATCAAATTATAATTTATTGGTAGAATTCAATAAATTATAATTTGATATTTGTAAATATTTAGGAAAATACGATAGAAGTGAGGATACCTATGGAATATGTCATTGAAATGCTTAATATCACAAAAGAATTCCCTGGAATAAAAGCAAATGATAATATTACCCTACAGCTTAAAAAAGGTGAAATACACGCTTTGCTTGGAGAAAATGGTGCTGGTAAATCAACACTGATGAGTATTCTTTTTGGCTTATATCAGCCTAATGAAGGGAAGATAAAAGTACGGGGAAAAGAGGTTAAAATCCATGACCCTAATGTAGCGAATACTTTAAAAATAGGTATGGTGCATCAGCATTTTAAGCTGGTTCATAATTTTACAGTTACAGAAAATATTATATTAGGAATGGAGCCTAAGAATTTATTTGTTATTGATATACCAGGAGCATCTAAGAAAGTTAAAGAGTTATCCGAACAGTATGGTTTAAAGGTTAATCCTAATTCTAAGATTGAGGATATATCGGTTGGTATGCAGCAGCGGGTTGAGATACTCAAAATGCTTTATCGAGATGCGGAGATCCTTATCTTTGATGAACCTACGGCTGTTTTAACACCTCAAGAAATAAAAGAACTCATGTCTATTATGAGGCATCTGGTTAGTGAAGGAAAATCAATAATTCTCATAACACATAAATTAAAAGAAATTAAAGAAGTCGCTGACAGGTGTACTATTATTAGAAAAGGTAAAGGTATAGGTACAGTTGATGTTAAAGATACTTCCGAAGAAAAAATGGCGGAACTCATGGTAGGAAGAGAAATAAGTTTTACAGTTGATAAGGAGGAAGCCACTCCAAAAGAGGTTGTTTTAGATATTAAAAATCTCTCAGTTAAGAATAATAGAAAGCTGATGAGTGTTAAGAATTTAAATTTACAGGTAAGAGCTGGTGAAATATTAGGAATTGCTGGTATTGATGGTAATGGGCAGACAGAGTTGATACAAGCAATTACTGGATTAAGAGCGGTTGAATCTGGTCAGCTGTTCTTGAATAATAAAGAGATAACAAGTGAATCAATAAGAAAACGTACAGAATCTGGCATAGGACATATACCTGAAGATAGGCACAAGCACGGTTTGGTATTAGATTATAAATTAGAAGAAAACATGGTTTTACAGAATTATTTTAAAAAACCTATGTCTAAGTCTGGTATTTTGCAATTTAATATCATTCGTGAGTATTCAGATCGGTTAATAGAAGAGTTTGATGTTAGAAGTGGACAAGGAAGTTTAACAACAGCAAGAAGTATGTCTGGAGGTAATCAGCAAAAAGCAATTGTTGCTCGTGAAATTGATCGTTCTCCACAATTATTAATTGCGGCTCAGCCAACAAGAGGACTGGATGTGGGTGCAATAGAGTTTATTCACCAACGATTAGTAGAAGAAAGAGATAAAGGGAGTGCGATTTTATTAGTTTCCTTAGAACTTGACGAAATACTAAACATATCAGATAGAATTGCTGTTATATTTGAAGGTGAGATTGTTGCAATAATGGATGCTAAAGAGGCTGATGAAAATAAACTTGGATTACTAATGTCTGGTGCTAAGGAGGTCGATAGTCATGAATAAGTTAAACAAACGCTATTTAACAATTATTATTCCAATACTATCCGTATTGCTTGGCTTTCTAGTTGGTGCCATTATTATGCTTATATCTGGGAAAGATCCAATAAATGCCTATTTGTGGTTGTTTAAAGGTGCATTTAAAGGGATGTTGAGTGGTAATTTAGCAAGATTAGGTGATATGATACTTGCCTCTACACCTCTAATTCTTACAGGTTTATCAGTTGCATTTGCTTTTCGTACGGGTTTATTTAATATTGGTGTAACAGGACAAATGCTGTTTGGTGGTTTTGTTGCAGTACTTATAGGAGCTACTGTGGATTTGCCACGACTAATTTTAGTTCCTCTTGCTGTACTTGCAGCTATGCTAATGGGAGCAGTATGGGGGATTATACCAGGACTTTTAAAGGCTAAGTATCGTATACACGAAGTGGTTGTAACTATTATGATGAATTATACCGCGCTTTGGCTGGTGCAGTATTTTTCTAAACTAATAATTCCAGGTCATTTCGATACGGAATCACAGCCAATCAAAGAGAGTGCTTCACTAAGAACAGAATGGATGACTGATGTATTTGATGGTTCCTCTGTTAATATGGGAATTTTTCTTGCTCTTATAGCAGTCCTTGTTGTCTGGTTTATTCTAGAGAAAACAGCCTTTGGTTTTGAACTAAAAGCGGTAGGTTTTAATCCAGAAGCTTCAAAGTATGCAGGCATGAAGGTTAATCGGAATATTATCTTATCTATGATGATAGCAGGTGGTTTAGCAGGACTTGCTGGTGCAGCTTATTATATAGGCTATACTGATCATATTCCCCTAGGAAGACTTCCCTCCTATGGACCAGATGGTATTGCTGTTGCTTTATTAGGCTTAAATGCACCGGTGGGTGTATTATTCTCATCCTTATTATTTGGTTTAATGAGTGTTGGTAAAGGGTTAATGAGTATCAGAGCGAAAGTTCCAGAAGAATTGGTTCAAATTATCATAGGTATCATCATCTATTTTGCGGCAGCTAATCTATTAATTAGGAATTGGATAGTTAAGCTGATCAATAGAAGAAAAGTGAAGGTGAATAGCAATGATTGATTTTATTACGAATGTATTTCAAGATGCTCTTTATTATACAGCACCTCTCTTAATCACTGCATTGGGCGGTTTGTTTAGTGAACGAAGCGGTGTGGTTAATATTGGACTTGAGGGTTTAATGGTAATAGGCAACTTCGTAGCGGCTTTATTTATTGTTTTAACCTATGATAGTATGGGGTATTCTGCTATATGGTTAGGACTGCTGTTAGGGACTTTAGCAGGTGGTATTTTTTCATTATTACATGCTTATGCAAGTATAACTTTAAAAGCCAATCAGGTTATTTCGGGTACAGCTATTATTATGCTGGCAAGTGCTATTTCGGTTTATGTAGCTAGAGCGGTCATCGGAACTCAGAATGTACAGATAAAAATTGGTGTAACAAGAGGCGTTGTACCTGTTTTATCCCAAATACCAATTATTGGACCTTTATTATTTACAAAGGCATATCTAACAACCTTTATTATTCTTCTACTTTTACTTATCTTATGGTTCTTACTCTATAAAACACCTTTTGGATTGCGATTAAGAGCCTGCGGAGAACATCCACATGCTGCGGATTCCATGGGTATTAATGTAATAAAGATGAGATATATAGGGGTAATTATGTCTGGTTTATTAGCTGGTTTAGGTGGAGCAACTGTTTTAGTGACCTACTCTGGACAAGCCAGTGGTTCAGTTAATGGATTAGGTTTTTTAGCTCTTGCTGCTCTGATTTTTGGTAAATGGCATCCATGGAAAGTACTGTTTGCCTCATTCTTCTTTGGTTTTATGAAAACAGCAGGAACTATTGCAAGACTTTCTTCATTAAATATACCACAAGAGATCTTTCAAGCCTTTCCATACATTATGACATTGGTAGCTCTTGTATTATTTTCTAAAAATGCGACAGGACCTAAGGCTGCTGGAGAACCTTATGATCCTGGTAAAAGATAAGACATGCATGCAACAAAACTTGATAAAAATACTTGACATTATCCATATTCTTTAGTATAATAACGATTGCGCTTTGCTATTCAGTACAAGGTGCAATCGATTTTGGAGAAGTACTCAAGTGGCTGAAGAGGTGCCCCTGCTAAGGGTATAGGTCGTTCACGCGGCGCGAGGGTTCAAATCCCTCCTTCTCCGTTATATTTATAGGAAAAAAGATACCATTAACTTTGTTAGTGGTATCTTTTTAATTTGCAATAAGATAAATACCTTCATTGGGAGTAGTTTTCTCTTTGGCACCAAACCTTATCTACATCATAAAGTAAAGTAGAAAAGGAGGAGCATCCTATATGTCTATACCATTCGCAAATAGTAGTTTCAAAGTTATGATATGGAATATTTATCTTGGTGCAAATTTAAAACCATTGTTAATGCCCTTTCGTCAAATACCCAAAGCCATAACTCAGATATTTGAACAAGTGGAGCAGACTGATTTTCCAGCTAGATCGAAATCAATGGCATCTATCATACATCGTGAAAGACCAGATCTCATTGGACTTCAAGAAGCGGTCTTATGGAGTGTACAGTCTAAAAAAATTATAAGAACGATAAACTTTTTAAAGATATTACTTAATGATTTAAGAGCCTTAGGACTAGAATATGATGTTATTGCAGTGAATAGAAATTATACGAATCGGCTACCCAATAGCTTAGGAGAAATCATTGGATTTTTAGATAGAGATGTTATACTTGCTAGGAAAAAATGGCCTATTTCTATAGCAAATCGTCAAGAAAAAAATTTTGAGGTTAATTGGACTATCCGTAGAGACGGAGAAAAGATTAACTTATTAAGAGGGTGGTCTTATGTTGATATACAATGGTATGGTAAAATCTTTAGATGCATCAATACACACTTAGAGGTATATCAATCTAAAGTTCAAGCTGCTCAAGCTTTAGAGTTGTTAAAAGGACCTGCACATACTGACCTCCCAACTCTATTGATTGGTGACTTTAATTCCAAGGCAGATGGAAGAGGAACTTCAACGTATAGTAAGCTGATGCAGGCGGGGTTTATTGATACTTGGTCCATAGCAGGTACTGGATCGGGATTCACAGCAACTCAGGCGAGTGATCTCTTAAATCCTATTTCTATATTAAATAAGAGAATTGATCTGATACTGTATCGAGGTAACTTTAAAATTCGCAAGATTCAAGTTGTAGGTGACAAGCAGATAAGTCGAACACCGTCAGGTCTATGGCCTTCTGATCATGCAGGTGTTATAGCAGAATTGGATTAGACATAAAAGATTTAACCAAGCACAAACCTAGTACTATTTTATCAAATTTACAAGTTTTTATTATGTATACCATATCCTCGTTAAGCAAAGAATAAAACAACTGGTACATGCATCAGTTGTTTTTTTAATTGTGAATGAGTTCCATGTTGTCGTTTATAAATAAAAAACCACAAGAATAAAATTTTAAGTGTATCTATAGATACACCATGCAGTCTATAGGTGTGGTATAATAATCAAACGAAAATGATAATGAGTATCAATTTTATCTACAGATTACTTTGAAAGACACTTAGGAGGCAAATTCATGATAGAGTCAAATATATCCAAGCCAATAAATCATGAGATAAGTAATAAAAAATTACTTGTAGAATATAAAAAAGGGAATGCTAAGAAAGTTTTTTTAATTTTTGTTCTAATTGCTGCAATTATTTTATTTAGCCTATTTGCTGTTACCATAGGTCCATTAGATATATCAATAACGGATGCCTATCATGTGATTATTCACAAGATATTTCCTCGTTGGATTAGTGCTCCAACAGAACAAATACTGAGAACTGTTTGGTTTGTTCGTGTACCAAGATTGTTAACAGGTCTTATTGTTGGGTTTAGCTTAGCTATAGCAGGCTCGGTTATGCAGCCAGTGTTAAGAAACCCTATGGCAAGTCCTTATACATTGGGAATAACTTCAGGAGCTGGTTTTGGAGCAGCACTTGCTATTATACTAGGAAAAAGTATTGGCAATGGTCCCTATTTTATTGTAGCTAATGCATTCTTTTTTTCAATGCTTACTTCTTTGGTTCTTATACTTTTATCTAAAAGAAAAGGTTCATCACCTCAGACTATGATTTTAATGGGTATTGCACTAACTCATTTATTTAACGCTGGAACACAATTTATGCAGTATTTTGCTGATTCATGGTCAACAGCCGAGGTTGTATTCTGGATGGTTGGTAGTCTTTCCAAAGGGACTTGGGGTACTCTAAAATTCATATTTCCAGTTGTACTGGTCTGTATTCCGTTTTTGATTATAAAATCATGGGATCTCAATTCAATTGGTGCTGGAGATGATGCAGCAAAAAGCTTAGGCGTCAATGTAGAGAGCACTAGAATGATACTTATGATTGTTGCTACTATAGTAACGTCTATAACGATTTGTTTTACTGGTACGATAGGTTTTGTTGGTCTAGTAGCACCTCATATTACGAGAATGCTTATAGGTGGAGATAATCGTTTTGTTGTGCCTTTGTCTGGATTAGTTGGTGCTCTGTTGTTAGCTGCGTCTGATGTTGTGGCTATGAATATACTTTCACCAGTTGTCATACCTATAGGGGTTATGACTTCGTTTATGGGTGTACCATTATTTATTTATCTTATTGTAAAGATGAGGAGGTCCTTAAGTTGACATTACAAGTTGAAAATCTTAAATTTGGTTATACCAATCATACCATACTAAAAAATATTGACTTAAATATTAAGTCGGGTGAACATGTTTCTGTTATTGGACCGAACGGTGCTGGTAAATCCACTTTAATCAAATGTATGGATGGGCTTTTAAAACCTCAAAAAGGTCAAGTTAAAATAGATGGGAAAAGTATTGGTCGTTTGAAAAGAGATCAGATAGCAAAAAAAATAGGCTATGTCCCTCAATCCTCATCAAGTCTATTCATGCTAAAGGTTTTTGATATGGTACTTTTAGGTAGGCGTCCGCATTCCACATGGAATAGCAGTGAAGAAGATCAAAAAAAGGTTCTGAAAGCACTTAGTCAACTAAATATAGAACATCTTGCTATGAAAAATTATAATGAACTTAGCGGTGGTCAACAGCAAAAAGTCATTATTGCAAGAGCCATAGCACAGGAGACAGAAGTATTACTATTAGATGAAGCAACAAGTAATCTAGATATGCGACATCAGTTAGAGGTAATGGATATTGTACGAAGACTTGTAGACACAATAGGCGTAGCTGCTATCATGATAGTCCATGACTTAAACATTGCAGCTAGGTACTCAGATAAAATAATTATGATGAAAGATGGAGAAATCGTAGCAGCTGGGACACCTCATGAGGTGTTAACAGAAAAAAATATTTCTTCAGTTTATGGGGTTGAAATTAGTATAAATCATATACACAATAGACCTTATGTTGTGCCTTTAAAGGCTATTTATGTATAAAAACCCTATTAACGTATGATGTTAAAAAAATATTAGTATTGATTGAAGAAAGGATGTATAGATACATGAATTTATTTAAAAAGTATATAACTGTCTTATTAGTTGGTGTTTTATTATTGACTATAACAGGCTGCCAAAGTGAAACTAAACCCAATGAAGATACTTCTGCGAATGCTCAGGATAACTCTAATGAAGACACTTCTGATGCAACCAATACATCATCAGACACGACGGATGAACAAGATTCAAATGATAATTCAGAATCAAGCATTACAATAAAAGATTGTGTAGGTAGAGTAGTTGTGTTAGACAAGGAAGCAGAGAGAATCGTTGACCTCACAACCATGGATGGTGTCCGTACCTTAATACAGCTAGGAGCACAGGATCGTGTTGTGGGCTTCAATGAGTCTAGTCATACTGTTTTTAATGGAAAAGGAAAAGCTAAAAAGAATTATATAATTGTCTCTCAGGTAGCTCCTGAGTTAAAAGATTTGCCAGTTGTAGGCAATATTAAAGAGCCTAATATTGAAATGATTATATCACTAAATCCAGATATCATACTTATTGATAGTATGGCAAAAAATTCAGCTGAAGCAATTCAAAATCAAACCAATATACCGGTTGTATGTGTAGGTACATTTGGTAGCTTTGAATATGATATGTTGGATATGCTGGGTACGATTGTTGGCGAAAAAGAGAGAGCCCAAGAACTAATTGATTTTACTAAAACTAAATTGCAAAACATCACAGATATTACAAATAATATTCCTCAAGAGGAGAAAAAAAGACTCTATTATTGGACACACCCAATGAAAGGGCATGCTCCTAAAACAAATGCTAATTATGAAGCTTTTGTATTAGCTGGTGCTAATAATGTAGCAGTAGAGGCGGATGTTATACCAAAAGGAGTTTATGAGATAACTAAAGAACAAATAATTGCTTGGGATCCAGAGTATATTTTCATACATTCACCATTTAAAGACGATTTTGATGGCTGGATGTCAGCAGATCTTGCTAAAGAGGATGAAGTCATCCAAGGTACTCAAGCTGTTATTCAAGACAAAGTATATCCGATAAAAGGAGAACTAGGTGGATGGGATATGTCAACTCAGGCAGCTGAGGTCTTCTACCTTGCTAAGATACTATACCCTGACAAATTTGAAGACTTGAATGTTGAAAAGGAAGGCAACGAAATACTAAAGAAATATTATAATTTAGATGGATTATTTACAGATATGAGTCATCAGATTCAGCTTTATGAATGGGAATAGAATAACAATAATTTACTTAAACCGATTAAGATAGCTTAGTCGGTTTTATTTTGTTGTATAATAAAATTCGTCAAAGGATTATCGTATTAGGATCATAACTCTTTAATATCATACCTCTTAAACAAAACTTTTAAAAAGTATCTATAGATACTTTTTGTTTATATGTTCTGTGCTATAATGTTGATGCGTTTATTGCAAATGATTTGCATTATTATTTAGGAGGATATACAATGAAAATAAAATTTTTACTAATTATGTTTTTAAGTGTAAGTATTCTTTTTGGATGTTCATCTTCTGTTAAACAGGTTGAAAAACAAGAAAATGATCCAATAGAACTATCCATAGGCATCCCAAAGTCTGCAACAGCTATTCCGATACTTAGAATACTAGAAACCAATGCCTTAGGAGATAATGTTAAAATTGATTTACAAACCTTTAATGAACCTGAAAAAATGATGGCTATTGCAGTCAGTAATGATAATGGGCTACTTGTTGTTCCTATGCACACAGCTGCTAACTTGTATAATAGAGGTTTAGATGTAAGATTAACAAATGTAAGTGTCTGGGGAGGGATGTCCTTAAGTTCAACGGATTCAGATTGTCATAGTTGGGAGTATTTAAAAGGAAAACAACTTTATGTGGTCAGTAAGGGCTCAGTACCTGATATTTTAACACAGCATTTTTTAAAAGAACATGATCTTAAGGTGGGTACAGATGTTGATATTGTATATTCAACCTACCCCGATATATCGCAATTATACAAGATGGACAGTATTCAATATGCTGTTGATGGAGAACCTTTTGCATCGGCCAATAAGGAAAGCTTGGAAACCTATCATACGGTATTAAATTTTGTAGAGGAATGGAAAAATACGGAGGGTGAAGAATATGATCTTCCAGCATTCGGTACAGTTGTGAGTCAGGCTTTTTTAAGTGAGAATACCTCAATAATCAATGAGTTTAATAAAAAATATGAAGAGGCTGTTCAATGGACGATTGAGCATCCTGAGGAAGCGGGTGCATTAGCTGAAAAACATCTAAACATCAATGGAGAACTAATAGAAAAGGCAATACCAAATTATAACTTTATGTTTAAGGCTGCGATTGATGCTAAGAACGATGTTGATAAATACTGTGAAGTTTTATACAGCTTTAAGCCTGAAAGTATTGGAGGAAAGATTCCAGATGAAGCGTTCTACTACGAAGGTGAATAATTTAGAATCATTGCCTTTACATGAAGCAAATAAGAATAATAAGAAAAAACAAGTGAATATCGTAGGACCAATGGTGCTTTTATGTTGCTTTTTATTAGTATGGCAGATATTAACTAATATGTATCCTCCTTTAGTTCTTCCAAGTCCAGTTAAAACTTTAGAATCGCTTTTAAAAATCGTTCAAAGTGAAAGTTTTCTTCTTATTATATGGACTACTGTAAAGAGCCTTATCGTTGGTCTCACTGGAGCTATCATCACAGGGAGCATATTAGGTATACTAATGGGAGCCAATGAAAGAATGAAATGTTTGTTTGAACCATTGGTTTATTTTGTGCAGTCTACACCACCTATTTTATATATGTCACTTGCTATGATATGGTTTGGATTAGATGGGCAGGCGACTATATTCATTGTTTTTATCGCAAGTATTCCTGTTATGGCAGTAAATGTCTATGAAGGATTTGAAAATATAGATCCGAAGCTGCTTGAAATGGCAAAGATATTTAAGTTTTCTAAAGTAAAGATGATAACTCAAATCATTATACCTTCTTTAAAGTCTTATTTTAAATCTGGATTGATTATAGTCATAGGATTTGCTTGGAAATTAGTCATTATGGGTGAAGTTTTAAGCTCAAGTACAGGGCTGGGTTCTCAAATCACTGACGCTAGAACCAATGTACAAATGGATATGGTATTTGCATGGGGAGTTGTCGTTATACTGTTATGTTTTTTATTTCAAAAATCTATGGCAGGATTATTAAGTCTAAAAAGAATACGGAGAAAGAATTATGATCTTAACAATGAATAATGTGGAAAAGAGCTTTGATGGCATACAAGTTTTACAAGATTTATCTATGCATGTAAATCAAGAAGAGATTGTATGTATGATTGGTCCATCTGGATGTGGTAAATCAACGCTTTTAAATATTATTTCTGGTCTCACAGGACCCTCAAAAGGGCAGGTTATTAATAATAGTTCTAATATCAGCTATTGTTTTCAAGAGGATAGACTCCTTCCTTGGAAAAATGTTTATGAGAATATTGATATTGTCAATCAAGCGTGTGACAAGAAAACTTGCCTAGACTTAATAGATAAAGTAGGTTTAAAAGGATTTGAAGGCTATTATCCACAAGAATTAAGTGGTGGTATGAGGCAAAGATGTTCTATAGCAAGAGCATTCAACTATGAGGCAGATTTACTTTTAATGGATGAACCTTTTAAATCATTAGATTATACTTTGAGACTTGATATGATACAGCATCTTCTTAAGCTATGGGAAAGCACCAAAAAATCCATTGTGTTCGTAACACATGAGATTGATGAAGCACTCTTACTTGGCGATCGTATATTATTGTTAACCAATAGACCAACCAAGGTCAGCGAAGTCTTTCAGATTAAGAAAGATAAGTATAAAAGACGTCTAACAGATTATCAGCTTGTGAAGATAAGAAATGAAATAGTGCAGTTGCTTCAAGGAGATAGAGATAGTAACTTAATAAAAAAATCCTATCCAGAAGGTGCCTGTTAATACTTGATATAGCTGCACATAAGATAGTAGGTGTGGGTTGATTATCCTCCTTGGTTTATTGGATTAGTATTCTTTCTAATCTAGCCATATCAACTATTTCAATTGTTCTTTTATGAAAGGCAATTATTCCCTCAGTTTCTAGCTTTCTTAGTTCTCGTGAGAGAGAGGTTCTTGAAACATCCATATATTCAGCCCAAGCTTTTTTGGAGAAGGGAAGCGTAATCGTGTCCCCTTTTTTTTTGTTTTGTTGTTTTTTACAATAAAACAAATACCCAGCTATTTTTTCTTGAATGGAATCAAGGGAAAGGATACCTATTTTATGTTTAAGAAGGATACCTTCATCAGAAACAGACTCTAAGAAATTCAGCATAATACTTCTATCTAATTCAAATAGTTTTAATAAATTATTCTGTTGGATAAAAAGTATTTCACAAGGTTTAAAAACCGCGATATTATCTGGACAATAAGTGAGCTGGGAAAAAATAGACGTTTGTCCAATAATATCTGGACTTTTTTTCCGTTCAATAATCACAATTTTTCCAGCAGGAAAGAGCTTTTGAACATCTACACTGCCTGATAAGAGAATACCTATTTTATCAGCATATTGAATGGGGGATAAAACAGCTTCATTTTCTTTGAAAGCATCTATCTTATAAGGTGTCTTTGATAATAGATAGTCGATTTCTTCTAACGATTTATTTTTGAATAAATGACAATTTTGTAGAATAGGTAAGATATTCATAGCAAATATTCCTTTCAAAATGACAAAAGTGTTTCATGGGATACAGATTTTTCTCTTCTATTATATTACAATCTATTAGAAAAGTAAATGAAAATGAAAGTCATTATACGATTTTTTATATTTAAATGATATTATTGGAGGTGATTAACCATAACAAAAAATGCAATAGATTATGGTGTACTGATACAAAACAATGGTTATAAGCTGACAACACAGCGTAAGGCTGTATTAGAGACTATTCTAAACAATAGCAAAAAGCATTTAAGTACTGAGGAAATTTTTGATGAAGCAAAACAAATTAATCCTAAGATTGGATTAGCAACCGTGTATAGAACACTACAGATGTTTAAGAAAATTGGACTCGTACAAAATATATCTTTAGATGATGCTTGTATGCGATATTACTTATCAGATTTAGAAGAAAAACAGCATCATCACTTAATTTGTGAAATTTGTGGAGAGATCATCGATATTCAGGAAGATGTGATCCAACTTTTTGAAGAAAAGCTACTCAATGAGAAAGGGTTTACAGTTACTCATTATAAGGCAAAGGTTTTTGGTATATGTAATAAGTGCCAAGAATTTTTAAAAAAACAATAAATAAACAGTAATTAGGGAGGCGACAACATGTTTAGCATAGGTATTGACATAGGCTATGCAGCTATTAAAGCGATAGTCATTGATGATCAACAGCAAATTCAATACTCTAAGTATTCTTTGCATAAAGGAAGAGTAAAAGATACATTAAAAGGTATACTAAATGATTTATTAACCAAATACAACCAAGAGGACATAAAGTATGGAGCTGTAACAGGTAGTGGAAGCAAATTCTTATCTAAAATGGATGAAGCTCATTTTATTAACGAAGTAGCAGCCATAGTTGAAGGAAGCGAACATATGGTTCCGGGCATTGAGTCTATCATTCAGATAGGTGGAGAAGGTGCCAAGTATATTACTGGAATAAAAGGGAAGGATAAATCACAAATAGAAATCTCTATGAATTCCAACTGTTCTGCTGGTACAGGTTCTTTCTTAGAAGAGCAGATGTCTAGATTAAATCTAAAATTAGAGGATTATTCTGTATATGCAGGCAGAGCGAAATCTATACCTAGGATTGCTGGACGATGTAGTGTATTTGCCAAAACAGATATTACACATCATCAGCAGGAGGGTGTTCCTGTAGAAGATATCTTGTTAGGATTGGCATATGCAGTTATAAAAAATTATAAGGGTGCCGTTATGAAGAGGCTTCCTGTTAAAAAACCACTATTATTCATCGGTGGGGTAGCACATAACCAAGGGATTATTACAGCTATTAAAGATGTGCTTCACTTAGAAGAAGGAGAGTTAGTAATACCTGATAATTTCAGTAATATAGAGGCTATAGGAGCAGCTCTTATTGCTAAAAATGAAGGTATTTTGATGGATTTTCAAAAAATAAATGATAGTATAGAATTGCTTGATGAGAATTATCATGTTGACGATAGTGATATTGATTTACCTAAGTTGGCACCATATGGAGATCATGATGGTGAGAATAAGCATATCTGCAAGCCTATTAATCAAGATAAGAATGCAGTAACTAATGTATACCTAGGGGTTGATATTGGATCAACGAGTACGAATTTAGTACTGATGAATGAAGAACATGAGATAATATCATTTAAATATCTTAGAACTTTAGGAAACCCTGTTGAAGCTGTAAAAATAGGTTTAAAGGAGTTAAATCAGGAGTTTGGTAACCGAATCAAAATAATAGGTGCTAGTACAACAGGTTCGGGAAGATATATGATCGGTGAAATGATAGGCGCAGATGTTATTAAGGATGAAATAACAGCTCAAGCTAAAGCGGCTACAACCATCGATAATACGGTCGATACGATATTTGAGATAGGTGGTCAAGATTCTAAATATATCAGTATTCAAGGCGGTGTTGTAGCTGATTTTCAAATGAATAAAATATGTGCAGCTGGGACAGGATCCTTTATTGAAGAACAGTCTAAGAAATTTAATATACCAGTTCATGAATTAGGTGGTATAGCACTTAGCAGTAAACACCCCATATATCTTGGAGAAAGATGTACTGTTTTCATAGAAACAAGTATAGCAGCAAACCTATCAAGAGGTGCTGATTTAGAGGATATTGCTTCTGGTTTATGCTATTCTATTGTGAAAAACTACCTCAATCGAGTGGTTGGTCAGAAGAAAATTGGTGATAAGGTATTTTTACAAGGTGGTATTGCCTATAATCAAGGTATAGTTAATGCATTTCGAGCATTAACGGGTAAACAAATTGTTGTGCCTCCATTCTTTAGTGTTACAGGTGCGTACGGTGCTGCAATTTTAGCCAAAGAAGCACTGGTTAATAAAAGCACTCAATTTAAAGGTTTTGACATTGAATGGGATCAAGCTTCAAAGGGGCGTAAGAAAACAACAGTTAAAGTAGCAGAAAGAACCAGCTTTAATGATAAGATGAATGATCTCGTATTCCAAGATTATGATGGTACGATAGATCCTGCAAAAAAAACGGTAGGAATACCAAGAGCTTTATTTACGTATGGTATGTATCCTATGTTTAGTACTTTCTTTAAGGAATTAGGTTTAAATATACTACTATCAGATAAATCGGATGAAAACACAGTAAAATTGGCTCAAGAAACCTCTTTGGATGAGACTTGTTTTCCTGTTAAGCTGATTAATGGTCATGTCGCTGAGCTGGTACAAAAAAATGTCGACTATATCTTTTTCCCAGATTTATTTACTGTCGATCATCCAGATTCTCCTAGTAGACAAAACTACGGCTGTGCTTATATGCAGCTAGCATTTAAAATTGTTAAGCGGGCTATGGAATTAGGTAAAAAAGGTATTGAACTCTTGTCACCAACAATAGCCTTTAATCTTGGACCAGAGTTTATGAAAGAGAGTTTTGCGAAATTAGGAAAGCAGCTTGGAAGAAGTGAACAAGATACTAAGGATGCAATAACAAAAGGTGTGAAAGCCTTCCATGATTTTGAGGATAGATTAGAAGAGAATGGAAGAGAGATTGTAGATCAACTACGTCCAGATGAGAAAGCATTTGTAATTATTTCAAAAACATATGGTGTTGTTGATCCACTCTTAAATATGTCTATTCCTGATAAATTAATGAGTATGGGCTACAAAGTATTATCCTTTACTGATTTACCTGAAGGGGATACAACTGTTGAATATCCTAATATGTTCTGGCCTTTTGGAATGCATATATTAGAAGCAGCGCAAATTGTTAAGGCACATCCTAATCTTTATGCTGTCTACCTTTCTCATCATTGTTGTGGACCAGATACTATATTAACTCATTACTTTAGAGAAATTATGGGAGATAAGCCTTATCTAAATATAGAGGTAGATGAACATTCCTCTGGTGTTGGTGTAATAACAAGAGTTGAAGCCTTTATCAATAGTTTAAATAAAGAAATTCCTAGAAAAGCGGAAAAAATGGAAGTTTATACGGATAAAATTGCTCATGAAGCAGTCAATATAAAGGGATCTCTTAATGAGATAGAGAAGAATGCTTCAGTCTATCTGCCTTATATTTATCCTTATGCTCAGATTTTTGAAGCTTTACTTAAGAAAAAAGGATTGAATGTTAAAGTATTCAAAGAAACAAGCCGTTCCTCGGTTAATATAGGTAGAGAATTTATTATGACCAACGAATATTTTTCATTAACTGCACTCTTAGGGGATGTTTTCAAAATGCTTCGTAGATCCAAGCCTACAGGCAGTACAGCGATTCTTCTTCCTAGATCAGAAGGAGCGGAAGTTGATGGACAATACAGCCGATTATTAAGGATGAAATTAAATGAGGAAGGTCATAAAGATGTAGATATTGTATCACCTTATATAGAGGATGCTCTAGATCAAGAGGATCAAGAGATGGAAGCTACAGGATTAGCACTAATAGCAGGAGATTTAATTAGGCTTTCAGATAGAACGCTAAGAAAAGACCTTCTTGCTAATATACTTCAATTAATCGAAACCAACACTTTCAATATTGATAGTTTAAAATCTATTGCAGAAGAAGTTTATCGTACAATCAAAACAAAAGATTATACGAAGCATATTTTTGCTATGGGTGAGCCATCCATCTTATATAATGATTTTATGAATCAATCCACCTTTAAGCATATTGAGGAAAAAGGCTACCGAGTGGTTTATGCTCCATTAAGTGAATGGATGTGGTTCTTCTGGAAGGACTTCCTAGATAATAATGGAGAAAGAAAAACAATGGAAACTCAAAATAGGCTGGATAAATTTATAGCTCATATGAGAACCATATCAGAATGCTTAAAAGAGGTTAGTCCATTTGAAGAGGATTTAGAACAACTGATTGATATGGCTGATCAAACGATTGGTTATTATGCAGGTTCAAACGGAAGATATAGAGAATCTAAATTGTTAGGTACTATGAATGGTATTGATGGAATCATGACGGTCGCATCCATGTATGAGAATACAGGCATAGCACTTAATGTGCTTCATAAAGGGTTTAAGAATAATAATTCTAAACCGCTTCTCAATTTAACTTTTGATGGAAATAAGAATGAAAATGACCGAACTAAAATTGAATCGTTTATTTACTATATATAGGTGATGACTTGTATCCTGATAAAAGGTATGGTATCCTATGTATAATAAGAATCAATTAAATTAACTATTAATTCAAAAGGAGTAGACGATGAAAGATAAAGGTAGACTTAAGCATGGTTGTAAAGGTGAAAAAAGACGTCAAGGGCCTAGTAGTTATGGTATGCATGACTCTGAGCTTGTATTTGAAGAATTGAAGCTTAGAGAAGGACAAATTTTTGTTGATTTAGGCTGTGGTGCGGGAGATTATGCTATAGAGGCTTCTCGTATGGTTGGACGTTCGGGAAGGGTTTATGCTTTAGATATTCAAGATAATTTCGTGCATCGCTTGGCAAATGAAGTTATAGCAGATGATATTCATAATGTTGAACCTATTATTGCCGATATAACCAAAGCTCTACCCTTTGAAGATAATAGTGTAGATGTTTGCTTTATAGCTACCGTACTTCATTCAATGAAGATGTCAGAGGCTGAAAAGCCTCTGTTTACAGAAATTCATAGAGTTTTAAAGCCTAACGGACAATTAGCTGTCATTGAATGTAAAAAAGAAAGGCATCATTTTGGACCGCCTTCTCACTTACGGATGTCACCGAAAGAACTCGAACTTATGGCAGAACCTTATGGATTTAGTCCATTGAGTGTCGTTGACCTTGGCTTCAATTACATGCTTTTATTAAGTGCAAAAAAGTAATAGATTATTAATTCAATTAGATATTATTCAATAAATGTTTATGTTTATTTTAGTAAAGGAGGTTATGTGATGAGGTTACTTTTTAATCTAATTAAGGAGAAAAAAGTTCCAATCATTTTATGTGTTATACTTGCTGCTTTAGGTTCTATACTACTTATAGTTCCTTATGCACTGATATTTAATATTGTAGATTACTATATACAAAATGGTATAGCTGCATCTGCTCAGCCTGTTATACGGTTGCTTGGTATTGCTTTGGGGGCAGTTGTACTACGATATCTGCTGATTGTTTCATCCTTTGTATTTAGTCATATTGCGGCTTTTGATTTACTCTATAAAATCCGTGTTCGTATTACCAAGCATATAGGAAAACTCCCTATGGGATTTTGGGGAAAGAAAAATTCAGGACAGATGTTAAAAATTGTACAGGATGATGTAGAGTCAATAGAAACCTTTGTTGCTCACCATTTTCCTGATATCGCTTCTGGATTTGCTCTTCCTATTGTTATTCTTGTTTATTTGTTTACGATTGACTGGCGTCTTGCACTAGCTGCGGCTATTCCATTGCCCTTGAGTTTGCTTTTATCTTATATGATGTGGAATGGTATCCTTACAGGTCAGAATCGTGCAGATATTACAATGAAATACCACAAAGCAATCGAAGGTATGCATTCTAACATGATACAATTTGTCCAAGGGATGCCTGTTGTTAAGGTTTTTAATATGACGGTTGACTCATTTAAAAAGCTTAAGCAAGCAGTGCTTACTTATCTTGATATTGTTATTTTATGGTCTAAAGGTGTATCTCCTTACAGGGCTATTATGAAAACTATTGTACTTGGTGGTGGTATATTTATTTTACCACTCGGTATTTATTACTTAGAAACAGGTTCATTAGATGTTTCTACCTTTATACTTTTTATGCTGTTGGGAACTGGCTGTTGTAAGGGATTAGTTAATTTGATGTATATGATTTCACGAATGGAGATGATTACAGCTGGTATCAAGCGTATTAATGATGTATTAACTACAGAGCCTTTATACGAGCCTGAAACTCCAGTAATTCCAAAGGACTATACTATTGAACTTAAAAATGTGGGATTTCGTTATAATGAGGATGATCCTTCAGTTCTAAATGATATCAATGTAACTTTGCCACAAGATACCTTTACAGCATTAGTAGGACCTTCAGGTGCTGGTAAGACCACTCTTATCAATCTTATAGCAAGAATGTGGGAGGTTACAGAGGGTGACATCTGTATTGGTGGTGCGACCCTAAAGGAAATGGGAACAAAAGGGGTAACAGAGACAGTAGGAACAGTTTTTCAAGATGTGCAGATGCTAACCAATACTGTGAGTGCTAATATTCGCATGGGTGATACAAAAGCAACTCAACAGGATATAGAAAAAGCCGCAAAAGCAGCTGCATGCCATGATTTTATTCAACAGCTACCAAAGGGATATGATACCATCATTGGTGATGGTGGCGAGGTACATTTAAGCGGAGGAGAAAAGCAGAGAATTGCTTTAGCTAGAGTTATACTTAAAGATACTCCTGTTATTCTTCTTGATGAAGCAACGGCTTACGCTGATGCAGAAAATGAAACCATTATGCAGGAGGCTGTTTCTAGACTTATGGTAAATAAGACTGTTATTGTTATTGCACATCGTCTTTCTACTATTATTGAAGCAGATAACATATTGGTTATTGATAAGGGCAGGGTTGCTGAAAGTGGTACACATCAAGAGCTTTTGAATAAGAAGGGTGTATATCAAAAAATGTGGAAAGCACATACCCGTTCAAGAGAATGGAGTTTAACTAAGAAGGAGGCTTTAGTATGAAAAGAAAAAGCTGGAGTTTCTTTGAAGATAATAAAAAAGACCTAGTTACTGTAATAACTTCGAATATTTTAGCTAATATTCCCTTAGGTGTTTTTAATATATTTCTTTATTTCATTATCATAGATTTGACACAGCCTATTTTGACAGGTGGAACCATTGATTATACACCTTTGAGGCAGTACCGAATATGGTATGTTGGGGCATTTGTTGTTTACATTGTGCTTTCTATGTGGACTCAGACCAATAACTATGTGAAAGCTTATACAATGTCTTCTAATCTCAGGCTGAAAATGGGAGATAAGCTTAGAAAAATCTCAATGCGTTTCTTTAAGGAAAGAGATCCAGGAGATGTTATTGGAAGGTTATTAACAGATGTTCAGCAGATGGAATGGATTGTATCCAGAGTTTTACCAGATATTTCAGCTGGTCTGATTGCTCCTGTTATTCTTGGGGTTTTATTAGCTACAATTGATATAGCCTTATTAGGTATTATGGTAGCCTCAGTTATTATCGCTAGTGTTTTTCTGTTCTTTGCACGTAGGTTTATTACGGTTCTTGGTAAGAAGCATATTAAATCAATGACAGAAACTTCTTCACGTATTCTAGAGTATTTTAAAACCATTAAGCTTTTAAAGTCCTATAATATGGTTGGAGAAAACTTTGAAACCATGAATGAGGCAATGAAAGAGCTAAAAAAATCAAGTTTTCGAGCTGAAGTTTGGACTGGTATTCCTGTGCAGGTTTTTCTATTCTGCTTAGACATTGGATATCTTTTAACATTATTGATAGCAGTTCAAAGAACCGCGGCAGGAAGCCTTGATATTATTGATTTGTTTGCTTTTGCTGTAATAGGACATTATTTCTATGAACCTATTAAGGATTTGGGAGAACAGCTCATAGAGCTACGCTATATGAATCTTTCCATCCAACGTATTACTGAAATATTCGAAGCAGAAGAACCCTCTTATAATCGATTAACAGCATTACCTAATGACAACGATATAAGCTTTGACAAGGTTTCCTTTAAGTATAAAGAAAATGATGTGCTTAACGGTATCAGCTGTTCTTTTCCAGATAAATCATTGACAGCGCTCGTTGGTCCGTCAGGCTCAGGTAAGACAACGATTACAAGTCTTATTGCTAGATTCTGGGATGTGCAATCTGGTGAAGTTCGGATAGGTGGTGTGAAGCTTACTGATTTTGAACCGGATGCATTGCTTAGCAAGATATCGATGGTTTTTCAGGATGTTTATCTCTTTAATGACACGGTTATGAATAATATTCGTGTGGGTAATAGAAATGCTACAGATGAACAGGTTATCAAAGCAGCTAAAGCAGCATGCTGTGATGAGTTTATAAGAGAACTCCCTAACGGTTACGATACAATTGTCAATGAAGGAGGAAGCTCATTATCAGGTGGAGAAAAGCAGCGTCTTTCTATTGCGCGTGCAATCTTAAAGGATGCACCTATCGTAATGTTAGATGAAGCTACAGCGTCTCTAGATCCTGAAAATGAAGCCCAGATACAGCAAGCCATAGAAAACCTTGTGAAAGATAAAACCATTATCGTCATAGCCCATAGATTTAAGTCTATTGAAAATGCGAATCAAATTCTTGTGCTTAATGATGGTAAGATTATAGAAAAAGGAACCCATAATGAACTCATCAAAACTAAAGGTTTATATAACCGACTATGGAGTGAACAGCAAAAGGCTAGAGGCTGGAAAATGAAAGTAGGATAAAGAAATACTTTTAATTTAGCTATTGAAAAACAACATTTTACCTTTTATACTATAAAAGAACCTTAAGGGTAAATAAATTCAATAATTATTATAACAATATGAAATTACTTAGAAAGAAAGGGGTTTAAAATGAGTTACTTAAGTATTAAAGATCTATCAACAGAAATTGATGGCAAAGGTATATTAAATAAGCTGAACCTGAATATAGAAAAAGGTGAAACTCATGTTTTATTAGGACCTAATGCCTCAGGAAAATCTACATTACTTTATACTCTAATGGGATTTCCAGATTACAAGGTTAAAGAAGGTAGTATTACCTTTGATGATAAAGATATTACAGAATTAGAAATAGAAGATAGATCCAAGCTTGGAATTGCAGGTGTTTATCAAAACCCACCAGCAATTAATGTAAAGCTGTCTAAACTATTAGAAAAAATTTCTGATAAAAAAGTAGAATTACAAGGTATAGAGGGTCTGTTGGATAGAGAAGTTAATGTGGGATTTTCAGGAGGCGAAAGAAAATTATCAGAGGTTGTTCAGGTGATTAGTTTAGATCCGAATTTTATTATTTTAGATGAATTAGATGCAGGTCTTGATGTAGTTAATCTTGAAAAATTAAGTAATTTAATTAAAGAAGAGTTATCAGGTAAGACTATCTTACTAATTACACACAGAGGTAGAGCGCTTAAGTTTTTTGAACCAGATTACGCACATGTTATGATGGATGGTCAAATCATTTGTTCATCTAAGAATTGGAAAAAAATATGGCAAACAATTGAGGAGGATGGCTATGAAAAATGCAAAAACTGTGAATTATACACAAATAGATAATCAAGCGGCAACTATTGTAGACGAAAAGGATGTTGTTATTTTAAATAGTTCTCAAGCTTATGATAATTATGATTGGTGCAGAGAATGGTATGATGAAAAGCCAGAAGAAGGATACTTTGTATGGGTAAAGAAATCCTGCTCTGAAACCATCAATACGAATGTGGTAGTGAGCTCACCATCTATTACTCAAAATGCAAAAAATTTGGTTGTTATTGATGAAGGTGTAGAAACTAAGATGCAGCATAACTTTGTAGCAAAAAATAATGATTTACTTGCAAATCATACAGGTACAACAAAGGTTGTTGTTAAGCAAGGTGCAAAAATTGAAATTAACCATAATTTAGCTTGGGGTAATCAAGATACTGTTGAATCTTCAATGGATCTTATTTTAGATAAAGGTGCAGACGTTGTATTTTCACAGAGATGCCAAAAGGTGCCTAAGGTTTTTAAACTAAAACACACTAATCATTTAGATGATAATGCGAATCTAGATTTTGTGACGACTATATTAGCTGATGGCGGCAATATAGAAATGTCGGACTTTACCTATCTAAATGGAAAAAAATGCAAAGGTTTGTCTACAACAAGAATGATTGCAAGAAAGGATACAGTTATTGATTCAGAAACTCAAATGATTGCTGCTAGTTCAGGTACAGGTCATATCGATTGTATGGGGCTTTTATTTGGTAAAGAGTGTAGTATTAAAGCTATACCAGAGCTTATTAATAATGATAAAGAAGCATCCTTAACGCATGAAGCGTCTGTAGGTAAAATCTCAGATGAAATACTTAATTATTTAAGAAGCAGGGGATTAACAGAGGAAGAATCAATTAAATTAATTATTGATGGATTCTTAGGCGATGAAGAGAAGATTACAATTGAAGGTGTTGAGTTGGCATTATAATTCGTAACTTATTGGTATTCTAATTCTCTTTATGGTTAACTATATATTAAACTATGATAGAGTTGTTATCTCTATCTAATTAAGTAACCATTAGATAAAGGTTAATGCGTGTTGAATTAGTGCGTTTAAGGAGAGGGTGGTAGAATGGAGTTAAAGGCAAATGATATTATTAATGAACTGGTAGAAACAAAGGATATTCGTATAACATCTCAGAGAAGAAAAATACTTGAAATACTTATCGAAAACAGAGATAAGCATCTATCCGTTGAGGATATCTATAATGTATCAAAAAAGCAGGGGAAATCTGTAGCTATACCTACAATTTATAGAACGATGGATATCTTGCAAAAATCAGGTATTGTTATAAAGAATGACTTTGGAGATGGCATAGCTAAATATGAGCTTTATGTAAAAGAAAAAGAAACTATCCATTACCTTATTTGCAAAAGATGTGGTAAGATTATTGAAGTAACGGGATTATTACCAGATAATTTAAATAGTCATTTGTTAGAAGAACATGGATTTCAAGCTATAGACACCTCTTTAAAAATCTATGGTTACTGTGATGATTGCATGTATCAAGAAGGAAAATTTCAATAAAAAGTTATATATAAAAACGTTTAGAGGTTTGATAATATTATCAAACCTTTTTTTATAGAAAATTGTATTTGAGAAAATTTCTCATTTAAAACAAAAAATGACTTGACAGCAAATCTATTGATCTATATAATAGACATCATTGATTGATAATGCGAATCATTTGCAACTAAGCATCAATTAATTTATGATGAAATATTTAGGAGGTCATATGAAAAATTTATTTAAGAGCCTAATGGTAATAGCACTTTTAGTCTCTCTAACAACTTTATCAGCATGCAGCAGGAATACAACAAAAACCGTTTTATCTTCTGACGAATTGACTGTTGCTGTATCACTAGTTCCTCAACAAACATTTGTTAAAGCTGTTGGGGGAGATTTAGTGGATGTAGTAACTTTAATTCCGCCAGGACATAGTCCAGCTAATTATGCGCCTACCCCACAAGACATGGAGGCTTTTAGTCGTTCTGCATTATATTTTATGATAGGTGTTCCTACTGAAGCAGCTAATATTTTGCCAAAAACTAAGGAACTTAATAAAAACATTAAAATTGTTAACCTGTCTGAGATAGTAGGAGAAGTTCATCCTAATCGTTATTTTGAAGATGAAAATGGAGAGGGATTTCAAGACCCTCATATTTGGCTTTCGCCAAGAAGAGTTATAGTAATGGTTGAAGCTATTTCTAAAGAGCTGTCAGCAGTGGACGAAAAGAATAAATCCATATACGAACAGAATGCAAAAGACTATATTGAAAAACTAGAACAATTAGATAAAGACTTAGAAGCTTCTATAGAGCCATTAAACAATAAAACTTTTATTATTTTTCATCCTTCTTTAGGGTATTTTGCAGAGGATTATGGTTTAGAGATGCTTTCTATTGAACGTAGTGGTAAAGAGGCGACCGCTAAGCAGTTGCAAGCGGTAATAAATAGAGGGAAAAAAGAAACTATCAAAGTTGTTTTCAGTCAAGCAGAGATTGACAGCAAACAAACACAAGCAGTAGCTGACGAAATTGGTGGAGAGGTTATTCAAATTGAACCTTTGGCTTCTAATTATATTGAGAACATGCAGAAAATATCAGATACATTTAAAGAAGTTTTGAAGTAGGTGAGCAGCATGGCTGATGTTATCCAAATATCAAATGTAAGTGTTTATTATGATCAAATCTGTGCGTTAGACCATGTATCTTTGACCATAAAGGAAAGAGATTTTTTAGCTATTGTCGGTCCAAATGGCGGTGGAAAAAGCACTTTACTAAAGGTTATATTAGGACTTATACTACCAAGTAACGGGCAAGTAAATGTGTTAGGACAGACGGTTAAAAAATCTCAAGCAATGATGGGCTATGTACCGCAGTTCTCAAATTTTAACAAGCAATTTCCCATTAATGTTATGGATGTTATATTAATGGGTAGATTACCAAAGAAGATAAGGCTATTTCATTCCTTTACACAAGAAGATAAAAGAATAGCAAATAGCATAATGAAAGATTTAGAAATCCGTCACTTGAAAACTCGGCAAATTGGACAATTATCAGGGGGACAGCTACAGCGTGTTCTAATTGCAAGAGCTTTGGTTATAAATCCAAAAATAATTATACTGGACGAACCGACTGCTAATCTTGATCCAGAATCAAAAGTACGAATATATACCATTCTTAAGGAGCTTAATAAAAAGATAACGGTTATTATCGTTTCACATGATAAAGAAATGGTTTCATCATATGTCAATAGAGTTGCTTATTTAAATAAAAAAATGAATGGTAATACTGAGACAGGTTACAGTTTGTCTCAAGTCCTAAAAGAACATAAGGAGAGAGCTTATGATTCAAGCGCTATTACACTTTAATTTTATACAAAATGCAGTATTAAGTGCTGTATTGGCCAGTATTGCATGTGGTATTGTTGGCACCATAATTATTGAAAAAAAGCTGGTAATGATGAGCGGTGGTATTGCACATACTTCTTTCGGCGGTGTTGGTCTAGGATATTATTTAAATATTGAGCCTATTATCGGAGCGTTAGTATTTGCAGTTGGTGCAGCGTTAGGTATTGCTACAATTAAACGCAGAAATCATACTCAATCAGATGCTTTAATTGGGATGTTCTGGGCTGTAGGAATGGCAAGTGGGCTTCTATTTATTGCTTTAACACCGGGTTATCCTCCTGATATGACAACCTATTTGTTTGGAGATATTTTAACGGTATCATATACAGATTTATATATTATGATTACATTGGATGCAATTATCGTATTAGTACTCATTGTATTATTTAACTATTTAAAATCCTATTTGTTTGATCAGACATTTACAGCCGTAAGGGGTATAAAAACGGTATTCCTTGAGTACATGTTATTTATACTTATATCCTTGACTATAGTTGTTTTAATAAGAGTTGTAGGTATTATATTGATTATAGCTCTATTATCAGTACCACCTGCAATTATAAAGCAGTTCACTTATAGTTTAAAAAAAATAATGCTTTTTTCCATTTTATTGGGCGTTATATTTTGTTTATCAGGCTTATGGATAAGTTATGAATTAAACATTGCTTCTGGCGCTTCTATTATTCTTTTTTCAGTTGTAACATATATGATAGTATCTGTTATAAAGACATGTCTAAAGAAAAGTTCTAAACAAACAATCATGTTCTAATACCTCTGATACTATTACCTTTGATAGTTTGCCCTAAGCTTGCATTTGAATGTCTTCTTAGTAACAAGCTAAAAAAAAGAACAAATAGAAGATAAAAAATCTTGACATTAACTATAAAGGGTGATATAATTCTCTTCGCTGACAAAAACGATGTTCAGCTAAAAAAATATTTTGTATTAATTATTAAAAAA
>JANQFZ010000074.1 GCA_028277605.1 Vallitaleaceae bacterium | reverse complement strand
TGACCGATAGCTGCTTAAGCTTTGCAATTGTCCATTTCTGTTAGCGATATGTGTTGCACCACCGCCACCAGCTGTGTACCAATCACCATGACCAGTTCCTCCACCATTGTAGCCACCTGATATTGAAGTACCTGATGAAGTTGTTTGCCCTCCTTGACCGCCAACTACTATATATAAAGTATCTCCTTTATTGAGGGATACGGTTCCTTTAGAATAACCACCCTTTCCACCATAAGTACCCCCACCCTGAGCACCCCATACTTCTAATGTGTAAGATCCAGTCACAGGAGCTGTATAAGTCTGATGACTGCCAGTATATTCAAAAGAGTCTGTTCGTGAAGTAACAGGAGCTATATACTCTGGATTAGGAATAGTGTGCTCGGGGACGTATTCCACATTAGCAATCGTATACGGGGCAACATAATCCGGATTAGGTTTTTCATTCTGCTGATAAGCTGTATACTTAAGTGGAACCCATTCAGATGTATCACCTCCTGCTTTAATGAGCTCTAAATCATCTGCGAAAACGTATTCATCTATAGAACCAGAGGAGGTATTAGAATTTCCATTAACAATACTTACTCTAAGCTGAGTGGTATTGGCTGGTGTCTTTAAATTAAGCATTTGAGTTGTAATAGAAGATTTGTTATACGGAGATGTTTTCCAAGTATCTAAAACTTGACCATAAGCATCCAAGGCTTCAACCGTAAAAAAACCGTAAACTCTATGTGCTCCAATTTTACCAGAAAAAGTATAGGAGGTATTAGGCTCTCCAACTGTTTCGCACACATATTTGGCTTCTCGGTTAGAGTAAGCAGGTACTCTTATTTCAAAAGAGCCAGTACCATTAATTTTCCAATCTGGACTGGTTCGTCTAGTAAATGTTACACCGCTATAATCAGAAGTTTTCTCATACCAATTAAGGATAGACCCATAAGTAGTAACTTCATCAGCATCACCATTGATTATAAAATTCTGATAGGGGTGAACTTGCTTTAACCGCGTTACATACTCTTCAATATCCGACTGTAGATTTCCACCCACTAAAGAACCAGAGGAGCGTTGATCCATAGAAGCATCAACAGAAATCACCATAGCATCTTGCGTAGAGACTGGATTATGAATGACTATATCATTGACCTTAGAGTGGTTACGTGAGTAAGGTGCTTTTTCCGTAAGACCAGAAGAACCGTAATCAGTATGGAAAGTATCATTATAAATATCAGTTGGACCATCATAATCCAGAATATGTTCATAAAAAACAGTACTATGACCAGTTAGATATTCACCATTTGGAATAGTATCGATAACATCTAAGTCTGTTTCCATTAGCATTAAAGGAGCTGAAGGTCTGTTAGGCCGAACAATGCTATGTGCAGGATCATTATCAAAGATAGTAGCTACATGATGTTTATTACCAGTACCAATATATTTAGTAGAGGGACTATGAAAAATCCCATAATAGGAACCCATGTTAATATCTTCTGGTTTCCATTGTCCTGCTGATAGAGGATTAATATCCCACATTTCTTCCTTAGTGATCTGCATATCGTTAAAATGTAAATAGGCTTTTTTTGACTCAGAAGATTTTTCAAAGTAAAGTACGGACTGATCGCCTGAAGATGTTTGAAGAATAACAAAATCAGAAATGACAGTAGCGACGTTATTCATATTTCTTCGTTCTTCAAATCTTGTGTATTCGTCACTATTTTTATCATCTTTATCTGTATTATTATCTAAAAAATTTAATTCGTTAGAAAATTTTATTCTATCTTTATCTTTTTTATTATTTTGATATATTATTCCTTTAGCATAAATCTCGTTATGACCTCCTCCGCCAGGTTTATCTTTTGCATCAGGATTGGTTCCTAATCCATCAGAGGCATTAGATCTTACTCCCTCATACCACTCCACTGTATCGTGTTGCTGTGGTTCAAGGCTGTATCTAATACGACCATCTTTAGAGGTATCGTTTTTTGCAATATTATAAAAAATATTTGGATTGCCTTGTACAATAGTTGCTGTCACTTGATCGGTTCCTAATAGACGACTCATTCCATCCACATGACTTCTATCAATCTTCCATACACTTACCTTTTCAATCTTTTGAATATCATAAGTAATTTCCTGTGTCCATGTGTCCTCAATCCCTTCTAAATCATGATCAAAATCAGGACCACAAATTATATTGGCTGGAACTGAGCCTTTTACTGTAATGGTGTAATTGCCCGGACCATCAGGAGATGCTGTGACAGAGCCTTTTGTAGCAACTTGTTTAGTTCCGCCATCTCCGTCAGATACTGTCTTATAGAATGAGTCAGATTCTGTTGTATCTTTTGGTGGGTTATCAGAATCTGTTGTAATAGAGGCTCCCCAGCTATTAAAGGACCTAGTTATGCCATCAGATGCTGCGGTATGACTTATCGTTGTTCCGTTGACTGCACTCACCCATGCTTGAGCTTGAGATTTAGCAGTATTATACGCAGAATAATCAGGCTGTGCTTTGCATGTAGCACTAACACTACCAGAGCCATTTACTGTAACAGATGATGCATTATTAGGTATAGATCCTTGCCATGTGGCAGATACTGTTAAATCTTTACCGTAAGTTACATCAACTAGTGTATCACTGTTACTAGCTCCAGAAGGAGAAGGAACATTTTTGGGTTCGGCTTGATCCCCTAATTTAAACTCGCTTGGAGTACCTGAATAATAACTTTTATATGTCCTTACAGTTTTTATATCTTTATTCCATCTTGATATAATATCAACAATAAATTCACTACCACCACTTGCAAAATACAAGTGTCGAGTAGTTGGGGTACCTGCCATAGCTTCAAAAGTTTCATGATTAGGAGAGCCTTGTTTTATTTCTGAATAGGTGGATGGTACGGATGTATACCTATCTTCTTTAACGGGAATGTGATAGGTTTTATCTGCCTGACTGGGACAACCTTCTAAAACTATTAAGTCATTTGGGTTTTTTCCTAGCTTTATTTCTACTGTTGCTTTATAGTTAAAGGTGTATGAAGTATCCGGAGCTACTTTATATTTTGATATATCATGATAGTATTCAATAATTCCTTCATTAAGAAAAGCCATTAGTTCATCTTTATTTGTATCAATCCATTGACCATTACCTTTGTATTTATGTTTTGTTTCTAAAGGGTATGGATTAGGAGATGTATCAGCTTGCCCACTTGCTAGTGTTAGAGAATTAAGGCTGATTTTTATTTTTGGAAATCCTTTCTCAAGTGAATGTTCAAATGCTTTATTCCATTTAGTTATTTCATCACTATTTAAAACCCCTTTTATAAAAATAGGTGTTTTTTTACCAATTTCAGTAGACCCTCCTTCAAGAACTTCTTTGTCAGGATTAATTATAAGAGAATAACTACCAGTAGGATATACTTTTGGTATTAAATTATCAGCACCAACAATCATAAAGCCGTAATATCCTTGGTCTTTGCAAAAATATAAGCTCTCCATGACTCCTATGATCGAAGAAGTTTCCCATTGTGCTGCTCCAGTATAAGTTCTTAGCCGCCATCCAGAAACCCCTGATTGTCCCCATGCAAACCCATTATTCTTATAAGAGTCTCCTACTAAATTAGTTATTCTAGATCTATTGGGTGCTTGTTTCATTGAGAGATTTACTAAATTCTTCATTATAGTTCGTGTACTGTAATTATTTAGTAAATCATTAGTTTCATTCACAAATGTAGGTGAGGATGGATCATAATCTAGTTTAGGACCTGAGGGGGTATCAGTTTTATTAAACCTATATGATGGTGTAATACCACCGATATACATGATATAATCATGAGAGGGGATAAATATCCTTTTGGAATTGTAGTTAGGAGCATACACTCTCATAACAGTGTCTATTGCTATAAGTGGCGGTCTCTCTGATAATTCTATACCTTTAATATAGCGTTCTATTTCATCATGATACCACTTTTTCTGCTTGTCTGGTGATAAAGCATAAATTGTCATCAACAAATCTAGATAGCCAACTTGGTTTTTGAGTTGCTCATCATACGTTGAAGTATTACTAAAAGGTATATAAAAAGTATAATCCTTTATAGCTTTTTCAATGGATGTATCACCATTTTTGTTCCAATTATCAAAAATCCAATTCCATACATAGCTGGATTGCTCCTCAGCAATACTATCTCCAATAGAATCATAGACTTCTTTCCACTTACCATTAGCTAGAAACTCAAACTTTTCACTTCCTAATTGATTAAGTAGAGCTTGATAAAAAATATTTTTAGACCTATTTTTGGATTTATCTTCATAGAGTTTTCTATGCTTTTTTTGGTCACTGGTAGATCTTAATTCAAAATTTCCTTGACTGGCGTTATACCATCCTATTAAGCATTTATCATATGGTAGCCAAACACTCTTCTCTGGGTCATAAGGATTATTGGCATAATATGGAGAAAAAATTATGGAGTTTGTCATAACTGGAACATGATTTGCGTAATGACGTTTTATTTGAGTATCTATTAAGTGTAACTTGTTAGTATTTAATGGAACTCTAAATGTTTCAGAAATTAATCCAACTCTAAAGGAGGGTACAAGTGAAACACCTCCAGGACCAGGACTTCCTCCAGCAGGAATACTTCCTTGTTCTCCTATAAATGTAGCTGCATTTATTTCAATAGGTAAACTTGATAATAATAGTAAAATAATAAAATATAAAACTGTTATTCTTTTTAACATTAGTTTTCCTCCAATCAAAAAAAATAACACTTAAAATTTTAAGTATTATTTTTGTTAATCTTTATTCTATTTTCATAGATATATAATAAACGAATGCATTAACCACATAATAATATGTACTATTTTACTTCAATTCCATTTATAGTAAATTCATTATCCCAACCATATTGAATACAGGGAGCACCACCTGAATAATAGCCATAACCAGGAGTCTTATCTATAATAGCTAAATAGCCGTTTTTATTATGTTCAATTGTAAATATCTTAAAGTCGTAAAGTGTTTGTTTTCCTGATAATATTTTATCAAGATGATGTTTAGTAAGTCTATCAAATGCAGCGAATGGAGGAGTTATAATAACTGCATTTAATTGAGAAGTGGAAAATTCATTGCAATAATCAGCTAAATCAGGAAGCATTCTAAGAAATTGCTTTATTTCACTATACTCTGAATCAAAGTTAGAATTAAGCATTTTAACAGTATCTCCTTCAATTTCAAAGCCAGACATTAATAAATCCATGTTGATTTTAACATATCCTCTTAAAAGCAAAAAATGTAGGTTGTCCTTTTCACCTTTTCCTAGTCTAGATACAACAGTAATTGCTTGTTCTCTAGTAAAAGTTCCTTTAGTATCAAAATACCCTTTTTTTTCAATATATCCTCCTTTACTAATAACTGCTCTAGTACCCTTTAAGTAACCAACACCATAGGCTCTAGCTACAGCCTCTTTTGCCCAACTGGAAGCTTCATCTAAGTCGTCTAGTTCTAAAGTAGCAATCTTAGTACCTGTGCTTTCGATTGTCTGAAAATAGTTCATAAACATAACAGCAGCCTGTTCACGAGTAATTAGCCCATTTGGATCAAATTTACGATGACCTACACCGTTAACCATCCCAAGAATATTTGCGACCTTTATATATTTATTGTGTGTATCTGTAAAAGATTCAGAGGTTGCTACTTTAGATAGAAAATTATCAATAGTAACTGTTTCAAATTCCCAGCCATCTTGAGTTTCTTGGAATGCACGTGGTAGAGTTTTATTAAAATCAGCAAAAACTGCTGTAACAAATAACTCAGCAAATTCTTCCCTAGTGATAGGTGAGCGATAACTGCTTTGTAGATGATTTGGGACGTAACCATTTTCAATTGCTGACATAACGCTATCATATGCCCAACCTGAAGGGTCATCAGCTGATATTGTTTTGTCATACGTTTCTATCCATTGGTTTTTTCTGAAGTTGGTAATCCATCTTACTATGCTCGTATCTACTTTTGCTTCATTGTAGCCACTAAGTACTACTTCAGAATCATTCCAATAGAAATAGTTATATGTACTATGTATTTCAAATACTTCTCTTGCAGTAGAAATAATTCCCTGAGCTTCCTGTTCAGAAAATGGTTGATAGTCAATAAGTGTATTCTTTATTAGTTCTATTTGCTCATTAATTTTTTTGTCCACTGCTTTTTTTACATGTTCATTTGTTATTTTTGGTACATCTTCAGTTATTAAAGTTCCGTCAGCTTCAATACTTACTAATTTTGGTTCATCATCTCGTTTAGACTTTTCCCATGTCTCACGAAAACCTTCCATACAGCCATCAATGATATCATCCATTGTGGTAGCATTTACAGGAATTGCTCCATAAATGAACAGACCAAATGCTAATAAAAATAGTATTTTTTTCAAACTTAATTACCTCCCAGATTATTATAATTCAATAACTACTATTAAAGCTTAATAGATAGTACTACTACTAAATATATCATAATTATATAAATTATTCTATGATTATATTAATGATTAACATTAAAAATTTTACTATTATCATACTGACATATATTATGTATATCAATATGCTGGAAACGTAATATTACGAATATGATGTCTATAAGTTTATTTACTATTAATAATTTGGGTATTAGTTATGATATCCTTGCACTTAGCTAAAAAGGAGGGATATTAAAGTTAACAAATTATTAAGTATTGCTTTTATTGAAATAGTTTATTTGGATCAACAGCTACTTCATTAATATATAGACCAAAGTGTAAATGAGGACCAGTCGTTCTGCTTCCTGTATTACCAGAATAAGCAATGATATCATACTGCTTAACTTCTTGATAATTGCTAACACAAGAGTTATTAAGATGTCCATAAATAGTTCTAATACCCTTTCCATGATTAAGAATAATATAGTTCCCTAAGGTTTCACTAAACCCTACAAAGGCTACCTTACCATGAAAAAGAGCAGTTACTTCTGTATTAATTTTAGCATGTAGGTCTATACCAGTATGGAATTCTATATCTTCTTTTGTAATTGGGTCAAGTCTTTCGCCAAAACTTGATGTAAGATAAGTGGGCTTATTTAAAGGGAATTTAACTTTATATATATCGCCTAGTTCTGGAAAACTAGATGCATGCTCATATTTTTTTTTCTGATGATAAAATTTTTTTTCAAGTTGATCGAACAGAGCTTGTTTTTTTTGAATATCTTCAGTTTTAAGCGTTAATAACCCTTGTTGTTTGGTTAGAAGTTGCTTATTTTCTAATAGATGTTGTAAGTCATCCATGAGTGATTGATATTGAGCATCTAATGCTAACAGATGCTCAACTGAGCTTTCTCTGCTTTCATATATAGCGGTCTTTAACACTGATAGAGCACTTTCTAATTCAAGAATCTCGATATTATAGTCGTTTAGAACTGAAGTATGATGCAAATCATTAATATTAATTGAATCTTCTAGCATATTTATTCTATTGAGATTTGTTTTTGCTAAATAGTATTCTTGACCAATATTTTTTAATAGTAATCTCTCTTTATGTATAGAAACGGTTGGTTCCAAATTGTATAAGTCAAGTAGGACTGATGCATTCTCTGCATATATTTTATTTGGTAAAAGTAGTATAAGTAATAAAGTAATTCCTATATTTTTCATAAAACACATCCTTAGCAAAGAGTTATGTACCTAAGAGAAAAAAACATATACTAGGTACGACACCACAAAAGTATTTAGTCTAAATTAATCCTAAATTTATTTTAATCCATACTATCCGTATCATGAAAGTAACCAGCCAAAGCTGCCTCTCTTACATTAGAAAACAGATTTTCAATGACGAAAGTAGGGTCTATTTTATTAGCATAACAATAAGTTTTTACTCCTGCCTTTGTATATCCTGCTACCATATTAGCTTTATGTAATTTAGACCCCGCAACACTGAAGGCAGCTATAGGTTCAGATGTAGTGAGGTCGACATTTTGTACAAGAGTTAATACAGAGGGACCTTCTATTGGATTGACGCCAGAATATGTGGTTAATGTGCCGGGAATATAGAAACTATTAGCCCAATTAGGATTAGTTTCATTAAGCTTATCTATTGTGTAGGCTATGTCAGTACTAATAATTTTATTAATCTCTATACGAACATCATCTTGTGTAGTCATATTAGGAGGAAGACCGTTATGCTTAGATAAGATGGCACCTGTCATTTTTAAAGCGTAGCTGCCATCCATATTAAGTGCATAACATGCACCGCCTGCTTCATAAATGTAAGGGATTTTAGGGCTGAATACTAAATCCCAGTCTCCATTTTTGATGGCTTCTTCTGGGTAATTGTTATCATTTTTTATCAATCTAGGGGTTGCTAAATAGTAGCCATCAAATGTAGCTACAGTGAAAGCGGGAATAAAGTTAAGCTTAACATGAGATCTATTGGTCTCATCAATACTCAATCCGTAATTATATAAAAACACATCTATAAACATGTCAAGAGCTAGGTTAGGATCAAGGGTCATAAAATCTTGATCCAAATAATCCATAGCTAAATCTTTAGAATCAAGTAATGCCTGTATGGCTGCATCTGATGCATAATCAATGGCATATGAAAGCTTTAATTGTTCGAATTCCTGTATATCATTTTTTATATATGAAGAAAAAGCTACTATTAAGCCAGCTATGTAAAAGTAACATATAAATAAAGCAATACCAGTTCTTTTCATAGTTATATACCATTCCTTTCCCTTTACTTAGGTCACATCTTATTTAACTTAACGAACCATACCGGCCAAAGTAAATTCAAGTTTTGGTGTAAATATCTTGTTAAAGTACCACATTAGTTTCTGAGCTCCAGTATAATCTATAGCTTTAACTTCGACTTGGACAATATCTCCCTGATTGAAATGTAGAATATTATCAGTGAGCGCGTAGGAAGTATAGGTACCCCCCATACCATCTGGATTCACTATTCTTATATATCTTTTGATTTGAACATCAACGATTGCCCCGTAGGATGAACATCCAATATAAAAATCAGTTTGTTGTGCTTCAGTCACTTGAGCAGTATCTGTTACCTTATCAATAAAATTGGTTATTTCATTTAATATTGATCTTTTAATAGTTAAATCTGTACTCAGTGAATGAATTGTAAGGGGGGCAAGTACCAATAGTATAAAAACCAGAAAAAGACCAATAAGCCGATTTAGGAAATCACTCATTCTTTATCACCCACTTCCTTAGACCACTAGGTCCAACATAGAGATCAAGAGTCATATTACAGTTTACAGGCATAGCAGTATGAGCATCCTGTAAGGCTTTTATTCTATTAGTTAGGAAGTTGGTATCTATATTTATAGAGGTACCATTAATTTCTATGACTCTTGGATTAGGAGAGTAATCATCAGCAATTGCTAGAAGAAGAATAGTATCATGAGATGTAAAGCTTCTTTTGCTAGGAATAATTTCTCCTATAGTCTTTAGGCAAGTTTTCTCAATTTGAACAGCAAAACCTCCAAACTCTCCCTTGTAAAGCGGGCGCGCATGAGTAAGAGTAAAGGGGATAAAAAGTGAGAGTAATAGTAGCATGATAATACCATCTATTAAATCATCCGAATGCATCATAGTCCTCCTATTCAGAGATAGTTATATCATAAGATTCAGAATTTCGTGTAATGCTACACCTCAACTGATATTTAAATAACGGTTGTAAATCTTCGATACTATGTATAAAAATACCATGTACAAATCCAGAAATCTTATTGACGTCATCTTTATTCTTCTGTAGAGCAATGTAGATAGAAGCAGCAGGCAAATCATCATGATAATTCATAATAGATTCTATTTCAGAAGCATAAGCATAGGTCAAAGAATCTATAACCGTTTGATTGCTGCTTCTATAAATCTGTTGTCCAAATACAATGGTGATCCAACACATAAATAGGACTAAACCAATGACCATTAAGATTACACCCTGTTTAGAGGCAGAAGCAAATTCATTTTCCATTTAATCCCTCCCAAATTTTATAGTTACTATTTCTCCATTGGCATTTCGTTCTAAAGAGGACGTGAATGTTCCAGTAGCAGGTAGTAGAGTAGTTATATGTGTTAGCTTCCATCTGTTATCATTGATGGGTATTGTGGTTGTCCATTTTAGATTATTATAGTTTTCACCTGGACCTGGTATATCATCCACCCATACTTCTGGTTTTCCCTTACTCTCTAAGATCAAGGATATAATATCCTGTGTTTTTACCTTTTCATGATCATATCGATTATATAAACGATATTCCTTTGTTACAGCAATGGCATCTATTTCTCTTTGCTGAATTCTGCCTATATCACCGGATATTTTCCCTAGGACTACACCGGACATAAGTAGGAGAGAAGCAACAATGAGCTCAACAAAAATCCATATGGTTTTACTCCACTCATCCATAATTTCATCGCCTCCTAAATGGAGAAAAAGTCCTTAGTATATCTAAGGACTTTTTTACAACTATTGTTGTGTAAAGCAAATACCAACAATCGTACCTGTAGAATCTTTAATAAGCTCAGCAAGGAATTTTGCTGTAGGTCTAATAAACTGTTCTGTTCCAGATTGCTTTGTTTGTAAATAATTCATGTTAAATTTCATAGATCCTTTAGTATCCGTGAAAATATCATATACATACCATGAATTAGTACCCGTTTTTTCAAGGTTTTTAGTTACAAAAGAGACAGGATCAGCATCTTTTAACAGTGCGCCATAGTTATGTCCTGTCCCTGCAGTATGTGTTAATTGTGCTGTTGTTCTAACAACTAAAGCACAAGGACGACCTTCGAAAAGCTTAAGAGCAGACAATACCTGAGTTCCAGATTGTATTTGCTGGTCATAATCATCAAAGACTGCAAGTTGCATAGATTCAAGTGAATTCTGTACCGTTGTTATGCCTTGATTGGTGGTTGAACGAGTAAAGCCTAAAATTGTAAACACAACAGAGATAAGTACTCCTAAAACAATAAGTGCTATAGCAATTCGAGCACCGGTTCCCATTTCGCCTTCCATGGATTATTCCTCCTTTTTTATGGACTCTCGTCCCTAATTTTAAATTTTAAATCTAGCTTAAACGACGTTAAGGGTTTTATAGTCATTGATTTCTTGAACGAGTACTTCAATGGTGTTATGTGCTTTTTTAAACTGCCCTGTAATTTCTAGAATATCTCCTTTCTTAATATTTGACAGCTCTCTTGCCTGTGCACCTTTAGCTACACAGTGGGCAATGTTAAAGTTGCCATCATAAGATCTGTACTTGATAATGAACGGTAGAATTTCTAATCCAGAGCTATTTTTTATCAATAGTCCTTTTGTCTTTGCAACGTAGCCTCCTACCTGTATACAGTTACTTTCTGGTTCATTATCTACTGACTCAGCAGTAATAATTTGAATAAAGGTGAATAGCTTTTTTTCATCAATAGTTTCTGAACGCAGATAATATTGAAACTTTATGCGTCCACGTAAAGTGCCAATGATGTATTCCGATCCTACAGCAGGTATCTCAATGCCATCCAAATGGAGCTGGGTGAGATAAAATTGTTCACCTTTAATATTCTTGTAGAGCTCTCTGTTAGGGTCAAGTGTTCCAATACTCGTGCTACATTTCATAATATGCCTCCTTATATTCCTAGATTTTGAAGTGCATTTGTAAACTCCTTAATGCCAAGGATACCTAAAGGCAATAGGATGTAACAAAAGACAGTTAATGCCAAGGGTGCCATAGCTAAAGGGCTGACAAAGGCACGTTTCTTTTTTAAGGTGGTTTGCTGTGATATCTCTCTTATTCTAAGGACATGCTCTCTTTCTGTTATCAAGTCACTAAAAGCATCTGCTAAAGGTATTCGATGAATCGTTAAAATCAGCTTATCAATTATACGTTTAAACTCTGGTAGGTCAACCTTGTTTTTTAGTTTATGTAGGGCAAGCTCTGGGTCTGAGGCATATTCGTGATAGGCATCTATAAGGACATTTTTAAATACACGAGATTGGAGTTGCAGCCAGTATAACGTATCCATTGTATCCATCGAAGTATTCATTAAGATAGTAATGATAGTCTGTAATTGTAGAATATCTTCTTCAGCTTCTGTTTTTAGGAGCCAAATTCTTGCTCTAAGCATTAACTCTGGAACTTTCCATGCAGCTAGAGCAATGCCATAGCAGATTAATATCATCCACCATTTAAAATAGGTACTGTAATAGCTTGAATACTTGGTTTGAAGTCTTTGAATCTGAGCCTGCTTATCAAACTCTTGTAATTTAGGTAGATGATTTTCCACAAATGTCTTTGTCTCATTCTGGCTCATCATTGGATAAGTATTTAGGTAAATTTCATCTATTTTTTTTCTTATTTCTATATCTTCTTTTGAAAGAGATTCACCACCCACTAATGATACTTCTCGGACGTTGTTATGAATAAAATCTTTGCCCAATTCAACAGAAAAGAATACAAAGAAAAGACTGAAAATAAAAGCTGTAAAAGCAAACAATATTTTAGTAGCATAATGATGTATCATATCTTTCATTGACATAGAACGCTTTAACAATCTTAATTTTTTATTTACTTTTCTTGTTTTCTTTGGAAGGATAGTATTAATAAAATTAGATAGTGAGTTAATAGATAGTATTTTTTTAACGATGCTATTTCTATCATCTTTTTTAACTACCATTGTACTGTTAATTTTAGATATGGTTGTATAGCCTATAATAGAAGCTAAGACAATGACCACCCGCGAGATGTATCCGATAGGTCCATTATAGATAATTGTGGTACCTGGTATAACATCTGCAAAAAAGCTTTCAACAATTTTTATAGCGATTAAAGGAACGACTGGTAAATATTCAAGAACGCCGAACTTAGATTTTTGCAATACCAACTTTTGGACCTCCATCTGTACTTCAGAATGCATCATACCCATGGCTTGTATAAAATTAGAAGCTCCATTGGATAATTTACTATCTCCTTTGTTGTTTAGTATATAACAAACACCTGCAAATGTTTGCAGAAGCTTAAAGGGTGTAGCAGCATAAAATTCTTCTAATCGTTTTTCTCCATCAACGGCAGTTAGAATTAAGTAGATGTCTTCAAAAGCATGCTTTAACAGGGAGCCAACTTCAGCTTCTGAGATAGCATCTGGTATAACCCCTAATCGTAAATAAGCCTGTCTAATGTTGGATAAAGCTTTTAAAAGCTGTCCAAGCAGCTTAAAGTGTATGTGATCGATTTGTTTTTCTACTAAAACGGTTTTTACCATAAAAGCAAATAAAAAGAATAAAAGAGAAGTAAAAACATCACGAAACAGTATGAGCCCTGTAATATTAATAATCAAAAAAGTGCCTATAGCTGTTGTATAGAATTTCACAGCAATCGCTCTTAATTCTTGATAACTATAGACGGATAGCTCTGATAGTCGGTAGTATAGAGTTTCAATACCTTTTCTAGTTAAAAAGAACTGATGATAGTTTGTAAAGAGCTTATTATAGTTTTTAAATTTTTGCCTTTTATTTTGTTTCCTTGATTTTTTATCCATACGTATGATAAAAAAAACAGCCACACTACCAAGCAGACCTATCATAATGATCATGACAACCATACCGTTACATCACCTCCCAATTATCCTGTACAAATCTAGAAAAACCAGCACGCTTATTCTTTGGTATAGCGTTCATAATGTTACGTGTAAGCTCTGGCGTAAACCAATCTAATGTAACGTAGGTATCTGTTGCTAAATCATATTTAAGAATATCTCGGGTTGTAAATGTTTGTCTGTCTGTAATCCGTGTATAGTATTCTTTTGTAATAGCATTCATTGAGTGTATAGGTTCATTTTTGTTATATACAGGGTATGGGATACCTTCATCTAGCTTTATAATTTCAGATACTCTTTCTATGTACCGCTTACCGTCTGTTGTATAATTGAGATGCACATCCACACGTACAATGTCAATGACTTGTTGTTCAGCTGTTACCATAGACGTAAACCCTCCAGCATTAACCAATGAATTCCTTAATGCACGAACTAAATCAGGTGCTCGGTTGGCATGATGAGAGAAAATTGTAAAGATAGATGCCACCTGACCCATCTGTATCATACGTGCCGCTATAGGATCTGTTGCTACTTCACCTACTATTGAAACGGCGGCATCCGACTTTTTTAGGGCATCTTGCAGCTCAGAGGCACTAACATATTCAGTTTCTTGTACAGATAATATATTTCTTTCTGGATACAATTCGCGAAGGTACATTTCTGGTGCCATTTCTAAAACCCTTATAGTATACTTTGGGTCAATATACTGTATTAATGCAGTCATTAGTGTTGTTTTTCCAGAACCCTGTCGTCCTGTAACACCGCAGGTAACTTGTCCCATCATAAGATACTTAAGAAGTTCAATCACTATAGAAGACTGCTGAACATAGGGTTTATCAATTAGTGCATTTAAAGATACATCATTAAGCGTAAATTTACGTACAAAAATCGCCCAGTATTCTGCTGCAGGTGGTCTAAGTGCAAGAACTCTTGATTTATCATACATGGTATTAACAAGGTACCCTCTTTTTTCAGTTAGTGGACCTGGATTATTATATCTACAGATGAGCTGGATAATTCTTCTTAGTTCCTGTTCGGTATAAAAGTTTAGAAAGCGCATATGAATATACTTCCCTCTAAAATACAGCCAGACCGACCGTGGTGCTTTTATAATAGTGCTGTCTTTTCGTAGACTTGAAAGGATTGAGCCTGAGGTGCCACAGTTAAACCCATTAATATCCATCTCTCTCAGTGTATCTAAAATCCCAAATCCTTTATATTTTTGATACACTAGAATTGTAAGAAGGTCGATCATTACTGAGTAGGTGAGCCGATAATGTTTTGTTGCATATATCATATTAATATCCTCGTGAGTAATAGCATATGAGGGTGCTGTTTTATCCTCAATTAAATACCTTTCTCTATCTAACCGATATTCATCAATTAATTCTGCAAGCGCACCTTTGCCATGTTTTTTCTTATAAAAATACATAAGTATTTCAAATTTTATTCTTGGTGAAAGGGTTCTGGAATAAAAATCAAAAACATCATGGATGTCTTGAATAGTTGGCAACTGATCGATAATAATAGAACGAATTAAGTCTTGAACAATAACCTTAGCGGAGTCAATGCCATAAACACAGTTATTCATAGCATCTTGTATACGTACCTTTCTTTTATAAAATGCCCTAAAATCCTCATCACTAAATCCATTATAGGTTTCTTCTTTTATGAGGTCAGCTAATGTATACTTTACTTTATCTACCAGCTTTTCAAAGGACAAAGTATCTTCTTGTTCCAGATTAGGTTTCTCATGCTTAGCCTTTAAATACCAAAGTATAATTCCAATAAAGCCAATGATTAGAACGAAGGAGGTTAAAAGTATATTTGTCATAGCTTAATGCCTCCAATCTAGTTTGACACCTAAGTTACTCATAGCTAGGTAGCAGAGGTCGCGTATATCTGCATGTAGATTAATCACCCGTATATCTTTTTTTATAATATATGGGATAAGTTTATGCAGTTGTCCCATATTTGACATTTTTGCTATAAATGGATTACTCGTTATTTTAGCAATTTTAGTATGTTTGATTCCAATTACTTTAGCAAAATCCTTTAGTGAGCTGATATTAGGATTATAGTTATTGACAACATGGATGATTTTGGATGGATCAGGAAATAAGTCACTTTTTTTCCATAGTTTATATTTACTTATAACATCCATACCTTGTGAAACTAATACGATAATTATATCTGCGTTAGATAATATTTCCTTTGTGCGTACTTCATAAGGTTCAGAATTAATATCTGTTATGATTAATTCATGTAGCAGATTATTCAATACGAAGGTTAACAGCTTATCACTTTCTTCAGAACTGATATAATCTCCAGAGGTTTGCATAATATCTAAGCGATCGCTTAGAGGGGTAAGGTAATCGTTAATATCCTCTTTTAATATGCTATTTGCTTCAAGCATACGGATAACCTGTGTTAAAGACCGTGTCCTATCTTGTATCTCTCTTAATCCGAGTGCAATATTTAAAGAGATGGATTCATTACCTGTATAGGTTAAACATATCTTCATGTTGTTAACATATGCTAATGCAGCACCTATCAAAACACTGACAGATGTACAACCCTGTCGGCGTACTGGCGAATAAATGGCTACTTTCATTTGTTCCACCCCTTTGTGAGCAATTTCACTGCATCTTTAAACTTAATATTTAAATGGGGTGCCATCATTTTAGCAATTGATTGGTTAATTTTTTTGCTAGGCATAGGTAGTAATAGCTTTTTGTTTTCTAATATTTCTAGTGTTGAAATAAGCTTTAAGCTGATAGGTATGTTATATGTTTCTTTGTTTTTATCCTGTTTACCATCATACATAAGTTTAATGCGTTTATAGTCATCAATACATTCAAGAAAGTCTTCTTCGCCATCTTCAAAGTCAGAACCTTTAACATGGATATAAAACTCAATAGCCTCATCTAAGTTATCTCTTAAGTCATAAATGACATGATCATAATTCCCATCTTCTAAATCCATCTCATCCCATACTTCATCAGGGCTTGCATCTGATATTACCATCATAATATTTGCTATATGACCAATGGAAGCATAATCTGGGATGAGTCTCTTTAAATGTCTATTATCAGTGATAACAATAACATCCCCAGTTGCTTGCAGCAGCTTCATAAGTGGATAGAGGATAGGTCTTTTATCAGTAAAACCTAAAACACCTATTCTCACTATTCAACAACTCCTTCCTCAATTTGTAATGGCGTTTCGTTTACTTCTTCCTCTGTTTTCTTGAGCTCATCCTCAATAGCTCGTAAATACTTAGATGATGCACCATTAATATCACTAGACACCTCTTTTCTTCCACTAGCAATAGCAGAGGCAGTAGAATCAAATTCTGAAATATCTAGTCCGCTTTCAATAATCTCTCTTTTTTTGGCATTAAGGGCTGTGTTTATTTTGTTGATAACATTGGGATCTTCAGTAATAACTGCTGCTATATTATCAGGGATGGAATACGATACCTCAGCTGGTTGTTGAATACCTGGCTGTGGATATTTAACCAAGTTAACAGTAGCACCATTTTTTCTCTGTATAAAATAATCTACTAAAGCACCGTTGTAAAGATGACGTTCTACGCTGTTAAGGTGAGCTTTAATAGTTTTATCATTAACTGCTTCAACACGTATATGTGATAGTACAATGTATTTTTCTCCAAAGGGATAGGTAATTTCGTAATCTACGTAATCACCATCTTCTAAGCCAATAGTCCATGTATCTGCTACGAGATCTACCTCTCTGATTGAATCGTCTAATGGCTCAGTCATCAATAAATCAGCAGTAAGTGGTGTTCCTGGCTTAATACTAATCTTGTAGTATTTATCTTTGATTTCTGAAGGTTCTTGAATATAACTGTCGTTAATCAAGGATGCGGGGGATTGAACAATTTTAAGCTCCTCTTGATGAACTTTTTTACCAGGAGCTGATTCTGTTCTAATTGAGTATACGTCCACAAGTGGACCCATATTTTCTATGGTAGAAGACAGAACTTTTATTTCATTTTCATAGTTGACTTTTATTGTATCTATGTGTCCATTCCAAAGATAAAATTGACCACCATTGGTTATAAAAGCAACAATAACAGTCACTATGAGATATTTAATCCAATTTCTCATGCTTTAACGCTCCTTTATTCATCCATTAGTCCATATTTGATATACTTAAGCTATTCATCTACGATAAAAGACCATGGATCAGGTACTGAATTAGATATGTTTTCAAAAATCTTAATCTTATCTTTAAATATGATAACTCTTTTAAAAGCTTCTTCTTTTTGCAAATAGGTATCACGATATAGATGATTAGCATATTCTGCTGCTATAAACCAATCTTTCTCTATTAAGCTATATAGATATTGGGCTGACAGTTTTAATGGTAGAGAATATGTAAAAGGATATACTTCTTCATACTTGGCTATATTTATTGAAAACTGTAGAGCGTGTTCTTTTTCTATAGTTGGTAATGCTAGGATAGGTTTAATAGATTCATTGCACTTTCTTAATGGTTGGATGGAGTGCTTCTTAATATCCTCTAAGAAAATGGTTTCTCCATCTGTGTATAGTCTATAGTGGACAATTTCGTTTTTTACTTCCTTCATGATTGTGATAGGGGATTGGCTAGATTCAACAGAGCTTATGCAACCAGATAATAGGATAATCAAAATGAATAATAAAAGAAGTTGCTCCACTTTCATCCCTATCCTCTCCTAAGCAGTTCTTTTTTAGTTAAGCATCTGTAATCGGATAAAATCATATACTTAAAAACACCGTAAAGATAAGAGGGGAGACTTTTATCTTTATCCATTAAGGAAAAAGCCTCCTCTGTATTTAATTTGTGCTTATACACTCTTTTTTGTGTCAGAGCATCATAGATATCACATATTCTAATAATTTTAGATGATAGTGGGATATTTTCACTAGCTAGTCCAAAAGGATAGCCCGTTCCACATTCATTTTCATGATGATATAAAATTGCTTTTTTTATGTAGGCATCAAATCCACATAAGCTAACTAATCTATAAGAGTAGATAGGATGCTTTTTCATAATTTCCCATTGCTCTGACGTCAATGGAGTAGGTTGATTTAAAATACTTGTTGGAATTAGTAGCTTGCCAAAATCATGCCATCGCCCCGCAATAAAGTGAAGAAACCAGTAAATTTCAGGTAAATTAAGGTGCTTCGATAAATGATAAGAAAGTACTCCAACTCTTATTCCATGTTGATGAATACAAGACATTGTATGCTTCATATTTTTTAGGTATTGCATGACTCACCCCCTATAATCTTTTTGATTATATGTATTGGATTAATTGAATAATTGTGGTTGTTTAGATATTTAGGCTGTCTTTGGTTAATAGACATCATAGGACTCTCACCTCTCCCTCACTTGAGCAAGCCATCCTCCATACGATGTGTTAGGACTGGATGGAAGTATCATTATCCCTCCTTTGGTGTCATGGCATTATCCGAACCAAAGATAATTTAAAGCAAAATTTAGTCGCTCAAAATTTATTATTTTGTCATGGCGTATTGCTTTATTTGCTAAAACCAAGAGAGTAATGTGCCTAAATGACCTAATATATGCAGTTTTCAACGTTCAATAAAAAATATTTTTAAAAATAGGCAAAAATTCACCTCTATAATATAGCCTTGGGAAAGGACAAAATCGGACATTTTTTTAAAAATAATTATTTTTTATTCTTATTTTCTTTTTTAATCATGTAATTTCTTAATTTTTGAAGGGATCTTTCATGCCTTTTACCAACCGTATTTTCCTTCATATTCAGTTTTTCAGCAATTTCTTTAAAACTGAGTTGTTGATCATAACGAAGTCTTATAATTTCAATATCACAAGGTTTAAGTTTTTTTAATGATTCAAATAAGTTTGCATTATCAATTTTTTGCTCAAAATCTAATGATGAGTTAATAAAAACTTCTTCTGATTTTAGTTTGGGTTTGTAATAAAATTCATCCTCTAAATAATTAAGCGAAATATTATGTCTATAATACGTTCTTTTTTGATTAAATTCTCTCTTGTTTTCTAGGTTAATAAAGTTAAGTAGGTCTTTTGAAATATTATCTGTTTCTTGTTTGTTTTCCTTATTCATGAAAAACACTCCTTTTATATTAATTTTTTTTACATATTTAATGAATAACATGGATCGAATTAATAATATGTCGATATTTGTATAATATTATATAGTTATAGAAAATGGTGAAATTAAACAAAAATTAGTGTGCGTTTTTGATGAATTTTAAAGAATACTGTTCTTGAATGCATAAATAAAATCTAATAAAATCGAGTATGAAAATTAAAAAAATAGTTTACAGTAGAAGGAAATTATGATAAAATGACGACATTAAATGGGTGAAAAATTGAAACAACAAGAAAATATATGGTTATTAGACAAAAAAATTTTGTGTTTTTAAAGGAGGTGATAAATATGGTTGTAGTTATTTCAGGTCCTAAGTATCTTCAAGATGTTGAAGATGCCATGGTAGCATTAGAGCAGATGATAGCTTATAAAAAAGTTGACAGAGATATTGACATACTCGAAGAGCAAGAGAATCTATATAACATTAAATTTGATTTACTAATATTAGACATTTCTTGTGTAGAAGATTATAAAAAAGTACCACGTTTCATACGTCATTTAAAAAAGAGCAACGATAATCTAAGAGTAATTATAATAGCGCCTTATAGTTTTTCTGGTTATGCTATTATGAATGACTTAATTACCATGGGAATATATAATATTATTGGGCAAAAAGAGGACAGTAGCAGCTCTATAATGTCTGATTTAATTAACCTTTATGAAGCCCCATCTACTTATGCTAAAGCTATAAAATGGGATAAAGGAGTACAAAACAGAAGGAAACAAGAACAGGATTTTGTTCAAACAGGAGAAGGGCGTTTTGGTAAAAAAAAGAAGGACATAATAACCATTGAGAAGAATAAAATTGTGGGGACTGTTGTTATCGCTGTAGCTGGTGCTATGAGTAGAGTAGGAACAACACATACTGCAATATCCATTGCAATTCATCTTGTGAATAACAGACATGGTGTTGCAATTGTAGAGCTTCAACATAGTAATACTTTCAATGCTATTCGCAGATCTTATAAGAAGGCTGAACAAAAAAACCATCTATTTTCACTCAGGGGCATTGATTTTTACCCTTATAATCCTAGTTTAGCTGTTTCTGATATACTATTAGGAGATTATGCTTACGTTATATTGGATATGGGTCATTATTTATCCAGTGATGTTAACGAGTTTAAAAGGGCTCAGGAAAGAATTATAGTAAGCGGAGGGAAGGACTGGGAATTAGAAGAATTAGATAATCTGTTGAAATCAGAGGATAAGTCATTTGCTAATAAATATTTGTTTAGCTTTTGTGACATTTCTATGTTTGAATTTATTAAAGCAAATATGGAAACTTTAAAGTGCTATCAAGCTGCTTACAATCCACAACCTTTTGAATATAACGATTCATCCAGTGAGATATTTGATAATATGCTACAAGATGTTTTACCTCAAACTCATGAAGAACAGAGAGGATTAGTAAGTACATTAATTAAAAATAAAGATAAAAAAGGTTATCATCATCCTGTTTTAGTAAAGAAGGCAGAGCGAAAAAAATCCGAAAAAGAAGATTTTCTAAAGTTTATCATTGTTGTTTTACTCATAGTAATAGCCTTAATTGTTATAGCTTTTTTTGTGTTATCTAATCCAATCATAACGCAAATAAAAGATTTATTTAATTAAAAGAGACACTGTTTAATAACGAAGAGACACGGTTGAAGTATAGGAATTAAGTGACAATAAAATAATATAACGGTATGTAATTAAAACTATTAAGCGTATTTTAATAAGAGCATTGCAATGAGCTTTTTTGTTATATTATTTGTGCCATGAAGAATAGATCTAAATTCTATACTTTGGAGGCGGTAACTTCATGAAAAAAATAGTGTTGTACGTTTACTACAATGGTTTGGTTACAGAATATGAATTAATAAATAATAAACACAATGTCCATATTTATATTGATTTATCTATGACACTTCCCATTCAATCTATTAATGGTGAATGGTATATTATGCCTATTGAATCATTGGTAGAATCTAAAATAAAGCTAAGAATTGGTGACAAAATAATTTTGCCCATCCCCGAACAAAAGGAAAAAGCTGTTTTATATGTTGAACAGGAAATCTATCATGAACTAATTCTAAAAAAATATCATATTGACGGAATCAATCAAATCCTCATAGGCAGTTCTGAAAACGATGCAATTGTTTATGATGCATATGATATGAAGCCTGGTTATGCAGTAATATCTATTCAAAATGGTAAAGCATCCATAAGTGCAAAGAAAAAAAGAAATGTGTATATTAACGGTAAAAAAACTCAATCTGCATTACTTTCTTATGGCGATACTATACATATTATGGGGCTTAAACTATTTTATCTAGGTGAAATTTTAGCAGTTAATCCGTCTGTTCATTTCAAAAAATGTAACTTACCAAACTACACACCTTTGATTGAATCTGATAAGCTATCATCCAGGAACTCTAAGAAAATTGAGGAATCTTTTTTTCAACGTTCTCCAAGAATTATTAAAAAACTAGCTGTTGGAGAGAGAGATATTGACTCACCTCCACCACCAGTTGAACAAAAAGAGCAGCCTTTATTATTAACAATTGGACCAGCATTCACTATGGGAATAGCTATGATGATGAGTCTAATGTTTACAATGTATACAAGCAGAAATAATCCTGCAATGCTTATACCTGGTATAGCTATGACTGGTGCAATGCTTGCTGGTACAATTTTATGGCCTATTCTATCTAGAGTACATAGAAAACTAACGAAACGTAAAAAAGAAAAAAAACGTATTAAACGATATAGAATGTACATGCAAAAAGAGTATTCTGATTTAGAAGAAAAGATAGCCTATAATAAGAAAACTCTTTTAAGTACTTATCCTGAACCTGATATCTTAATTAATAGAGCTATGAATAGAGATAGAAGACTATGGGAGCGAATGCCCTCTAATAAAGATTTTTTAGATATACGTCTTGGAACTGGAACATTACCACCTGCTGTTACAATTAAAAAACCTAAAGATAGATTTTCAATGATTGATGATCGGCTATTAAAGGAATTAAAAGATATCAATGCTAATTTTGACGGTATAGTGAATATGCCCATTGCATTTTCATTATTAGAAAATACAATGTTGGGAATGATTGGTGACAGACAGATTATTGTAGATACAGCCATGGCAACTATTTTACAAATTACTGCTTTACACAGTTATGATGAGGTGAAAATTGTTTGCTTATTTAGTGAGGCAGAATCCAAACAGTGGGAATGGATAAAGCAGCTGCCACATATCTGGGCATCAAAAAAATCTATGCGTTTTATAGCTTCATCAAGAGATGAAGCACGTGATGTTCTATTATGTTTAAAAGAACTGTTAGATGAAAGAAATGAAAATCAAGAAGATCTATACGATAAAGAGATTATGCACTTACCACATTTTATTGTATATATAGCCGATCCAGTTTTAGTTGAGGATGAGCTGGTTATGCGCCATTTAACTAATGTCAACACCAAACTGGGTGTTTCTACTATCTTCGTCTATGATAGATTAAACTTACTGCCAAAAGAATGTAATGCTTTTATACAATGTAGTGATTCAGAAACCAACTTATATCATAAGAATAATCCTGAAGCAGGTTTACTAGAGTTTAAACCTGACTCAGTTATTGGTAAACCACTAGAAAATTATTCAAGAGCTCTTGCCGGAATCAAAATAAAAGAAATAGTATCTTCGGCTTCACTCCCTTCTATGTTAACTTTTTTGGAAATGTATCAGGTTGGATGTATAGAGAAGCTTAATATAAAAATGAGGTGGCAGAATAACCTTTCGTATAGAACGCTTGAAGCCCCCTTAGGCATTAAGGCTGGAGGAACACCATTTTTACTTAATATTCATGAGAAGTATCATGGACCACATGGTCTTATTGCTGGTATGACGGGATCAGGGAAAAGTGAATTTATACAATCATATATCCTATCTATGGCACTGAATTATCATCCTCATGATGTATCCTTTATCTTAATAGATTATAAAGGGGGGGGGATGGCAAACTGCTTCATAGGATTGCCTCATATTTCAGGAACTATAACAAATCTTGGAGGTAATCAGATTCGGCGTTCACTCGTTTCTCTTAAAAGTGAGCTGAAAAAAAGGCAGAGAATCTTTGCGGAGTATGGTGTTAATCATATTGATAAATATCAGCAGCTATATAAAGAGGGTAAAGCATGTGATCCCCTACCTCATCTTGTGATGATATCGGATGAGTTTGCAGAATTAAAAGCAGGTCAGCCAGAGTTTATGCAGGAATTAGTTAGTGCAGCTAGAATAGGAAGAAGCCTAGGGGTACACTTAATTCTAGCAACACAAAAGCCTTCAGGTGTAGTCGATGATCAAATTTGGAGTAATACACGTTTTAGAATATGTTTGAAAGTTTTAGATAAATCAGATAGTAATGAAATGTTAAAAAGACCTGAAGCAGCTAATATAAAAGAACCTGGAAGATGTTATGTTCAAGTTGGAAATAATGAAATTTATGAATTAGTTCAGTCAGGATGGAGTGGTGGTGCCTATATTCCTACAGATAAAATTGAAAATGAAGAAGATAATCAAGTATCATTAATTGATAAATGCGGCAGAAGAGTTCATACCTATTCCTGCAAATCAAAGCCTGTCAAAAGCACAACAACCCAATTATCAGCAATCGTAGACTTTATTTCTGATACAGCAAAAAGAGATGATATAGTACCATTAAAGCTATGGCTTGATCCATTAAAGGAAAGAATATATATACATGATATTGATGCAAGAGAAACCGGTTGGACAGGTAATGGATGGCAAGAGGTGAACCATTGGTTATGTCCCTGTGTAGGGTTAGTTGATGATCCAAAAAACCAACAACAATTACCCTTAGAATGGAATATAGGAGAAGAAGGACATATTGCTATTTTTGGTTCACCTGGAACAGGAAAAACAACTCTACTTCAAACTTTAATTTACTCACTCGTTATTTCTTATTCACCTGAGTTAGTAAATATCTATATACTTGATTTTGGTGGTCGAACTATGGGGTATTATCAAGATTTGCCTCATGTAGGAGGGACTATATTTTCAGAAGATGAAGATAAAGTTAATAAACTCTTCAAGATGCTTTTAAAAGAACTTGCACATAGAAAAAAACAGTTTTCTGAATATGGAGTAGGAACATTAAATGCCTATATGGAAGCGTCAAAGCAGAAAATGGCGGCTATGTTTATGATATTAGATAACTTTGAAGCATTTAATGAATTATATCCCGATTATGAAACGGCTATAACAACCTTATCTCGAGAGGGTGGTAATTATGGTCTATATATGGTATTAACAGCAAGTAATGCTAGTGCCATAAAATTTAGAATAGCTCAAAATATAAAGCTTATGTGTGCCTTGCAGTTGAATGATAAGTATGATTATGCTTCTATAGTCGGACAAACCAATGGTTTGGAACCAGAGCAGGTTAAAGGCAGAGGATTGTTTAAAATTGGGACAGCTTTAGAATTTCAAACTGCTCTAGCAAATGATTCTGAGAATGAGGCGGATAGAGTTCAATGTCTTAGAAAAGTGTTTTCAGATATGAAGAAAGAATGGCAAGGGCTTAGAGCTAAACCCATTCCATATGTACCAGAGACTTTAACCTTAAATAGCTTATTGGAACATGAGGATGGGCAAGCTTATCTAGAAAAAGAGCTTATACCTATTGGTTATGATGTAGAAGAAGCAGAAATCATAGCTTTAGATTTTAATAATATTAATGTATATACAATTCTTGGTAATGATATGACAGGTAAAACAAATGTTTTAAAAGTACTATTAGGAATGATGGTTCACTTAAACTGGAAGGCATATATTATTGAACATAATGAGACCGCTCTTCAAAATGCTTCTTCTAAATATCATGCTAATGGCTACATTAATACCACAGAGGGTTTTGATAGTTTTATGGAAGAGTTAGTTAATGAAATGAAACTAAGGCATAAGGATTTGAAAGTTTTTCGTAGTAGAAACGAAGAGGACATTAGCGAACTAGATTATATGAGTAAATATCAAAAAATCGTAGTATTAATTGATAATTATAACAGCTTTTTTGAATTGATTTCCGATAATGCTTTAAATATTATGGAAAACTTAATAAAAAACGGCAGTGGACTTGGTGTATGTTTTGTATTTACAGCGCACCCAGAGCAATTATCTAATCATACGGGTACTCCCTTGTATCAGCAGGTTTTTAGAGGCTTACAAGGACTGCTGTTAGGCGGTAGAATGGATACTCAATCTATTTTTGATGTTACTATGGATTATAAACAAAGAAGTGTACAGCTTAATCCGGGTTGCGGTTATCTCATTGACAGAAATTCTTATAGAACAATCCGAGCACCCCTAATGTAATGGAGGTGTTCTCTGATGGTAAAAATTGTGGTATATGATAATTCTTTAACCTACCTTAAGAGTATGAAAACGAGAATACAAACCTTTATTGAAAAAGCACAAGTCAATATGAGAATAGGATTGTTAACTACCCAGTTTAAAAAAATTCTAGAGTATGTAGAGACCGATGAGGCACTTTCGGTATATATTCTTGATGTTAATTACAAAACAGCGTGTTTGAATGGTATTCAGATTGCTAAAACAATAAGAGCTAAAGATAGAAATGCCTATATCGTATTTAGTACTAAGGATAAAGCTTCTGTTTATCAAGCTATGACAGGACTCATTCGACCATCTGGTTTTTTTACAAAACCTTTTGACAAGGATGATTTAGAAATATTAATGGGAGATATTTACAGAGATTACTTGAATATAATGGGTGAAACTTCAAATGTATTTCATGTTAATATTGGCACTATGATTTATGCAATTAATTATGATGATATTCTTTACTTTGAGGCTTGTCAAAAAAAGATATACATCCATACATTAAATCAAAGAATCGCTTACTATGATTGTTTAGCAAATATAGAAAAGATGTTAAACGAACAATTTATGCGATGCCATAGAAGTTATATTGTTAATATTAGTAAAATTAAGGAAGCTTCATTTACGCTTAGGATATTAGAAATGATGAATGGTGGAAAGATTAATATCTCTAGAACCTACAAGGATACTATAAGAAAAAGGCTAAAATTATAGCAAATAAAATGATAAAAGGAGCAGGCAAAATGGGGAAAATAGGTGAAGCAGGTTATGTGTTAACCTTACATGAGTATGTCTATTTAGCGGCATTAACGGGTGCTGAGGTTATCTATGGCATTGAAGACGATACTTACCGCTTGAGTCAAGCAAAAATAAGAGAAAAATGGAATAAGGTAAAACAGCAGCTAGAAAATAAAAAATATATTGAAATAGAACTAGATGGTGCTATAACTATTGATAATGATTTGTTTAAACTTATACATTACTGCTGTCACCCAAAAATGTTTATTGTGTGTCAAGGTAGGTGGATGAGTGGAGAAAGATTGTTGAAATTTTTTTATTTAACAGAAGCGATACCTATTGAACTAGAGGAAGATAGACTAATAAAGAATACTTATATTTTAACACCTTTGATAACCGTGCAGAAGATGCTAGACAATATAAGGGAATGCATTGTTACAGAGAATGATTATAAGGATAAAAAAGTAGATTTTTCACTAACTAAAGCAGACTATGAAGAAATAAAAACTAATATACAACAAGGTAATAAAGAAGAAGTGGTTAAAGAGATTGTAAAAAATGGGTGTCCGTCAGATATGGCTTTAGATCTGTATATTGCTTTAAAAGAAAAGAAGTATTTATCTACTATTCTAGTAAAAATAAAAAATGAAGACCAAATGGATAACAATAGTTTTACACTTTATGGAGGACACGACTATTTGTGGAAAATAAGCAGTGTTGATGATGACATAATAATATGTAGCTGCAATAGTGAACAGATTATGAGTGAACTTGAATATCAAATAGGTGGTTTTAAGAAATCCTTAAAGTGGATATTTAATAAAAAAGGAGAGTAATATGGATAAAATTAGCGTTGAAGTTTTTTTTCCAGCTATAAATAAAAGCTATGAATTTTTATTACCTGTTGTGATGAAAGTCATTGATGCTAAACAATTAATAATTAAGATAGTATGTTCTGTAGAAAGGATAATGATAAATAATGATAGTTTAGCGTTATGCTGCATTGATAAAAAACATGAGATGGAAAGTTCCTTTTCCTTAAAAGAATTATGTATTAAAGATGGTAGCAAATTGTTAATGGTATAATGTCATACTTCTGTAATTATGGAACGAATTATTACGTATTTTTTAGTTTTTAGAAATAATTAATTTAATTTATAACATATAAAATATTATGTTATAATAACAATGAATATTCAAAAATACATGTTTGATTTAGGAGGACACTATGAAAAAACTTATTAAGTCTATTTTAGTAACTATGATTTTGTTATTATCAATACAGCCCGTATTTGCAGAAGAAAGTGTACCTAGTTCATGGGCTAAAGAATATGTTGAAGAAAGTATCAGTGCTGGTTATATCCCAGTCCATCTTCAGTCAAATTACCAAGATCCTATAACTAGAGAAGAATTTACTGAATTAGTTGTAACAACGATATTTGCTCAAGTGAATGAACGAAATTCTAGAAAAGAAGACTACATAACCTTAAAATGGAAATTCAAAGAGTTAACATTAGATAACTATTTTGAAAATGTTTCAACGGATATTAAATTTTCTGATACGGATAGTAAGTATGTAAAAGTTGCTAATACCTTAGGTATTGTCAATGGAGTAGGTAATAACAACTTCGCACCTAATGATTTAATAACAAGAGAACAAGCTTGTGTAATGTTTATGAATTATGCTCAAACTCAAATCTTAAGTTCTAGAGATAGAGCTCACGAAGAGTTAGAAGATTTGAATGAAGTAAGCTCATGGGCACAATTAGCTTTAGAATTAAGTTATGATGCAGGATTACTTCTAGGTACAAAAGCACCTATATTAGACAGTGATTATAATATACTAGAAAAAGGGTACATAAATCCAAAAGGTAATTTGACTAGAGAGCAAGCTATTATTGTTGTGAAAAGAATGGCAGATAAAGACCTATTTAACAATATTGTAATTAAAGGATATTTAAAAATAACTATGGATCAATTAATGCATGGAATAAAAATTAAAGGCAATACTATCAGTTTATTAAAAACTGGGTATGATAATGATTATTCGGAAGGGATGATGACAGTAAGAACCTATTCAAAACTTAGAGAATTCATAGGTCAATACGATTCTATTATGTTTGAAGGAATACTATGTAGACCTTTTGGGTTGCCCAGTCCAGCTACTGATCCAGAATATTATATTAAGTTATTAAAAGGAGCAAAAGAAACCTTTGATTTTGATGTCATTACTGTAAAGCATAATAATGATAAGGATTCTGTAGTAACAGTTATCAGAAATGATCATAGTGGGTATTTTAAGAGATATGGCTCTAATTTAGGATATGAAACTATAGATAATTTTAAACAATTAGTGTTAGAGAATTAGGGGGTATGTAAATGAAAAAATTTGTCATACACATCCTGATTTCAGCATTATTACTAACACAAATTAATATGCCTAAATATGTTTATGCAGAAGTAACAGGTAAAAGTGGAAGCTTACCCGCAGGTGGAACGCCTAATTTATCAGGTGGTATAAGTATGACCACTTGTTTTAGGGTTTGTATATCTCATGAAACGTTTAAGGAGCCATTAAATTACGATAAAGATTACCCTATTTATGTAACGGAACAAATAGAAAATGAGTATGTTGACCACTTCCCTGATATGGATAATAGTTTTGTTTTTGTACCATCTTCTATTTGGGTAGAAACAGAATTTTCTTCGCTAGGTTGGTATTCAGCTGGAGATGGAAAACTTCATTATGTTCAAGATGCTGATTTAGATTATAAACTAAGAAAATCATATAATATAAGCTCTGATCCAGGAAATCTTTATTATAAAAAATTAGAAGATAAACTAGAAGAAATACTAAAAGAAAAACTAAAAGAGGGAAAGTTAGCAGATTTATCAGAGGGAAAGTTAACAGATTTATCAGAGGGAAAGTGGAAAGATGTATTAGACGATAAAAAGGCTGAAAAATTTGATTCTCCAGATGCTACAAAAGCTCAAAATCTTTGGTCTTATTTCTTTAAAAATTATAACAATGAGTCAAAACCTTTAGAAAAAAAGTTGAGGGAATATATAAAAGCTGTAGATTATAGAATAGCTACTGATGATGAGATATTTGAGAATAAATTAAAATATATTGATTTAATGATAACACTATATGCTATGGGCAATAAGGATCAAAAGGAATTTTATGCGGATGAGATTGAAAGATTTATTAAATATGATCAGATTTACACCAAGCCTCCTTTAATAAAGATTGATACTGTAGTAAGAGTATCAAGTCCAGCATTTGAAGGCACATATTTGTTCTTACCTTGCGTAGCATATTTGGAGTATGTAGCTGGCATAACTCCAAGGAATCGATTAGTGTACGCATCTTCAAAGGCTTTAGATGGAAATCAAAATTATAATAATTCTGGTGTATTTGGACACTCAGGCAAAATAATAGAAACACTCGTCAATAGATCGATAGATGATGTTTCAGATAGAAAACGTATAACAGATTATAGAGGTACTGAGTTTAAAAATAACTGTATGTCATGGGGACTAAGTGGTGTCATAGGACCAGCATATTTCTTAACGGACTCTGATGAGGTCGTATGGAGACCTGTGACTAATACAACAGGTATTATGGAATCTCTCATATTTAAAGATTCTCATGTAGGATTTATAATAATTGATTCTGGAGCATTGTCACCGCCTGAAATACCTACAGGTAAATTTGTCGTTAAAGCTTCCGATCCTGAAACAACGCCAATAGAAGGAAGGCAAGTTATAGGAGAAACTCCTCTAATAACTGTGACTGGTACAATGGATAAATATGACGAAAATGATTGGTTGCTTTGTTATAAAAAAATAGGGGAATTTGAAGCTAAGTATCCTAAAATAAAATTAAACTTATCAGTGTCTGGAGATTCTACAGAGACAGCTAATACAGGCGGGAAATTATCTACTAGTCATGATGTAAAAGGTAACGGTACGTGGATAAGTGTAGATAAAAATTGGTTATTGAATTTTATGCTTGGAAAAAATGAAATAAGTTTTACACATGATTTAGAGAATTTTAATATACCTTGGAGTACTAGAAAAGAGTTTATATATACAGGAAATATTGAAATTGATTTATCATCCCAATTGGACTCATTCACATTGCTTGGAGATCCTCAACAAGATAAAAAAATTTATTTTAATAGTAAAGAACCTGATCCCGAGATATTTATAGAGTATACTTCAGGATTTCAGGGGTGGTCTGAGATAAAATCAGGATCTCCTGGTAATGAAAAGTTTGATGCAATGGCGGGAACTCCAACGACAAGAGATATTTACTTCATATCAGGAGGGAGTGAATTTATTGTAGATTTTCAAGCTCAATATTTTAAAGACCTAAAAGCTACAAGAACGTATCAATCATTATTTACAGGAGTTCCATCTGAATTCATGGAAGGAGATAAAGCTAGATCTTACACGGTACCAAGCCCATCAGGAGCATCTAGTTCAGACTTAACGGTCAATGTATCAGGAGGCAATCTTGATATCAGTGCTACCTGGAAAGGAAGCATACCTAATGATGCAACTTCAGTTACTGAGAGTGGTTCAGGTTCTGTAACAGCAACATGTACAGCTAAACCTAATTTTGAAAATTACAATAATGCGATGGATCAAGCTAAACAATGGCAATCAACTATCAATAAATTCACAATTAGTCATACAGCGGCAAGCGATGGGATTACTCGTAAATTCAATAACTGGGGAGCTAATATCTCACCCAGTAAGACAGAACCAAAAACAACCAAAAAAACGAAAAAGAATTATAGGACTGAGACTTATACCAAAAGTGATGGCTCGACAGGTACAAGAAAAATAAAATTACCAGTATCAGCAACTGCAAGCCCTGGTAGTGATGGCTCTTACACTATAACAGTTAGAGGGAGTGTTCCAGCTAATATTATCTGTGGACCTGATTTCGACAATAACATGCCAGATATAGAGGATACTTGGATTCAAGAAATTACATATGATATCTTTAAGATAACTAGAGCTCAAGTTTGGAAAATAGATAGATCGCGTGTTGATGGTACAGTTCAATTATTAGAAACGGATGAGGTCATTGCAACTGTAAAACGAGGAGATCCTAATATATTTTATAATAGAGCATTGACTGAAACATCAGCTGATGGAAGGTTAAGATACAGTCTAGAACCTCAAATGTTGGATACTGTAGTTTGGAATGAAGGTCCCAGAAGTAACAAATCTGATGGGAAGGGAAAAAACCCTGCAGCAGATGATAAACCAGGAGGCGGTGGACATTCAGAAAGCTATGCTACAGGTATCATCTATACTAATGCTGGATACGGTAATTTGCTAGACTATCATGTAGCTAATTCTTCACCAAAAGATAAAAATACGATAGAATATGCCAAATTCAACGAAAGACGTAATTCAGAGAATACTGCAACTGTCATAAGTGATTATTTAATATTGCAAACAAGTTCCGGTGATCAATCCATATTATATTATGAAGAAGACTCAAGCCCTAAGATGGCTCAGGATCAATTTGGAAAAGTAGAGATAACCCCGCAGGAGATGTGGAACGATAATTCAGAATCAGCATGTGAGTATATGGAAGATGAAATTAATGTGGGTTCATATAATGGCAATTTTTCTAATCCTTCTAAGAAATATAAGGGAACAGGAGATAACCATCATACAAAAACAATTTTGGACAATGATCCTGCTAATGTCGTTAGTAGACCATCTAAACCAACTAATCTTATGCTATATGAAAGTAATTTAGATATACCTGATACGAAACCAAATGGGGAATATATAATGGGTGATTCATTGATTTACTACAAACATATATTGAGTGATAAAGCTCCTAGCTTAATATACGCAGATTCTAATATTCCAGAATTTGGATTAACTGGTTTAAAGTTTGATGTGGGCTATTCACCTAATCATTCAGATATCAATAATGTTGTAGTACATAATCCTGTATCTTCACAGTTTGCAATGGTCATGCCAGTAGATTCTACAATGGATCAAAGAACAAATTCTACGTCTGTAATTGGAGGTAATTTGGCGATGGATTCTACTGAATTGGTCACAAGATTAAAGGCATTACATCCTAAACAAGAATTTATATACAATGGTAATGCTGAGCAAGTATCTGATATGGGAGATATCATTAACTGGAGAAAGCATACTTCAAATAGTAATGGAGTCACTTTTTCTAGAGTAACTGGTTCTGGAAAAATATCAGGAACAGGGTCTTTTGAAATAAAGAGTACTTCAGGTAGCAACAGAGTAGATAAGTATGTCATGATGACTGTTGGATTAGAAGATAGGAATTACAGCTTTTCTGGAGAAATAAAGGCAAGCGGATTGGATGGTTATTTTGAAGTAAGGGCCTTAGATATTTCAGGAAAAGTATTAGATACTTGGAAAACATCTAAAAAGAATAACAGCTTATTAGAAATCAAAGCACTTAACTTTAAAACACCAATTAATACATCTGAGTTAGAAGTTTCTATTGTAGCTGAAAATAATATAGGAGCATCTTCTGACTGGTTAATAGCGGATGACCTAACATTAACTCTAGACGGTGGAGAAACTGATCCGTGGTATCCTTTAAAATACACTGTTTATATAGAAGGTGAAATACCTAATCCAGATTATGTACCAGAACAAGTAATACCAAATCCAGAATATATACCCTCTAGTGCTGGAGAGAACATCACATTTAATTATACAGGTAGTTATCAGACTTATACAGTTCCTGTGACTGGATCTTACACATTAGAAGTATGGGGTGCTCAGGGTGGGGGTACTTATGGAGGAAAGGGTGGTTATTCTAAAGGAACCGTATCCCTCAATAAAGGAGATACTTTATATATAGTAGTTGGTGGTCAAGGAGGGCAAACAACTTCATCAGGAACTTCAATACCAGGTGGCTACAATGGTGGGGGAACTGGTCATGGTGATTGGTACACAGCTGGTGGCGGTGGTGCAACACATATCGCTAACAGAAATGGACAATTGCAAAGCTTAAGCAGCTATCGGTCA